>JAIXWM010000177.1 GCA_027491255.1 Rubrivivax sp. | reverse complement strand
TCCACGATGCGTTGGCGCCGACAGGATGGCTGATCCCCGGTGTCAGGGGGTCGGATCACGAGCCATCGATCACCCTCGCCACATCACCGCGGCATTCGCCGCACTTGCCGACCAGCAGCGGGTCGCCGCCCTTGATGGTGCCGGTGAAGTTGGTGTTGGTGGATTCTCGGCGACACCGACCGCACCAGACATTGGACAGCAGTCGTTGCCGGATGTCGGCGGGGATGGACTCCCAGCGCTGGCGGGCCGGTGCGGTGAAAGCGGGCAGTGATTCGACGGTCATGGTCGAGGATACACGGGTGGTGCTTCGAGCCTTACCGGGATTCATCTGCGGGCGGATCGTCTCCGGCGTTGAAAGATCGCCACAGCGTGGTGCCCGTGAACCAAGCCGGGAGTGCGTCCACTCGGACGGTCATTTCCGTTCCGTCGATGACCTCTGCAATGCACTGGTGTGCGTGGCCTGAGTTGTCAAAGATGTAGGCCCGGTGGGCAGCCGCGCAGGCGTCGTCCAGCAGCCCGATGGAGCGCACATAGCGTGAGCGGATCAGGCCTTCAGGCACGTCATGCCCCCCCTGACTCACCCGCAGTTGCACACGCGAGATGTTGATCTCAGGGTCGTCCGTGGCCACGAAGTACAAGTAGGTTCGGTAGCCCAGCGCCTGAGCCTCGCGCATGAAGTCGATCTTGTCGCGCGAAGACATCACCGTCTCGAAGGTGAAGGTGCTGCCTTGGGCCAGCAAGGCCCGGCGAATGGCATCGGCCAGCACCGCCGCCACGTAGGAGCTGGCCACCTCCTGCGGCAGGTGCAATCGGCGATCTATGGCCACGGCCACGTCTTGGGCCACCTGCAACAACCCGTGCCTGGCCAACAACTCTGAAGCTGCCAGATGCCCGCTGATACGCCGTTGCAGGGCTTCAGCCGGTTCCACCTACTCAAAGCTGTTCAAGTCCAGCGCTCCGCTGTGGCGCAGCTGCTTTTCAATCTCGTCGGCGTTGACATACACGCCGATCCACTCGGGCCTCAATATCTCGTGGATGGTGCTCTTGCCGGAGCCATTGGGGCCGGCGAACACACGCAAACGCGGCTGTGCGGATGCCACCGCTGGCTTCACCGTCCGCCGGCCTTGCTGGCGCGCTTGGCGGCCCGCTTGAACACCGTGCCCGCGCGCACCGGCGTGGCAGCAGGCAGCGTCTTGAGGACCACCACCTGGCCGCTGGTTTGCCGCGCCACCAGGTCGCCGCTGGGAGACTTCATGACCAGGATGGTGTCGTGGCTGCTCACTGCGCGCCGATGCGCCGCCAGCCCGGCCCGATGGGCCAGTTGCGGAATCTGCGACTCGGCGGTCTGCATGGATGCTTCGTCCAGCACAGGGATGCGAGGCATGGTGGGCGCTCCAGTCGGACGGAGAAATGAATGTATGCCGATTCTGCTACGGCCCGCCGCTGTCAGTGATGGATGAGCTCGAAGCTGACCTTCAGGGCCGGCGGCCGCTCAGGCCTGGGCCATGGCCTGCGCGTGCCAGCGCCTTGGCTTGCCTGATGTCTCGGTCCTGGGGCGATTTGTCGCCGCCCGCTGGCGAAATCGGTGACGGTGGAGTGAAACCGGGTCGGTCCGGCGGCAACCCGCGCTCGCGGCTTGGGGCTCGAGCTGCCCAGCCCTTGCGAAAGGGTAGTCCGTGCTCTTGGCCAGATCATCGCGCGCGCCACCTGCACCGCGATGGCGGCGTCCATCTCCTCGTGCGGGACCGTGCGCCCGGGATGATGTCGATGTCCCAGTGCGTGGTGTCAGTCCCTCCGCTTCCCTCGGTAGACAAGCACGTCTGCCCGGGGGTTTTGCAGACCTTCCCTCGCGGCGCGTTCTGCCGGCCTTTGGCGGCAGTCCGTCGCGCGGCCCGGGCCCTGGGCCGCGACGGCGCTACATTGCCGCGATGGGGGCGCGGCGACGCCGCAACGCGGGTTGCGGTGCTCGCCTGCCCCCGGTTTGCACGGAGACACCTCGGCGATGAAGCTGCAACTCGACGCACTGACGACGAACTTCGAACTCCACGGTCCCGAGGGCGCGCCCTGGCTCGTGCTGTCGCACTCGCTGGCCTGCAGCTTGGCGATGTGGGGGCCGCAGATCGAGGCGCTGAAGGGCGACTACCGCATCCTGGCCTACGACACGCGCGGTCACGGCGGCACCGAGGCCCCGCCGGGGCCCTACACGCTGGAGCTGCTCGCCGACGACCTGCACGCGCTGCTGGGCGCGCTTGGCGTGGAGCGCGCGCACTTCTGCGGGCTGTCGATGGGCGGGATGATCGGCCAGACCTATGCCTTGAAGTACCCGGGCCGGCTGCGCAGCCTGACGCTGGCCGACACGACGAGCCGCTACCCCGCCGAGGCGGCGGCGGTGTGGGCGCAGCGCATCGAGGTCGCACTGACGCAGGGCATGGGCCCGCTGGCCGAGCCGACGCTGCAGCGCTGGTTCACGCCCGCCTTTCACGCCCGGTGTCCCGAGGTGGTGGGGGCGGTGCGCCAGCTCATCGTCGCCACGCCGGTGGCCGGCTACGTGGGCTGCAGCCAGGCCATCCCGAAGATCGACCTCACCGCGCGCCTGCGCGAGATCGACTGCCCCGTTCTCGTCATCTGCGGCGCCGACGATCCGGGCACGCCGCTGGCCATGTCCGAGGAGATCCACGCCCACACGCCCGGCTCGCGCCTGGTGGTCCTGCCCGAGGCGGCACACCTGGCGAACCTGGAGCAACCCGAGTCCTTCACCGCGGCGCTGCGCGAGTTCCTGCACCTGCGGCCTTGAGGGGCTCGGCAGGCGCGGCCATGCCCGCTGGCCTCGGCCTGCCGTCAGCGCCAGGCGCTAAGCTCGACGCTGACGGATCGTGGCCACCCCAGGCCGCCCGTTCACGATTCCCTGACTGTCAGACGAGGATGAAGATGGACCAACACGAAGCAAGCCTGCGGGCGATCGCCGTCATCGGCGCCGGCACCATGGGCAACGGCATCGCGCAGGTGGCGGCGATGGCGGGACTGCAGGTGACCATGATCGACATCAGCGACGAGGCGGTGCAGCGCGGCAAGTCCACGCTGGCGCGCAGCCTGGACCGGCTGGTGAAGAAGGGCACGCTGGCAGCCGCCGACAGCCAGGCGGCGCAGGCGCGGGTGCGCGGCAGCACGGCCTACACCGACATCGCCGGCGCCAGCCTCGTGATCGAGGCCGCGACCGAGAACCTCGAGCTCAAGCTGCGCATCCTGCGCGAGCTCGACCGTCTGGCCGATGCCGACGCGGTGATCGCGACCAACACCTCGTCGATCTCGATCACGCAGCTCGCCGCGGTGCTGCAGCGCCCCGAGCGCCTGATCGGCACGCACTTCTTCAACCCGGTGCCGATGATGGCGCTGCTGGAGATCATCCGCGGCCTGCAGACCTCGGACGCGACCCATGCGCGCGCCATGGCCTTCGCCCGCCTGGTGGGCAAGACGCCGATCACGGTGCGCAACCGCCCGGGCTTCGTCGTCAACCGCATCCTGTGCCCGATGATCAACGAGGCCATCTTCGTGCTCGACGAAGGGCTGGCCACGCCCGAGGACATCGACACCGGCATGCGCCTGGGCTGCAACCACCCGATCGGGCCGCTGGCGCTGGCCGACATGATCGGCCTGGACACGATGCTGGCGGTGATGAACGTGTTCTACGACGGTTTTGCCGATCCCAAGTACCGCCCGGCGCCGCTGCTGAAGGAGATGGTGGCCGCCGGCCGGCTGGGCCGCAAGAGCGGCCACGGCTTCTACCGATACGACTGATCTTCGGCGCAAGTTGCTCTGCGCCTGCCGTGCGGACCGGCGCGGCGGGCGTGTCGTGCGGGGCAGGCGCGACGCCTTGGGGTGTCATGCAAGGCGTTCGTGAGAGGGCGGAAGGCTGCATGGGGCCGGCGGAATACTGTATACAATAGGCCGCAAGATGGAGGTGCAACCATGAAGCCCAGTGCCTGTGGCCTTGAACTGTCCGTGATCGCCGCTGGCCGCGTGGCCGCGGTCGCCGGGGGCCGGTCATGAGCCCGTCCACCGTCTCCTGCAGCATCGACCTGCACGCGCCGGGCAAGCGCATCGGCCACCTGCGCATCAACAAGATCACCAACACCGCGGGCTGGGCCAGCACCTTCATCCACATCGGCTGCGTCGTCAACGGCGCGGGGCCGACGGTGCTGGTGCTCGGCGGCAACCATGGCGACGAGTACGAGGGGCAGGTCGCGGCGATGCGCCTGCTCAGCGAGCTGCAGCCCGGACAGGTCACCGGCCGGGTCATCGTGGTCCCGGTGCTGTCGCCCGGGGCGTCGAAGGCCAACACGCGCAACTGGCCCTCGGGCGCGAACTTCAACCGCGCCTTCCCGGGCCGGCCCGACGGCCCGCCGCACGAGCAGCTGGCGGACTTCCTGACGCGGGTGCTGTTCCCGATGGCCGATGTCGTGATCGACATCCACTCGGGCGGGCGCAGCGCGTGGTTCCTGCCCTGTTCCCACATGCATGTGGTGGACGATCCGGCGCAGCGCCGAGCCATGCTCGAGGCCATGGAGGCCTGGTGCACCGACCACCACTACCTCTACATCGACGTCAACGGCAAGGGCCTGCTGCCGGTGGAGGCCGAGAACCAGGGCAAGCTCGTGGTCACGACCGAACTCGGTGGCGGCGGGCGCACGCCGGCGCCCATCCACCGCCTGGCCTGGAGTGGGCTCAACAACGTGCTGCGTCACGTCGGCGTGCTCGAGGGCGAGGTGCAGACCCGGGCCTCGCTCGGCCTGCCGCCTGCGGTGATCATCGACGGCCGGGACCCGCGCAACATCGTCGTCTCGCCCGAGGACGGCCTGTTCGAGGCCATGCTCGAGCCGGGTGAGCGCGTCGCCAGCGGCCAGCCGGTGGGCCGGCTGTGGTTCATGGACCGCCCGGACCGCCCGCCCGAGCTGCTGTGCTCGCCTTCCGACGGCATCGTCGTCGCCACCAAGGCGATCCCGGTCACCGAGCAGGGCGACTGCGTCTTCGTCGTCGGCGTGCCGATCGCGCGCGAGCAACTCCTGTAGCGGCCCGGCGCGCCGCCGTTGCGGCGGGGCCCGCCGGGTCCTGCGGTTGCCGGCCCGGCCTGGCCCGCGCCGGTCGGCGCGTCAGCCCTTCAGCCGTCCCATCACCGCCAGGAAAGCCGGCGCCAGAGCCGGCGCCGCCGCCTGCGCGAGCGCGACGTGGCGCTCGTCGAAGGCGTGCTCGCGGTCGAGGATGTTCATCGTCCCCACGACCTCGCCGAGCGCGCACACCGGCACGTTGATGCAGGTGCCGCAGCCCAGGCTTGCGATCAACGCGTGGTCGAAGAAGGCCCAGCGGAT
Source organism: Rubrivivax sp. (assembly GCA_027491255.1). Taxonomy (GTDB): domain Bacteria; phylum Pseudomonadota; class Gammaproteobacteria; order Burkholderiales; family Burkholderiaceae_C; genus Rubrivivax. The sequence continues at coordinate 78,839 of JAIXWM010000177.1, read as the reverse complement.
GGCCTCCATGTCGCGGCCCAGCCAGGCCCGACGTCCGACGATGACGTGCTCGCCCCAGGGGGTGGGCCCCATGGGCTTGCGCCCGGTGAGCGGGTAGGCCACCGGGTCCGAGGAGTAGATGCGCTCGACCTCGGCGCCGCCGGGCACGACGAACAGCAGCGTGAACAGGCGGTGGCCGATGAGCTCCTTCATCGCGGCGTCGGCGGCGGCGAAGACGGTCTGCGGCGTGCTTGCCGCGGCAGCAGCCTCGGACAGCCGCGCCAGGCGGGCGACAGGCTCGGCGCCCAGGGGGTTGGGAGGGGTGGACGGGGTGCTCATCGGCTCGACTCCAAGGGAGCGGCGCCGCCTGTCGGCGCCTGCTGGTTGCGTTCCGGGAACAGGCCCTGCGGCCGCAGCCGCAGCACCAGGATCAGCGCCACGCCCACCGCGATCTCGCGCAGCGCCGCCGCCTGCAGCGGCGTCACTCCGGGCACCGCGTCGGCGACGAAGCGTGTGCCCTCGAGGAAGGCGATCAGCAGGTAGGCGCCGACCACCGCGCCCGTGGCGCGGCCATTGCCGCCGGCAGTGACGGCGAGGAAGACGTAGATCGTCACCAGGGGCTGGAACAGGTCGGGGGCGATGTAGGAGTTGTAGTGGCCGTACAGCGCGCCGGCCAGGGCCGCGATCGCGGCCGAGATCGCGAAGGCCTCGGCCTTCATGCGCACCACCGGCTTGCCGGCGACGCTGGCGACGATCTGGTCCTCGCGGATCGCGCGCAGCGCCCGGCCCCAGGGCGCGGCGGCGAGCCGCCGCAGGGACCACCATGCGGCGAAGACGAGCACCGTGACCACCGCAAGCCAGGCCAGGTTGAAGTGGAAGGTCGGGGTGCGCGCGAAGTGGCCAGGGATGTTGGAGATGCCGTCGCTGCCCCGCGTGAGCCAGATCTCGTTGGCGGCCGCCAGGCGCACGACCTCGGCGAAGCCCAGCGTGACGATGGCCAGGTAGTCGTCGCGCAGGCGCAGCGTCGAGAAGGTGACGACGAGACCGGCCACCGCACCCGCGGCCAGCGCCAGCAGCAGCCCCACCGGCACCGGCACCGCGCCGCCCTGCGTGGTCAGTGCCGAGGCGTAGGCGCCGATGGCCCAGAAGCCCGCCAGCCCCAGGTTGACCAGCCCGGTCATGCCCCAGGCGAGCGTGACCGATTGCGCAAGCAAGGCGTAGATGCCGGCGGTGACCAGCATCGCGACGAGGTAGTTCTCCATGCCTGCCCCCTCTCAGCTCTGGCGCGTGCCGAACAGCCCGGCCGGCCTGAAGGTCAGCACGAGCAGGATGGCGGCAAAGGCCACCGCGCTCTTGTAGGCGGGGTTGATGAAGAGCACCGAGACCTCCTCGACCACGCCGATCAGCAGCGCGCCGGCCACCGCGCCCGGGATCGAGCCCAGGCCGCCCAGCACCGCCGCGGCGAAGATCGACAGCAGCAGGCGCTGCCCCATGAAGGGCTCGAGCGTGGTGTCCAGGCCGATCAGCATGCCGCCGAAGCCGGCCAGACCGGCGCCGACGGCCACCGTGACCACGGCCACGCGCTCGGGCTCGATGCCGCGCAGGCGGGCGAGGTCGCGGTTGTCGGCCACGGCGCGCATCGAGCGGCCGGTGCGCGTCCAGCGCAGGAAGGCCCAGATCGCCGCCATGATGCACAGCGCCATGGCGAAGTTCTTCATCTGCTGCGGCCCGACGCGCCAGACCTCGGCGAAGACGATGTCACGCGCCAGCGGCAGCTCGTAGCCGCGCTGCTCGTTGCCGAAGGCCAGGCGCAGCAGGTTCTCGACCACGATGCCGCCGGCCAGCGAGGCGATCGCCATGATCAGCGCCCCGGCCTTCTGCAGCGGTCGCACCGCGGCCCACTCGTGCACGACGCCCACCACCGCCGCGCCGGCAAAGGCCACGCCCAGCGAAAGCGCCAGCGGCCAGCCGAGCTGCGTGTTGGCCAGGTAGCCGGCATAGGCGCCGGTGGCGGCGAGCGAGCCGATCGTGAAGTTCGGATAGTTCAGGACGGCGAAGATGGCCGAGAAGCCGATCGCCGGCACCGCGAGGATGGTGCCGGCGATCACGCCGTTGATCAGCGCCTGGACGAGGGCCTCGATCATCGGCAGGCCCCCGCGAGGGGCGCCGCGGCAGCGCGCCTGGCGCGCTGCTCACCGCGTGCGCAGCCCGTCGTCATGCGACGCGGATCAGCTCGATCTTGCCCTTGCGCGCCTGCTCGTAGCGGAAGCGGCAGTCCTGGATGTCGCCGATGTCGGTGAAGTCGCAGGGGCCGGAGGCGCCGGTGTAGTCCACCTTCTCGCCGGCGACGATGGCCTTGATGCCGTCGACCGCGTTGTCCACCGGCCGGCCGCCGCCCTGGCTGACCTTGCGGATGTTCTCGCGGATGGCGGCGCCTGAACTGTCGCGGCCTTGGGCAATGGCCATCAGCACCATGGACACGTGGTCGTAGACCTGGCAGCTGTAGGGGTCGGGGTTGGCGTTCTTGACGATGTCGGCCACACGCTTGAAGGCGCCCGAGCCCTCGGCCGGCGATGGCGCCATGGTGTAGACGCCGTCGGTGGCTTCGACGTTGGCCTCGGCGACCTTCTGGTTCACCGCGTAGGCCAGTGTCAGCAGCTTGCCGCGGTAGTTGGCGCGGAAGATGTCCTTGACCAGGACCGTGGTGTCGGGCGCGTAGCCGCCCATGAAGATGACCTCGGGGCGGAAGCGCAGCGCCTGGTCGACCTCGGTGCGCAGCGAGGGCTTCTTGTCGTCGTAGATCAGCAGCTCGGCGGTGCCGCCGCCTTTCTCGAGCGCGGCCTTGATGTTGCTGAACACCGACTGCGTGAACGGCGTCTGCGGCGACATGTAGAACATGCGCTTGGCGCCGAGCTCGAGCGCGAACTCGCCGAACTTGCGTCCCTGCAGCGTGGTGTTGGGCTGGGTGCGCACCAGGAAGCCCTGGTGCGGCAGCTGGGTGATCGAGTCGGCACCCGAGACCGTGCACAGGAAGGTCTTCGATTCCCAGCACAGCGGGGCGACCGCCGTCGTCACCGAAGAGGCCCACGTGCCCATGATGGCCGAGACCTTGTCGACGTCGATCAGCTTGCGCGCGGCGCGCACGCCAGCCTCGGGGTTGGTCTGGTCGTCTTCGGAGACGAGCTCGACGCGCCGGCCGCGCACGCCACCGGCGGCGTTGACGGCGTCGACGACGGCCTTGGCGGTGTTGGCCATGACCGGGCCGTAGGGGCCGCCGGCGCCCGTCAGCGGTGTCAGCGTGGCGAGCTTGATCGGCGCGCCTGACTGCGCGCGCACGAAGGCCGGCGCGAACAGCGCGCCCGCGGCGAGTGCGGAGGCGCCCTGGATCAGGGTGCGGCGGCGTTGCTGGATCGTCATCGTGGTCTCCTTGAAGAAGGCCTGGTGGCCGGGGCGTTGAAAACGTTCGGTGGCAGCGGCGCGCGGGACGGCGCCGGGCGCGGATGGCCGGGCTTCATGGCGAAGCGACCCCGCGCCCGCCCAGGAAGAGCTTACGGATGGCCGGGTCGCGCGCCAAGGCGGGGGCGGGCCCCTCGTGCTCGTTGCGGCCGTCGACGAGCACGACCGCGCGGTCGGAGACGAGCATGGCCTCGAGCGCATTCTGCTCGACCATCAGGATGCCCACGCCCGAGGCCGCCAGTGCGCGGATGGTGTCGAAGAGCTCGCTGGCGGCCTTGGGCGCGAGCCCGGCCGTGGGCTCGTCGAGGAAGAGCACGCGCGGCTGCGCCATCAGCGCCTGCCCGAGCGCGAGCAACTGGCGCTGCCCGCCCGACAGCGTGCGCGCGAGCTGCCGGCGTCGCTGCGCGAGCAAGGGGAAGCGCGCATGCACGGCCTCGCGCCGGGCTTTCAGCGCACGCGGCGCGAGCATGCAGCCCATCGCCAGGTTCTCCTCGACCGTGAGCGCGCCGAAGACATTCTTCTCCTGCGGCACCATGACCAGGCCCGCCTCGATGAGTTTCTGCGGCGAGGCGCCGGTGACATTGCGGTCGGCCAGGCGCACGCGGCCTTCGCGTGGCGCGAGCAGGCCGCAAGCGAGTTTCAGCAGCGTGGACTTGCCGGCACCGTTGGGGCCGATCACCGTGACGAGCTCGCCCGGCGAGACCGTGAGCGACACGCCCTTGACGACATGGTCGGCCGCGGCATACCCGCCGACCAGGGCGTGGATCTCGAGCACGGGTGCGACGGCGGGCGACGTCATCGACGCGCCCCGAGGTAGGCGTCCTGGACCGCCGGGTCGTCGCGCACGGCGTCGAAGCGGCCCTGCGCCAGCAGGCGGCCGGCGGCGAGCACGATCACGTGGTCCGAGATGCGCTGCACGAGCGTCATGTCGTGTTCAACGAGCAGGATCGTTCGGCCTTCGGCGACGATCGTGCGCAGATGATCGCCGATCTCCTCGGCCAGTGTCGGGTTCACGCCGGCTGCGGGTTCGTCGAGCAGCAGCAGCCGCGGCTCGCCCATGAGCGCGCGCCCGATCTCCAGCAGCTTCTTCTGCCCGCCCGAGAGCTCGCCCACGAGGTGGTCGATCACGCGGTCGAGCCTGAGCCGGCGGGCGACTGCCAGCGCAGCCTCGGCCAGCGCCTGCTCGCGCTGGCGCACGGCCGCGGCGCCGAAGAGCGCAGCCAGCCAGCGCTCGCCGGGCTGGGCCCGGCCGTAGACCATCAGGTGCTCGAACACCGTGAGCCTGGGAAAGCCGCGCGCGATCTGGAACGACCGCGTGAGCCCGAGGGCGCTGATGCGCTCGGGCGCCAGACCGGCCAGCGAACGACCTTCAAGCTCGATCTGGCCGGAATCGGCGGGCAACAGCCCCGAAATGACGTTGAACAGCGTCGTCTTGCCGGCGCCGTTCGGGCCGATCAGGCTCGTGATCAAGCCCGGGCGGACGTCGAAGCCCACGCCGTCCAGTGCACGCAGGCCACCGAAGGACAGGTGCACGTCACGCACGCGCAGGAGTGCAGCGCTGGCGCCGGGGCGAACGGCGGGCGCAGTCAGAGACGCAGCGTCTGGTGTGGAGACCATCGGGTCAGGCGCGCGGCAGCGGACGAAAACACATGACCCGAAGTCTGTGCAGGCCTCAAGGGGGCGTCAATCGGTGTTTCCCTGGCTGAAGCCGAGCCATGCCTCGCCCCTGGCACGCCGTGTCGCGCGGTCCCGCGAGGCTGCGGCTGCGGACGCCGGATGCCTCGCCCTTGACGCGTTCAGCGGCTGCCCAGGAGGCGCGTCTTCACCGTCTCGATGATGCGGCCAGCCTCGGCCTTGGCGGCGTCGCAGTCACGCTGAGACGGCATGGCCTCGATCAGTCGGTCCATCTCCTGCGCGGCGGTGCGGCTGTCTCGCTCCATGCCCGCGACCCGGCCGCGCACGTCTGCGGTGAGCGCGTCCCAGCGCTGGCGCGCAGCGGCGTCGGCGGTGGCGGCGCCTGCCCACTGCGGCAGCGCACCGATGACCGTGGCCTCGACGACAGCATTGGTGACCTGGCACCAGCCAGGGTAGAAGCGCAGCCCGTATTGGGCCTCGAACCGGACCTCGACGGTGCTGAAGGTGCTTGCGAGCAAGCGGTCGAATTGCGCGGCGGCCTCGTCGACCGACGCGCCACCCACGGCAACGCTGGCGATCTTCGGGACCACGCGCACTTCGGCTTGGGCGGCGCAGACGGCCAACAGGCTCAGCAATACGGCAGACAGGCGGGACAAGGCGGACATAGGCACCTCGGCAGGCAGGGTAGGCTGGAGCGCGCACGCCCTCGCCCGTGAGGCCGGGCTCGGGCGGCGCCCGAATGCGCATTGTGAACCCGACGGCCGGCGTCACGCATGCGGGCGGGCCCTACCGGCACCGCTCTGCGGCGCGGGGTAACTCGCCCGCGCCGCGCGGGATGCGGGATCAGAACTCGATCAGGTCCGTGATCGCGTCCAGTCCGGCGCGGGCACAGGCATCATCGGCGTCGCCGCCGGGCGCGCCCGAGACGCCGATGCCGCCCAGGGTGCTGCCCGCGGCCTCGATCGGCAGGCCGCCGCCGATGGGCATGACCTGCGAGGCGCCGCGCAGGCCGCTCATGGGCTGGCCGGGCTGGGTCTCGGCGCCGAGGTCCTTGGTCGGCAGGCGAAAGCTCGCCGCCGTCCAGGCCTTGCGCATGGACACTTCCACGGTGTGCGCCCCGGCGAAGCGGTCGCGCAGCAGCACCTGCAGCGTGCCGCTGCGGTCGGTCACAGCCACCGCGACCTGGTGCCCGTTGTCGCGGCAGCGGGTGATCGCTGCCTGCGCGGCCTTCAACGCCGTCTCGGGCGTCAGCAGCCGCACGGTATGAGTGCCGGCTGCCGGCTGCGCCAGTGCGGGCAGTGCGGTGGCCACAGCGAGGGCGGCACCCATGGCGGCAGGCAGCGTCCAGCCGGAGCGGGGGTGACGGGCACGGTAGGATGTTTTCATGGGCACGGGCAACTCCGGTGGCGCAGGCATGAACGGGGCGCGGCGCAAGCAAGAGTGCCGCGGTCGCGCCCTGGGGCCGCGGATATTGCTGCGGACCTGGCCCGCTGTGCAAGGCCCGGCGCGCGAAATCCCGCTGCCGCTTGCCGCCCGTCAATCCCGGCGGGCGCCCGCAGGCCGTGCCGATGGTCTCGGCCTGCGGGAGCTGAAGCCTGCCCTGCGGGAGCGGCCCGGCGCAGCGTGGAGGGTGGCTCGGTGAGCCTGCAGACCTGGCTGCTGTACCTGCTGGCTGCCATCGGCCTGTCCTTGTCGCCGGGCCCGAACGGCCTGCTCGCGCTGACGCACGGCGCGCTCTACGGCCCGCGCCGGGCGCTCTACACCGTGCTCGGCGGCGCGCTCGGCTTCTTCGTGCTGATCGGGCTGTCGATGTTCGGCATCGGCGCGCTGATCGCGACCTCGGCGCCGGGCCTGACGGCACTGAAGTGGCTTGGCGGCGCCTACCTCGCCTGGCTGGGCGTGCAGGTCTGGCGCGCGCCGCCGATCGGGCTGGACGCGGGTGTGCGCGCCGTGCCGCGCAGCGGCGCGTCGATGTTCAGCCAGGGCGCGCTGTGCGCGGTGACGAACCCCAAGGGCCTGCTGTTCTTCGCCGCCTTCCTGCCCCAGTTCGTCGACCCGGCGCGCAGCCTCGTGCTGCAATTCCTGGTCATGGCCGGCACCTTTGTCGCGATCGAGATCGTCACCGAGGCCCTGATCGCGGGCACCGCGCACCGCCTGAGCCCCTGGCTGCAGCGCGTGGGCCGGCGTTTCAACCAGGCCTGCGGCGGCTTGTTCGTGGCCATCGGCGTTCTGCTGCCACTGCGCGCCTGAGGGGCTGAGGGGCTGAGAGCCCGGGTGTGGCGCGAGATCGCTTGGCGTCAGTCGCCGAAGAACGCCGCCAGCGCCTGCGCCGTCTCTTCGGGCCGTTCTTCCGGCAGGAAGTGACCGCAGTCCAGCGCCCGCCCGCTCACGCGCCCGTCGCACTGGGCACGCCACAGCGCCAGCGGGTCGAACATCCGCTGCACGACGCCGCGCGCGCCCCACAGCACGAGCAGCTCGCAGGCGATGCGCTGACCGGCCGCGCGCGCGGCGCGGTCGTGCTCGAGGTCGATCGAGGCCGCGGCGCGGTAGTCCTCGCAGGCGCTGTGCAGGGCGTCGGGGCGGCTGAAGCAGCGCTCGTACTCGGCCAGGGCTCGCGGCTCGATGTGGCTCAGGCCGCCCGTGCCCCAGCCGCCGAGCTTGGCGTGCAGATAGTCGCGCGCGCAGCCCGCGATCATCTTCTCGGGCAGCGGCGCGGGCTGGATCAGGTGGAACCAGTGGTAGTAGGCGCGCGCGAACGCCATGTCGGTGGCGCCGTACATGTCCAGCGTCGGTGCGATGTCCAGCACCGCCAGGCGCGCCACGGCCTGCGGGTGGTCCAGCGCCAGGCGGTGCGCGACCCGGCCGCCGCGGTCGTGGCCGCAGACGTGGAAGTGCTCGTGTCCAAGCTCGCACATCAGCCCGAGGAGGTCGGCGGCCATCGCGCGCTTGGACTGCTGCGCGTGGCCGGGCTCGTCGGCGGGCAGTGCCGAGTCACCGTAGCCGCGAAGGTCGGCCAGCACGAGGCGGAAGGTGGGGGCCAGGGCCTGTGCCACGCGGTGCCACATCACGTGCGTCTGCGGGAAGCCGTGCAGCAGCAACAGCGCCGGCGCGCCGGTGCGCCCGCCGACGCGGGCGTGCACACGCGAGCCCCCGACTGAAGTGTCGACGGTGTCGAAACCCTCGAACCAGGTCATGGGGTCCGTCTGCCCGGCTGCTCAGTCCGACGCCGGCTGCGACGACTGCATCCAGGTCCATTGCAGGCCGACGCCGCCCGTGAAACCCGTCTGGCGCGTGACGAGCGGGCTGTCGGCGTTGGCCGCGCCCGAGACCAGGTCGATGCGGCCGAAGCCGAAGACGCGCCACTCGGGCGACAGGCGGTGCGAGGCGGTCAGGCCGAGGCGCCAGCTGATGAGGCCGCCCCGGGCCTCGTACGCCGCCCGGGAAGTGGTGGCGTAGGCCGTGCCGACGTCGTAGAAGGTGCCGTTCAGGCGCCGGTCGCCGAGCAGGGCCCCGGCACTGGCGTTCAGGCGCCAGCCCGCAATGCCGTCGTGCCGATACTGCAGCTCGGGCTCCAGCGCCCAGCCCCGGCTGGCCAGCCGGTCGTCGAGGTCGAACACGCCGCGCAGCGGCAGCTCGGCGCGCCAGCGCCCGCCGCCGGGGGCACTGCCGAGCTCCCAGATGCCGCGCGGGCCGAACTCCACCAGCGTGCCCAGGCGTGGCATGCCCTGGCGCTCCTGCGTCTCCTTGCTGGCCGAGCCGAAGGCCCCGGCCACGCCGATGTCGAGTTCGAAGTTGCCCCGGCGCAGGGCGCGCAAGCCGGCCGAGCCGCGGTCGATGCGCAACAAGGGCCCGCGGTAGAGCACATAGGGCAGGGCGAGCACACGCTGCACCTCTTCGGCGGCGCCCGGCCACGCTTGCTGGCTGACGGCCACACCGACCGCGCCGATCTCCCACAGGGGCTCGGTCGGCGCAGGCTTGTCGGCATGGGCGCTCGGCAGCAGGATGACGAGGCTCGCGGACAGGAGTGTGACGCCGCCGAACCGGCGGCCCCGGTGGAGGCGGTGGGGTGCAGGCTTGGGCATGCCCTGCATTGTGAACCCGACGGGCCCCGCCGTGGCATGGAAATGCTCTGCAATGGGTGGCATTCCCGCCGCGGGCTGCCCCACGGGCGGCGGCTGTCGCGGCCGGCTCCATTCCCCTCGGGCATGGTCATGGCTCGGGCCCTGCTGGCCGTGGCGGCACGGGCGGCTTAATATCCGCGGGAGGAGGTCGGGCAGCGCCGGTGACGCGCCGGTGATGTGCCGCTTCCGGCGCAGCCCGGCTGCGCCGGAAGCCTCCAGACTGCCTTGTCCTTCCTGAGCAACTGCCCGTGCCACTGACTGCTGCCGATTGCGCCCGCCTCGATGCGGGCCCCGACGCTCCCGCATTCGCCGCCCTGCGCGAGCGCTTCGCCCCCGGCACGCCGGGCACGGTCTACCTGGACGCGAACTCCATCGGCCCGATGCCGCTGGCCGCGCCGGCGCGGGTGCAGGCGGCGCTGGACGCCGGCTGGCGCGTGGCGCGGCGCCGCTCCTGGAACGAGTTCGACTGGCTCGACCAGCCCCGCGCCCTGGGCCAGGCGCTGGCCGGGGTGCTCGGTGCCGGCCCCGACGACGTGCGCGTGGGCGAGTCGACCACGGTCAACCAGTACCGGCTGCTGCGCCTGGCGCTGACCTTGAAGGCGCCCCGGCGCGTCATCGTCGCCGAGCGCGACGTCTTTTCATCCAACCGCTACGCGGCGCAGGGCATCGCCCACGCCGGCCTGGCCGAGCTGCGCCTCGTGCCCCAGGCCGACGCCGCGGCGCTGGCGCAGGCCCTGGCCCCGGGAGACGTGGCCGTCGTGGCGCTGTCCCACGTCGACTACCGCCACAGCCTGCGCCTGGACATGGCGGCGCTGACGGCGCAGGCGCAGGCTGCCGGCGCGCTCGCGCTGTGGGACTTGTCTCATTCGGCCGGTGCCGTTGCGGTAGACCTGCGCGGCAGCGCGGCCGACCTCGCCCTGGGCTGCGGCTACAAGTACCTGTGCGGCGGGCCCGGCGCGCCGTCCTTCGTCTACGCCCACCCGCGCTGGCAGGACGCGGCCTGGCCGGCGATCTGCGGCTGGATGGGCCACGCCGACACCTTTGCCTTCGAGCACGACTACCGGCCCGCCGCAGGCATGGACGGTTTCCTCGTCGGCACGCCGGCGGTGCTGGCCAACGCCGCCTTCTCCGCCGCCGCCGACCTGTGGCGTGGCATCGACCCGGCGCTGCTGGACGCGCGCCACCGTTCGCTGACCGACACCCTGGACACGCTGGTCGCGCAGCAGTGCGGCGCGCTGGGGGTCGAGGTGTCGAGCCCACGCGAGCACGCGCGCCGCGGCGGGCACGTCGCGCTGCGCTTCGCGCATGCCGGCGCGCTGGCGCAGGCGCTGGTGGCGCACGGCGTCGTCGTCTCGGCGCGCAAGCCCGACGCGCTGCGCCTGGGCGTGCACCCGCTGACGACGACGCATGCCGAGCTGTGGCAGGCGGTGCAGGTCTTGCGCAGCCTGCTCGAGGCGGGCGCGTGGCGCGACCCGCGCTACCAGGGATCTTCGGTATGAGCGCCGTGCACGCGCCGTGGCGCGGGCCAAGCGGTGAGCGCTGGGGCGGGCGATGAACACGGACACGAACACGAATACGAACGCGGGCGCCGCCATCCGCCTGGCCGCCGACATTGGCGGCACCTTCACCGACGTCGTGCTCGAGACGCAGACCCGGCGCTACAGCTGCAAGGTGCTGACCACGCCGCGCGCGCCCGAGCAGGCCGTGCTGGAAGGCGTGGCGCGGCTGCTCGCGGAGTCCGGTGTGGCCGCGGCCGAGGTGGGCCTGTTCATCCACGGCACGACGCTGGCCACCAACGCCCTCATCGAGCGCAAGGGCGCGCGCACCGCGCTGCTGACGACCGAAGGCTTTCGCGACGTGCTCGAGATGGGCTACGAGAAGCGCTGCGACGCTTACGACGTCGACGTCGAGGCCGCACCGGTCCTGGTGCCGCGCGCGCTGCGGCTGGCGGTGCGCGAGCGCATCGCGGCCGACGGGGCGGTGCTGCGCGCGCTCGACGAGGACGGCGTGCGTGCCGCCGGATTGCGCCTGCGCGAGGCGGGCGTCGAGGCGGTCGCGGTGGGTTTCCTGCACGCCTGGGCGCACCCGGCGCACGAGCGGCGCGCGCGCGAGATCCTGCAGCCGCTGCTCGGCGACGGCGTCACGGTCTGTCTGTCCAGCGAGGTCTGCCCGGAGATGCGCGAGTACGAGCGCTTCTCGACCACGGTGGCCAACGCCTACGTCCGCCCGCTGATGGGCGGCTACCTGCAGCGCCTGCGCGACGCGGCGCTGGCGATGGGGCTGGGCTGCCCGCTGCTGCTGATGATGTCCGGCGGCGGCCTGACCACGCTGGAGCAGGCGGCGCGCTTCCCGATCCGGCTCGTCGAGTCGGGGCCCGCCGGCGGCGCCATCCTCGCCGCGCACCTGGCACGCGAGTGCGGTCTGCGCGACGTGCTCGCCTTCGACATGGGCGGCACCACCGCCAAGATCTGCCTGATCGAGGGCGGCGAGCCCGAGCGCTCGCGCCGCTTCGAGGTCGCGCGCGCCTGGCGCAATCTCAAGGGCAGCGGCCTGCCGGTGCGCGTGCCGGTGATCGAGCTCGTCGAGATCGGCGCCGGCGGCGGCTCGATCGGGCGCGTGGACGCGATGGGCCGCATCACAGTCGGCCCCGATTCCTGCGGCGCCGAGCCCGGGCCGGCCTGCTATGGCCGCGGCGGCACGCTGCCGGCGGTGACCGACGCCAACCTCGTGCTCGGCCGCATCGACGCGGCGCGCTTTGCCGCCGGGCGCCTGCCGCTGGACCCCGACCGTGCCGCGCAGGCGCTCGCAGCGGGCGTGGGCGCGGCGCTCGGCATGGACGCCTTCTGGGCCGCGGCCGGCGTGAGCGAGATCGTCGAGGAGAACATGGCCAACGCCGCGCGCGTGCACGCCATCGAGCGCGGCCGCGCGACCGAAGAGCACACCATGATCGCCTTCGGCGGCGCGGCGCCGCTGCACGCCGGGCGCCTGGCGCAGAAGCTCGGCATCCGGCGCGTGATCGTGCCCGCGGGCGCCGGCGTGGGCTCGGCCATCGGCTTCCTGCGCGCGCCGATCGCCTTCGAAGTCGTGCGCAGCGACCTGGCGCTGCTGCAGCACGCCGACCCGGCGGCGGTGCAGGCCCGCCTGACAGCGATGGCGGCGCAGGCGCGCGCCGTCGTCGAGCCCGCGGCGGCCGGGCAGCCGCTGCACGAGACGCGCCTGGCCGAACTGCGTTACGCCGGTCAGGGGCATGAGCAGCGCGTGCGCCTGCCCGGACCCGACGAGGGGCCGGTGGACGCGGCGGCGCTCGCCGCGCTGGCCGAGCGCTTCGAGCAGGCCTACGAGCAGGTCTACGGCCTGCGCATCCCTGGCTCGGCGGTCGAGGTCGTGACCTGGTCGGTCACGGTGTCGACGGCGCCGCCGCCGGCGCAGCAGACCGTGCTGCCGGCGGCCGAGCGCGTGCGCGCAGCGTCGGCCCGGCGCGAGGCCTGGGAGCCCGCCCGTGGCGAGCGCCAGCCCTTCGGCCTGCACTGGCGCTTCGACCTCGCCCCGGGTGAGCGCATCGACGGCCCGGCCCTGGTGGCCGAGGACGAGACCACGGTCGTCGTGCCCGCCGGCTGGCAGGCGCGGCTGGACAGCCACGGACACCTGTGGATGGAGGCGGCATGAAGGACAGGCTGGAGTCAGCGGAGGCCCTTCGCGCCCCCACCAGGCGGGGCGGGGACAGCGCGCCCGACCCGCGCAACCCTGCTCGCGGGAGCCAGGCTGCCCCGCCAGAGCCCCTCGAGCCCTCAGCGCCGTCCATGCTCGGCGCCATCCGCACCCAGGTGATGTGGAACCGACTCGTCTCGGTGGTCGAGGAGCAGGCGCAGGCGCTGCTGCGCACGGCCTTCGGGTCGGTCGCGCGCGAGGCGGGCGACCTCTCGGCCGGGGTCTACGACACGGCCGGGCGCATGCTAGCCCAGGCCGTCACGGGCACGCCTGGCCACGTCAACACGATGGCGGTGGCGGTGCGCCACTTCCTGGACCGCTACCCGCTGGCGAGCCTGCGCGAAGGCGACGTGCTGGTCACGAACGACCCCTGGCTGGGCACCGGCCACCTGTTCGACTACGTCGTCGTCACCCCCGTCTTCCGCACCGGCCGGCCGGTGGCGCTGTTCGCCTCGACCTGCCACACCATCGACGTCGGCGGCATCGGCTTCTCGGCCCAGGCGCGCTCGGTCTACGAGGAGGGCACCTGCATTCCGCACCTGCATCTCAAGCGCGCCGGGGTGCTGAACGAGGACCTGCTGGCCATCGTGCAGGCCAATTCGCGCAACCCGGTCGAGGCGCGCGGCGACATCCTGTCGCTGGTCAGCTGCAACGAGGTCGGCGCGCGCCGCCTGCTCGGGCTGATGGACGAGTTCGCTCTGCAGGACATCGATGCGCTGGCGGCGCACATCCTCGACCAGTCCGAGCGCGCCGCGCGCGCAGCGATCGCGCGCCTGCCCGAAGGCTGCTGGCGCGCGACGATGACGCTGGACGGCTACGACGAGCCGCTGCACCTGCAGGCCGAGCTGCGCGTGGTCGGCGGGCACCTGACGGTGGACTACGCCGGCTCCTCCCCGGCCTCGGGCCGCGGCATCAACTCGCCCAAGTGCTACACCGACGCCTACTCGGTCTTCGGCCTGAAGTGCCTGATCGCGCCTGACGTGCCCAACAACGCCGGCTCGCTGGCCTGCTTCGAGATCGCCGCGCCCGAAGGCAGCGTCGTCCACCCGCTGCGCCCGGCGCCGGTGACGGCGCGCCACGTCGTCGGCCAGATGCTGCCCGACCTGATGTTCGGCTGCCTGGAGCAGGCACTCGGCGGCCGCGTGCCGGCGGAGTCGGCCGGCAGCATCTGGGTGCTGGCGATGAACCGTGACGCCCGCGAGGGCGCGCCCTTCAACGTCATGGCCGTCGGCCTGGGCGGCACCGGCGCGCGGCCGACCAAGGATGGCCTGTCGACCACGGCCTTCCCCAGCGGCGTGGGCGGCATCCCGGTGGAGGTGACCGAGGCGCAGGCGCCGCTGGTGTTCTGGCACAAGGAATACCTGGACGGCTCGGGCGGCGCCGGGCGCTGGCACGGCGGGCGCGCGCAGCGCATCGTCGTCGGCGCGCGCGACGGCGCCCCCTTCGCCTGCTCGGCCGCCACCTTCGACCGCCGCGCCAACCCGGCACGTGGCCGCCAAGGCGGCGCCCCCGGCGCGCCCGGGCGCGTGGAGGTCGAGACGGCCGACGGCGTGAGCAGCGTCTACGAGGGCAAAGGCACGATCGCCGTGCCGCCCGGCGGGCGGTTGCGCGTGGACCTGCCGGGCGGTGGGGGCTGGGGCGAGGCGGGGGGAGGCTGAGCGCAGGCGGGCTTCGCGCCCGTCAGCGGCTACGGCGCCGGCTGCGTGGCGAAGGCGATGCCTTCAGGGGCTGCGTGCCGGGTTGTGGCCGAACGTCCCGTTCTGGTCGAGCCGGTTCTGCATCTGCATCTGGTTCATGTAATGGTTGTTGCGCGCCTGGTCGGCGGCTGTCGTGCCAGCGTCGGCGGCAGCCCCGGCGCCCGGCTCATGATCGACCTTGATCTGCGTCACCACCCCACGGTCGTAGCTGACCTCGATCTTGTACGGACCGATCTGGGCGCCGAAAGGCTGCCCCAGGATCCGCGCGACATCGGCCTGACTGCTGCCCACGCCCAGCCCGTTGTTGAGCTGTACCCCGGCACGGCGCAGATACAGACGCGTGATGCGGTCCTGGGCGCTGTAGCAGGTTTCGGCGACGAAGGCGCCGAAGTCCATCACGCAGGCGGGGTAGCCCGCCTTGCGGCCAGGGTCGCCCAGGCGGTTCTTCACGTCCAGCGATGTCATCGAGAAGACAAGGCCGTTGGAGAGGGGTTGGACTGGGTCGATGGCCCCCGCAGCCGCCGCCCCCATTGCAGCCGCCGGGGCCCGCCCCGGCGCCGGTGGTGGTGGCACACCTGCGCGCGCGGGATCGTGATCGACCCGGATCTGCGAGACGCGCCCGGCGTCATAGCTGACCTCGATCTTGTAAGCCCCGACCTGGGCGCCAAGGGATTGGCCGAGCACGCGCACGACTTCCGCCTGGGTGCTGCCCACGCCCAGGCCGCTGCGAAGTTGGACCCCGGGGCGGCGCAGATCAAGCCGGGTGATGCGCCCCTGCGGGCTGTAGCAGGTGTCGGCGACGAAGGTACCGAAATCCAATGCACAGGAGGGAAATCCGGCCCGGCGCCCCGGGTCGCCCAGCAGGTTCCTGAGCTCCAGCGAGGTCATCGAGAAGACGATGCCGTTGGACAGGGGCTCGACGGGATTGGTCGGGTTGCCGGCCGCGGCGTTCGTCAACGGGGCCTGGGCGATCCATACCGCGCGGGCCCCGGGTCCGGTGTCGGAAACCGGGTGATCCTTCGCCCACAGGCCAGTTCCGAAGGACAGGATGGCCGCGATCACGCAGGCCTGGCCGAGCCTGCGGCGACTCGGGCAGCGCCGGAGACTGCCGCAACCTTTGATGTCGGTGGACATGGTTTCGATCACCTCTGCATCGCTGGCCTGGACCCCGAAGCGGGCTGGGTGCCGCGCAGTTTCCGACCAGCCGGACCGTCGGATCCATCGGGATTTGCCAGGAGCCCGGGCCTGCACCACAGGTCCTTGCCTGCTTGTCGTCGGCCGCCGCGTCAGGCCGCCCCAAGGTCCCTTGCTCTGTGAAGGGGGCGGGCTGTTCGCAGCCTCGCCCTGGGGCGCTCAGGTGCCGCAGAAGGTCCGGTAGCGCTCGGTCAGCTCCCTCGGCGCGGGTTCGGCGTAGCGTGCGAGCGCGGGGTCGGTGGTCCAGGGTTGGCGCAGTGCGGCCAGCAGGCGCTCGAAGGGGCCGAGGTCGCCGTGCTCGCTGGCGGCGGCGAGCGCCTCCTCGACGCGGTGGTTGCGCGGGATGATCCAGGGGTTGACGGCGCGCATGGCCTCGGCGCGGGCGTGCGCTGGCGAGGCTTGCTCGCCAGCCGCAGGGGTGGCTGGCGTGGATGATGCGCCGCCGCCCGAGGTGATCGCGGTGTCGTCGGCGGCGCACAGGGCGCGCCAGCGCACGAGCCACGGCTGCAGCGCGGCGGGGTCGGAGAACAGCGCGCGCACCGGTGTCTCGTCGCCCGCGGCGGCGTCGGCCAGGTGGCGCCAGCCGAGTGTGTGGTCTACCTGGTGCCGGTGCAGCAGCGCGAGCCAGTCGTCGGCCAGGGTGGCCGCGGGGTCCTCGCCGGTCACGACCGGGAGCGCCCGCAGGCCGAGCTTGGCACGCTGGCCGGCGCGCAGCGCGGTGTCGAACAGCCGCGGGTAGGACTCGATGACCGCGGTCGCGTCGGCCACCGCGCGCTCGACCGCCGCCTCGTCGTCGGCATGGTCCTGCGGCAGGATCAGCGGCAGCAGGGCCTCGGCCAGGCGCGCGAGGTTCCACTGCGCGATGCGCGGCTGGTTGCCATAGGCGTAGCGGCCCTGGTGGTCGATCGAGCTGAAGACCGTCTCGGGGTCGTAGGCTTCCATGAAGGCGCAGGGGCCGTAGTCGATGGTCTCGCCCGAGATCGTCATGTTGTCGGTGTTCATCACGCCGTGGATGAAGCCGACGTTCATCCATTGCGCCACCAGCCGCGCCTGGCGCCCCGCCACCGCCTGCAGCAGCGCCAGCGCGGGCTGCGGCGCATCGGCCAGCGCCGGGTCGTGGCGCGCGATCGCGTAGTCGAGCAGGCGCTGCAGGCGCTCGGTGTCGTCGCGCGCGGCGAAGTACTGGAAGGTGCCCACGCGCAGGTGGCTCGAGGCCACCCGGGTCAGCACGGCGCCGGGCAGGGCGCGTTCGCGCCAGACCTGCTCGCCGGTGGCTGCGACGGCGAGCGCGCGCGTCGTCGGGATGCCCAGCGCGTGCATGGCCTCGCCGATGAGAACTTCGCGCAGCATCGGCCCGACGGCGGCCTTGCCGTCGCCGCCGCGCGAGTAGGCCGTGCGCCCGGAGCCTTTGAAGGCGATGTCGTGACGCTGTCCCTGGCGGTCGATGACCTCGCCGATCAGCAGCGCCCGCCCGTCGCCGAGCTGGGGCGAGAAGCCGCCGAACTGATGCCCGGCATAGGCCTGGGCGATGGGCTGCGCCCCCTCGGGCAGGGCATTGCCGGCGAACAGGGCCGCGCCGGCCGGGCCGTCGAGCGCGTCGTCATCCAGCCCGAGGGCCTGCGCCAGCGTCCGGTTCAGGAACAGCAGCCGGGGCTCGGGTGCGGGTGCCGGCCGGCCGGCCGCGTAGCAGCCAGGAAGTTCGCGCGCGTAGCTGTTGTCGAAGCGGAAGGCGGCGGTGGGCGTCATGATGAGAAGGAGGCGCAGTCGGCGGTGCAGGTCGGCCTGACGGAGCCCGGCACGACGCTTGCAAGTGTGCGTCATGTGCTGGCAAAGCGCCGGGGCCACCCGGGCCGCCGGTACATGCGCGGGGTGATGGCCAGGCGCGCGGGACCCAGCGGCACAGCGTGGTGCGCTGCGGCGCCCTTGGGTGGCCGGATCCTGATCGACTGGTCAGAAAAGTCCTGTGCGCCACAAGGGTTATTCCACGCGACACGCAGTATTTGACAGCCATAGGTGTTTTCGATACTGACCAATCGGTCAGGATCCGGTAGCGTCTCATTCTGATCGAAGCCAATCCGCATCCACCCTGGGAGCCTCCGTGAGCCTCTGGCACAGCCGCCGCTGGATCGACTACACGAGCGAGCAGTTCTCGCGCCTGCCGCGCGGCGATCTGATCGCGGTGCTGCCGGTGGGCGCGGTGGAGCAGCACGGCCCGCACATGCCGATCTCCACCGACATCGCCACGATCGAGGGTGTGGTCGCGGCCACGCTGCCCAAGCTGCCCGACGACCTGCCGGTGCTCTTCCTGCCGCCCACGGCCTACGGCAAGAGCAACGAGCACTCGCTGTACCCGGGCACGGTGACGCTGTCGGCGCAGACGCTGATGGCGCTGTGGATGGACATCGGCGCGAGCGTGGCGCGCGCGGGGGTGCGCAAGCTCGTGTTCTTCAACGCCCACGGCGGGCAGATGAACGTGATGGACATCGTCACGCGCGACCTGCGCGAGCGCCACGCGATGATGGTGGTGGCGGCGAACTGGTACACGCTGGGCCTGCCGGCCGGCATGTTCACCGAGCACGAACTGCGCCACGGCATCCACGCCGGTGATCTGGAGACCTCGGTCATGCTGGCGCTGGCGCCGCAGACGGTGCAGATGCAGCATGCGCGCCACTTCCGCTCGCTCACCGAGCGCCTGGCCGAGGAGAACCGCTTCCTCAGCATCACGCCCACCGGCAAGCTGGGCTGGCAGACGCAGGACCTGAACCCCGAGGGCGCCTGCGGTGACGCCACGCGGGCCACGGCCGACAAGGGCCGTGCGGTGCTCGACTTCGTCAGCGACCGCTTCATCGAGCTGCTGCGCGAGGTGCAGCGGCACGACCTGGCGCTGCTGGACAACCGGCCGCCCTGGAGCTGAGCCGATGAGCAGCATCGCCGCCCCCGACACCGTGCCGTTGGTGACGCTGGACCGCGTCAGCAAGCGCTTTGCCAACGGCACGCTGGCGCTGCAGGACATGAGCCTGGCGATCGGCGCGCACGACTTCGTCAGCTTCCTCGGGCCCTCGGGCTGCGGCAAGAGCACGGCGCTGCGCCTGGTGGCCGGCCTGACGGCGCCGACCGCAGGCACGCTGACCTGGCACCAGCGCCGCGGTGGCGATGCCCCGAAGATCGACCGCGACCTGGGCTTCGTGTTCCAGGAGCCGACGCTGATGCCCTGGGCCACGGTGCTCGACAACGTCTGGCTGCCGCTGCGGCTGGCCGGCCTGTCGCGCGAGGCCGCCGAGGCCAAGGTGCGCGAGGCGCTGGCGATGGTGGGGCTGTCGAAGTTCGCCGGCGTCTACCCGCGCGAGTTGTCGGGCGGCATGAAGATGCGGGTGTCGATCGCCCGCGCGCTCGTCACCCACCCGCGGCTGCTGCTGATGGACGAGCCCTTCGCCGCGCTGGACGAGATGACGCGCAGCAAGCTCAACAACGACCTGCTCGCGATCTGGCGCGAGCACCGCTTCACCGTCATCTTCGTCACGCACAGCGTCTACGAATCGGTCTACCTGTCCAACCGCATCGTCGTGATGGCGCCGCGCCCGGGGCGCGTGATCGACGAGATCTGCATCGACGAGCCCTACCCGCGCAGCGCCGGCGACTTCCAGGTGTCCACGCGCTACAACGAGCACGTCAAGGCCGTCCAGCGCGCGCTGCACGGCACGATGGACGGCGTGGCGGTGGACCACTGAAGGGCCCGAGCGCACGGTCCGCCTGTCTGCCGCCCTTCACCCCACTGCGTCGCCCCGGCCCACCGCTGCCTCACCCCTGCCGATGAACACCTCGCCCCTCGCCGCCGAAGCTGCCGCAGCCGCAGCCGCCGAGCCCAACCCGGCGGCCGACCGGCTGGCACGTGCCCAGCGCCGGGAGTCGGTCGGCCGCATCGCCCTGCCGCTGTTCATCGTCTCGCTGCTGCTGCTGGGCTGGGAGGCGCTGGTGCGCGTCAACGAGATCCCGCACTACATCCTGCCCGCGCCCAGCCTGGTGCTGCAGACGCTGGCCAAGAACTGGGGCAACCTCGCGCCTTCGCTGTGGTTCACGGTCAAGCTGACGTTGATGGCGCTCGGCGCAGCGGTGGTCGGCGGGGTGCTGATCGCGATGGCCTTCGCGCTGTCGAAGTGGGTCGAGATCGCTCTCTTCCCGATCGCGGTGGTGTTGCAGGTCACACCCATCGTCGCGATCGCGCCGCTGATCCTGATCTATGTCGACTCCACGACATCGGCGCTGCTGATCTGCGCCTGGATCGTGGCCTTCTTCCCCATCCTGTCGAACACGGTGATCGGGCTGAAGAGCGCCGACAGCAACCTGCGCGACCTGTACCAGCTCTACGGCGCCACGCCCTGGCAGCGCTTCCGTCTGCTGCTGGTGCCGAGTGCCTTGCCCTACTTCCTGGGCGGCCTGAAGATCGCCGGCGGCCTGAGCCTGATCGGCGCGGTGGTGGCCGAGTTCACCGCTGGCGCCGCCGGCCGCGAGACGGGGCTGGCCTCGCGCATCCTGGAGTCGAGCTTCCGCACCGAGATCCCGATGATGTTCGCGGCATTGCTGCTGGTGTCGCTGCTGGGCATCGTGATCTTCATCGTCTTCGCCGCGCTGGCCAAGCTGCTGCTCGGGCACTGGCACGAGAGCGAAATGCGGCGGGAGGTGTGAGGTGGGGAGGCTGGGGGGTCTTTTCTGTTCGCTTGCCTGCTCTGTGGTTGGCCCGATGGAGCACGGCGCCGTCCTTCGCTCATGTCCCCCGCCGTCGGCCTGGCGGCCGCCGGCTCCTCCTTTACTTCGCTACGGACGGCGCCGCGCCCCATCGGGCAGCGCTTGCCTTGTTTCGCAGGCGTTTCATTTGCGCAGCTTGCCAGCGGGTGGGGGTGACCCCCGCAGCGAAGTAAAGGGGGAGCCCTGGGCGCCGCCCAGGGCGGAGGAGCGAGCCCGGACACGAACAGTCCGGGGGACTGTTCGTGCCTGGCGAGCGCCCAAGGCTCCTGCCTTGGGCATGAGCGGAGGGGGTCACCCCAGCCCGCTGGCTCGCGAGGCGTTGGCACGTCCGCCTCGGAAATGGCCTCGCCGCCAGAACCACATCGACAGCCCCCGCACCGGTACCGCATGAGCCAGTTTCCGTTCCAGGGTGAGATCGGCCAGCCCCCGCTGCCCCCCCGGGTCTGGCTGTCCCGCGCCAACGTCCCGCCCTCCCTGCGCGACTTCGCCACGCCCGGCCTCGTGGCCTTGCAACTGCAGGACGGCCAGATCGCGCAGGTGCTGCAGCAGGCCGAGTTCGACGCGCGGCCGGCGAGCGACATCCCCGTGCTGGATCTCGACGGCTCGACCGTGCTGTCGGCCTTCGTCGATGCGCACACCCACCTGGACAAGGGTGACCTGTGCGCCGCCGGGCTGGCGCCCGAGCGTGACTTGTTCGCAGCGATCGCGCTCGTGCGCGGCGACTACGGCCACTGGTCGGCGGCCGAGCTCGAGCGGCGCATGGACTTCGCGCTGCGCACCGCCTACGCCCACGGCACGCGCGCGCTCAACAGCTACTGCGACTGGTCGCAGCCCGAGGGCCCGCTGGCCTGGCGCGTGCTGCAGGACCTGCGCGCGCGCTGGGCCGGCCGCGTCGAGCTTGTCATCACCTCGCTGGCCTCGATCGCCGAACTCGAGAACCCGGCGCGCGCCGCCACCATCGCCGCCGCGGTGGCCGAAGGCCGCGGCGTGCTCGGCTGGTTTGTCTACCCCGGCGCGCCGGTGCACCTGCTGCCGCGCGCTTTCGAGCTCGCCGAGCGGCATGGCCTGCGGCTGGACTTCCACATCGATGAGCACCTGAACCCGCCGCGCCCGAACCTGCCGCACGTCGCGCGGCTCGCGCGCGAGCGCGGCTGGGGCGCGCGCACCGTCTGCGGCCACTGCTGCGTGCTCGGCGTGCTCGAACCCGGCGAGCGCGACGCGCTGCTCGACGACGTGGCCGCCAGCGGCCTGGGCCTCGTCAGCCTGCCCTGGACCAATCTGTACCTGCAGGACAACGCCAGCGATCCGGCGCACGGCGGCAGGCGCACGCCCGGCCGGCGCGGGCTGCTGCCGGTGCACGAGGCGCGCGCGCGCGGCATCCCGCTGGCCTTCGCGTCCGACAACCACCGCGACCCCTTCTTCCCCGGCGGCGACCTCGACCCGTTGCAGACCCTGGCGCTGGCGGCGATGGCCGCCCACCTGGACGAGCCGGTGCGCGACTGGGCCGACACCGTCACGCGCCAGGGCGCGGCCGCGCTGGGCCTGGCCTGGGACGGCGTACTGCGCCCGGGCGCGCCGGCCGATCTGGTCATCCACCCCGGCCGCAGCAGCGTCGAGGTCGTCGGCCGAGCGGCCCACGGCCGCCGCGTCGTGCGCGCCGGCCGGCTGCTGGCCGGCGCCGAGGCCGCGCCGCCCGATTTCCGCGAGCTCGACGGCCTGCGGCCCTGAAACATGAAGCTCGAGGGGACCTTGCTGCGCCCGCCCACCTGGCCTGCATCGTTGCGCATGTCGGCGCGCGCGTACCCCGCCGAGAACCCGCCCACTCCATGACCGCCGCCTTCACCCCCACGCTCGAAATCCCGCCGGTGCCCTCGCGCCACGCGGCCGACCACGGCGTCAATGTCGCCCCCGACTGGGACCGCGTCACGCAGGAACTGCAGGGCCTGAACCTGATCGCCACGCCGCGCCAGCGCAAGGCGCTGTCCAAGGACTTCTACTGGTACAGCCCGGCGCTGAGCGAGGCGCTGCAGGGCTGCGTGGCCGATCTGGTGGTGCGCGTCAGCACCGAGGAGGACGTGGTGCAGGCAGCCGCGGTGGCGGCGCGCCACCGCCTGGCGCTGACGGTGCGCGGCGGTGGCACCGGCAACTACGGGCAGTGCGTGCCGCTCACGGGCGGGCTCGTGCTCGATGTCACCGGCATGCAGCGCGTGCTCGACATCGCCCCTGGGCGGGTGCGCGTGCAGGGCGGCGCGCGCATGCACGACATCGAGCTCGCCGTGCGCGAGACCGGCCAGGCGCTGCGCATCTGGCCGAGCACCTGGCGCGTGGCCACGATCGCGGGTTTCATCGCCGGCGGCTTCGGCGGCGTGGGCTCCACGCTGCACGGCGTGCTGCGCGACAGCGGCAACCTGCTGCGCTGCCGCGTCGTCACCGTCGAGCCCGAGCCGCGCGTCATCGTGCTCGAGGGCGACGAGATCCAGCAGGTGCACCACGCCTACGGCACCAACGGCATCATCACCGAGCTCGAGGTGGCGCTGTCGCCGGCGGTGGACTGGGTGCACGCGATCGCGCTCTTCCCGCGCTACCGCCAGGTGCTGGACCTGGGCATGGCCGCGAGCGCGCAGGGGTTGCGCAGCTTCCTGCTGTCGGCCGTGGACGCGCGCTTCTCGCCCTACTACCCTGCGCTGGGCGCGCGCTTCCCGGCCGACCGGCACGCGATGTTCGCGATGGTGGCGCCGGAGGCGATGGCCGACTTTCGTGCGCTCGTGGCCGGCCTCGGCGGCACCGTGTCGATGGCGATGAGCGAGCCCGAGGCCGAGGCCGCCGGCCTGCCGCCGGCCTACGAGTGCGCCTACAACCACACCACGCTGCAGGTGCTGAAGGTCGACCGCGGCTTCAGCTATCTGCAGGTGGCCTACCCGCAGCCTTTCGACCCCGCCATCGTCGAGCGCCAGATGGCCCGCTTCGGCGACGAGGTCTGGCAGCACCAGGAGTTCGCGATGATGTACGGCCGTCACGCGACCTTCGGCCTGGTGCTGACGCGCTGGCGCGGCATCGAGCACCAGTACGAGCTGATCCGCAGCATCGAATCCGATGGCTGCGCCATCTTCAACCCGCACGTCGTCACCATCGAGGACGGCGGCATGAAGACCATCGACACCTCGCAGATCGAGTTCAAGAAGCGCGCCGACCCGATGGGCCTGATGAACCCGGGCAAGACCCGGGGCTGGTCGCCGTCGATGGCGCGCGAGGCTTGAAGGTGCGAGCCCGTCCTTTTCCGTTCCCCGCCAACCCTGACAAGAGGAGACTTCGATGAAGACCGTTTGCATGACCCTGACCCGCCGCGCGCTGATGGCCAGTGCGCTGGCCGCCGCTGCGCTGCCCGCGCTGGCGCAGGAAAAGGTGGTCTTTGCCACCAACTGGCGCGCCCAGGCCGGCCACGGCGGCTTCTACCAGGCCGTGGCCGACGGCACCTACAAGCGGCTGGGCCTGGACGTCGAGATCCAACAGGGCGGCCCGCAGGTCAACAACCGGCCGATGCTGCCCGCCGGCCGGATCGACTTCCTGATGACCGGCAACCTGCTGCTGACCTTCGACCAGGTCAAGAACGGCGTGCCGGTCACCGTGGTCGGCGCGATCTTCCAGAAGGACCCGCAGGCCGTCATCGCCCACCCGGGCCAGGGCTACGACAAGTGGGACGACCTGAAGAAGGCGCCCACCGTGCTCGTCAGCAAGGACGGCCAGTTCAGCTTCTGGCAATGGATGAAGGCCGACCACGGCTTCCGCGACGAGCAGCTCAAGCCCTACACCTTCAACCTCGGCCCCTTCCTGGCCGACAAGCGCACGGTGCAGCAGGGCTACTCGATCAGCGAGCCGATCAACGTCAAGCGCCAGGCCGGCTTCGACCCGGTGGTGCACCTGCTGGCCGACCAGGGCTTCAGCACCTACTCCACGACCATCGAGACCCGCACCCAGCTCGTGCGCGAGAAGCCCGACCTCGTGCGCCGCTTCATGGAGGGCACCATCACCGGCTGGTACAACTACATGTACGGCGACCGCAAGGCCGCCAACGCACTGATCCGCCAGCACAACCCCGACATGACCGAAGAGTACATCGAGGCCTCGGTCAAGCTGATGAAGGACCTGAACATCGTCGACAGCGGCGACGCGCTGACCAAGGGCATCGGCGCGATGGACATGGCGCGCGTGCAGGACTTCTACAACAAGATGGTCAAGGCCGGCCTGTACAAGCCGGGCGAGGTCGACGTGTCGAAGGTCGCGACGACGCAGTTCGTCAACAAGGGCATCGGCCTGGACGTGCGCAAGCGCCTGACCGGCAAGTGAGAACGGCAGGGCCGGGCGCACGCGCTGCCGCGCGCGCCCGGCCGGCCTGTCCTCGCGGCGTCGTTCCGGCCCCCGGGCTGCGCCGCCTGCTCTGAACGAGAACCATGCTCGACCGTATCCTGACCGTGCGCGTGGACCGCATCACGCGCCTGACCCCCGAGGTCTCGTCCTTCGAGCTCGTCCACCCGGCCGGGCGGTCGCTGCCTGCCTATGAGGCGGGGGCGCACATCGACGTGCACCTGCCTGGCGGCTTCATGCGCACCTACTCGCTGGCGCGCGCGCCGCAGCCGGCGGTGCAGGGTGTCGCCGGCACGGCGGCCGGGACGTCGGGCCCGGCGCGCTACTGCATCGGCGTCAAGCGCGAGCCCGCCAGCCGCGGCGGCTCGGCCGCGCTGCACGAGCGCGTGCGCGCGGGCGACCTGCTGGCCATCGGCAGCCCGCGCAACACCTTCCCGCTGCAGGCGGGCGCGCGCCACCATCTGCTGATGGCTGGCGGCATCGGCCTGACGCCGCTGCTGGCGATGGCGCAGCAGCTCGCGCGTGACGGCGCGGCCTTCACGCTGTGCGTGCTCGCGCGCAGCCGCGCGCTGCTGCCCTTTGCCGACGAACTGGCCGCGCTGGGCGATGCGGTGCGCCTGCACCTGGACGACCCGGCCGAGCCCGAAAAGCTCGATCTGCGCGTGCTCCTGGCCGCGCCTGCGCCAGGCCCCGGCACCCACCTCTACCTGTGCGGGCCGGCCGGCTTCATGCAGGCCGCGCTGGCTGCCGCCGCGCACTGGCCCGAGGACGCCGTCCACCTGGAGTACTTCGCCCCGCCCGAGGGCGATGCCGCGCAGGGCGAGGACCAGCCCTTCGTGCTGCGCCTGGCGCGCCGCGGCATCGAGGTGCCGGTGGCGGCCGACGCCAGTGCGGTGGACGCGCTGCACGACCTGGGCATCGACGTGCCCACCTCCTGCGCGCAGGGCGTGTGCGGCACCTGCGTCGTGCCGTGGACGGCCGGCGAGCCCGAGCACCGCGACCATTGCCTGAGCGCGACCGAGCGTCGCCACAAGCTGGCGCTGTGCTGCTCGCGCGCGAAGACGGCGGTGCTGGAGGTGGACCTGTGAGTGCGCCGGGTCGCGCCCAGGCGCCCACGCTGGAAGGCCCGGCATCCAGGCCCGCCCCATGACCACAGCCGCGGCGGCACCAGCCCACGACGACGCGCCCGTGACGCGCCCGCCCGGGCGCATCCGCGCGCGCATGCTCGCCGCGATCGACGCCGCGGCCATCGAGGTCTTCGCCCGCGACGGCTACCAGGGCGCGACGACGCAGGCCATTGCCGACGTCGCCGGCCTGAGCAAGGCGCAACTGCACTACTACATCGGCAGCAAGGAGGCGCTGTACCAGCGCGTGCTGCAGGACATCGTCGACGACTGGATCGCGATCTTCGGCTTCGCCGACGCGCACCACGGCCCGCGCAAGGTGCTGGGCGACTACATCCGGCGCAAGATGCTCTACAGCTTCGAGCACCCGGCGCGCTCGCGCATCTTCGCCGCCGAAACCATGCGCGGCGCGCCGCTGCTGCGTCCGCTGATGGGCACGAGCCAGCGCCGCACCAGCCAGGCGGCGGCCGTGATCACGGCCTGGATCGACGCCGGGCTGATGCGCCCCGTGGACCCGCTGCTGCTGCTGTTCCACATCTGGGCCGTGACCCAGCACTATGCCGACTACGAGCACCAGATCGCCTTCTTCCGCGGCCGAGCGCTCGGCGACGAGGCCGACCGCGAGCGCCTGATCGCCGAGGTGACGGGTTTTGTGTTGCGGGGGGCGGGTGTGGGGGAGGGCGGCTGAGGGGCGGCGCACAGCTTTTCGCAGCGATGCCGGACAGGGACGTCGCCCGGGATCCGGCGGTTGCGCGCGTCCAACCGCCGGACCCGGCTTGAATCCGTCGTCCTCGGCGACCCGCGGGTGAGCCAGCGGAGGACGGGACCGCCTTGCGCGTTCGGCATGTGCCATGAGCAGTGGCGGCTTTCCATCGGGCGCCGGGGTTGTTGCCTGTTTGGCAAGCCAGCGCGCGGGGCACGCCCGTCAGCATGCCTGCAGAGCGTGCTGCGCACGACATGGATCCGCTTGAACGCCGGCAAGCCTGTCGCATGGGGCCTGTGATCCGGGGCCGTTGGATGTTGTCTGCAAATTGGAGTATCGTTATAACAATTGATCAAGCCTTCAGCCTTCAGCCTTCAGGAGACAGCATGACAGTCAGCACGATGCGCCAAGCCCGGTCGACGGCGATGACACGCCGCAGTGCCATCCTCGCTGGCGTCGGCGCGTTCATCGCCCCCGCGCACGCCCAGAGCGCGGCCATCGCGGGCCCGGTCTCGCTCATCGTCCCCTACCCGGCCGGGGGGCCCAGCGACCTCACTGCGCGCACGCTTCACGCGCCCCTGGGCAAGGAACTGGGCATGGAAGTCATCATCGAGAACATCAGTGGCGCCTCGGGCGCCATCGCCGTGCAGAAGGTGCTGAATTCGCCGGCGGACGGACGCTTGATCTACCAGGGCTCGCAGAGTGAACTGATCATTCCTCCGCTGACCATGCCCAGCATCAAGTACAAGCCGACCGACATGGAGATCCTCCATCCCACCACCATCACGCCGCTGTTGCTGGTGGTCAGGAACGGCCTGGGGGTCACGAACCTGCAGCAGTTCATCGATCGCGCCCGCTCTGCGCCGCAGCCCTTGTCCTACGGCAGCTCCGGGGTCGGCTCCTTGTACCACCTGGTGCCGGAAGGCATGGCGAAGCTCGCCAACGCGCGCTTCAACCACATTCCGTACAAGGGTGCGCTCCCGCTCGTGCAGGACCTGGTCGGGGAACGGGTCGACTTCGCCGTCATGGCGCTGACGGGCACGGTACTGCAGGCCCTCAACGTCGGTCAGTACCGGGCCATCGCCAATATGTCGGCGTACAAGCCCAAGGAAATGGCGCACCTGCCCAGCGTCTCGGAGTCCCCGGTGTTCAAGTCGATCGACTTCTCCACCAATTCGGCCTACTTCGTCAGGAAAGGCACTCCCCTTGCCATCAAGACCCGTCTGAACAAGGCGTTGGCCGACGCGCTCTCGACCGCGTCCGTCATCCAGACGCTGGAGGGGGATGGGCGTCGGCTGCAGCGCGGCCTCAGCCTCGCCGAGTCCGAGGCGTTCTACGCCTCCGAGATTGCCAAGTACGAGAACATCATCGCGCAGACCGGATTCAAGGCGCTGGATTGATCCGAAGGCAGACCGCAAGATGGCGCGCATCGCAATCGGCGGCTTTCAGCACGAGACCAACTCCTTCACGCCCCACCGGGCCGATTTCCAGCACTTTGCGCAACATCGCGACCGGCCGCCCCTGGTGAGGGGCGAGGCCTTGCTGCAGGCGCTTCGCGGCAATACGTTTGCGACCTCCGGCTTTCTCGCGGCCATGCGGCCGGGCGACGAAGCCGTTCCCCTGGTCTGGGCCAGCGGTGGGGCTGGCGGGCCGGTCACGGACGATGCGTTCGAACGGATCGTGGGCGAATTGATCGGCTCGCTCTCGCGAGAACTGCCCGTGGACGCGGTGTACCTGGACCTGCACGGCGCCATGGTAAACGACACCCATGACGACGCCGAGGCCGAAATCCTGCGGCGGGTACGGGCCGTGGTCGGAGCAATGGTCCCGGTCGTCGTGAGCCTGGACTACCACGCGAACATCTCACCGGAAATGGTGAAGCTTTCGGATGCGATGGTGGCCTACCGGACCTACCCCCACATCGACCGCCCCGAGACAGGCCGGCGCGCCGCGGGCCTCGTGAACGTGCTGCTGCAACGTGGTCGGCCGGCCGGCCGCGCCCTGCGCTCGCTGCCCTTCTTGTTGCCGGTCGATTTCCAGTGCACCCTGGTGGAACCCAGCCGCTCGGTGATGAACTGGGAGCCGAGCGCCCACGCCGGGATCCTGAATGCGACGTACGCAGCAGGGTTTCCGCCTTCGGACACCCACTGGTGTGGGCCGGCTGTGGCAGTGCACGCGTGGACGCAGGAAGAAGCCGATGCGGCGGCCGACGAGTACCTGCAGTTCATTCGCGACCGGGAGACCGCGTTCCATACCCGGCTGTGGCCGACCGACGAAGGCGTCCGGGAGGCACTCCGCTTGGCGCAGGGCGCCACTCGGCCCGTGCTGATCGCCGACACCCAGGACAACCCGGGGGCCGGCGGCAGCGGAGACACCACGGGGCTGCTGCACGCCTTGCTGCGGCACGGCGCTCGGGGGGCGGTCGTGGGCTTCCTCTGCGATCCCGCCGCAGCAGCGGCCGCCACAGCGGCGGGTGTCGGTGCGCATGTCGAGATCGATCTGGGCGCCCGGCACGGGCCGGCAGGAGTCCAGCCGCTGCATGCGCGATTCCAGGTGCTGGCTTGCGCGCGGGGCGCCTTCCCTCTGACGGGTCATGTCACCGGCGGGGCGGTTGCCGATCTCGGGCTGATGGTGCTGCTGCGCTGCGAGGGCGTTGACATTGCCGTCGTGTCCAGGAATGTCCAGGCCTACGACCCTGCTCCCTTCGATCGCCTGGGGGTGGACTGGAAGGCGTGCCGCGTCCTTGTGCTCAAGAGCTCCTGCCACTTTCGCGCCGATTTCGAACCGGCGGCCCACGCGGTGCTCAGCGTGCTGTCTCCCGGCGCCTACGATCCCGACCCGGGCCACTACCCGTACCGCCGACTGCGCCCGGGCGTCCGGCTCTCGCCGGGCCGCCCGGGGGCCGAGGCGGGCTGAACCTGGCTTCGGCCGTCCACTGCTTTCTTTCGCGAGCAAGTGCTTGCAGGGTCGTGAGATCGCGGCCACGACCGGCCTCACCAGAAGGGTGACAGCGCTGCATGCCCGATCGAGCAGCCCTCGACCACGCTGGCGGCGTCGCGAATCCTCGCCATGGCACAGGCTGTGGCTGCGGTTCGCGCCTTGCGATCGCGGCCGATGACGGCCCGCTCGGGTGGACCGCACGGCCGGATCCACGTCGAGCACCCGCGAGGGGCGCACCCTGCAATGAACATCACCGGCGCCGGCGGGACCGGCGTGACTGGCGTGGACCACGGCGCCCAGTGCGGTTGCACGCTGCGGGCGCGCGCTTGGCCATCATCTGCCGTTGGCTAAGCGCAGGGCAGATCGGATGCGTGGGACATGTCCGACGCCACAGGCGCGGAGCCGGGCGCAGGCGCCGCCCGGGCCAAGGCCGGGTAGCGCGTGCCCAGCAGCGGCTCCAGCGCGAACTCCTGCAGCAGCGCCTTCAGGCGCTGGCCGGCGCTGTGCTTGCGCTGCCCGGTGTAGCGCGCCAGGATCAGCTCGTTCTTCATGCTGTGCTCCCAGCCCACCAGCTCGGTGACGGTGACCGAGTAGCCCTGCGACTCCAGGTACAGGCAGCGCAGCACGTTGGTGAGCTGGCTGCCGAGTTCGCGCGTGTGCAGCGGGTGGCGCCACAGCTCGGCCAGCGGCGTGCGCGACAGCTGCATCGCCTTGTTCAGGCGCAGGCCGGCGGCCAATTCGGCCTGGCAGCAGGGCACCAGCACCATGAAGCGGGCCTGCTTGAGCAGGCCGAAGTGGATGGCGTCGTCGGTGGCGGTGTCGCAGGCATGCAGCGCGGTGACCATGTCGAAGCGCGCGGGCAGGTCCTCGCGCCCGGTGGATTCGGCCACGCTCAGGTTCAGGAAGCGCATGCGCTCGAAGCCCAGGTGCTGCGCCAGCGCGCGGGAGGACTCCACCAGCTCGCTGCGCGTCTCGATGCCCACGATGCTGCCGCGGCCCAGGGCCTTCAGGTACAGGTCGTAGGTGATGAAGCCGAGGTAGGACTTGCCCGCGCCGTGGTCGGCCACCAGCGGGCCTTCGGCACTGGGCGGCAGTTCCTGCAGCAGCCCCTCGATGAACTGGAACAGGTGGTAGACCTGCTTGAGCTTGCGCCGCGAATCCTGGTTGAGCTTGCCGTCGCGCGTGAGGATGTGCAGTTGCTTGAGCAACTCCACCGACTGGCCCGGGCGCACCTCGGGCGGCAGGCTTTCCTGCGGCGCTGCCGCCGCCACAGCAGCAGGGCCGGCGACCTTTGCCTTGCGCTTCATGGGAGCGGCCTCCAGCGTCCCTTGCGACGGGCCGGGGCGCCTTCGGCAGCATGGCGCCGGGCCGCCGGCGCCGCGAACAGGGAGTTGCGGGGCATCTTGAGCGTCACGGAGCGGCTGGCGGGCGTTGGGGTGGGCTGGCTGAGGGCGGAAGTCTAGTGCTGCACCGCGCGAAACGCCGCACCAGGCACTCCCGGGCTCGGCGCTCAGGCGGTGGCGGCCAGACCCCGTTGCCTCAGCAGCTGCCCGGCGGTCCTGGTGGCCGGCTGTCCCGGTGGCGGCAGCCGGCGGCCGTTGACGAAGACGGCCTCGATGCCGACCGGGCGGCTGACGAGGCGGTCCTCGCCAGCGGGCAGGTCGTGCACACGCTCCAAGGGCCCGGCCCCGACCGTGGCCGCATCGAAGATCACCAGGTCGGCGGGCAGGCCGGGCGCGACGCGGCCCCTGTCGTGCAGACCGAAGACCTCGGCGGGCTGCGAGCTCAGCCGGCGCACGGCCTCCTCCAGGCTCAGCGCGCCGCGCTTGCGCACCCAGTGCCCGAGCAGGTAGGTCGGGTGGCAGGCGTCGCACAGCTGGCTCATGTGCGCGCCGCCGTCGCCCAGGCCGAGCAAGACGTGCGGGTCCTGCAGGATCTCGCAGACCTCGGCTTCGTCGAAGTTCAGCAGCGCGATGCGCCAGCGCATGCGCAGGTTGCTGTCGAGCGCCAGGTCGAACATCAGGTCCACCGGGTCGACGCCGCGCTCTCGCGCCAGGTCGACCAGCTTGCGCTCGGTCAGGCCGGCGTCCGCGGCCCAGGAGATGGCCAGCTCGCGGAAGGCCGCACGCCGCGTGTCGCCTTCGGCTTCCTTGCCGGCGAACCAGGCGTCGTCGGGGCCGCGGCCGGCCACCTGGCGCTTGACGCGGGCGCGGAACGCCGGGTCGGCGTACACCGCCCGGCGCTGGGCTTCGTCGGCCGCCAGGCGCACGGGCTCGAACGAGGCCCAGGTGTCGAAGACGACCGGCGAGCGGAAGTCGAACTCGAACTGGATCGGCCGGCAGGCGCCCTGGCCGTGGATGGGCAGGCCGCGCTCGCGCTGCTGCGCGGCGCGCGCCAGATGCGCACGGTGCGAGCCGGGCCCGAGCGAGCCCGCGAGCAGCGAGGTCCACACGACGGGGCGCCCGCTGGCCGCGTGCAGGGCCTCGTAGGCGTCCCACAGCGGGTCGCGGCCGACGTTGTAGTGGATCAAGCCGTGCCCCGATGCGCCCACCGCGCGGGCCAGTTCGAGCATCTCCTCGAAGCCCGCCAGCCGGCTGGGCACCGGTCGCCCGGCGTAGCCGATGTGCACCTTGGACACCGAGGTCGCGAAACCCACGGCGCCGGCGTCCATGGCTTGCGCGACGAGATCGCGCATCTGCGCGATCTCCTCGGCCGTGGCCGCGCGCGTGGTCGCCTCGTCGCCCATGACCCACAGACGCACCGGCGTGTGGCCCACCATCACCGCGACGTTGATGCCCAGCGGCACCCGCTCGAGCGCGTCCATGTACTCGGGAAAGCTCTGGAAGGGCCACTCGCCCCCCAGCCCAGCCTCGAGCGCGGCCAGGCTCATGCCCTCGACGCGCTCGAGCGTGCGCAGGATCAGGTCGCGGTGCTGCGGGCGTGTCGGCGCGACGCCGAAGCCGCAGTTGCCCAGCACCGCCGTCGTCACGCCGTGCCAGGGCGACACCGTCAGCAGCGGGTCCCACAGCACCTGCGCGTCGTAGTGCGTGTGGATGTCGACGAAGCCCGGCGCGACCACCAGACCGCCGGCATCGACGGTCTGCGCGGCGCTGCCAGGCACCTCGCCGACAGCAACGACGCGGCCGTCCCGGATGCCGAGGTCGGCCCGGCGGCGCTCGCTGCCGGTGCCGTCGATCAGCGTGCCGCCGACGATCTTCAGGTCGAGTTCGCTCATGCCCTCACTCCACCTTGACCCCGGTGAACTCGATCATGCGCCGCCAGTAGTCCAGGTCGCCGCGCTGGCGCTCGGACAGCTGGTCGGGCGTGCTGCCGATCGGGTCGAAACCGAGCGTCTTCCAGCGTTCCATCGACTCGGGGTGGCGCAGCGCCTTGTTGATCTCGGCCGACAGGCGCTCGGCGATCGCACGCGGCGTGCGCGCGGGCGCGAAGACCCCGTACCAGCCCTCGATCACGAAGTCCTTGAAGCCCGCCTCGACCATGGTCGGCAGGTCGGGTGCCGACGGCGAGCGCTTCGCGCAGGTCTGGGCCAGCGCCTTGACCTTGCCCGAGCGCGCCAGCGGCAGTGAAGACGGCAGGTTGTCGAACATGAAGGTCAGCCGCCCGCCGAGCAGGTCGGGCATGGCCGCGCCGCTGCCGCGGTAGGGCACGTGCGTGGCCCGGACGTTGCTGCTGCGCAGCATCAGCTCGGCGGCCACGTGTTGCGAGCTGCCGGCCGCAGCCGTGCCGTAGCTTGCGGCGCCGCCCTGGCGTCCGATCCACTCCACCAGTTCGCGCGCCGTCGTCGCGGCCACATTCGGCGGCACGATCAGCGCCAGGCAGGAGGTGCCGACCAGCGTCAGCGGTTGGAAGTCACGGATCGGGTCGAAGGCCATGTTCGGGAAGAACACCAGGTTCGACGCGTGGGTGCTCTGCGTGCCGAAGACGACGGTGTAGCCGTCCGGGGCGGCCCGGGCGACGAATTCCGAGCCGATGGCCCCCGACGCGCCGCTGCGGTTCTCGATCACGACGCCTTGGCCGAGCGATTCCGCCAGCCGCGCCGACAGCACGCGCGAGATCGCGTCGGTCGGGCCACCGGGGGCGAAAGGCACGACCCACTTGATCGGGCGGTTCGGCCAGTCCGTCTGGGCGCTTGCGGAAAGGGCAGCCGCCGCCAGCCCGAAGGCGGCCAGGGCGGAACGGAGGACTCGGTGCATCGGGGGACTCCTGCGCTCAAGGGGGAGGGCAGATGATCGTCGATGTCCGGGCCGCGCCGCGGCATGCTGCGGGAAATCCCCAGGCTGCGCCTGCGCCGTCTGTGCCCGGACTTCCTCCCGATGCTGCGGCAAGTCGATGGGCACGATGGTCCATCCACTGCAGGCGCGCGACGGCGGTCGCCTCGGCTCGGTCTGGCCCGCCACAATCCGGGTCCACCGACTCTGGGGGCACCGTGCAGTTCAAGTGGCTCGAGGACTGGCTGGCGCTGGCAGCCACGCGCAGCTTCAAGAACGCCGCCGAGCAACGGCACGTGACGGCGCCGGCCTTCGGCCGCCGCATCCGCGCGCTCGAGGCCTGGTTCGGCGTGGCGCTGTTCGTGCGCGGCAGCCAGCCCGTGCAGCTGACGCCGGCGGGCGAGCAGCTGGCCCAGCACGCGCGCGCGGCCACGGCCGACGTCGACCGGCTGCGGCTCGCGCTGCAGGGCGGCTGGGGCGGCGCGGTGGTGCGGCTCGTCACCGGCCGGGCGCTGGCGCACGGCGTGGTCGCCGACGCGCTGGCGCGGCTGGCGCGCCAGCCCGACCCGCCCCAGGTGCAAGTGCTGACACGCCTGATGGCCGAGGCCGGTGATCTGCTGGAGCGCGACGCCGCCGACCTGATGCTCGGCTACCAGCACCCGGCGCTGGCGCTGCGCCTGGACGGGCGCCGCTTCCTCAGCGCGCGGGTGGCCGAGGACCGGCTGCTGCCGGTGGTGCAGGCGCGGGCCGGCGGCGGGCCGGCCCTCGGGGTGGGGCCCGGGGCGGGTCTCGAACCGGGCCGCGCCCGCCTGCTCGCCTACGACCCCGCGCAGGCCCTGGGCCGCCTGCTGGACGACCACATCGCCCACCTGGACGGCGCCCCGCCGCTGCCGGTGCTGCTGCGCTGCGATTCGGTCGATTCGCTGCGCGAGTACGTGCTGCGCGGCCTGGGCGTGGCCTGGCTGCCGCGCTCGATGGTGGCGGCCGACCTCGAAGCCGGGCGGCTGGCCGCCTGGGCCGACCCGGGGCTGGCGATCGACTTCGAGATCCGCCTGTTCAGGCGCAAGCGCCTGGCCTCGCCGGCGCTGCAGCGGGTCTGGGACGCCTTCGTGCCGTCACGCTGATCCGGCCATTCTTAATGCCGAAACGGCACGCGGCGCGGCGTGGGCGGGCCGAAGAATGGTCGGGCGGTGCTGTTGCCGCCCGGCCGGAGAACCCCCCATGTCGTCCCTGTCCCGTCGAACCCTGGCGCTGGGCCTCGGCGCGCTTGCCTTGCTGCCGGCGCTGGCGCAGGAGGCCTCCTATCCCACGCGCGCGCTCACGCTGGTCGTGGGCTATTCCCCCGGCGGCAGCGTCGACCTGGTGGCGCGCGCGGTCGCCCCCGAGCTCGCGCGCCGGCTCGGCCAGCAGGTCGTGGTCGAGAACGTCGCCGGGGCCGGGGGCACGCTGGGCGCGGCCAAGGTGGCGGCCGCCCGGCCCGACGGCTACACGCTGCTGCTGGGCTCGCCCAGCGAGGTCGGCATCAACCAGCTGATCTCGAAGTCCTCGCGCTACGACGGTCTGCAGGACCTGGCGGCTGTGGGCATGATCGGCGCGCAGCCGCTGGTGCTGGTGGCCCACCCGCGCACCGGCCTGTCCGACGCCACCGCGTTCCAGGCCTTCGCGGCCCGGCAGCCGGGCAAGTTCAGCTACGCGACCTCGGGCAACGGCACGCCGCTGCACCTGGCCGGCGAGTTGATCAAGCGCGAGGGCGGGGTCGACCTGGTGCACGTGCCCTACCGCGGCGCGCCGCAGATGGTGACCGACCTGCTCGGCGGCCAGGTCGATTTCGCGGTGTTCGTGCTGTCGAGCGCGCTGCCGCACATCCGCGAGGGGCGCATGAAGGCGATCGGCCTGACCACGCGCCAGCGTTCGGCGGCGGCGCGCGAGATCCCGGCGCTGGCCGAGACGCCGCGCTTCGCGGCGGTGGACATCGGCGTGTGGTTCGGCCTGTTCGCGCCCGCCAAGACCCCCGCGCCCGTCGTCGCGCGGCTGCAGCGCGAGCTGCGCGAGGTGCTGCGGCTGCCCGAGGTGGCGGGCCGGCTCGAGAGTTCGGGCGTGACGATGACGCCCGACCTGGACGCGCCGCGCTTCGTGCGCGACGAGGTCGAGCGCTTCCGCCGCATCGTCGAGTTCGCGCGGATCGAGACGCCATGAGCGCGCCGGGCCGCCCCCAAGCGCTCATCCCGAGACGCAGTGCGCAGGGTATCCAGTGAGGCCCGCGGCCGCGCTGCAGGCGCCGCATCTCGGCCCCTGGCGCGCCGGCAACGCCGGCACCGAAGGGGTCTGGGTCTTCGACAGCGGCCAGCCCGGCCGCCACGTGATGGTCAGCGCGCTCGTGCACGGCAACGAATGGTGCGGCGCCTGGGCCGTGCTGGGCCTGCTGCAGGCCGGGATCCGGCCGCGCCGGGGGCGCCTGACGCTGGCGCTGTGCAATCTGGCCGCCTTCGACCGCCACGATCCGGCCCGGCCGGACGCCTCGCGCTTCGTCGACGTGGACCTGAACCGGCAGTGGCTGCCCGAGCGGCTGGCCGCGGCCGACAGCGCCGAGCGCCGGCGCGGGCGGGCGCTGCTGCCCTTCGTCGAGGCCGCCGACTGGCTGCTGGACCTGCACTCGATGCACGAGCCCTGCGCGCCGCTGCTGCTGACCGGCCTGCAGCCGCGCAACGTGGCGCTCGCGCGGGCGCTGCGCAGCCCGGCGCATGTGGTCGTCGATGGCGGGCATGCCGACGGCGTGCGAATGCGCGACTACGGCCGCTTCGGCCTGCCCGACGCCGCGGCCGGCGATGCGCGCTCGCTGCTGGCCGAATGCGGCTTCCATGCCGACCCGGCGAGCCGGGACGTCGCGCAGGACCTGTGCGCGCGCTTCCTGGTCGAGGCGGGTGTGCTCGGTGACGCCGAGGCTGCGCGGGCGCTGCCCGGCTGGCGGCAGCCCGACGCCGGGCCGCAGGACGTGTTGGAGGTCACCGGCGCCGTGGTCGCCCGCAGCGAGCGCTTCCGCTTCGCAGCGCCCTACCGCGGGCTGGAGTCGATCGCGCGCGCGGGCACTGTCATCGGCGACAACGACGGCGAGCCCGTGGCCACGCCGCACGACGACTGCGTGCTCGTGATGCCCTCGACGCGCCAGGCGCGCCGCGGCGTCACCGTGGTGCGCTTCGCGCGCTGCCGCTGCGCAGCCGGCTGATCGCCAGGGCGCAGAGGGGCCGCGCTGCCCAGGCCTACTGCCCCAACTGCGTGGCCGCGCGCGCCAGCGGCTCGAGGCGGCGCTCCTGCTCGCGCAGCTCGGCCTCGAAGGCCGCAGGCGTGATGACGCGGGGGACCATGCCGACCCCGCGCAGCGGCTCGGCCGTCTCGGGGCGGCGCATGGCGGCCTCGACACGTTCGTGCAGGCGCTGCAGCAGGGCCGGCGGCAGGCCGGCCGGCGCGAAGAGGGCGTAGGCGTTGGCCGC
The DNA here is from genome assembly GCA_027491255.1 of Rubrivivax sp. Taxonomy (GTDB): domain Bacteria; phylum Pseudomonadota; class Gammaproteobacteria; order Burkholderiales; family Burkholderiaceae_C; genus Rubrivivax. The sequence continues at coordinate 41,460 of JAIXWM010000177.1, read as the reverse complement.
CTCCAGCGTGCCGAAACCGGCCTCGGCCACGGTGGGAACCTCGGGCAGCTGCGGCAGGCGCCGCGCGCTGGCGGTCGCCAGCGCGATGAGCTCGCCGCTGCGCACCAGGGGGAGCACGGCGCCGACGTCGGCCGACATCACCGCCACCTCGCCGGCACGCACGGCCAGCGCCGCCGGCGCGCCGCCTCGGTAGGGAATCTCGTTGAGCCGGATGCCGGTCTCGCGCTGCAGCGCGACGGCCGCCAGGTGCGTCATCGCGCCCGGCGTCGGGATCGCGATCGCGATGCCCGTGGGGTGCTCGCGCGCGCGTCGCACCAGCTCGGGCAGCGAGCGGATGCCCGCTCCCGGGTGGGCGACGAAGAGCTGCGGCACGTCGGCCAGGGGCGTGACGGGCAGCAGGTCGCGGGCGGCATCGAAGGGCAGGCGGCCGTTGACCTGCCAGGGCAGCACGGTGCGCCCGCTCGTGCTCGCCACCAGCAGCGTGCAGCCATCGGCCGGCGCCTTGGCCACCGCGTCCCAGGCCGGGATCGTCATGCCGCCGGAGCGGTTGTCCACCACGTGCGGCTGGCCGCTTGCGCGCGCCAGCTGCTCGGCCAGCGATCGCGCCAGCCGGTCCATCGGGCCGCCGGCAACCACGGGCACGACAAGGCGCACCGTGCCGCCGGGGCAGGCGGCCGCCGGCAAGGCCAGGAGCAGCGCGGCCATCGCCGCCAGCAAGGCCGATGCACGGCGCGTCGGTGGGTGTGCCAGCGCGCGCGGGCGGTGCGGTGAAGGAGCCAGTGGCGCAAGTGCCAGGGCAGGGTGCGTCTGCGCGCGCGGGCGGTGCGCCCTGGAGCTGCTCGGCAAGGCCAGTGGAGCGGGTTGCGCCCGCGCACGCGGGCGGTGCTGCAACGGCTCGGGCGCGCTGGTGCGCCTGCGGCTGAGGGGCGTCGTGGCCTGCGGCATGCCGGTGATCGTATCCGCAGGGCCGCACGCCAGCTGTGTGAGGGCCACCGTCGGCCGTCCCGGTGCGCTGGAGAAGCGCCGGGGCTGCAGGCCGGTCGTCGCGCTGCAGCGGGCCGGGCGATAGGATGGTTCCAGGCGCCGTGACGGCCGTCCCGCCAGGGGTGTCGCATCGCGCCCGCCGCATCTCCGCCCGTTCCTTCCTCCTGCGCGTCCATCCCATGAACCCGACCACCGGTCCCCGCATTCCCTTTGTACCCGCCGACATTGCCGAGCCCGCCGAGGTGGTTGCCGCCATCCGCGCGCGGCGCGGCGGCGAGCTGCTCGCGCTCGACCGCATGCTGCTGCACAGCCCGGCGCTGGCGGCCGGGTGGAACACCTTCCTGGGCGCGGTGCGCAACGGCCTGCTGGTCGACCGCCGCCTGCGCGAACTGGCGATGTGCACGGTGGCCGTTTTGAACGGCGCGGAGTACGAGTACGTGCAGCACGCGCCGCTGTACATCGCCGCCGGCGCCAGCGCGCAGCAGGCGCAAGCGCTGCGGGACCCGGACGCCGCGCGCGCCGATGCCGCCCTGTTCAACGCGCTCGAGCGCGCCGCGCTCGGTCTGGTGATCGAGATGACGCGCCACGTCGCCGTGGCCGATGCGACCTTCGCCGAGTTGCGGCGGCACCTGTCCGAACGCGAGACGGTGGAGCTTGTGGGCGTGACCGCGGCCTACAACATGGTCTCGCGCTTCCTGGTGGCCACCGGCATCCACCCCGACTGAACGTCCGCCTGCCGGGCGGGGGCGTCCGAGCCCCGATGGCGCTGCCACCGGTGAAGCGCCGCAGGGCGCCCCCGGGCGCGCCCCTTGCCGTCACGGGGTTTGCAGGCCTGTTGTCCGTTCGCGCTGAGCCTGTCGAAGTCCTGCAGGAACACCTTGGCGCTCGCGCCCTTCTACAGGCTCAGGGCGAACGGTGGGTAGGCGATCCGCCCTTCGACAGGGTGAACGGTATGGGCGGCTGGCCGGACCCTGCGTGCGGTTCCGGGGGACCAGCCGGCAGCGCCGTGCGCTGCACCGGTCAACCCGGAAAGCACTTGCTCGCGCAAGACGGCGGGCAACGGCCGAATCCGGGGGGTTACTGCAGCTTGAGGTTCATCGAGCGGATCAGGTCGCCCCAACGCCGGGCCTCGTCGGGCAACTGGCTTGCGAACTGCGCCGGCGTGGACGCGACGGACTGCAGGCCCACCGCCTTGAGCTTGCGCTGCGCCTCGGGGTCGGCCAGCGCCAGGCGGAACTCCTCGGCCATGCGTTGGACGATGGGCGCTGGAGTGCCCTTGGGCGCGATGATGCCCCACCAGTTGCGCGGGATCACGCGCTGCAGGTCGGCATGCCCGGCCTGCTCGAAGGTGGGCACGTCGGGCAGGCTCTGCAGGCGCTCGGCCGAGGCCACCGCCAGCGGGCGGACCATGCCGGAGGCGATCTGCGCCCCCAGCGAGGCCTGCGCGATCACCATGAACTGGACCTCGTTCGTGCTCAAGGCCAGCGCCGAGTCATGCCCCCCCTTGTACGGCACGTGCACCACCGACAGGCCGGCCGTGCGCGCGAGCAGCTCGGCGGCCAGATGTGGTGGCGTGGCCTGGCCCGGGGAGCCGAAGTTGACCTGCCCCGGCCGCGCGCGGACGCTGGTGAAGAACTCGTCGACGGTCTTGGCAGGGTGCTTGGCGCTGACGGCCAGCAGCAGCGGCACGTCGACCAGCACCGTCACGGGCACGAAGTCCTTCAGCGGATCGATCGACGAGCGGAACAGGAACTGGTTGATCACCATCGTGTTCGAGGGAACGAGCCCGAAGGTGTAGCCGTCCGGCGCCGACATGGCGATGGCCTGCATCCCGACCTGTCCGCCCCCGCCGGTGCGGTTGTCGATCAGCAGCGTCTGCTTCAGCCGCGACTCGATCGACTGCCGGGTCGCCCCGATGACCGTGTCGTTCAGGCCACCGGGCCCGAAGGGCACGATGAAGCGGATCGGCTTGTTCGGCCAGTCCTGGGCCGCGGCGTGGCTGGCAGACAAGGCCAGCCCGAGCGCGACCAGGCCCTGAAGGATAGACGGGAAACGCATATCGGTGCTCCTAGCTGATGGGGGACACGAGAACCGTCCCCTGCGTGGGCCCGGCCTCTTCGGCGCCGGGCTCGGACTTCCGTCCGGCAAGGGCTGCTCGGTCAGCGGCTTGCGGCGGGATAGTGGGCGGTCTCGGAGGCTTCCGGTACACCACAACCTATGCTAGGCTCGATGCGCGATGCGTGTCCAATACCTATTCTGCATTCAGCGATGTGTTTTTTGGTATGGCTTTGAAGGAATCAGAAGCCCTGCCGTCGGCGCTGGCCGCCGACGCGCCCGCGCTGGCCGGGCGCCTGCGGCTGCGCCAGTTGCTGCTGCTGCGCACGGTGGCCGAACTCGGCAACCTGCGGCGTGCCGCGGCCTTGCTGCAGATGACGCAGCCGGCGGCCACCCGCTTGCTGAAGGAACTCGAGAGCCGCCTGGGGTGTGCCCTGTTCGAGCGCACGTCGCGGGGCATGACACCGACGGCCGAGGGTCGGGTGGCGCTGGCCCGGGCGACGCGTGTGCTGCACGACGTCGACGCGATCGCCGACGACCTGCATCAGTACCGCCTGGGCCATGGCGCGCGCGCGCGCATCGGCGTCATCGGGTCGATGGGCGGTGTGCTGTTGCCGCGCGCGGTGGCGCGCTTCAAGTGCTCGTCGCCGACCACGACGATCGAGATCGTCGAAGGCGCGCAGGAATCGCTGGTCCAGTCGCTGCGGGCCGCCAGCCTGGATTTCGTCATCGGCCGGGCGCCCAACGAGGCGCACGGCCCGGACATCCAGACCGAGCTGTTGCTCGAGGAGCGCTTCACCATCGTCACCGGGGTGGCGGTCGACGGACGCAAGCCGCGCTTCACGCTGCGGGAACTGGTGGACGAGCCCTGGATCCTGCCGCCGCGCGGCGTGCCGGTGCGGGTGCGCATCGACACCGCCTTCCTGGCGGCGGCCGGTCGTGCCCCCACCGACGTCATCGAGTCGGCCTCGCTGCTGGTCAGCCAGCAGATCCTGCACAACGACAGGCGTTTCGCGCTCATGCCCGAGCATGTGGCCGCGCATTTCGCGCGGCGCGGCCTGCTGGCGCGCGTGGTCTGCCCCCTCCCCGACATCCGTGGCCCGCTCAGCCTGTTCACGCTGCGGGACACGACGCCCCTGCCCGCGGTCCGGTTGCTGCTGGAATCGCTGCGGGCGGTGGCCGGCGAGGTCGCGGGCGAGAGCCCCGACCGGCTCTGAAGCCTGCAGCGTGGGCCGGGCTCGTCGCGCCTGGTCGCGCTGGTCTGCTGGCGGGCGCGCGACGGGCGCCGTGCCCGCTCAGGCCCGGGCGCAGCGAAAACCGATGTGGCTGGTCGGCGAATCGGCGTCCTGCGGGTGCCTTGCGGCGGGGCGGTAGCGCTGGCAGTAGTTTTGCGCGCACAGATGCGATCCACCCTTGACCACCTTCGGGCCGCTGCGGGCCGCGGTGGCCTCGCCGTGTCCGGCCTCGTGACAGCAGGTCGCTTCAGGCCGTGCCGGCAGGGCCCAGGGGCTGCAAGTCCATTCCCAGACGTTGCCGATCATGTCGAGCAGGCCGTAGCCGTTCGGCGGGAAGCTGCCCACCGGCGAGGTGCGTTCCCATCCGTCCAGCAAGGTGTTCTCGTGCGGGAAGCGGCCTTGCCAGTAGTTGGCGAGCATGGCGCCACCGGGCTCGAGCTCGTGGCCCCAGGCGTACTCGGCGCCCTCGAGACCGCCGCGGGCGGCGAACTCCCACTGCGCCTCGGTGGGCAGCGTCTTGCCGGCCCACCGGGCATAGGCTTGCGCGTCCTCGTAGGCGATGTGCACGACCGGGTGGTCTTCCAGGCCATCGACGCTGCTGCCGGGCCCCAGCGGACGGTGCCAGCACGCGCCCTCGACGAACGACCACCCGGTCTGGCCAGCGGCGCTGCCGTCGGCCGCCGGGCGCATGAACACCATCGACCCGAGGACCGGCTGCGCGCGTGCGGGCAGCGCGACGGCCTCGCGCTCGGCCCAGCTGAGGTAGCCGGTGGCGCTGACGAAGCGCGCCCAGGCATCGTTGGTGACCGGCGCTGCGTCGATCCAGAAGTCTTCCACCGCCACGGTCCGCACCGGGCGCTCCTCGGGGTAGAAGCGTTGCGAGCCCATCCCGAACGAGCCGCCGCGGATGCGGACCATTTCACCACCCACCCTCGAGGAGCTCATGCCCATGTCCAGCCATCCAGTTTCCGGCGATCGCCCGCAGCCGCCCCGGCGCCCGAACGTGATCGTGATCCTAGCCGACGACATGGGCTACGGCGACCCGTCGGCCTACGGCAACGAACTCGTCCAGACCCCGAACATCGACAGCATCGGCCGTGACGGCGTGACCTTTCTGGCCGGCTACAGCTCGGCGCCGCTGTGCAGCCCCTCGCGCGCGGGTCTCGTGACCGGGCGCTACCAGCAACGCTTCGGTTTCGAGCAGCAGGTGTCCTCGGGCGCCTTCCCCGAGCGCCGCGAGGCCCGGCTCGAGGATGGCAGCCTTGCGCCCCTGCAGGGCGAGGCCGAGTTCCTGCGCCGCGGCGTCCCCGTGACCGAGAAGAACATCGGGGAGCTCTTCAAGGCCGCCGGCTACGCGACCGGCGTCGTCGGCAAGTGGCACCTCGGGCACGGCCCGCAGTTCCTGCCGCAGAACCGGGGTTTCGACCATTCGGTGGTGTTCCACGGCAACACCAGCCTGCAGCACACGCGGCTGGACGACCCGGAGATGGTCAGCCTGAAGGTGGACTTCCACGACGAGGGCAAGGACATCGCCTGGACGCGCGAGGGTTTGAACCAGATCCGCCGCAATGGCGAGATCGTCGACGTCGACCAGTACCTGATGTTCTATTTCCGCGACCGCGCGGTGGAGTTCATCGAGCAGCACAAGGACCAGCCCTTCATGCTGTACTTCCCGATGAACTCCCCGGTGCCGCCGCTGCAGGTGCCGCGCGTGTACTTCGAACGTCTGCGCGACAGCATCGCCAACATCAACCTGCGCGGCTACAGCGCCATGCTGCTGGTGCAGGACGAGGTCATCGGCGCGGTCCTGGGCAAGCTGCGCGAACTCGGGCTCGACAACGACACCTTCGTCGTCTTCGTCAGCGACAACGGCAGCGCCCCGAGCCGCCCCGGCAACAACGGACCGTACTCGGGCGGCAAGTACACGACCTACGAGGGTGGCATCCGCATGCCCTTCATGATGAAGTGGCCCGGGCACATCCCGGCCGGGCTGGTGTACGAGGAGCCGGTCAGCACGCTGGACATCCTGCCCACGGCCGCGGCGGCCTGCGGGGTGTCCACCGAGGCGGCGCAGGCGCTGGACGGCGTGGACCTGCTGCCCTTCCTGACGAACCACGCCACCGGGGCGCCCCACGAGACCTTGTACTGGAAGCTGGGCGGCAACTCGGCGGTGAGAAAAGGCCGCTGGAAGCTCTTCCTCGAGCCGCGCAAGGGCGTGGCCAAGCTGTTCGACCTGGACACCGATCCGGCCGAGAAGCACGACCTGTCCGCCAAGCATCCCGACGTGTTCGAGGAACTGAAGGCCCTGTATGCACAATGGGACAACAGCCTGCCGCCGCGCGCCTGGACGAACATCTCGCCGGTGTTCAAGAAATGAGGCCCGCGGCCGCCCGGCCCCGCGCAACCCCACCCGACCAGGAGAACCCCATGCAGATCTCGATGTCCTCGACCGCCCTCGGCGTCAGCCGCCGCATGCTCACCAATCTCACCCACATCCTCGATCTCGGCGAGGCGCACGCCACGGCGCGCAAGATCGACCCGTTGGTGCTGACCGGCGACCGCCTCGCGCCCGACATGTTCCCCTTGCGGCGCCAGGTGCAGATCGCCTGTGACGCGGTCAAGAACGGGCTGGCACGCATCGCCGGCGTCGACGCGCCGAAGTTCGAGGACGACGAGACCAGCTTCGAGGAACTGCGCGAGCGCATCGGCAAGACGCTGGCCTTCATCGACACGGTGCCGGCCGACCGTCTGGACGGCGCCGAGGACCGGGCGATCACCTTTCCCGTGGGCAAGGGCGGCACGCGCACGATGAGCGGGTTCGACTACCTGACCGGCTGGATGCTGCCCAACCTGTTCTTCCACGTGACCACGGCCTACAACATCCTGCGCCACAACGGGGTCGAAGTCGGCAAGGCCGATTACCTCCTCGGGCGGGCGGCGCGCGGCGGCTGAACACCCCCGGGCGGGCAGGCCAGTCAAGCTCGCGCCCCGCCCGCGAGACCGGACCGTATACTTTCGTCCAGCGCCGATTTGCTCCAGCTTGCGGGCGCTTCACAAATGCCGCTAAACACGTCCCGGTGAACCCGGTGTCCGTTCGATGCGGCGCCGGGTTTTTTCTTGCGCGCTTGTCGCGCGCCTGCAGATGTCCATGGGTTCCGTCGGTCAAGTCACACCGCAGGAGATGCACTTCAGCGAGCCGCTGCCGCTGAAGAGTGGCGCGGTGCTGCCGTCCTACCGGCTCGTGTACGAGACCTACGGCACGCTGAACGCGCAGCGCAGCAACGCGGTGCTGGTGTGCCACGCGCTGAACGCGAGCCACCACGTGGCCGGCACCTACGCCGGTCAGGAGCGCAGCGAAGGCTGGTGGGACAACCTCGTCGGCCCCGGCAAGCCGCTGGACACCGACCGCTTCTTCGTCATCGGCGTCAACAACCTGGGCTCGTGCTTCGGCTCGACCGGCCCGCGCGACGTCCACCCCGCCACCGGCCGCGCCTGGGGTGCGGACTTCCCCGTGGTCACGGTGGAAGACTGGGTCGACGCGCAGGCGCGACTGCTCGACGCGCTGGGCATCGGGCAGCTGGCGGCGGTGATCGGCGGCAGCCTGGGCGGCATGCAGGCGCTGAGCTGGACGCTGCGCCACCCGCAGCGCGTGCGCCATTGCGTCGCGGTGGCCACCGCGCCCAAGCTGTCGGCGCAGAACATCGCCTTCAACGAAGTCGCGCGCCGCGCCATCGTCACCGACCCCGACTTCCATGGCGGCCACTTCTACGCGCACGGCGTGCTGCCGCGGCGTGGCCTGCGCGTGGCGCGCATGATCGGCCACATCACCTACCTGTCCGACGACGCGATGGAGCAGAAGTTCGGGCGCGAGCTGCGCGCGGCCGAGTTCGGCTACAGCACGCAGGACATCGAGTTCCAGATCGAGAGCTACCTGCGCTACCAGGGCGACAAATTCAGCGAGTACTTCGACGCCAACACCTATCTGCTGATCACGCGCGCGCTCGACTACTTCGACCCGGCGCGCGAGCACGGCGGCGACCTCTCGCGCGCCTTTGCGGCCGCGCGCAGCTGCCGCTTCCTCGTCGTCAGCTTCACCACCGACTGGCGCTTCTCGCCGGCGCGCTCGCGCGAGATCGTCAAGGCGCTGGTGGACAACCGTATTGCCGTCAGCTATGCCGAGATCGCAGCGCCGCACGGGCACGACGCCTTCCTGCTCGACGACGCGCGCTACCACCGCGTCGTGCGGGCCTGGTTCGACCGCATCGCCACCTGACGGGCCGACGGACCGCGCGCTGCCATGACCACGCCCAGCCAACTCGACGCCATCACGGAGCTCGTGCCGCACGGCGCGCGCGTGCTCGATCTGGGCTGCGGCAGCGGGCAGATGCTGGCGCACCTGCAGCGCACGCGCGGCTGCAGCGGCTACGGCGTCGAGATCGATGACGCCAACGTCCACGCCTGCGTGCACAGCGGCATCGACGTGATCCAGCTCAACCTCGAGGAAGGGCTCGCGCTGTTCGAGGACCAGAGCTTCGACGTCGTGCTGCAGCTCGAGACGCTGCAGCACCTGCGCAACACCGAGCGCATGCTGCAGGAGACGGCGCGCGTGGGCCGCATCGGCATCGTCAGCTTCCCGAACTTCGCGCACTGGCCGAACCGCCTGCGCGTGGCCACCGGCCGCATGCCGGTGACCAAGGCGCTGCCCTACGAGTGGTACGACACCCCCAACATCCGCGTGGGCACCTTCGCCGACTTCGAGGTGCTGGCGCGCAAGAACGGCCTGCGCGTGACCGACGCCTTCGGCCTGCAGGACGGGCGCGTGGTGCGCCGCTGGCCCAACCTGCGGGCCAGCGTGGCGGTGTTCCGCATTGAGCGCGGCTGACGGCAGCGGCCACGCCCGGACTGCAGGCCTTGACCCGGCGCAGCGCCGGGTCAAGCGGGCGCCCACTACAATCCCCGGCTTCCGAGGAGCGTTGCAACCCCCGTCCTGGGGGCCAGGCTCGGACACCGCATGCAACCGCGCTCACCCGCACGATCGGTCTCGTGGGTGAGCATTCAGCCTTCATCTGCGCAGCCGTCGGCGGGTTTCCTCATGAACCCGGAGCCCGAAGATGAACGCCGTCCTGAAGCCGCTGCACACCACCGATTACGCCATCGCCGACCTGTCGCTCGCAGACTGGGGCCGCAAGGAGATCACGATCGCGCAGACCGAGATGCCTGCGCTGATGGCGATCCGTGACGAATACGCCGCCGCGCAGCCGCTGAAGGGCGCGCGCATCACCGGCAGCCTTCACATGACGATCCAGACCGCCGTGCTGGTGGAGACGCTGCAGGCGCTGGGCGCCGACGTGCGCTGGGCCTCGTGCAACATCTTCAGCACCCAGGACCATGCTGCCGCCGCGCTGGTGGCCGCCGGCACGCCGGTGTTCGCCTACAAGGGCGAGAGCCTGCGCGACTACTGGGACTACACCCACCGCATCTTCGAGTTCGGCGCCAAGGGCAGCGACACCGAAGGCCCGAACATGATCCTGGACGACGGCGGCGACGCGACGCTGCTGATGCACCTGGGCAAGAAGGCCGAGCGCGACGCCTCGGTGATCGCCAACCCCGGTTCCGAGGAAGAGCGCGAACTCTTCGCCGCCATCCGCGAGAAGCTCGCCACCGACCCCACCTGGTACAGCCGCAAGTCCGCGCAGATCATCGGCGTGACCGAGGAGACGACCACCGGCGTGCACCGCCTCAACGAGATGAGCGCCAAGGGCACGCTGATGTTCCGCGCCATCAACGTCAACGACTCGGTCACCAAGAGCAAGTTCGACAACCTCTACGGCTGCCGCGAGAGCCTGGTCGACGGCATCAAGCGTGCCACCGACGTGATGATCGCCGGCAAGGTGGCCGTCGTGGCCGGCTACGGCGACGTCGGCAAGGGCAGCGCGCAGGCGCTGCGCGCGCTGTCGGCGCAGGTCTGGGTGACCGAGATCGACCCGATCAATGCGCTGCAGGCGGCGATGGAGGGCTTCCGCGTCGTGACGATGGACTGGGCCGCCGACAAGGCCGACATCTTCGTCACCGCCACCGGCAACAAGCGCGTGATCACGCGCGCCCACATGGAGGCGATGAAGCACAACGCCATCGTCTGCAACATCGGCCACTTCGACAACGAGATCGACATCGCCGCGGTCGAAGACCTGCAGTGGGAGGAGATCAAGCCCCAGGTCGACCATGTGATCTTCCCCGACGGCAAGCGCATCATCATGCTGGCCAAGGGCCGTCTGGTGAACCTGGGCTGCGGCACCGGTCACCCGAGCTACGTGATGAGCTCGAGCTTCGCCAACCAGACGATCGCGCAGATCGAGCTCTTCACGCGTGCCGATGCCTACGAGGCGGGGCAGGTGTATGTGCTGCCCAAGCACCTGGACGAGAAGGTCGCGCGCCTGCAGTTGAAGACGCTGAACGCGCAGCTGACCGAGCTGACCGAGGAGCAGGCCGCCTACATCGGCGTGGCCAAGCAGGGTCCGTACAAGCCCGACACCTACCGCTACTGAGCCAAGCGGGGGCGCGCATGCAGATCGTCTTTGTCGGTGCCGGCGGCATCGGCGGGTACTTCGGGGGGCGCCTGGCGGCCGCGGGAGCCCAGGTCGCGTTCCTCGCGCGTGGCCGCCACGCGCAGGCGCTGCGCGAGCAGGGCCTGCGCATCACGAGCCCGCTGGGCCACCTGCACCTGCCGGTGACGGTGGCCGAGGACCCGGCGGCGCTGCCGGCGGCGGACCTGGTCGTCTTTGCCGTCAAGCTGCCGGACGCGCAGGCCGCGGCCGCGCAGCTGCCGGCCTGGGTGCGCCCCGGGGCCGTGGTGCTGCCCTTGCAGAACGGCGTCGATGCGGCCGAACTGCTGGCCCGGCATGTCGGCGCCCCGGCCGTGGCGCAGGGCCTGGCCTACATCGCCACCCGCATCGCCGCGCCCGGCTGCATCGAGCACGGCGGTGACTTCGCGCGCCTGCGCTTTGGCGCACTGCAGCCGGCGCAGGCGCCGCTGCTGCAGCGCTTCCTCGAGACCTGCCGTGCCGCGGGCATCGACGCCGAGATGCCGGCCGACATCCGCCGCGCGGTGTGGGAGAAGTTCGTCTTCCTGGTCGGTCTCAGCGGCCTGACCGCGCTCACGCGCCAGTCGGTGGGCGTGGTGCGGGCCGACCCCGAGCTGCGCGGCATGCTGCAGGCCGTGATGGCCGAGGCCACCGCGCTCGGCCGCGCCGAGGGCGTGGATCTTCCGGCCGACTATGCCGAGCAGCGCATGGCCTTCGTCGACACGCTGCCGCACGGCATGAAGGCTTCGATGCTGCATGACCTGGAAGCCGGGCGCCCGCTGGAGTTGCCCTGGCTGGCCGCGGCCGTGGTGCGGCGCAGCGCCCGGTGCGGACTTCAGGCCCCGGTCAACCGTTTCATCGCCGCGGCGCTCGGGCCGCTTGCGGGCGGGGTGCCGTCCCAGGGCGTGCCCCCTGCCATGCCTTCGACGCCCACGCCATGAATGCTTCCGTTCCTGTCAGCTTCGAGTTCTTTCCACCCAACACGCCCGTGGGTGATGCCAAGCTCGCCGACGTCGTGCAGCGCCTGGGCGCGGCGAAGCCGGAATTCTTCAGCGTCACCTACGGCGCCGGCGGGGCCACGCGCGACAAGACGCTGGCGACCGTGCGTGCCATCGCCGCGGCGGGCTTCGAGGCGGCGCCGCACCTGTCGTGCGTGGGCTCCACGCGCGAAGGCATCGCGCACATCCTCGGCACCTACCGCGAGCAGGGCATCCGCCGTCTTGTCGCGCTGCGTGGCGACCTGCCCAGCGGCACCGCGACCGCAGGCGAGTTCCGCTATGCCGCCGAGCTGGTGCGCTTCGTGCGCGAGACCCAGGGCGCCGACTGGCACATCGAGGTGGCGGCCTACCCTGAATACCACCCGCAGCAGCGCTACGCCGCACGCGACCTGCAGCACTACGCCGACAAGGTGAAGGCCGGGGCGAGCGCCTCGATCACGCAGTTCTTCTTCAACCCCGACGCCTACTTCCACTTCGTCGACCAGACGCGCCGGCTGGGTGCGCAGGTGCCTGTGGTGCCGGGCATCATGCCCTTCCACAACTACGCGAAGATCGCGCAGTTCGCCGCCCGCGACGGCATCGAGATCCCGCGCTGGGTCGCGCTGAAGATGGAAGGCTACATGGACGACGTGGCCTCCGTTCGCGCCTTCGGCCTGGACGTGGTGGCCGCGCTGTGCGAACGCCTGCTCGCCGGTGGCGCGCCCGGCCTGCACTTCTACACGATGAACCAGGCCGATCTGGCGCTGGAGCTGTGCCGGCGCCTGAAACTCGCGCCAGCCTGACGCGGCCGGTCAGTCGGCCTGCCAGGCCACGCCGTCCTCGTTGAGGATGGCGTCCAGCGGCACGTCGTGCGCCTCGCCGCTGAGCCAGGGCACGTGGCCGTGGCTGTAGGCCAGGCCGACGGTGTAAGGGCGCGGCTGCAGCGTGGCGAGGGTGCGGTCGTAGAAGCCGCCCCCGTAGCCCAGCCGAATGCCCCGGGGTCCGTAGCCGACGCAAGGCACGAGCAGCAGCGTGGGCTCGAACGACGGCGTGTCCTTGGGTTTGGGGATGCCGTAGGCGTCTTCCTCCATCGCGCAGCCCGGGTACCAGAGGTGGAAGCGCAGCTGCTTGGTCTCGCGGTGCACGACCGGCAGCCCGATGCGGCGGCGCTCGTGGGCTTCGGTCCAGCGGTACAGCGCCGGCAGCGCGTCGAACTCGCCCTTGATCGGCCAGTAGGCGCCGATCGCGTCGTCGGGCCGTGTCGCCAGCCATACGCGCAGCACCTCCTGCAGGTGCATCGAGCGCTGGTGGCGGTCCACCAGGGTCTGGCGCTCGGCCTGCAACTGCCGGCGCAGCGTCTTCTTGTCGCGCGAAGGTTCGAGGGGCGGCAGGTCGAAGGGCAGCGGCATCTTGAATGGGCGCAAGGCGCGCAGGGACCTCAGGAGCCGGCATTGTCGGGGCTGCCTGCGAAAATGGACACCATGGCCTTCCCCGACCCGAACAGAAGATTCGTCCCCGCCCCCGACCCGTCCGTCACGGGAGCCGGTTTGGCGCGTGCGCTGTACAGCCTCATGCTGGCCGCGGCCGCCGTGCTCGTCCCCGCGCCGGCGGCAGCCCAGGCGGGCGGCACGGCGCGCCCGGTGCTCGTGTCGGCGCCTGCAACCGCGCCGGTGGGCGCCTCGGCGGCGGCCGACGCCGTCATCGTCGCTGCGCGCGAGGCCCACCGCAAGGGTGAGCGCGCGCGCCTGGCCAGCCTTCGCGCCAGCGCCCTGGCGGCGGGCCATCCACTGGCACCCTGGGTAGATTACTGGGAGCTCAACAATCGCCTCTACCAGGCGGGCAGCGTCGAGGTCGAGGCCTTCTTCGCCCGCTGGCCGGGCAGCTACGTCGAGGATCGCCTGCGCAACGACTGGCTGCTCGAGCTCGGCCGGCGCCGCGACTGGGCCGGCTTCGCGCGCGAGCACCCGAAGTTCCGCATGAACGACGACCGCGAGGTCACGTGCTACGCGCTGTACCTGCGCCATCAGGCCGGCGAAGACGTGAGCGCCGCGGCGCGCGAGCACTGGTACGCGCAGCGCGAAGCCGACGACGGCTGTCTGTGGCTGGCGCGCACGCTGTTCGAGGCACGCCAGTTCGGGGCCGCAGACGTGTGGCAGGAGGTGCGGCTGTCGGCCGAGTTCAACCGCCCGCGCGCCGCCCGCGCCGCCGCGGCACTGCTGGGCGCCGACGTGGCCCGCGCTGTCGAGCAGGTCTTCGACAACCCGGCGCGTTGGCTCGCCCACCGCGCCGGCGGCAACGGGCCCCACGACCGCCAGCTGCGCGTCGCGGCGATCCTGCGCGTGGCTGCCAACGACCCGGACGCAGCCGCCACGCAGCTCGGCCAGCCTGGCGCGAAGGTCCTGCCGCCGGAGCTGAAGTCGGCGGCCTGGGCCGTGGTGGCCAAGCAGGCGGCCATGAAGCTGCAGCCCGAGGCGGCGACCTGGTTCCGCCGCGCCTTCGAGCTGCAGCGGGCCGCCAGCGATGCGCGCGAGAGCGCGCCCTGGTCCGACGACTCGCTGGCCTGGGCCGTGCGCGCGGCGCTGCGTCTGGCGCGGGAGGACGAGCGCTGGGTCATGGTGCAGGACGCCATCGAGGCGATGTCCGCGGCCGAGCGCGCGAAGGACCCCGCCTGGGCCTACTGGCACGCCCGGGCGCTGACCGGGCGTGCCGTCGCCGGGCCGCAGGGCGACGCGGCCCGTGCGGCCGGGCGCGCGGCGCTGCAGGCCATGGCCTCGCCCTTCACCTTCTACGGCAAGCTCGCGCTCGAGGACCTGGGCGGACGCGTCAGCCTGCCTGCGTCGCCACCGGCCCTGACCGCGGCCGACCGCGAGGCCGCCAGTGCCCACCCCGGTTTGCGGCGCGGTCTGCAGATGATCGCGCTCGGCTTGCGCCCCGAGGGTGTGCGCGAGTGGAACTTCAGCCTCATCGGCATGAGCGACCGCGAACTGCGCGCCGCCGCGCAGCTGGCCTGCGACCGCGAGGTCTGGGACCGCTGCATCAATGCAAGTGACCGCACGAAGTCCGAGGTCGACCTCGCGCAACGCTTTCCCACGCCGTTTCGGCAGGATGTCCTCAGCGCGGCGCGCCAGATCGGGCTCGACCCGGCCTACGTCTACGGCCTGATCCGGCAGGAGTCGCGCTTCATCATGGATGCGCGATCGCACGTGGGCGCCTCCGGTCTGATGCAGATCATGCCGGCCACCGCGCGCTGGACGGCGCGCAAGATCGGCCTGGACTTCAAGCCCGAGATGATCACCGACCGGGACGTCAACCTCAAGCTCGGCACCGCCTACCTCAAGCTCGTGCTCGACGACTTCGGCGGCTCCGCGGCGATGGCGGCGGCGGCCTACAACGCCGGGCCGAGCCGGCCGCGGCGCTGGCGCGACGGACCGCTGATGGAGGTGGCGGCCTGGGCCGAGGGCATTCCCTTCCACGAGACGCGCGACTACGTGAAGAAGGTGCTGTCCAACGCCACCATCTACGCCGCGCTGCTCGAAGGCGCGAACACGCTGGCGTTGAAGCCCCGGCTCGGCGGACCGATCGGCCCCCGCGACGCGTCGGCGCCGACACCCAACCAGGAACTGCCATGATCCGCCACATCGCCGTCACCGGGGGCACCGGCTTCGTCGGCCAGGCCGTGTGCGAGCAACTCATCGAGCGCAGCGGTGGGGCCGGCGGCCGCATCGTCGTGCCCACGCGCCGCATCCGGCGCGGCCAGGCGGTGCAGTCCTTGCCCACGGTCGAGCGTGTGCAGGCCGACGTGCACGACGAGCGCGCGCTCGCACGCGTGCTCGCCGGCTGCGACGCCGTGGTCCACCTCGTGGCCATCCTGCACGGCAGCGAGGCCGACTTCCAGCGCGTGCACGTGGACCTGCCCCGCAAGCTGGTGGCCGCCTGCCAGGCCGCAGGCGTGCGCCGCATCGTCCACGTCAGCGCGCTCGGCGTGGCGGCCGATGCGCCGTCGCGCTACCTGCGCAGCAAGGCTGCGGGCGAGCGTGTGCTGCGGGAGTCGGGGCTGGACGTGACGGTGCTGCGGCCGAGCGTGATCTTCGGCGCGCGCGACCGCTTCCTCAACCTGTTCGCGCAGTTGCAGGCGCTTGCGCCCTTCATGCCGCTGGGCGGCGCCGACGCGCGCTTCCAGCCCGTGTGGGTGGAGGACGTCGCCGCGGCCGTGGTGCGCTGCCTGGACCGGCCGCAGACGATCGGGCAGACGATCGAGTGCGCCGGCCCCGAGGTGCTGACGCTGGCGCAGCTGGTGCGGCTGGCGGGGCGCCTGGCCGGCTGGGAGCGGCCGGTGCTGCCGCTGCCCGAGGCGATGGCGCGGCTGCAGGCCGGGCTGATGGAGCTGTTGCCCGGCGAGCCGCTGATGTCGCGCGACAACGTCGATTCGATGCGGGTGCCCAATGTGGCCACCGGCACGCTGCCCGGGCTGGACGCGCTGGGCATCGCCCCCGCACCCGTGGAGGGGGTCGCCGCCGGCTACCTGGGCGGCCGCAGCGGGCCCTCGCGCTTCCTGCCCTGGCGCGCGCGCCGGGGCTGAGGGGCTGAGAGTCATTCCCCCATGCCCGCCTTGTACGCCCAAGCACCCTGCCTCGTCGTTGCAATTCCTCGCCGGGGCTCGGGCCATGGCCGTGGTTTGCGCCTCGATCCCGGGCGTTGGGACGCGCCTTTCGGGCGCGGCCGAAAAACGCTCAGTCTCTGAGGCGGGCCGGTCCTTGGCCACACCCCGCTTCGGCCTTCGCCAGGGCGCGGACCAGGTTCGGTCGGAGCTCCCCGTCTCCCGGGCGGGGGCGAGTTCGTGGCGGCGGTGCGATGAGCGCTTCACCGAGTGGCGAGGGCCGTGGGCGTTTCTTCCTTCTCCCGCACGGGCCGCGGGATCGAACCCGGATCCGGCCGTTTGGCGCGCCCGAGCCGACTGTCATCGGCCCGCGATGGCAAGACGCGAACCACAGCCATGGCCTGTGACTTGGCGAGGATGTGCAACGCCGCCGACGTGGTCGAGGGCCGCTCGACCGGGTGTGCAGAGCTGTCACCTTTCTGGTGCGGCCGGTCGTGGTCGCCGTCTCCTGACCCGGCCAGCACTGGCTCGCGCGAGACAGCGGTCCACCGCCGATTTCAGGTGGAAGCCACCCACCGCGGTGGCGTGGGCGCCGCGGCCGTGTCCTGACGCCCGGGAACTGCGATGACCGCCACCGATCCGGCCGCCGCGCTTGCAGGCCATTGCTTCGAGGTGGGCGGCTGCGTGCGCGACGCGCTGCTCGGGCGGCCCTCGGCTGACCGCGACTGGGTCGTCGTCGGCGTGGCGCCCCAGCAGATGCTGGACCTGGGTTTCAAGCCCGTCGGGCGCGACTTCCCGGTCTTCCTGCACCCGCACACGCACGAGGAGTACGCCCTCGCGCGCACCGAGCGCAAGTCCGGCGCCGGCTACCACGGCTTCACCGTGCACGCCGCGCCCGATGTCACGCTGGAGCAGGACCTGGCGCGGCGCGACCTCACCATCAACGCCATGGCGCGCGCGCCCGACGGCGCGCTCATCGACCCCCACGGCGGCGCGCGCGACCTGCGCGAACGCGTGCTGCGCCACGTCAGCGACGCCTACGCCGAGGACCCGGTGCGCCTGCTGCGCACGGCGCGCTTCGCCGCCCGCTATGGCGACTTCTCCCTCGCCCCGCAGACGCTGGCGCTGATGCGCCGCCTCGTCGACGAGGGCGAGGTCGACGCGCTCGTGGCCGAGCGCGTGTGGCAGGAGCTGGCCAAGGGCCTGATGGAGCCGCACCCGCGGCGCCTGTTCGAGGTGCTGCGCGCCTGCGGCGCGCTGGCGCGGCTGCTGCCCGAGCTCGACCGGCTGTGGGGCGTGCCGCAGCCCGAGGCCCACCACCCCGAGGTCGACACCGGCGAGCACCAGATGCTGGTGCTGCAGCAGTGCGCGCGCCTGCAGGCCCCGCTGCCGGTGCGCTGGGCCTGCCTGGTGCACGACCTGGGCAAGGGCACGACGCCGCGCCAGGAATGGCCGCGTCACCTCGGCCACGAGCAGCGCAGCGCGCGCCTGGCGCAGGCGGTGGCGCAGCGGCTGCGCGTGCCGGGCGACTGCCGCGAGCTGGCCGACGTGGTGGCGCGCGAGCACGGCCACATCCACCAGAGCAGCGCCTTGGGTCCCGAGGCGACGTTGCGCCTGCTCGAGCGCTGCGACGCGCTGCGCCGGCCCGAGCGCTTCGAGCTCGTGCTGTGGGCCTGCGAGTGCGACGCGCGCGGCCGCACGGGGCTCGAGGACCGCGACTATCCGCAGCGCGAACGCCTCGCGCAGGCCCTGCGGTCGGTGCTGGCCGTCGACGCGGAGCGTGTGGCGCGCGCGGCGATGGAGCGCGGCGCCAGCGGCCCGGAGATCGGGCGCGCGGTGGCGCGGGCGCGGGCCGAGGCGCTGGGCTGAAGGCGCTGGGCTGAAGGCGCGGGGCGGGCCTGCTGCGTCCGGTCCCCGGGGCTGGCCCGCAGCCCCTCAGCCCCTCACCCGCCCGTCAGCCTGTCAGCCCGTCAGCCCCAGAGCTCCTGGCTGGCCATCCGTGCCCCCTCGGCCATGCTCGCGAGCTTGGCGTAGGCGATCGGCGGGTGGATGGCGCCGAAGCCGGCGAAGGTGCCGAAGCCGCAGTCGGTGGCGGCCAGCACGCGGTCACGGCCGACGATGTTCGCGTACTGCAGCAGGCGCTGGGCGACTAGGCGCGGGTGCTCGATGAAGTTGCTCACCGAGTCCAGCACGCCCGGGGCCAGCACCTTGTCCTCGGGGATGCGGCCGGCGCGCGCCGCGGCGGCCCAGACCTCCCACTCGTGCGCGTGGCGCGGGTTCGAGGCCTCGAACAGAATGGTGGACGGGCGCGCCTGCAACACCAGGTCGATGATGCGCTCGAGCCCGATGTCGTGGTGGTGCGGGCCCTCGTAGTTACCCCAGCACACGTGCATGCGCACGCGCTCGGCCGGCACGTTGCGCAGCGCGTGGTTCAGCGCCTCGACCTGCAGCCGCGCGTTGCGCAGGAACTCGGGCTCGTCGACGTCACGGAAGCGGATGTGCCGGCCCATGCCGAGGTCGGGCGCGTCGATCTGCAGGTCCAGACCGGCGGCGATGATGGTCTCGTACTCGGTCTGCATCGCATCGGCCAGCGCCTGCAGGTAGGCTTCCTGGCTCGCGTAGTGCTGGTTGGGCTGGAAGACCGCGATCACGCCCGGCGAGGCGCTGTTCATGAAGGCGCGCTTCGCGCCTGACTTGGCGCAGGCGGCCTTGAGGTTGGCGATGTCCTCGTGCAGGCCCGACAGGTCCTTCACCGCGATCGGGCCGGTGCAGATGGGGCGGTGGTACTTGGGCGTGCCGCCCATCTTGGCCAGGCGGTCCTTGTACTCGGGGAAGTCGTCCAGGTCCTTCGGCGTGGCGCGCGGCATCACGCCGATCTCGAAGCCCGTCAGGCGGTGGCGGATGTAGGTGGCGTAGCTGATCTTGCTCATCTCGCCGTCGCTGACGACGTCGACCTGCGACGCCACCTGGCGCGCGACCACGGCGTCGACCTCCTCGCGCATCGCGGTCTCGAAGGCCGGCGCGTCGTGGCCGACACCGGAGTCCTGGGCGAACAGCAGGTCGACGACACGCTGCGGGCGTGGCAGGCTGCCGACGTGGGTGGTGAGGATGCGTCCTTCGCTCATGGTCGAGATCCCGTGGATTGCATAGGTATGCATGCTAACGGGCGGCGCGGCCTTCGGCCAGCGGGCTTGCCCGTAGTTCAAGGGCCGGCCGGCGTGGTGGCGACCGGTTCGCGCTCGCAGCGTCCGCGCCCGGTGGCCGCGCCGCGGAAGTCGCTCGTCCACTGCCCGCCGGCCACGTCGATGGCGATGCGCTCGTTGTCCATCGAGGTCAGCAGCAGCGTGCCTTCGACGGCGAAGGTGTGCACCGGCTGCGCGTCGATGCGCATCTCGGCGATGCGCCGCCCCTCCAGGCGCAGCGCGAGGCCGCGCACCCAGGTGCTGCGGGCCGGCATGTAGACGACCTGGCAGCGCCAGGACAGGGTCTCGTCGGCGGGCGCCTGGGCGCGCGCGGGCGCGGGGGTGAGGTGCAGCGCGGTGGCCAGCAGCGCCGCTGCCAGGGGCGCAGTGCCGGGTCGCCAGTGAGGGCGATACAGGCACAGCGGGCATCGCGCGGCGCGCGGGCGTGGGCTTGGATGCAGGGCTCGGCTCATCGGCGCAGCCTGCCTGCACGCACGATTCATGTCAACATCACGCCCAGGCAGGGCCCCGGGCGGGCCCGGGAGACCCCGATGACCTTGGCCGAGGGCATTCGCAGTCGCGGCTTTCGCAAGTGGTACGAGCGCGAGTTGCTGATCGGCCACTCGCACCTGGCGCTGCTGCTGTTCTGCGCGCTGGGGCTGATGATGGCGCTGGAGGCGGCCTTTCGCTTCAGGACGGCGGCAGACCAGCTCATCGACGGCGCCGCGGTGCTCGCGTGCGCCGGCGCCGGCTTGTGGGCGCTGCGCCGCTACCTCTTCCTGTTGATGCGCGCGGAGTCGCTGGCCCACCAGGCCGATTGCCCGGGCTGCGGTGCCTACGGCCGACTCCATCTGGTCGACCCGAACGCTGCCGGCGACACCGTGGCCGTGCGCTGCAAGGGCTGCGCGCACGAGTGGCGTATCGAGGGCTGAGAGACTGAGACCAGGCGCGGGCGCCTAGAACCACAGCCCCACCAGCATCGCCAGCACGCTGAGCACGGTGCTGCTGGCCAGCGGTACGTGGAACTCGCGCCCGCGCCAGCGCAGCGTGAAGTCGCCCGGCAGACGCCCGAGCCCGATCCTGCGCAGCCAGGTCGTCAGGCTGTTGAAGAGGACAAAGGCGAGCAGGAAGATCAGCAGCCAGCGCATGGGAGAAAGTCGCTCGGCCGCTCAGCCCTTCAAAGCCGGTGCGTCCGGTCGCCGGCGCGAAAACCCAGCAGCTCGGTGTCGACACCGCGGGTGAGCGCGATCACCTTGAACAGCTCGCCCATCTCGTGCTCGGCCACCAGGCGGTGCGCGTCCGCACGCTCGCGCAGTGGCGCGTCGGCCAGCAGGTCGGCCAGCCCGCAGTTCAGCAGGAAGCGGCCCTGGCTGGTGTAGCCGGCCACGTCCAGCCCGGCGTCCTGGGCCGCGAGCGCGATCGCGGTGAAGTCGACGTGGACCGTGATGTCCTTCAGGCCGACGTCGCTCAGCGGATCGGCGTCGGCGCGGTGGCCGCGGTGGCACATCAGCGTGCCGCCGCTGCGCTGCGGGTGGTAGTACTCGTCCTGCGGGAAGCCGTAGTCGATGAAGAGGGCGATCCCACGCTCGAGCTGCGCCGCCACGCTGGTGACGAAGGCGGCGGCCTGTGGCTGGATCTCGGCCACCGAGCCGGGCACGAAGGGCCCGGGCGTCGGCGGACGGTCGTCGGTAGGCCGGTCGGCGAAGGTGAAGCGCTCCTCGTGCAGCGCGACGCCGCGCTCGCTCCAGGCCTGACCGTCCCAGGCCAGCAGCCGCGCCGGCATCGCGTCCAGCACCTCGTTGCCGAGCACCACGCCGCGCATCGGCGCCGGCATCGCGTCCGCCCAGCGCACGCGCTCGCCGAAGGTCGCCAGGCGTTCGCGTTGGCGCGCACGCAGGCCGCCCGAGACCTCGACGATGGTGTAGCGGCGCACCGGCACGCCCTGCGCGTCCAGGGCCTGCAGCAGTTGCGCTGCGAGCGCACCCGAGCCGGCGCCGAATTCGAAGACCTCGTCGGCCTGCGTGGCCTGCAGGGCTTGCGCCACCTGGACCGCCAGCGCGCGCGCGAACCAGGGTGAGAGCTCGGGCGCGGTCACGAAGTCGCCACCCTGACCCCCGGGCCCGGGCAGGCGCCCGAAGGGCAACTCGCCGCGGGCGTAATAGCCCAGGCCGGGCGTGTACAGCGCCGCGTGCATGTAGCGCTCGAAGCCGATCCATCCGTCGGCGCGGGCGATGTCCTCGCGGATCTGCGCGGCCAGGGTGGCCGATACACTGCCGGTTTCGTCCGCCGTCGATCGCGCGCCGGCCCGCGCAGCGGGTCCGTCGCCCGCGCCGCCGGTCTGCCGAGCCGGCTCGCCACCCGCGACCGGGCTGCGAGCGGGCTGGCGCAGGACATTCATCAAGGCATTGTAGGAAGCATGGACCCCCGCCCCGTCGCGCTCGTCACCGGAGCCGCCCGCCGGCTCGGCCGCGCCATGGCGCTCGACCTCGCCGCGCACGGCTGGGACGTGGCCGTGCACTACCGCGGCTCGGCCGCCGAGGCCGAGGCGACGGTTGCCGAGGCACGCGCCCTGGGGGCCCGCGCCGCCGCGTTCGCGGCCGACCTCGGCGACGAGGCCGCCGCCGCGGCGCTGCTGCCGCAGGCGGTGGCGCACTTCGGCCGCGTTGACGCCGTCGTCAACAACGCCTCGGCCTTCGAGTACGACGCCGTCGAGAGCTTTTCATATGCCTGCATGCAACGCCACCTGGCGGCCAACGCCGGGGCCGGCGTCGTGCTCGCGCGTGCGCTGCACGCCCATGTGCGCGGGCGCGCGGCCGACGGCTGCGTCGTCAACCTGCTCGACCAGCAGTTGTGGAACCCCAACCCCGACTACTTCTCTTACACCCTGTCCAAGGCGGCGCTGCAGGCGGCCACCACGATGCTGGCGCTGGCGCTCGCGCCGCAGGTGCGGGTGTGCGGCGTGGCTCCCGGGCTGACGCTGGGCAGCGAGCTGATCGACGCCGACCGCCTGGCCGCGCTGCAGGCCGGCACGCTGCTGCAGCGTGGCGTGCAGCCGCAGCACGTGGCACAGGCCGTTCGCTTCCTGCTGGAAAACCCCTCGGTCACCGGCAGCACCCTCATGGTCGATGCCGGCAGCCACCTCGTGCGCGCCGAGCGCGACTTCGCTTTCCAGCCCACTCCCCCGACACCGCCCACCGGAGCCCCGTGATGACCGTCGTGGCCGACGAGCGCCGCCAGGCGCACGAGATCAACAAGCTGTCCAAGCGTCTGCACCGCCAGGTGGGGCAGGCGATCGGCGACTTCAACATGATCGAGCCGGGCGACAAGGTCATGGTCTGCGTCTCCGGCGGCAAGGACAGCTATTCCTTGCTCGACATCCTGATCAGCATGCGCGAGCGCTCGCCGGTGGACTTCGACCTCGTCGCCGTCAACCTCGACCAGAAGCAACCCGGCTTTCCCGAGGACGTGCTGCCCGCCTACCTGGGCAGCCGCGGCGTGCCCTTCCACATCGAGGCGCAGGACACCTACTCCATCGTCAAGCGTCTCGTGCCCGAGGGCAAGACGATGTGCAGCCTGTGCTCGCGCCTGCGCCGCGGCATCCTCTACCGGGTGGCCGGCGAACTGGGCGCGACCAAGATCGCCTTGGGCCACCACCGCGACGACATGGTGGTCACGCTGCTGATGAACATGTTCTTCGGCGGCCGCATCAAGGGCATGCCGCCCAAGCTCGTCAGCGACGACGGGCGCCATGTGGTGATCCGCCCGCTGGCCTACGTGGCCGAGACCGACCTCGAACGCTGGGCCGAGCACCGGCGGTTTCCGATCATCCCGTGCACGCTGTGCGGCAGTCAGGACAACCTGCAGCGCGTGCAGGTCAAGTCGATGATCCGCGATTGGGAGCGCCAGTACCCGGGGCGCATCGACAACATGTTCAACGCGATGGGCCACATCGTGCCTTCGCACATGATGGACCGCAAGCTCCATCCCTTCCAGACGCTGCAGGCTACAGGGGTGGCCGACGCGGGCGGTGATCGCGCCTTCGATGAAGACGACGAGGGCTGCGCGAGTCCCGCGGCGGCCGCGGGCGCGGCGCAGCCGATGGCCTGGCTGGGCGCGGCGGGCTGAGGGCGCGCCTGCCCAGGTGCGGCGGGCAGGGGCCGGGCCCGGCCCGTTCAGGAGTCGGCTGAACGTGTTGCTTGCGACGGGGAGGCTTGCATGTGGCGTCTGACGGGAACCCTGACCTTGGCCGCGGCCCTGGCCGGCTGCGCCGCGCTGAACACCCTGCACACCGAGGTCTCGACCTACGGGCAGTGGCCCGCCGGCCGCGCGCCCGGCACCTACGTCTTCGAGCGGTTGCCGTCGCAGCAGGCACGGGCGCAGGCGCAGGACGCGCTGGAGGCCGCAGCCCGGCCGGCGCTGCGCGAGGCCGGCTTCACCGAGGCGCAGGCCGGCCAGGAGCCCGACGTGCGCGTGCAGGTGGGCGCCCGCCTCACCCGGGTCGACGCCGGCCCCTGGGGCCCCCAGGTCGGCCTGGGCGGCTACTGGGCCTGGAGCCGCAACCCCTGGTGGGGCCCCGGCTGGGGCTTGGGCTGGCAGGCCGAGCTGCCGCGCTACGAGCGTGAGGTGGGCCTGCTGCTGCGTGACCACGCCAGCGGCCGCGTCCTCTACGAGGCCCGCGCCGGTCACGAGGGCAGCGCCGTGGGCGACGCCCGCTTGCTGGCGGCGATGTTCGCCGCTGCGCTCGTGGACTTCCCCCACCCCGGAGTGAACCCGCGGGCGGTACGGGTGCCGCTGGGGCCGGAGGGGCGCTGACAGGGCGGGAGGCCCGTCTCGCGCCCGCCGTGTGACCCGGAGCGCCTGTTGCGGGCACGGCGGAAAAACGCTCGGTGTGAGCCCCCGGGCGCCGGACGTCGCGTCCCGACCCCTTCGGTGATCGCCGGCTGCTTCGGTGGACGGTCGTTCCAGCGGGCGTCCGTGTGCCGGCGCGGATGGGCCCGATCCTGAAAGCCCGTGCCCGACGCGTCTCAGCGTGTGGCGCCTGCGGCGGCGGTCGCGCCGGTCCGTCCGCGCCCGGCCAGCATCCGCGCATCGGTCTCCCATTCGCGCAGGCGCTCGCGCAGGTGCTGGCGTTGCGCGGCCGAGGCGCCGTTGTGGACGCGGGTCGCCAGTTCGCACTGGTGCTCCAGCCAGCGCGTGCGGTAGGCGCCGCCGTCGGCCTGGGGCGGCTCCAGCAGCGCGGCGAAGGTGACGCGCACCTGGGCGGTGGCCTGCTCGGGGCCGGGGCGTTCGGCGGCCAGTCGGCGCAGGGCCTGCAGCACCTCGCGGTGGCGCCAGGCCAGGTCGTCCAGGCGGCGCTGTGGCTCGTAGGGGGAGCGCCGCACGCTGTCGCGGACCCACTCGCGCTGCGTGCCGTCGAGCCGGCCGTACAGGCGTTCGTAGCGCTCGATCGCGCGGTCGGCCGACGCGGCCTGCCGCTTGGGCGGCGTGACGTCGAGCTCCTCTTCGCGCATCTTGCGCCGGTCGTCCGCGAGCTTGCCTTCCAGCCGCGCGATCTGTGCTGGCGTCAACGTGGCCGCGACCTCGGCCACCGCGGGCGCCAGGCGCTGCAGCGCCGCATCAGCGCGATCGCGCCACTTCGTCGTCCAGGCGCACATCTGCTCGGTGCTCGCGGCAGCGGCGGCTTCCTCGTGCGCGCGCGCCAGCAGCGCCGCGTAGTCCTCGAGCTGGGTGCCTCGGTGCCAGTCGAACCACTGCGCCAGCAGCGCCTTCACGCGCTCGGTCTGGCGGGCGTCGAAGTCGAGCCGGCTGTCCAGCCACCAGTAGGCCAGCGTCGGCCCCTGGTCGTAGCCCAGGCGCACGGCGCTGCAGCCCGTCAGTCCACCGGCCAGCAGCAGGGCGGCGCCGATAATCACGAACCGGCGGCGCAACAGGGAGAGGACAGAGCGCATGGCACTGAATGTCGTGATCATGGCGGCGGGCAAGGGCACCCGGATGAAGTCGGCGCTGCCCAAGGTGCTGCACCGCCTGGCCGGACGCAGTCTATTGCAGCACGTGCTGGACGCGGCTGCGCCGCTGCAATCTCCTTGCACCGTCGTCATCACCGGCCACGGCGCCGCGGCGGTGGAGGCCGCGGTGGCCGGCAGTGGCGCGGTCTGTGTGCGCCAGGAGCCCCAGCTCGGCACCGGCCACGCGGTGCAGCAGGCCGTGCCGGCGCTGGACGCGACCTGCGAGACCACGCTCGTGCTCAACGGCGACGTGCCGCTGATCCGCACCGCCACCGCGCAGGCGCTGGCCCAGGCCTGCGACGGCACGCGGCTGGCGCTGCTGACGGTGACGCTGGACGACGCCACCGGCTACGGCCGCATCGTGCGCGACGCGCAGGGCCGCGTGCAGGGCATCGTCGAGCACAAGGACGCCACCGAGGCGCAGCGCGCGATCCGCGAGGTCTACACCGGCATCCTGGCCGCGCCCACCGCGGCGCTGGCGCGCTGGGTGGGGGCGCTGCGCAACGACAACGCGCAGCGCGAGTACTACCTGACGGACATCGTCGCCATGGCCGTGGCCGAAGGCTTCGAGGTCACCGCCGCGCAGCCCGCGGGCGAGACCGAGGTGCTGGGCGTCAACAGCCCGCTGCAACTGGCCGATCTGGAGCGCCGTTTCCAGCGCCAGCAGGCCGAGGCGCTGATGGAGGCCGGCGTGCGCCTGGCCGACCCGGCGCGCTTCGACCTGCGCGGTGTGCTGCGCTGCGGCAGCGACGTCGAGATCGACGTCAACTGCATCTTCGAGGGCGAGGTGGTGCTGGGCGACGGCGTGCGCATCGGCGCGAACTGCGTGGTGCGCCATGCGCGCATCGACGCCGGCGCGGTGATCCATCCCTTCACCCACATCGACGGCGATGCCGCGGGTGTGAAGGTCGGCGCGGGGGCGCTCGTCGGCCCCTTCGCGCGCCTGCGCCCGGGCGCCGACCTGGGCCCCGAGGTGCACATCGGCAATTTCGTCGAGGTCAAGAACTCCACGCTCGCGCGTGGCGCCAAGGCCAACCACCTGGCCTACTTGGGCGACGCCACCGTGGGCGAGCGCGTCAACTATGGCGCCGGCAGCATCACCGCCAACTACGACGGCGCGAACAAGCACCGCACCGTGATCGGCGCCGACGCGCACGTGGGCAGCAACTGCGTCCTCGTCGCCCCGGTGACGGTGGGCGAAGGCGCCACCATCGGCGGCGGCTCCACGATCGCCAAGGACGCCCCGGCCGGCCAGCTGACCGTGGCGCGCGCCAAGCAGGTGTCGCTGCCGGGGTGGAAGCGGCCGGTGAAGGGGCGGTGAGGGGCCTGCGAAGGGTAGAGGGGCCGGTGAAGGGCCTGCGAAGCGCAGGCGAAGCAGCCCCTGAAGTGAAGGAAAGAAGGCTGTTCGCCCTGAGGCTCAGTCCGAACGGACAAGAAGCATCCGAACTCCGTGACGACAAGGACACCCTTGGGTAGGGGAGGCTGGCCGCACCCTCCCATCGCATGCAGAGGCTGCCCTGGCGTCAGGTGAGGAACCCGGGTCAGCCCAAGCGCTGCGTGTGGTCCGTCCCGCGCCTGTGACCTGCCGTGCCGGCGCGCTGGCACGGTCCCTGGGCCCAGGTTCTCAAAGCCCCCCGTCCTGCCCCGGCTCCGCGCATAGCGCGCGCTCGACGATCTCGCGCGTCAGCGACGGCGCGAAGGTGTGGATGAAGGCGTAGGCATAGCCGCGCAGCCAGGCGTTGCTTGGTCGTGACCTCGCCTGCCGGCGCTGAAGTGCGCCGGGGGCTGCAAGGTGCAAAGCCGTCGCGACTGGTGGCAGGCCGTGCCTGCTCTCGACCATTCGACACGGACGTCCCAGGACCGCCGATGTCACCGGCGCTCATCCCTGCAGCGCACTGGCGGCGCGTCCAGCCGCACGCAACGTGGCCTGCGCAATGCGGCGTCGCTCATCTGCGGTCTTGCCCGCGTAGACATAGACCGCCACCATGGCGGTTCGAACCTCGCCAAAGGGGTCTCTCACGGCAGCAGCAAAGGCCCCAACGCCTTCGACGCCTTCGCTGTAGCCACTTGCATGGCCCTGAGCCATGATGCGTTCGAAGTCGCTGCGCAACTGCTCTGGGGAGGTCACGGTGCGGGACGCGACGGCCTTCATCGGGCCTGCCAGCACTTGATCCTGCACCTCGGGCGGCGCGAAGGACAACAGCAGCCGCTGTGAGGCGCCCACGTGCAGTGGAGCCCGGGTGCCCACGCGCGCCGCGATGCGCGAATCGTTCATCGATGGCGTCACTGCCAAGGTGACGACCTCGAGCCCTTCGCGCGCGACGAACTTGACCGTCTCGCCGATCTCCTGGCTCAGTGCATCCATGTAGGGCTGCACCTTGTGAACCAGATCGACCGGCCGCAGTGCGCGCTTGGCCAGTGCCGTGAGCCCCGGGCCGAGGACCAGTCTCGCCTCGTCGCCGATCGCAGGCGACACCAAGTCATGCACACGAAGCGTTCGAATGATTCGGTAGAGCGTGGCGCGGGGCACGCCCGAGGCCCTTGCCAGTTCGGCCGCGCCGAGGCCATCGGGGTGCTTCGACAGGTGCTGCAGGACCCAGATTGCGCGCTCGAGGCCGGGAATGGTGTTGTCCATGGCGGGTCGGCGCAAAGGCGCCTGGTTCATGGTCGAAGTATGGGCGCAAAGCAGAAAGGCTTGCGGAGCAAGACAGGGCTGGGCTAAACTGTCTCACATGTGATTATATGTCTCAAATATGAGATTTATAGATCTCGCAAGGAGATGCTCTTGAGCCAAGATCGCCGACGCTCGCGCCGCGTCCTGCTGGCCACATTCGCTGCCGCTGCACTGCTGGGCGCCAGCGCGTCGCTTCGGGCCCAGCCGACGCCCTGGCCGAACAAACCGCTCAAGCTTCTTGTGGGCTTTCCGGCCGGCGGTGCGTCAGACGTGATGGCACGCCTGATCGCCGACAAACTGGCGCAGGGCCTGGGCCAGGCCGTTGTGGTGGACAACTGGCCCGGCGCTGCGGGGACGCTGGCTGCTTCGCTGGCCGCGCGGTCTGCGCCAGACGGCCACACCCTGCTGCTCGCGTCGCCTACGGCCATCACGCTCGCGCCGACGACGATGGTCGGCAAGATCAACTACGACCCTGCCAGGGAGCTTGTTCCGGTCTCCAAGGTTGCGAGCTACCCGCTGTTTCTGATCGCCCGCCCTGGCCTGAACGTGAAGAGCGTGCCGGAGCTGCTGCAGTACGCCAGGCAGAACCCGGGCAAGCTCAACTTCGGTTCCTTCGGCGCCAACACCAGCGGTGGGCTGGCCACCGAGATGGTCAAGCTGATGGCTGGAATCGACGCTCTGCACGTTCCTTACAACGGCAGTGCCCCTGCCTTGCAGGCGCTCATGGGCGGCAGCATCGACGTGATGTTCGACACCGCCGTCACCGCGATTCCGAACGTGAAAGCCGGCACGCTGCGCGCGCTGGCAGTGGCAAGCCCGCGCCGCACGTCGATAGCCCCTGAACTGCCCACACTGGCCGAGTCCCTGCCCGGCTTCGAGGCCGACAGCTGGAACGGCCTGATGGTCCCCGCAGGCACGCCCAGCGCCGTGGTCTCGAGGTTGCAGGCCGAAGTCGCCCGATTCGTGACGCTTGCAGACGTGAAGGACCGCTTCGCGCTGATCGGCGCCGAGGCCGTAGGCAGCAACGCCGCGAACTTCGCGGCCTTCTTGAAAGAAGAAACCGAGCGCTACGCCCGCCTCGTGAGGGAAGCGAACCTGAAGATCGAGTGAGCAGCGACCCGGCAGCCCACCACAACGCGAGAGCGACGAACACCATGAGCCACGACCCCATTGCCCCAGCGCCGCGCCAGAGCGAGGCCACCTTGATGAAGCTCGAGCGGCTGATTACGGAGCGCGAGCCCCTGACCCTAGCTGAACTCGCGATCGGCTCCAAGGAGCTGCTGACGCGCTATGAGCGCACGTACACCGGTGCGATCAGCGATGTGTTGCGCGAATTCGCGCTCCTCGACCAAGCCCTGCCGAGCCGGCTGCGACCGCTGCGGCCCGAGCGCACCGTGGCCGGGTTCGCCTTCACCGTCAAGAGTGCGCCGCACACGCGCATCACGGGCGAGCTGACGTTCCGCACCGAGATGCTCAATCACATGCACGAGGACGCCTTCGTGGTCTGGGACGCATCGGGTGACGAGCGCGCCACGATGTGGGGCGGTGTGATGACGGCCACGGCGCACCGCAACGGCGTGCGCGCTGCCTGCATCGACGGCGGCATCCGCGACACGCACCAGATCCTCGAGAAGGACTTTCCGGTTTTCTTCAAGCACCAGTCGCCGAACGGCAGCCTCGGGCGATGCCTGATCACTCACTACCAGACGCCGCTGCGGCTCGGCGATGTCTTCATCTGCCCGGGTGACGTGGTGCTGGGCGACATCGACGGCGTGGTCGTCGTGCCGCGAAAGCTGGCAGTCGAGGTGCTCTTGCGCGCCGAGACGATGCTGGAGAACGAGAAGCGCATCTTCGGCTGGGTCGCCGAAGGCCAGTCGATCGACGAGATCACGGGCCAGGGCGGCTATTTCTGATTGGAACCACTCGAAATTCAAAGAAGACTCCCATGACAAAAGAGCATTCACCGCAAGCCATGGACGACGCCACCTCGGCAGCGACCGAAAGACGTGCCATGTTCGAACGTCTGCCGCTGCGCACGGCGCTCGCGACATTTGCTCTGCCGACCGACGAGCGTCTGCGATTCATGAAGCAACTGGGGGTTGATGACACGATCATCTGGGGGAATACGTTTCGCGCCCCCTCGGCACTCGCCCCCGGCGCCGCGAGCGGTCCCCCAGAGTTGACCTTCAAGGAACTGATCACCCTTCGCAATCGAATCGAAGCGCACGGGCTCCGATTCTTCGCGATCGAAAACGTACCTCTCAGCTTCTACGACAAGATCATTCTGGGCCTGCCTGGTAAGGAGGTACAGATCGAGCACATGAAGAACACTGTGCGTGCCATGGGTCGAGTCGGTATTCCCATCCTCGGCTACAACTGGATCGTCAGTGGAGTCTGGAGGACCTCGTTCAGCTATGAGTTGCGTGGCGGGGCGAAGGGAACAGGATTCGATCTGCGGGACGTTGCGGGTGCTCCGAATACCCACGGACGTGATTATTCGGAGCAAGAGATCTGGGACAACTACGCGTGGTTTCTGGATCAGATCCTTCCGGTCGCTGAAGCTGAGGGTGTCAGCCTCGCACTCCACCCTAATGATCCGCCCGTCGAGAAGATCGGTGGATTCCCTTTCTTGTTTCGGGACCTGGCAACCTTCAAGAAGGGCATGGAGATACATCCGAGCCCTAACCACGGACTTATCTACTGCTTGGGCAACTGGTGCGAAATGGGAGCACCCTTGCTCGAGACCATACGCTATTGGGGTGAGCAGAAGAAGCTCTTCTATGTCCACTTCCAGGCGGTGACCGGGAAAGTTCCGACATTTCACGAGACTTTCATCGACACGGCTGACTACGATGCCTACGAGATTCTCACGGCATTCAATGATGCCGGCTGCAATGGAGTGATGATTCCAGGACATGTACCACAGATGGAGGGTGATATCGAATGGCGAACGCCTGAGTCGGCACAGTACACGCCCTACAACCATCCCATGGGAGGCTTCCGGGCACGGGCCTACACCATTGGCTATATGAAGGGTATGCTTCACGCTCTGCGCGGTAAGAAGGCTTATGAATAAAACGAGTGGCCGCATGCGCCATCTCTCGGGTACGACATGGGCACATACCCGAGCTATTGCGCCGCTTGCAGCAGCCAGTCAATGGTTCGTCGACGCCGGAGCCGATGTATCGGTTTCGTGGTCGACGCACTCTGCTCGCCAATTCGGTGAGGGTCCGATCTCTAGCCTGATCGACCAATTCGACCTGATCTGTTTTGACCATCCGCACGTCGGCCATGCAGCCAACGGTGGATTGTTTATTCCAGCGGATGAATTCCTGTCGCAAGCTGAATTGGCGGAAAGGGAACGAGCAAGTACCGGTCTCTCCTTCGAGAGCTATCGATTCGGAGGTAGGCAGTGGGGCATCCCCGTGGACGCCGCATGCACGATGAGCGCGTTGAGTCCGTCAAAGTTCGATGCCATGAGGACTGATGTGCCTGTAGACCTCGAGGATGTACTTCGATTGGCTGCCGACCGACCTGGGAAAGTTCTGCAGCCTTTTTCGAGGATGACAACCACGGCGCTGTTCTTTTCCATATCGGTCAGTCTGTCTGATTGCGGACCACAACGACTGCATGCGCACACATTCGGAGACTCGTTGGAGATATTGCAAAAACTCTTCTCAGTCACTCAATCTGGCCATGGATTCAAGCTCGGAAGCATTGATGCGATGAGACTCCTGATGACGGAGTCCAGCGAGACAGCCTATGTGCCGTTCACCTATCCGTACTCGTGTTTCGGCCGCACCGACATAATCCCCAATGCACTGAAATTCGAATCCCATCCAAGCCTCGATGGAACACGACTCTGGCATGGCGTTCTTGGTGGTGCTGGCATCGCAGTCTCGGCAAAGTCGGCATCGCCGCGGCAAGCCTTCGACCTGCTCAGGTGGCTGACCTCGACAGAGTGTCAGACGGTGTTTTTCGGCCTTTGCCTTGGACAGCCAGCAGACCGATTCGCCTGGTCGGAATGTCCAGCCGACTCGCTGACTCGAGGGTTCTTCTCGAACGGCCTCCGCTTGATGGACTGTGCCTGGCTGCGACCGACAGACCTGGAATTCGGCCCGATTCAGAGCCAACTGGCCGAGGAACTCCACCGCTACTTGGCGGGAGCATGTGGACATGGCCAGACACGGCAGACGGTCACCAAGCTTCTGGATCGTTACGTGCAATGAAAACCCACAGATCGTGGGCAACATGAGTTCATCAGCAGGCGCAGGTAGATCAACAGCAAAGGAGATACCATGAACACTCTTCTAAGGAAGTTGACGGCTCTTTTTTCGGGCTCGATGATGGCGGTTTCGTTCTGTACGAATGCGTATGCCAACGATTTTCCAAGCAAGCCTATCCGAGTGATCGTTCCCTATGCTGCGGGTGGTGCTGGAGATACTCTAACCCGTACCGTGAGCAAGCGGATGAGTGAAATTCTCGGTCAGCCGATGATCGTCGAGAACAAGCCTGGTGGTGGCGGGGTCATCGGTACTGCTGAGGGTGCCAAGGCTCAGGCGGATGGATACACGATTACCTTCGTGGCCGTACCCTTCATCATCACGCAGTCGGTGTCTGCAAAGCTACCTTATGATGGGCCGAAGGACTTCATGCCCTTGGGATTGCTGCAGCTCGCACCACTTGTCTTGGTCGTGCACCCGTCGCTCAATGTGCGCACGCCTGCCGAGTTCATTCGCTTGGCCAAGAGTCGTCCCGGCCAGATCACCTACGCAACGTCGGGAACTGGATCCATCACGCACATGACCGGGGAAATGCTCGAGCAGGCGACCGGCGCTGACATTGTTCCAATTCCCTATCAGGGTGGAGGACAGTCGATCAGAGATCTGATCGGTGGACAGGTCAGTGCTGCATTCTTGTCACCCATCGAGGTAAATCAGCACATCGCTAGCGGAAAGATCATCGGCATTGCCTCGTCCACATTGAGAAGGCCCGCCTCGATGCCGAATATCCCCACTTTTGCAGAGTCGGGTGTAGAGGGGTTCGATGTCACTGGATGGTTCGCATTCCTTGTGCGCAGCGGCACTCCGGCGGACCGGGTTGCGAAGCTCTCCGACGCACTGCAACGTGCCCTCCAGACGCCAGAAGTGAGAAAGATCATCGCGCAGACTGGAGAGGTTCCCGAAGGCACTACACAAGAAATAAACGAACTCTTTGCGCGGGAGTACCCGCGCTGGAGCCGGGCTGTGAAGGCGGCAAACATCAAGCCGGAGTGATCGACCCATCGGATTCACCGGAGCTGGTGTTGAATCCCAGGGCATCGTCCAACTGCAGAGACCGTTGCAGCAGGTTCCAGGGCGATCAATAAGCCACTTGACGATGTTGCAAGCGACGGGCGAACGAGTCATCAACGTCGGCCAGTTTGTCGATACTGTCTCGGGCAATGTAAAGGCGTAGAGTGAAATCTATTTTCATCACTGCGGCGATCGCACTCGTCAGCCTTATGAGTGTGAGTGCTCATGCACAGCCGTATCCGAACCGACCTGTCCGTTTGGTGGTTCCAGTGGCAGTGGGCGGCCCGACGGATCTTGCGGCTCGTGCGATTGCCAAGGCGCTGCAGCGTTCGCTGGGGCAATCCATCGTCGTCGAGAACAGGACCGGTGCGGGCGGCGGTATTGGCGCGGAGTTCGTGGCCAAGTCGGCGCCTGACGGATACACATGGCTGATGACTGGGCCAGGGCCGTCGACGATCCTGCCGCATTTGCGCAAGGCGTCCTTTGACCCAATCAAGGACTTCGCTGCGGTCTCGCTTGTAGTCAGCTTTCCCACAGTCATCACCGTCAATAAGTCATTCCCAGCGGAATCTCTGGGCGATGTGCTGAACATTGCACGAGCAGGCAAGGTCGTCACCGCGGCGCACTCGGGCAACGGCGGGCTTGCGCATCTGGCACTGGCGCTGCTGAACCACATGGCCAAGACCGACCTGGTGCTCGTGCCTTACACCGGCGACGCTCCTGTGATCAACGCATTGCTGGGAGGGCAGGTGGACATGGGCCTCACGACCCTGTTCGCAGCCAGGCCCCATGTCGAATCAGGCCGTCTCAAGGTGTTGGCGAATACCGGTGGGCGTCGGTCTGGCGCCTTGCCTCAGGTGCCCACAGTGGCAGAGGCCGCTAACCTGCCTGGGTATCAGGGTATCAACTTCATCGGTCTGTTGCTTCCGACCGGTACGCCGGTCGACATCATCCGCAAGATCAACGAGCATCTGGTCGCGTTCCTGAAAACTGATGAATTCAAGAATCTATTCCCGACTGATGACATCGTTGCCAGTACTCCAGCTGAGTTCGAGGCTTTCTTGCGGGAGGTGAATGAACGTAACGCCCGGCTGATCCAGGCCACCGGCATCAAGGACAGCAATTGAGTCCGCTTTGTCGGGCAGGCCGACCGCGTGATCCGACGCCTCCGCTCTCCATGGTCCTGACTGTTCCAGGAGATATCGAACATACGGTGATATCCCCGGAATGATCCGCATCGCCGACATGCTGCCCGCGCGGCCCGACCGCCGCTGGGATCTCGCACGCCAGATGGGTGTGCGCCACGCCATCGTCAAGCTGCACCCGGACCTGACCGGCGCGCCGCCGCCGAGCGACATCGACACGCTGCGTGCGTCGCAGGCTGCGTTCGCGTCGCAAGGCCTGCATCTGGCCGGGCTTGAAGGCGACCAGATGGACATGAGCCGCATCAAGCAGGGGCTGCCCGGGCGCGATGCGGACATCGAGGCCTACCAGCGGATGATCCGGAACATGGGGCAACTCGGCATCCGGCTGCTTTGCTACAACTGGATGGTGGGCATGAACTGGGGCCGCACCGCTGTGGACAAGCCCATTCGCGGCGGTGCCTGGTCCACCGAGTACGACCACGCCCTGGTGCGCGATGCAGCGCCGCTCGAAGGCGTCGGGCGGCTCACCCAGGAGCAAGTCTGGGACAACTACACGTACTTCATCGAACGGGTCGCGCCCCTTGCAGCGGAGTGCGGCGTGCAGATGGGGCTCCACCCCGATGATCCACCCGTGCCCGAGATGCGCGGCGTCGGTCGCATCTTCGCCACCGCAGGTGCCTTCGACCTTGCCATGTCCTTGTTTGATGGGCCCAGTCATGGCATCACCTTCTGCCAGGCCACTTTCGGCCTGATGCCCGATTGCGGGCAGGCCGGCGTGGCGCCGCTGGCCCGGCGCTGGGCCCACCGCATGCCCTTCATCCACTGGCGCGACGTCGCTGGCACGAGCGAACACTTTCACGAGACGTTCCACGACGACGGGCCGAGCGATATGCGGGGGCTGCTCAAGGTCTACGCCGATGCTGGCGTCGATGCCTACATCCGCGTGGATCACGTGCCGGCGATGGCGGGCGAGCAGCAGTTCGACGCCGGCCTGGCCGGAAAGAACACGATGGCCGCGGGGTATGAGACCATGGGGCGACTGTTCGCCATCGGTTACCTCAAGGGGCTGCTCGAAGGACAGGACATTGAGTTCGAATGACGCCCGCAACCGGGCCTCAGCTCTGCCTGCAAGAGGTCCGTGACGTTCGGAATCTCGACGCCGCTGAGGTCCACAGCAGCGCAGTTCGCGGATCGGTGGCATGGGCTCCCGCAGACGTGAGTCGCACTTATCGTCGACGGGGCAAGAACGCTCTGCGCACTTCGGCGCGTAAGCGCGCCTCATGGTTGCGTCGAGCACGCTCAACGCCGCCGAGCTTTCGTCGGCCGTCCGGCGCGCAAATTGCCCCTGGATCCGTGGTCTTCGGCTGTCGACTGCGCTGGCATGCTGAGCCCCGGAGCCCAAAGAAGGCCGTTCGCCCTGAGGCTCAGCCCGAACTGACATGGGGCATCCAAACTCCGTGACGACAAGGAGACCCCTGGCCAGGTGAGGCTGGCCGCACCCTCCCATCGCAGGCAGAGGCTGCCCTGGCGTCAGGTGAGGAACCCGGGTCCTCCCAAGCGTTGCGTGTGGTCCGTCCCGCGCCTGTGACCTGCCGTGCCGGCGCGCCGGCACGGCCCCTGGGCCCCAGGTGCTCAAAGCCCCCCGTCCTGCCCCGGCTCCGCGCAGAGCGCGCGCTCGACGACCTCGCGTGTCAGCGACGGCGCGAAGGTGTGGATGAAGGCGTAGGCGTAGCCGCGCAGCCAGGCGTTGCGCTTGACGGCCACGCGCGTGGTGTTGACGGCGAACAGGTGGCGCGCGTCCAGGGCGACGAGGCTGCTGTCGCGCTGCTCGTCGTAGCCGACCGAGGCGATGATGCCCACGCCGATGCCGAGCTCGACATAGGTCTTGATGACGTCGGTGTCCATGGCGGCCAGCGCGATCTCGGGCGCCAGGCCTTCGCGCGCGAAGGCGGCGTCGATCTTGCGCCGGCCGGCGTAGCCAGGCTCGTAGGTGACGAGCGGGAACTGCGCCAGGCGCGCGAGCGTCAGCGTCCGGCCTGCGGCCGCCTCCTCGGCCAGCGCGTGGCCGGCGGGCACGACGACGACGTGGGTCCAGCGGTAGCAGGGCAGCGTCACGAGGCCGGGCACCTCGGCCAGGGTCTCGGTGGCGATGCCGATGTCGGCCTGGCCCTCGAGCAGCTGCTGCGCGATCTGCGTGGGCGAGCCCTGCTGCAGGTGCAGCGTGACGCCGGGGTGGGCGAGGCGGAAGTCCCGCACCGCGGTGGGCAGCGCGTAGCGTGCCTGGGTGTGCGTGGCCGCCACCGTCAGCAGCCCGTGCTCGCGGTCGGCGAACTCGGCGCCGGCGCGCTTGAGGTTCTCGGCCTCCTGCAGCAAGCGCTCGACGATGGGCAGCATGGCCTGCCCGGGTGGCGTCAGCCCCAGCAGCCGTCGGCCGGCGCGCACGAAGAGCTCGACGCCGAGCTCGTCCTCGAGCTCCTTGATCTGCCGGCTGACCCCGGGTTGCGAGGTGTGCAGCGCCTCGGCCACCTGGGTCAGGTTGTAGCCCTGGCGCACGGTCTCGCGCACGGATCGCAGTTGCTGGAAGTTCATTGCGGGCAGTTCGGCCATCGGATTCTCCGCACGCGGGGGCGAGGGTCCAAAGAAGCAAGTTGTCTTTGCTGATGCGCTGTGCGCATGAGGGCGGCAGGCGCGCCTGCGGGCTCATGTGTTTCCCGCATGAGCATAGGCGAGTTCCTTCGTTCCGGTGCTGGGGGGCGGCTCCTAGACTGGGCGCCAGCCATGTACGCCTACACCGACTTCGACCGCCGTTTCGTCCGCGCCCGCGCCGCGCAGTACCGCGACCAGCTCGAGCGCCATCTGAGGGGAGAGCTCGGCGACGAGGAGTTCAAGCCGCTGCGCCTGCAGAACGGCTGGTACGTGCAGCGCCACGCGCCGATGCTGCGCGTGGCCGTGCCCTACGGGGTGCTGTCGGCGCCGCAGTTGCGCCAGCTCGCGCGCATCGCCCGCGAGTTCGACCTGCAGGACGCCGGCACGCCGCGCGAGCGGGGCGGCTTCGGCCACTTCACGACGCGCCACAACCTGCAGTTCAACTGGATCCCGCTCGCGCGCAGCGCCGACGTGATGGACCTGCTGGCCGACGTCGACATGCACGGCATCCAGACCAGCGGCAACTGCATCCGCAACATCACCACCGACGCGCTGGCCGGCATCGCCCCGGACGAGATCGTCGACCCGCGCCCCTACTGCGAGGTGCTGCGTCAGTGGAGCACGCTGCACCCGGAGTTCGCCTTCCTGCCGCGCAAGTTCAAGGTCGCGGTCAGCGGCGCGCTCGAGGACCGCGCTGCGATCCGCTGGCACGACGTGGGCCTGCAGCTCAAGCGCGACGCCGCCGGACAGGTGGGCTTCGAGGTCTACGTGGGCGGCGGCATGGGCCGCACGCCGACGATCGCGCCGCTCGCCCATCCGTTCGTGCCCTGGCAGCACATCCTCGTCTACCTCGAGGCCGTGGTGCGCGTCTACAACCTCTACGGCCGGCGCGACAACGCCTACAAGGCGCGCATCAAGATCCTGGTGCGGGCCGAGGGTGAGCGCTACTTCGACGCCGTGCGGCAGGAGTACGAGCAGTTGCTGGCCGAGGACGGCGGGCGCGAGCACCTGATCCCGCAGGCCGAGTTCGATCGCGTGGCGGCGTGCTTCGTCGTGCCGGCCGAGGTGGCCGGGGGCCAGCGGGGTACTGCCGGCGGTGCGTCTGCGCTGGTGGGCGGTGCGCTTTTCGCCGGCGCGGACGCGCAAGCGGCAGCAGAAGCCAAGGCGGCTTTGGGCACAGGTGCCGTCTCAGATGCCGTTGTACGGGCAGGGGCTGCAGCAGGTGCTGGTGCGGAAGCCGGCGCAGTCGACGACGTCGAACCCGCCGCGGGCGCCAGCGCCAGCCCGCCGCCCGCGGGCTACGAGCGCTGGCTGCAGCGCAACGTCGGCGCGCACCGACTTCCCGGCTTGCGCGCGGTGACGCTGTCGCTCAAGCGCGCCGGCCTGCCGCCGGGCGACGTGACGGCCGAGCAGATGGAGCGCGCCGCCGCGCTGGCCGAGCGCTACAGCGCCGGCGAGCTGCGCGTCTCGCACGACCAGAACCTGCTGCTGCCCTGGGTGCGCGCGGCCGACCTGCCGGCGCTGTGGGCCGAGGCCCGGGCGCTCGGCCTGGCCACGCCCAACGTCGGCCTGCTGACCGACATGATCGCCTGCCCCGGCGGTGACCTGTGCGCGCTCGCCAACGCGCGCTCCATACCCGTGGCCGCCGAGATCACCGAGCGCTACCAGGACCTGGACCTGCAGCACGACATCGGCGAGCTCGACCTGCACATCAGCGGCTGCATCAACAGCTGCGGCCACCACCACAGCGGCCACCTCGGCATCCTCGGCGTCGACAAGGACGGCAGCGAGTGGTACCAGATCACGCTCGGCGGCTCGGATGGCTCGACGCTGTCGGGCGCGGCCGTGCCGGGCAAGGTGATCGGGCCCTCGTTCTCGGCCGACGAGGTGGCCGACGCGGTGGAGGCGGTGATCGACACCTACCTGCGCGAGCGCGCCGCGGCCGAGCGCTTCGTCGACACCGTGCGGCGCCTTGGCGTGGCTGCCTTCCGCGCGGCCGCTGATGCGGTGCGGCGCGAGACGGCGGCGCACGAAGAGTGAGCGCACCCCTGGACGCCCGCCGCGAACTGCCTGCCCTGGAGCCCCCGATGAAGTTCGTAGACCCCGCCCTGGACCCGTGGCGCCCTCTGGCCGAGGGCGCTGCCGAGGATGCCGCGCTCGAGCCCGGCACCCGCACCCTGATGACGCTGGCGCAGTGGCAGGCGCTGCATTTGCGCGGCGCCGACGGCCTGCCTGCGGGCGCGCGCCTGGGCGTGCGCGTGCCCAACGACGCCGATGTCGAGACGCTTCGCGCGGACCTGCCACGGCTCGAGCTGCTGGTGCTCGACTTCCCGAAGTGGACGGATGGTCGTGCCTACAGCCAGGCGCGGACCTTGCGCGCCCGGCTGGGATGGCGCGGCGAGCTGCGGGCCGGTGGCCAGGTGCTGGTGGACATGCTGCCCCTGCTGCAGCGCACCGGCTTCGACGCCGTGCAGCTGCGCGCCGACCAGCGCCTGGACTCGGCCGAGCGCGCGTTGCGCTTCTTCGCCAGCCACTACCAGGGCGACGTGATCGACCCGCGCCCGCGCTTCCGGCGCGAGGTGGTGGCGGCGTGAGCGGTGTGGGCCGTCGCATGGGCTTGCAAGGCGGTGGCCGCGTGAGTGCCGGACTCCACCCGGTGCTCCTGGTCGGCGCCGGCCCGGGCGACCCGGAGCTGCTGACCCTCAAAGCCGTGCGTGCGATCGCCCAGGCCGACGTGCTGCTGGTGGACGACCTCGTCGACCGGCGCGTCCTCGAACACGCCCGTCCCGGGGCGCGCATCGTCGAGGTCGGCAAGCGCGGCGGCTGCCCGTCCACGCCCCAGGCCTTCATCGAGCGGCTGCTGGTGCACGAGGCGCGCGCCGGACGGCGTGTGGTGCGTCTGAAGGGCGGCGACCCCATGATCTTCGGCCGGGCCGGCGAGGAACTCGACGCGCTGCGCGCCGCCGGGCTGCAGGCCGAGGTCGTGCCGGGCATCAGTGCCGCGCTCGGCGCCGCCGCGGGCCTGCGCCTGTCGCTGACCGACCGCCGCCACGCCCCGGGCGTGGCCTTCGTCACCGGCCACGCCCAACCCGGCGGCGAAGAGCCCGACTGGGCCGCGCTGGCACGCAGCGGCCTCACGCTCGTGGTCTACATGGGCATCCGGCGCGCGGCGGCGGTGGCGCGCGCGCTCCTGGCCGGCGGCCTGTCGCCCGACACGCCGACCGTCACCGTGCGCCGCGCCACGCTGGCCGATCAGCAGCACCGCCTGGGCACCCTGGAGGCCCTGGCCCAGCCGCCGGCCGAGCTGTCTGAGCCCGCCGCGGCCTGTGTCACCGCGTCTGCCGCGGTCACCGGGTCTGCGCCCGTCTTCGCGGCGAGCGCGCCCGCGGCCGGCGCCCCGCCCGAGGGCGCGCGCGGCGCAGTCCCCGCAGGCCGTGCCGCCGTCGACGTCACCGAAGCCGCCGCGCCGGGCCTGCTGATCATCGGCGACATCGTCCGCGGGCTGCAGGCACTGGCGCGGGACACCGAGGCCGCGCCGGCAGCCGCTCCGCACCGATCCGAAGCAGCCCATCCCGAACCCGCATGGCACGCGGCCTGATCCTGTTCGCCCACGGCTCGCGCGACCCCGCCTGGGGCGAGAGCCTGCACGCGCTCGCACGCGAGATCGAGGCCGTCGAGCCCGGCCTGCGGGTGCGGTGCGCCTTCCTCGAGCGCCTGTCCCCCGACCTGCCCACGGTCCTGGCCGAGCTCGCTTCGGGCGTGGACCGGCTCGACGTCTGCCCTGTGTTCTGGGCTGCCAACGGGCACGTCCAGCGTGACCTGCCTACGCTGCTGGAAGAGGCCCGCCGCGTCCACCCTGGCGTGGAGCTGCGGCTGCTGCCGGTGTTGTCGGAGCTGCCCGGGATGCTGGCTTTCCTGGCGCGGACGGTGGTGGCGCTGGCAGAGGCGCCTGCGCCCGCGTCGGCGCCCTAGCCCGACTTTGTCAACTTTTCCCCCGTACCTGTCTTTGGCCCGCCGTAAGCCCTTGTCTGGATTGAACCCCACTCGCAGATCCATAATGTAGTGCCATAATATTATAAGACTTC
>JAIXWM010000197.1 GCA_027491255.1 Rubrivivax sp. | reverse complement strand
GGGGCGAAGGCGCGCATTACGCGCTTTCGCCCCCTTCACATCCGCATTTCAGCCGCTATAGAGCGCTGCTCTTGCTGGGGCGTAGCCAAGCGGTAAGGCAGCGGTTTTTGGTACCGCCATGCGAAGGTTCGAATCCTTCCGCCCCAGCCAGCATCCCAAAATCTATATTTTAGAGCACTTTAGTGGTCACAATGCGGCACCTGTGGGCCAGCTTTGTGGGCCAGCTTTGTGGGCCGTGTAGGAACGTCGTCGTCCTCAGTGGTGAATCGTAGTCGGCGCCCCCTTGACAACGAGCTCAATCCGAACGATTTTCTGGTTTCCTGCTGAAAAGCGGGCGGAGTGGGGCTGAAAAGCCTCGTCTTGGAACCCGGAATAGGTTTCGGTCGATAGCTGGTTGCCCGTTTCGGGCTGCTCGTCGTTTCGGACGTGCCTGTTCCTTTCGATGCTCGAAAGGAGCTTTTTTTATGTCTTCGTTTATCTTGAAGTTCGCTCATGTCGCGGTCCAGCCCTCTGGTCCTGACGAAGCCATCCGTCGTGCGGTTGGCTTTATCAACATCGGCCAGTTGCTTCCCATCCTTGACAGCCGGTCGCTCGCACCGAACCCCCGCAACGCCAAGCGCAATACTATCGTCGAAGGTATCCTCGGGACCCTCCGCAATAGCCCGGACCTATTCCGCTTCAAGTCCAAGGGGCTTCTGATC
This sequence comes from Rubrivivax sp., assembly GCA_027491255.1. Lineage (GTDB taxonomy): Bacteria > Pseudomonadota > Gammaproteobacteria > Burkholderiales > Burkholderiaceae_C > Rubrivivax. The sequence goes on along the minus strand of JAIXWM010000197.1, from coordinate 7,183 downwards.
TCGTCCCACAAGGTCGAGGAACTCCAACGCAGCCGGTTTCGCGTTAGCTTCGAAAAGGAGTTCGTCGACGGAGTCCTTGACGGCGGTCACAACCTTTTCGGTATCGGTCTCTTCGTGCTCTCGCAGGTCATCGACGAGAAGCAGCTGAAGAAGATTCGCACGTGGGAGCAGCTCGACGATGCGTGGACGGCCCACCGCAAGGAGATCGAGAAGCTCGACTTCGATCCGGAGCATCTTGTTTCGATTGAACTCCTTTATCCCGGCTCCGCAGATGACAGTGTCCAAGACGCCTTTGACCGGGCAGCGTTCGACATCTCGCAGGCTCGTAATGCGAACACCGAGGTCAAGACCGAGGCATTCCAGAACAAGCTCGGCTTTTATGACGTTCTGAAGGATGCGCTCCCTAAGGAGTTGAGCCGGCGGGTGGAGTGGAAGCCCGGGGTTGTTGAGGAGCACGATGCGGCTCCCATATCCGTTCGCGACATCGTCGCTCTGGCGTGGATCCCCCTCAACTTCGCCAACGCCCACAAGCTTCTGCCCTTCGAAATCTCGGTGCTCCCGCAGAACATCTATCGCAACAAGGGTGAGTGCTCGGACAAGTTCAAAACCCTTATGGAGCATGAACTGGTCACCGTGCCGATTGGCGGTAACGCGGGTCAGGCGAGGCAGTTGACGAATGAGGCGGTCGAATCTTGCTTGCAGCTTGCTGGTGACCTGCCTCGTCTTTTTGACCTGATCTACGAGGTCTTCCCGCGGCTCTACAACGATGGCACTCACCGCTTTGGCCGCCGGAGTGTTGTGAAGATGTATGACCCGGACCGGATCAAGCAGTATAAGGAAGAGGGCAAGGACACCTCGAGCTACACTGGTGTCCGCCCGGTCACGCCCTTCTTCCAGCGCACCTCCCCTCAGATGCGCTGGAAGTATCCTGAAGCCTTGGTGATCCCCTTCGTCACTGGCCTCACGTCATTGATGGAAGTCCGCGATGGCAAAGTGGTGTGGGCCTGCGGGGACATTGATCAGACGGTGATCGACAAGCTCACCAAGGCCGCGCCGCTCTTCGAGGGGCAGTTTGACGCCTACGAATGGGATCCCCAGCGGCTGGCGAAGAGCCCGTCCAGCCACAAGCAGGCTGCGAGCTTCTACAGCGCCTTCTAAGCAATAAAAGCGGGGGCGATGCTCACCCGGCGTCGCCCCCGCCATTGCGCTACCAGCGTCGAAACAAAGCAGGGCATCAGGCCCCCAAACGCTCCAGCACCCGCTTGACCCCCGAAGGATGCCAAGCCCCGCCCCTAGGGGCCTCAATGTGCCTCTCATTCAACCGCTGGGCGATCTCCCGCAGGCTCTGGGCACCGGCGGCCCGCACGGCTGCAATCTCCACTGCAAGTTCCTGCGCGCGGTTCTGGGCACCAGCCCGGCAAGCCTCCACTGCAGCGGCGTTCCCCTTCCCCGCGCGGCGGAGCGGGGCGGCTCCGTTGGGATTGCCCAGCTTCGCGCCTCGGGCCTTCGCGGCCCTAAGGGCCTCGCGGGTCCGGGTGGAGATTGCCTTGCGTTCGGCTTGTGCGACGGCGGCGAGGATATGGACGGTAAGCTCGTTCGCCTCGGGCATATCGGCCGCGATGAACTTGGCCCCGCTGTCCTGTAGGGTCGATAGGAACGCGACGGAGCGGGACAGGCGGTCCAGCTTGGCGACCACAAGGGTTGCCCCTGCCAGCTTCGCCCGGCGAAGGGCCTCCGTCAGTTCCGGGCGATCTGCGCGCTTGCCGCTCTCAACCTCTGTGAACTCGGCGATGATCTCCAGCCCCCGCGCCCGGCACACCTCGGCAACGGCCATGCGCTGGGCTTCAAGCCCTAGGCCGGAACGGCCCTGAGCGGCGGTAGAGACGCGGTAGTAGGTGACGGCCTTCATGGGTGAACCCTCGCTGTTCCAATCTGTCTAACGGACATTAGGCACTTTGGAACGGCAGGTATAGAGGCTCCAAACTCAATTCGCCGCAAGGCGGACTCGGCTGGACTCAAAGCCCTCAACCACGTGGAAGCGTCTACTTCTCAGCCCCTGCCGGGCCCGCCATACCGATGGCCCCACCACAACAGGAGGCACGAATGAGCAAGCATGCAAACGACGTCGGGGCGCGAGCCGCTGAGGTTCACGCGCGGCTAGAGCGGCTGCTCTCCCGGCCCGCCCGGTAAAGCGCACGGGGTTGCCGCGCCACCTAGGGCCCTCGCCCATGACTGCGAGAGAGCCTTGGGAGGCGCGGCGAACTCGCGGGCCCCAGCAGGGCCCCTATGGGGGGTAGCTGCGCTGTCCGCTGCGTATAAGGGCGTTCGCAGTTTCGCGCCAAAAGCGACCGGGCCCAATTATCCCTCACCCTCGGAGGCAGGATAGCTGAAAGAGTACTCTAAGGGACGTCCTTAGGGGCCCCTTCAGGGCACCTCACGAGAACCGCGGGAGAGGTGAGAGTGGACGGAGGATCAATCATCCTCCCCACCCCCTCACCCCTCTTACGCAGCGTGCAGCTGTGCCTTTGCCGCCCGATAGAGCGGCGAGGTCGTCACATCCTGAAAGCACCTTGCCCGCAACGCCAAGTTGGCGAACTGGTCCCGGTCCTTGCCCAGCCGCGAAGCGACGGCGGAGAACGGGAACGGCTCACCGCTGTACAGGCGCGGGGATTCAGCGACGGTGTGTGCGGGAACTCTGACGGTCTCACCGTGGAGCCCCCGGTATTTCCGGTATGCGGTCATGCGTATTCCTCCATGCGGGCGAAGCGCATCGGCCTCACCTCTCTCGATGTGCGAAGCTCTGCCCGCTGCTTGCGCCTTGCCTCTTTCGCCTGTCGGGCGAGGCAGGCAGCGATGACGGCCGGGTCTATGGGCGCTTCTGTGAAAACAGCCGCCCTTGCCTTCTCGCTGAGACTTTCCGGGTCGCTCATCCCCACGCGGACAAGTTCCGAGATAACGGACGGCCCCTCGGCTCTCCGGCGGGAACAATCGGCGAGATGACAGGCCTTGCAGTCGGCCCGCCGGGGTCCTGAGGGATCCCCCGCCCGGATGAGGTAGAACTGCGAAAGCGGCTTCACCTCCCGGCACTTGGTGCAGGGCTTGGCGGTGGTCGTCATGCTGGTGGCTCCTTACAGGGGTGTCGGTCGGCAAAACGGCCCTTCCGCACCCGCGCATTTCTGCGGGTTTGCGGCTCCCGTTCCGTCCCGTGTCGACAGCGAAGGTAGGTGAGTTGCTGGGACAGCAGAAACGGGACGTAAAAGACCTCAGCAAGCACGGGCGGCCCGTTGTCGCTGGCGGTCCCGCCAACGCTTCGCGTCCGCCGCCTCGGGGCTGCGGATATTGAAGCCTTGGATGCCGTCGGCCTTCAGGGCCCCTGCGAACTCCTCACGGCTCACCAGACCCCAGCCCCTGCGATTAAACAGGTCGGCGAGGTCGGCGCGGGCCGTATCGGGGTCAACTAGGAGCCCGTAGGTTATCGGCTGGGGACTGCGGGGGCTTAGGGGGCCGATGCGGCCCACGTATCCGCCGATGCGGAGCGCGCGGGTGATAGGACCCCAGGTATCGGGACCCGCCTTCGGACCGCCCGTCGCGGTTGTCCCCCTCGCTGCGCGTTTGCGGCAAGGCGTGGAGCAGTAGCGGGAGGCGGAGGTGATGGAGCGGTAGATGGTCCCGCACTGGTGGCAGGTACGTTCGCGCCCTGCCCTTTTCGGGCGTGGCGCTGTAACAGGGGCCGCCGCCGGCCGATTGCCTGTCAGGGCGTCGGCATGGGCAGCGGTGGAGAGGGTTTGCACTGGGCAACTCCCGTTGGGAGGGCCAGCGCCTGCAGGCTCTGGATGTCTTCCCACAGGGTCGCTGTGGGATGCCGCGAGAGCGGCTGGAACAAATCGACCATTGCGCTGGCCTCCTAGGTTGTTGGGTGTGGTGGTTAGCTGTCGGGGTCGGAGACGACTTCGAACACCTGCAGGCCGGGAAGGCCGGGGATGCTCAACGCGCGTTCCTTGCCGGGTCTCAGGGGCTCATGACGCTTCGGCTTGGAAGCCTCGCGGATAGCGCGCTCGCTGATGATGCTGCGCGCCCGGCGGGGCTCACGCACCGCTGCCCGGCCTCATGCGGGACAGCTGCTCGGTGCGCTGGGCGATGCGAGCCTCCAACGCCTGCGCGTCGGCGCGCTTGCGGGCCTCGGCTTCGATGGTGCGGAGTTCCTCGGCGCGCTTCAGCTGGATAGCGGAGGCGGCGAGAGCCTCGCGCATCCGGCGTTGCCCCTCGACCCCGTAACCGCCCTTCTCATCCACCAGCAGGTGAATGTTCCGGTCGATATCGGCGATCTGCAAGGCGTAGGCCTGTCTGCGCTGCTCGCTGTGGCGGTAGATCGGCTCTGCGACCAGTTCACCCGTATCGGGGTCGGTGGCGGGCTTTACGTCCGCGATATCGTCCATCGCTTCCTGCAGAATTGTCCGCTGCCGCTGCAGTTGCGCAACCTGCCCAGCGATTTCGGCAGCCTCGCGATGGTACGGGGTCGCGTCCGGGCCGAGGCCTGTTTGCGCTCGCACCGCGCCCAGCTTGCCGCGCACGACTTCCTCGACCAGCCGGGACTCCAGCTTTGCGCGCTCTGCCGCTGGCATATTCGGCCGCAACTCCATCTTGCGACGGACTTCGGCCTGCATATCAGGGCTGAGGGCCTCGAGCTTCAGCGTCATCGCCGGACGTTCGGCTTGGCCCAGCTGAATGTTCCCGGGGACGTCGCGCACGGGGTCCATCTTCAGGACCTGCTCGGCATATGGCGCAAGCTCGGGCGTCACCGGATCATTCTTGTGCGTGGCGTGTCCGTAGTGCGTGACGACGGAGCGCATGGGCTCGCCGCTGTCAGCGGGGGTGGTATTCTCAGTCAAAGGAGTTGCTTCCTGCCGGGCGTGTCCCGGTCACAGGCTGGTTGGATGCGTCCACAGCGGACGCGGCTGGTCCCCCGAAGCCCTCTCAGGCCCCGGCCGGGATTTCGTGGATGATCGGTGATCGATCTGGGCGGCCTCAGGTGCCGCCTAGGAGCCCGCGTCGCACGGCTCCGCACCCACCCCCCAGCCGTTGGCGACATAGGCGCGTTCAGGTGCTGGAAAGTGGCGGTTTTGCGTGGGTGTGGCGGGGCACTTTGGGAGAGGTGTGGGGGCGCCTCAGGTGCTTGCGCGCGCGCGTTCCATCTCCGAGGGTGAGGGTCAATCTACATGCCGCTGCAGCCTCGCCAGAGCGCCCTAGGATTGCGCCCAGCCCTTGCCCGCTGTCAGCAGCCGGTTTGGCGGAGATGCGCCTCACGAGTCTGCAAACGAGTCCTAGGGCTATGCGGCCCGCTCACCTCCCCGGGAACTCGATCCCCGGGTATTCGATCAGGCCAATCAGTTCCGCCTTACGGGCCAGTGTGATCCCGTGGGGGCTGTACCGCCCGTAGGTGAACCCGCGCTCATGGCCCAGCACCTGCGCCCACTCGTTCTCGGACACGCTCTGGCGCTCCATGATCTCGGTCACGTTCTTTCGGAACGAGTGGAAGACTTTGCGCCGGTCGGTGAAGCCCTTCGCGGCCTTGAAGCGGGAGAACTCCCGGCCCGCATCATGACCCGGCTTCTTGCCCGGCCCCTCGTCATTGAAGCCCGGCCAGACACGGTCCGTCGGCTTTCCGGCGAGCTTGCCCAGCCATGTAATGCGAGGGTGGAGCGGTACCTGACGGTTACCCGCTTGGGTCTTGGCGTCCTTCACGTCTATGTAGGCCACCCCCTTGGCCTCCCGGATATCGCCCAGCGTGAGCGAGGCAATCTCGTTCAGGCGCATCCCGGTATGGAGGGCCACGACCATGATCTCCGCCACATCGGCGCGCTTTGGAGGCGGGCCGAACAGGATCTTAAGCTCGTCCGCCGTCCACGGCAGATAGCCCAGCTGGTTGCGTCCGGGTTTCAGCTTCTCGTGGAAACCGACAAACGGGTTCTTGCCCTCGCAGTGCCCCCGGTCTTCTGCCCAGCGCCAGAGTTCCTGCAGCGTGGTGCCGTGACGATTGAGGGTGGAAGCGGACAGGCCCGGAGAGCGGCCCACGAACTTCTTCTGTATCTCCGCCCACGTCATGGCCTTGGCCTTCGGGGACCGGGACCAGAGCGGATCCAGCTGGCGCAGCGCGTCCATGAAAGCCGCTGCGTCCGCCCGCTTCACCTGCCGGATCGGCTTGTCGCCGGAGTACCCCGCGAATAGGCGGAACGTGGCTTCCTTTTGCTGCCGGGTGTTGGTCTCCTTGAGACCCCTTTGGGTCGCCCAGAGCCTGACGTACTCCGCCGCCAGTTCCGAGAAGCTCGGTTCGAGTTCCTTGCGGGGCTTGGGGCTCTTCCCCCGGTGCACGGTCACGGCGTCCTGCAGGGCTGCCAGCCGCGCTGAAGCTGCCGGGTGTAGCTCTCCTCCCGTCGCTTCAGCCTGCTCGGCCAGCTTGTCGATCTCGTACTCGATCCCCGCCTCTGCAGGGTCCGTGTCGTCATCCACGTGCACGAGGTACTCGCCGCCCAGAGCGGCCCGCCTCCCGTCCTCGTATATCTGGCGCAGGGCTGTGCGGCTGGTGGTGACGTTCGGGGACACTGCGGCCCACTCAGATCGAAGGCCCGCCTCCCATGCCTCGGCCTCAGCTTTGGCGGACGCCTTGTCGCGGGCTTGGAGCGTTTTCTGGAGTAGCTCACGGCCATCGTAGCGGCTCCGCAACTCCGTTGGGATGCGGACTTTCGCCCGCCACTTGTTATGCCTGTTTTGGAGGTACGCCACGCCTTGTCTCCGAATCCCTGTGGGCCAGCTTTGTGGGCCAGCTCTGTGGGCCGGTACCGTCTGAAACACAAGGGTTTCTTTATCGTTCAAGTGTTTAGTGTGGGCCAGACTCCGGCTCCTTCCGCCCCAGCCAACAGCATTTGGCGCAGACCTCGAACCCGGCTCTTGCGTATGGCCGCAAGGCCGGTTCTATTATCCGCCATGCGACTGGCAAAGCTCCCGGCACGCGCCGTATGACCTTTAGAACGCTGGCTCTTGCCGGATTGGCTTTGGCCGCTGGCCTCGCCGCATTCCTGCTGCTGGCAGCCGAGCCGCAGGGCGATTCTCTGGCGGCGCCGCCGATAGATGCCGAAGCACCGCTCGCTGCAAAGGGAGTCGCGGCTTTTGCGAGCGGCGGGTTCGG
>JAIXWM010000142.1 GCA_027491255.1 Rubrivivax sp. | reverse complement strand
CGCGTGTCGGTATAGGTCCAGCCCGTGCCGCTGGCGCTCGCCGTGCCGAGGAAGGTGGTGCCGTCGAAGACCCGCAGCGTCTCGCCCGTCACCAGCGCCGTGCCCAGCGTGCCGCTGAGCACCAGGGTGGTGTCGTCGGTGACGCCGCCGCTCGTCACCGTGCCGGTGAAGATACCGGCGTCGTCGGTGATCGCCGTCACCGTGGCCGTCGTCGCCGGGGCCGCGGTGTCCACCGTCGCGGTGTAGGCGCTGCTGGCCGTGCCCTGGTTGCCGGCGGCGTCGGCCACGCGCACGGTGTAGCTGACGGCCTGCGTGTTCGTCAGCGTGCGCGTGTCGGTATAGGTCCAGCCGGCCCCACTGACCGTGGCCGTGCCCAGGAAAGTGGCGCCATCGAAGACGCGCACCGTCTCGCCGGCCAAGGGGGCTGCATTCAGCGTGCCGCTCAGCGTCAGGCTGGTGTCGTCGGTGGTCGCGCCGCTTGCCACGTTGCCGGTGTAGATGCCGGCGTCATCGAGGATCGCGGTGATCGACGCCGCCGCGGAGCTGACCGACACCGTGACGTCGGCATCGACGATCAGTTGTGCCGCCACACCCACTGCGTTGTAGACGGCGTAGACCTGGCCGCCGCTGGCGATGTCGGCCGCACGCAGCCACCCGCCGTCGCTGACGGTCAGCGTGTCGCCGGCCCCACCGTCCACCCACAGCTGATGGCGCTGCACCGAGGCCCCGAGGCTGCCGCTGCTGCGCGCGACCGTGCCGTCGTTGAACACATTCATCGACGACATGTCGACGATGTCCCGCACCCCCAGCGTGAGTGCGTTCGAGGCGGTGTCGGTGGCCAGGTCGATCTTCTCGATGCCATCGATGCGGCTTTGGCCGTCCGGGTTGCCTGCGCCGATGTTGGCCACCGCCGTCAGGTCCAGCGCGGCGCCGCCGGTCAGGCGCAGGGTGTCGATGCCCGTGCCGCCGAGCACACGGGCCAGCTGGCCGTTCGTCAGGCCGGCCGACAGCGCCGCGACATTGCCGGCATTCAGCACGAAGGTGTCGTTGCCCATGCCGCCGGACATCACATCGGCGCCGCCGCCACCCGTCAGCGTGTCGTCGCCGGCGCCGGCGGCAAAGGTCTCGTCCGCCGTGGTGCCCGTCTGCGTGTCCGCGGCATTGCCGCCGAGGAAGTCCACCGTCGGCGCAAAGCGTGAGCTGCCGAATATGACGTAGCTGGTACCCCTCATGTCCAGCGTGGGCCTCGGCTCGCCGATCACGAGGTCGGCGAAGCCGTCGCCGTTGACGTCGCCCGCGTCAGACACCGAGTGGCCCAGCCGTCCAAAGGTGCAGGCGCCGTTGACATGGAAGCCGCCGACACCCTTGGCCACGTTCGTCAGCTCGATGGTCGACGTCGCGGTGCGCCCGAAGATGACGTAGGCGCTGCCGGCATCGCTGAGGCCGCCCGGGTCGGTCTGATTCGCGCCGATGATCAGGTCGGCCAGCCCGTCGCCGTTGATGTCGCCGGCCCCGGATACCGATTCACCGACAGACGCGCCCGCGCCCTCGAAGCCGTTGGCCCGGATGGCAAAGCCGCCGATGCCGGCATCCATCTCCGTCAGGCTCACCATTGCAGTGCCGGTGCGTCCGAAGACGACGTAGCTGCGTCCGTGGCCGGCATTCCTGGCACCGATGACCACATCGGCGAAACCGTCGCCGTTGACATCGCCGGCGCCAGAGACGGCCCAGCCGCTGGCCAGGAAGAGCTGGTGCCCGTCGATCGCAAAGCCGCCCACACCGCTGGTCACGTCGGCCAGCGACACCGCAGTCGCGCCCGTGCGGCCGAAGATGACGTAAGTCCGGCCGGCGGTCTCCAGGGCCAAGGACGGGCTCAGCATGTAAGCGCTGACGACGACGTCGCTCAGCCCGTCGCCGTTGACATCGCCCGCGGCGGCGACGGAGTTGCCGACGAAATGGCAGCCGAATTGAGCATCGACAGCGAAGCCGCCGCTGCCCGCCGCCACCGACGACAGACTGATCGAGCCCCAGGCCGTGCGGCCGAAGACGACGTAGCTGCGGCCGGCATCGAGGGAACCGGCGTCGGCCGCGTGCGCGCCGACGATGAGATCGGTCAGGCCGTCGCCGTTGAAGTCACCGGCCGACGAGACCGAGCCGCCCAGCATGTCGCTGACGCACTGCCCGTCGAGCACGAAGCCGCCGCTGCCCGAGACCACCGCCGAGAGGTTGATCGCCGTCGTGGCATTGCTGCGCCCGAAGACGACGTACACGCGACCGCTGTCCGAACGACCTCCCTGGTCGGACAACTGGGCGCCGACGACCAGATCGGCCAGACCGTCGCCGTTGAGGTCGCCAGCCGCGGACACCGAGGTGCCGAGCCGGTCACCGGAGGACTCGGCGACGAGCACGAAGCCGCCGCTGCCGGCAGCGACGGCCGACAGGTCGATGGGGCTGCTGCCGGCGCTGCGGCCGAAGACGACGTAGCTGCGGCCGGCCGCGCTGACGCCCCCCCAGCGCGCGCCGACGACCAGATCGTCCACACCGTCACCGTTGACGTCGCCCGCACCCGAGACCGACCAGCCCGTCTGGTCACCGCTGCACTGGCCGTTGATGACGAAGCCGCCCGTGCCGCCGATGATGGCCGACAGCTCGACCAGGGGCGCCGCCGTCGAGACCGAGGTGGTGACGTCGGCGCTGACGATGAGCTGCGCCGCCGAATCGATCTCGTTGAAGACCCGGTAGGTACGGCCCCCGGCCACGATGTCGCCCTGCCGCATCCAGGCGCCGTCGCTGACCGTCAGCGTGTCGCCGGCCCCCCCGTCGACCCAGAGCTGATGGCGCTGCACCCCGGCACCGAGACTGCCGCTGCTGCGCGCGACCGTGCCGTCGTTGAACACGTTCATCGAAGACATGTCGACGATGTCGCGCGTGGCCAGCGTCAGCGTGTTGGCGGCGGCGTCGGTGGCGAGGTCGATCCTCTCGATGCCCTCGAGCTGGCTGAGGCCATCCGGCGTGCCGGCGCCGACATTGGCGATCGCCGTCAGGTCCAGGCTCGCGCCGCTGGCCAGGCGCAGCGTGTCCACGCCCGTGCCACCGAGCACGCGGGCCAACTGCCCGTCGGACAGACCACCACCCAGCGCTGCGACGTTGCTGCCGTTCAGCACGAACACGTCGTTGCCCGCGCCGCCCATCATCACGTCGGCGCCGCCGCCACCGATGACGGTGTCGTCGCCGGTGCCCGCGGCGAAGGTCTCGGCAGCGGTGGTGCCGGTGAGCGTGTCGGCGCCCGTGCCGCCGACGAAGTCCACTGTGATGGCGTGCTGGGTGCCGCCAAATATGACGTAGCTGCGGCCGGCAGGGAAGCCCGCGGCCGTGTTGGCAAGCTGGGCCCCGACCATCAGGTCCGCCAGCCCGTCGCCGTTGACGTCGCCGGCGCCCGAGACACTGGTGCCGCTGTTGTCCCCAGCGCACTGGCCATCGATCACGAAACCGCCCGCACCTGCGGCGATGGCCGACAGGTCTATCGCCGCCGTGCCCGTGCGACCGAAGACGACGTAGCTGCGGCCGGCGTCGCTGCCCGCGGCCGGGTCGGCATACGTCGCCCCCATGATCAGATCTGCCAACCCGTCGCCGTTGACGTCACCGGCGCTCGCGACATCGATGCCGCTGTTGTCCCCCAAGGACTGGCGGTTGATCACGAACCCACCCGTACCCCGGGCGACGGACGAGAGGTCGATCGCCGCCGTGCCCGTGCGGCCAAAGACGACGTAGCTGCGGCCGGCGTCGCTGCCCGCGGCCGGGTCGGCGTAAATCGCCCCGATGACCAGATCAGCCAGCCCGTCACCGTTGACGTCGCCGGCGCTCGTGACACGGAGACCACTTTTGTCCCCCGAGCACTGGCCGTTGATCAAGAAGCCACCTGTACCCCCGGCGATGGCCGACAGGTCGATCGCCGCCATGCCCGTGCGGCCGAAGACGACGTAGCTGCGGCCGGCTCCGTCACCCGCTTGCGGGTCGGCCCCATACGCCCCGACAACCAGATCCGCCAGCCCGTCGTCGTTGACATCGCCAGCGCTCGCGACACTGATCCCGGCGTAGTCGCCCGAGCACTGCCCTTCGATCACAAATCCGCCCGAGCCGGCGGCAATGGCCGACAGGGCGATCGCCGCCGTACCCGTGCGGCCGAAGACCATGTAGCTGCGGCCGGCGACAGTACCCGCAGCCGGGCCGGCAGACGACGCCCCGACGATCAGGTCCGCCAGCCCGTCGCCGTTGACGTCGCCGGCGCTTCGGACACTGGCGCCGCTGAAATCGTCCGCGCACTGCCCGTTGATCACGAAGCCGCCCGTGCCCCCGGCAATCGCTGACAGGTCGATCGCCGACGTGCCGCTGCTGCGACCGAAGACCACGTAGCTGCGACCGGCGTTGCTGCCCGCAGCCGGGTCGGCGCCGAATGCACCGATGAGCAAGTCCGCCAGCCCATCGCCGTTGATGTCGCCAGCGCTCGAGACCCAGCCGCTGTAGTCCTCCGCGCACTGACCGTTGATCACGAACCCGCCGCTGCCCGCGGCAACCGCCGACAGGTCGATCGCCGAGGCGCCGCTACTCCGGCCAAAGACCACGTAGCTGCGACCGGCGCTGGTGCGCGCAGCCGGGTCAGCCTCGGGCACGCCAATGAGCAGATCGGCCAAGCCGTCGCCGTTGACGTCGCCGGCGCTCGAGACATACCTGCCGCTGCGGTCGAATTCGCACTGCCCGTTGATCATGAACCCGCCGCTACCCGCAGCAATCGCCGACAGGCTCACCGCCGGCATGGCTTGTGTCAGCGTGATCGCGACGTCGGCATCCACGATCAACTGCGCCGCCACGGTGGTGTGGTTGTAGACGCGGTAGGTGTGCCCGCCCGAGCTCACGTCGGACTGGCCCAACCACAGGCCGTCGGTCACTGACAGCGTGTCGCCCGCGCCGCCGTCCACCCAAAGTTGGTGGCGACTCACCGCCGCGCCCAGGCCCGTGATGCTGCCGCCGGCGTCGGTGCTGTTGAACACGTTCATGCCCGACAGGTCGACGATGTCGCGCGTGGCGAGTGTCAAGGTGTTGGCCGCGCTGTCGGTGGCGAGGTCGATCTTTTCCAGGCTCTCCATCCGGCTGAAGCCGTTGGGCGTGGAGGCGCCGACATTGGTGATCGCCGTCAAGTCCAGACTCGCGCCGCCAGCCAGGCGCAGCGTGTCCACGCCGGCGCCGCCGAGCACGCGGGCCAACTGCCCGCCGACCAGGCCGCTGCCAAACGCCGCGACGTTGCTGCTGTTCAGCACGAAGACATCATTGCCCTCGCCGCCCATCATCACGTCGGCGCCACCGCCGCTGGTGACGGTGTCGTCGCCGGCGCCGGCGACGAAGGTCTCGGCGGCAGACGTGCCGGTGAGCGTGTCGGCGCCGGCGCGGCCCAGGAAGTCGACGGTCTGAGCGAACTGCTGGCCGCCGAAGATGACGTAGGCGCGACCCGCATCGGTGCGGCCACCGGGGTCGGCGAGGTTGGCACCGACGACGATGTCGGCAAAGCCGTCGCCGTTGACGTCGCCCGCCGCTCGGGCGTTCGAGCCGGTGTAGTCGCCGGAGCACTGGCCGTCGATGACGAAGCCACCCAAGCCGGCGGCGATGGCGCTGAGGTCGAGCGGAGCGGTGCCGGTGCGGCCGAAGACCACGTAGCTGCGACCGGCGTCGACGCGGCCGGCGATGTCCTTCTGCCTCGCGCCCATGATCAGGTCGGACAGGCCATCACCATTGACGTCGCCGGCGTGGATGGACGAGTAGCCGAAGTCGCTGCCTTCGCCCTGCTCGAAGATCGTGAAGCCGCCCGTGCCTGCGGCCACGGCCGACAGATGGACCACCGTGTTGGCGGTGCGGCCGAAGACGATGTAGCTGCGGCCCGGCCACGACGCCGCGGTGGCGTGACCCATGCGGATACCCACCGACAGATCGGCCAGCCCGTCGCCGTTGACGTCGCCGGCCGAGGAGATCGAGGCGGCGCTGCCGTCGTTGGCGCAGCCCCCCTGGATAGCGAACCCGCCGCTGCCCGCGGCCACGGCAGACAGCCTGACCGGTGCGGAGCCGGTGCGCCCGAAGATGACGTAGGTGCGGCTCGGCGCCGAAGGATCGACGTTGTAGGCGTAGTAAGCGGCCACGCCCAGGTCGGCCAGGCCGTCGCCGTTGACGTCGCCGGGGGCCGCCACGGGGAAGCCCGAGCGCCAACCCGACTCGCCGTCGATGACGAAGCCGCCGCTGCCGCCGGCCACCGACGACAGGTCGATGCCTGCAAAGCCCGTCCGTCCGAACACGACATAGGTGCGGCCGGACAGGTCGCCGGTCGGGTCGGCAGAGTAGGCGCCGATGATCATGTCCGCCAGGCCGTCGCCATTGACGTCGCCGGCAGACATCGCGACGACCCCGCTCAAATCGCCCGAGCACTGGCCGTTGATGGCGAAGCCACCGGTACCGCCGGCCACGGCCGACAGATCGACGGCCGTCGTCGAGGAGCGGCCGAAGACCACATAGGTACGGCCGGCGTCGCTTCCCGCCGCGGTGCCGGCCGTATGGGCGCTGACGAGCACGTCGGCATACGCATCGCCGTTGATGTCGCCCAGCGCAGCCAACGACCAACCACTCCTATCGCCCGAGCTCTGGCCGTTGATGACGAAGCCGCCCGTGCCGCCAGCCACCGCCGAGAGTTCGATCGGCGTGGCTGCGGTCCGGCCGAAGACGACGTAGCTGCGGCCCGCATCGGTGCCGGCAGGCGCGCCGTCGGTCAGCCTGGCACTGAGGATCAGATCGTCCAGCCCGTCGCCGTTGACGTCACCAGCCGAGGTACCGCCCAAGAGTATGTCGCCCGCCCATTGCCCATTGATCACGAAGCCGCCCGTGCCACCCACCACGGCCGACACGTTGACCACTGCCTGGGCGGGCAGGCTGATCGTCGCGCTGTAGGCCGGGCTCGCACTGCCCTCGTTGCCCGCGGCGTCGATCACGCGCACGGTGTAGCTGAGCGCCTGGCCACCGGTGAGCGCCCGCGTGTCGGTGTAGCTCCAGGTGGTGCCGCTGGCGCTGGCCGTACCCAGGAAGCTGGCGCCGTCGTAGACGCGCACCGTATCGCCCGCCGAGAGCGTGGCGCCCAGCGTGCCGCTCAGGCCGGGGTTGGTGTCGTCGGTGACGACGCCGCTGTTGAAGCCGCCCTGCTGCGCGCCGACATCGTCCACCAGGGCGGTGATGGCGCCGATGGTCGCGGGCGCCACGGTGTCCACGGTGGCGGTGTAGGCCGTGCCTGGTGTGCTCTGGTTGCCGGCGATGTCGGCCACGCGCACCGTGTAGCTCACCGTCTGGGTGTTCGTCAGCGTGCGCGTATCGGTATAGGTCCAGCCCGTGCCGCTGGCGCTCGCCGTGCCCAGGAAGGTGGCACCGTCGAAGACCCGCAGCGTCTCGCCTGTCGCCAGCGCCGTGCCCAGTGTGCCGCTGAGCACCAGGTTCGTGTCGTCGGTCACGCCGCCGCTCGTCACCGTGCCGGTGACGATGCCGAAGTCGTCGGTGATCGCCGTCACCGTGGCCGTCGTCGCAGGAGCCGTGGTGTCGATGGTGGCCGTGTAGGCGCTGCTGGCCGTCCCCTGGTTGCCCGCGGCGTCGGCCACGCGCACGGTGTAGCTGACGGCCTGGGTGTTCGTCAGCGTGCGCGTGTCGGTGTAGGTCCAGCCCGTG
>JAIXWM010000088.1 GCA_027491255.1 Rubrivivax sp. | reverse complement strand
TATTGTACGAATCGTAGATGAATACCGTTGAGGCGAAAAAAGTCCTCGAGACTGCACTGTTGTGCACGCACGAGGCATTGTCGATCAATGAGCTGAAAAAGCTTTTTGCTGGTCATCCTGATGAGCCGGAGTCGGTGCCCGACACCGATACCATCAAGACCATGCTGGAAGAACTCGTTCAGGATTGGGAGGGGCGTGGCGTCGAACTCGTGAACCTGTCAACCGGCTGGCGTTTTCAGAGTCGTGCAGAGATGAAGGTTTACCTCGACAGGCTGAACCCCGAGAAACCACCGAAATACACGCGGGCCACACTTGAGACACTTGCGATCATCGCTTACCGTCAGCCAGTGACACGCGGCGATATCGAAGAGATTCGTGGTGTGGCCGTCAATTCGCAGACGATCAAGCTGCTGGAGGATCGTGGTTGGGTCGATGTGATCGGTCATCGTGATGTGCCTGGGCGCCCTGCGCTCTTGGCTACCACGAAACAATTTCTGGATGATTTGGGTTTGTCCTCGCTGGAGCAGCTGCCACCGCTGCAGCAGGTAGGTACCGACGTATTGCCTGAGGAGGCGGCGGCCGCGGTTCAGGCAATGGAGCAGAACCTCCAGGCGTCACTGGATCAGGCAGCCATTGATTTTTCCGAGCCGTCGACGGATGAGGCTTCACAGTCGGTCACACTGGCTCGCGGCGATCAGCAGGGCGAAGGACAAGAAGTATTGCAAGAGGAAGCGCGAGGCGAAGCGCAAGAGGGGGGTGAGGTAACGCTCCCGGATGAGCACGATGACAATGCTCCCACCGAATCAACATCAGATACACAAGATGACAGCACCCGACCCGCATGATCCTCAGTCGCCGCTCAACAGCGGCGACGCAGCAGAGAAAACCGGTGACACAACCGCCGGTCACGATGCGCCTTTAAAAGACAAGGCCAGACAGGACAAGAAGAATCCCCGCCGTGGGGTGCGCGGTCCGCGTGCTTTGAGACGCTCACGGAGCCCCGACAAAGAGGGCGAATCAGGAAGGCCTGTCGCACCTCCTGACCGAGCCGGCGTCAACACGGCCGCTCGTGAACCGCAGCGTGGCAAACCGGGTCCGCGCCAGAAACCCCAGCACACTAATCAACGCCATGGTCAGCGCAATGCAGGAGCGGACGCTGATGCAATCTTCAGTTTTGTTACCTCGGACGACTATGACCGGATAGCCGCTGGCGAGGAAGCACTCGCTACCGCCAAACACGGCACTCGGCATCAGAAGCCAGCGCGTCGCGACCTCACCGCCGACGACGATGCACCCAAGCTGCACAAGGTACTGGCCGAGGCCGGTCTCGGCTCTCGCCGTGACATGGAAGAGTTGATCATCGCAGGGCGTGTTTCAGTCAATGGCGAGCCTGCACATATCGGCCAGCGCATACTGCCGGCCGATCAGGTCAGAATCAACGGCAAACTCGTGCAACGCAAAGTCAGCACGCGTCCTCCGCGCGTTCTGGTCTACCACAAACCCTCCGGCGAAATCGTCAGCACCAGTGACCCCGAGGGCCGCGCTACCGTTTTTGATCGCTTACCCACCATGAAGGTCGGCAAATGGCTGGCTGTGGGACGCCTCGACTTCAACACCGAAGGTCTGCTGCTCTTCACCACCTCGGGTGATCTCGCCAACAAGCTCATGCATCCGCGTTATGGCATCGAGCGGGAATACGCAGTGCGTACGCTCGGAGAACTCGAAGAAGGCATGCGGCAGAAATTGCTCTCGGGCGTGGAGCTTGATGATGGCCTTGCACAGTTCAACAAGATTGCCGATGGTGGTGGGGATGGTGCCAATCGCTGGTATCGCGTCACGATCTCCGAGGGTCGCAATCGCGAGGTGCGTCGTATGTTCGAATCGGTCGGTCTGACCGTGTCGCGCCTGATCCGCACACGTTATGGCTCGCTCACGCTACCCAGCAATCTCAAGCGTGGTCGTTGGGAAGAGATGGATGAGCATGCGGTGCGTGCACTGATGGCGGCCAATGGCCTTCAAAAGCCAGCGGGCCGTGCGCAGGACGCCCGCGGTGGTCCGGGTAAAGGCAAATTCGGCGGGCCACAGAACCGCAATGGCAACGTCAACGGCAACACGAATGGCAATGCTTACGGCAATAACGCTGGACGCGGTGCACCGCGCTCTCGTCAGCCTGATCCCTTGCAGACAGCGCTGGGATTCCCGACCGCGCCACAAGGCGGCCGTGGACAGCGCAGCGGTCAGGGTGACCCAAGGCGCCGGAGCGGGCAGGCAGCGACCGGCAGTTCATGGACATCGGACCGCTTTGGTACAGGTGCGCCGCAACGACGTCGGTCTCGCGGCTGACGACCTGGCCCCACGGGCTGCTCAGTTCCATCGCATCAGATACGTTAAACGATCTCAATCTGGCAACTCACACCCATTGCCTTGTGCGTTGCGGTGAGATGCCTTATCACCTATAATCAGGGACTTAACAAAGCTTCCGGCGGTCGGACATTGAGATGCGCGTCATCTTTTGTCCATGACAGGCGGTTCAGGGAGCACAAAGAAAGATGGGCAGATGCCCATTTTTTTTTTCCTGAAAGAGTTGATGTTGCGCTTGTGCGAGGGGTCATTCTTTGTTGTTTGCGTTGATTGAAAAGACGGTTACCGGCTTGGGGTACGAGCTGGTGGATTTTGAGCAGGCCGCGCGCGGTCTGTTGCGGGTCTATATCGACGTCATGCCCGACGAGAACCGTGCGGTGACCGTGGAGGATTGCGAGAAAGTTACGCATCAATTGCTGCATGTGCTCACAGTCGAGAACGCAAGCTACGAGCGTCTGGAGGTCTCGTCGCCAGGTCTGGATCGTCCGCTCAAGAAGTTGTCGGATTACACGCGTTTCGCTGGACAGGAGGCGGTCATCAAACTAAGGATGGCTATCCCTGGCGCCGGCAACCGGAAATCGTTCGAAGGCATCCTGCATGAGCCCGAGGGCGAGACGCTCAGACTTGAATTTGAAGGAAATGAAGGGCCAGCGTTACTGGAGTTTTCGCTGGCGGAAGTAGACAAGGCACGTTTAGTGCCCAAAGTGGATTTCAGGAGCCGTAAATGAGTCGCGAAATTTTGTTGCTGGTCGATGCGCTGGCGCGCGAGAAGAATGTCGACAAGGATGTCGTCTTCGGAGCGCTTGAGCAT
>JAIXWM010000170.1 GCA_027491255.1 Rubrivivax sp. | reverse complement strand
GTCCCGCCGCCGCTCCCACCGTTGACGGTGGCTCCCACGACGACGCCGGTCGTGGCGGAGAACCCGCCAGCGACGCCACGCGAAGAACATCGCGTCCCACGCGACCTCTTCGGTCGGCCACTGCCACCGCCGGCAACTGCGCCACGATCGCCGACGAAGGTGGACAGGGACGCGCCGGCCCGCGGACTCCCGGCCGCCGACGTCCCCGTGTTCCGCAACCTGAGCGACGAGGACATCGCGTCGTTCAAGGCGCTTCAGGTCGAGGTCTGCCTCGCGACCGAGGCGTGCGGCGAGGTGTGGCTGGTGCCGGAGTACACGGGCAACGCCGGTCGGAAGGAGCTGAGCGTGAAGGACGCAGCGACGCTCGCCGCCATCTGCACAGCCTTCCCCGGTGCGCGCGTCAACAGCTTCGAGAAGACCGACAAGGCGACGCCGGCCCCGTCGCCGTAGGGCTGTCCCAGAGGCCTGCGGAGGCCGGCTCTACCTCGGAGGACGAACACGCCCCCCACCGAGGAAAGCCCATGGCGTTCAGGAACGAGCATCTCTCTTTCAGTCGGCTCCAGCGCTTCGAGCAGTGCCCGCTGAGCTTCAAGCTCCACTACATCGACAAGCGGCAGGCCGACCCCGGCGTCGCGCTGCGCTTCGGCAAGGCGGTGCACGCCGTCCTCGAGACGCTGCTGCGCGAGCACATTGAGCAGGAGCGCGAGGGCGCGCTGTCCGAGGAACGCGCGGTCGCGCTCTGGCAGGACGCCTGGGCCGCCGCCGAGCTCTCGGGGATCGCCGTGTTCGAGGAGGGGCTTTCGCTCCTTCGCAACTACGTCCGACGCCACGGCCACGTCGACCATCAGAACGTGCTCGCCATCGAGCGTGGCTTCGAGCTGCCCATCGGGCCCTTCGTCGTACTCGGCTTCATCGACCGCGTGGATCGCGTCGACGACGAGACGGTCGAGGTCATCGACTACAAGACGAACCGCCTGCTCTTCTCGCGCGAGGAGGTCGACACGAGCCTCCAGATGTCGCTCTACCACCTGGCGGCGCGGCAACTCTGGCCGTGGGCGAAGAAGGTGCGGCTGACCTTCGAGATGCTTCGTCACGACGTGCGCCTCACCACCGAGCGCGACGAGGAGCAGCTCGCGGCCGCCAAGGCCTACGTCGAGACGATGGGACGCATGACCGAGGAGGCTCGTGAGTTCCCGGCGCGGCTCAACGCCAACTGCGTCTACTGCGACCATCGCCAGGACTGCCCAGCGTATGCCTCGGCGCTCCGCGGCGAACGCAGCGTCGTTTGCGAGGACCTCGCCGACCTGGAGACCGTCGCCCGCGAGCGCGAGGAGGTCGCTCGACTCGCGAAGGTCCTCTACGCGCGCAAGCAGGAGCTCGAGGACGTCCTGAAGGCCCACCTTGAGGGCCACGACGAGCTCGCGGTCGCCGGCGTCCGCTACCGGATGTTCACCACCGCCTCGAAGGCCTACCCGCTCGACCGGACGCTCGACGTGCTCACCCGCGCCTCGGGCCACGACCGCCAGGACCTGGTCGGCCGTCTCGCGAGCGTCGAGAACAAGGCGCTCGACGCGCTGCTCAAGGACCTCGGCAAGACGCTAGGAAAAGACCGGTTGAACCTGCTCAAGGCCGAGCTCGACACGGTGGTCGAGAAGCGCCTCTCGCAGCGCTTCTCCGCGAAGGAGGAGGCATGAAGGACCTCGTCTTCGTCGACGTCGAGACGACCGGGCTCGACCCCGATCGCCACGAGCTCATCGAGGTCGCCGCCGTGCGCGTGCACCCGCACACGCTCGAACCCCTCGACCACCTCTCGGTGCGCGTCGTGCCGGAGCGCCTGGGTGACGCCGACCCGCGCGCCCTCGAGGTCAACGGCTACTGCGAGGCCGATTGGCAAGACGCCGTGAGCCTCGGAAACGCGCTCCGCCGGCTCGCACCGCTCCTCGAAGGTGCGATCGTCGCGGGCCACAACGTCGCCTTCGACTGGTCGTTCCTCGTGCGCGGCTTCGCTCGCGCCGGCGTGCCGCTACCGCCTGTGGACTACCACCGTGTCGACACCGCCAGCCTCGCCTGGCCACTCGTGTCCGGGGCCGAGACCACGTCGTTGTCGCTCGACGCTGCGTGCGCGGCGCTCGGGCTTGCGCGTCCGTCGCCGCACCGTGCGCTCGCCGATGCGATGGCCTCGCTCGAGGTCGCGCGTTGCCTGCGGGATCGAGCGATGCTCGGTCGCCGCGTCGCGCGCCTCGCCGACGACGAACGCCCGATCCTCGATGCGCTCCTCGATCGCATCGACGCCGGGCGTGACCAGTACGGCCCATGGAAGGTCGATGACGGGCGCGATTACCGCGCGGAGGCCTTCGCCGAGGTCATCGACGGCCTGCACTACTGCGCGGCCGAGCTCGTGCGCCTGCAGCGTCCGCGGGTCCCACGCCTGCGCCGCCGACGGGTCTACGTCTGCCACCCGTTCCGTGATGACCCCAGCGGGAACGCCGCCAAGGTCGCCGACATCTGCCGGGCGCTGACCGACGACGGCTTCGCGCCCATCGCGCCGCAGCTCTACCTTCCGGCCTTCGTCGACGAGGCCACGCAGCGAGACGAGGCAATCGCCCTCTGCCTCGAGCTGCTCGACGCCTGCGACGAGGTGCGGGTCTACGGCGACCGCGTCACCGACGGGATGCGCCTCGAGCTCCAGCACGCCGAAGCGCGCGGCATCGCGGTCGCCTTCGCCAGCCCCGGAGGTGCACCATGAGCGGTGCGCGTTCTCGGAGGAAAGGCGCGAACTACGAGCGCGAGCTCGTCCACCGATTCCGTGAGGTCATGCCCGGCGCCGAGATCAAGCGCGGATTCCAGACCCGCTCGGGCGAGGAGGCCGCCGACGTCGAGTGCCCCGTCTTCTGGGTCGAGGCCAAGCGCGGCAAGAAGCCGAACATCCGAGGAGCGCTCACCCAAGCCATCGAGGCATCGCCGCCAGGCCGCATGCCGATCGCCGTTGTGCGGGACGACCGCGCAGACCCGACGGTCACGCTGCTGCTCGAGGACTTCCTCGAGCTCGTCGGCGAGTGGTGGGGGCTGCGGACCCGATGAGCACGCGGAAGCCCCAGCCCACCACGCGCGCGAAGGGGCGACCGCCGAAGGGAGCCGCGCCCGCGCTACCCGGAGAGGAGGTCGATCGGCTCCTCGTGTTCGGCGAGGTCGTGACCTGCGACGACGGCACGTCGCAGACCGTCGTGTTCCCGAGCTACCGGGACCTCGCCGAGCGCTACGGCGTGTCGACGACGCTCGTCGCGAAGTACGCCAAGGACCACAACTGCATCCGTCGCCGGTCGCAGGCGAAGGCGCGCATCCAGGCGCAGGCCGACCAGAAGCTCGTCGAGCTGCGGGCGACCGCCGTCGCGCTGTCGAAGGACGACGAGCTCCGCATCATCGACAGCTACCTCTCGGGCTTCGAGAAGGCGCTGTCGGAGGGGCGCGTCCGCTTCGACAACCCGGGCGACTTCAACACGATGGTTCGCCTCAAGGAGTTCGTGATGGGCGGCGCCGACTCGCGACAGGAGATCCACGCGTCGCTGTCGCTTGAGGACATCCAGGCGCGCCACCAGCGCATGATCCGCGTCGTCAACGAGGCGGGGCTTCCGGCGCGCGGCGAGCTGCCCGGTCCGACGAGCGGCATGGTCCTGGATGCGACGGCCGCCGAGGCCTCCAGCCCCCCGCGCGGCCCCATCGCGGACGCCCCTGGCGATTTGAACGTTCATTTGCACGGCCCCGAGACGGCCTCCTCGGCGGCGCCCCCTGACTCGAGCAGGCGCGCCTCCGTTGCTCATGGGCCGATGCTGGAAGACTTTGAGGAACCTGGTGAGCACGCCACAGAAGGCGTGTCGTCCCGCCCGGATCGTCGCCCAACCCAGCGAAACACCGCCGTTTCGACGCCTGCTCCCTCCGACGCCGGGGAAGCTGCCCGTGTTCTTCCGCGGGCTCCTGTGCTGATGGTGGCCGACTCTGACGCGCATGAGGTGCTTGGTGCGCCCGGCCAAGTGAACACGCGGCGCGCCGTTCAATTCGAGTCGCTGGACGACGGCGACCTCGGCCCCGACAGCGAGGTCCCGAATGGCCGCTAATCGTCGAAAGCGGCCATTCGCGAACGCCGCGCCACGGTGGTTCGCGGACTTCCGCCTCGTCCGTTCGGCCCAGGAGCCAGAGCCGAATGGCCGCTTTCCTCTCGTGACCGTCGGTGCGCTGCAGGTGGCCGGCCGGAAACCCGGGATCGCGACCCAGGTCGACACTCGCGCGGAGGCCCCCCGCGCACAGCGGGCCTGTGTGGCCGCGTGTGGCGCGATGGTGCCTGCGGGCGGTGTGTGGGCCAGCGGGCGCGACGTCGCGCGACAGCGGGGCACGTGCGCGGCCAGGTGGGCCTCGCCGGGGTCGACCGCCGCCCCCCGGGGGGGAGGGTCGAAACTCCGCGGGCGGGCCGCCGTGGGATGCGTTGCCTGGTCCCGATTTCGACAGGGGTCGATCTGGGAAAATGAACGGCGCGGGCCCGGGGAAGTGAACGGCGCCTCCCGAGGCCCTTCGAGGCCCCCCGTTCATTTTCACCGTGCAAGTGACCCGGCGCGGTCAGCAGGTGAGCTGCTGGAGGGACCGGATCAGGTCCTCGTCGGTCGGGTGCGTGTAGATGGCGGTCGAGGTGATCGCCTTGTGGCGCGCGAAGCGCTGCGTGAGCCGGATGTCGCGCGAGGCGCGGTACAGGTTCGTGCAGGCCGTGTGGCGCAGCGCGTGGAAGGTGAAGGTGCGGTCGAAGCCGGCGCGCTGCTGCCAGACCTTGAAGGCCGTCCGAAGCTGGCGGGTCGAGAGGCGGTTGCCGACGCGGCTCACGAACACCGGCGCGTCGGCGTCGAGAGGCTGCCCCTCCTGCCGCTTCCAGGCGTAGAGCTTGTCGAGCTTGGCCCGGACGTTGTCGGGCAGGATGACCTCCTGCAGCTCGAGGTCGTCGTTGCTGCGCTTGAAGGTGCGGAGACGGACGCGACGTCGGGCCCGGCCGTCATCGAACACGTCGCCGACGTCGAGGGCGAGCAGCTCATGCTCGCGCAGCCCGGTCCCGAGCGCGAGGCTGACGAGGACGTGGTCACGGAAGCCGTCGCGGTGCTGCCCGGTCACGGCGAGCAGCAGGCGCTGCTCTCGCTCGGACAGGGTCCGCGGGGCGCGGGTGATGCGATCGGCGTAGGCGGTCATGGTGGCTCCTGGCGACGACGAGGGGCCGTCAGCCACGCCATACACGCTTCGTTTCGCGCACCTATCAAGTCCACCTCGCGAGAACGTGGTGTTTCCGCCGTGGAGGTCGCGTCGTGCTGACCGTCGTGAAGAAAAGCCCGCGCGAACTCGGCGACTGGCTCGCCACCGAGGCTGGTTTCATCGCCGGCCTCTGCTCGTTCGACGGCGAACCCATCGTGCTCGAGCCCTACCAGGTCGCCTTCCTCGAGAACCGCTCGCGCTTCCGCTGGGTCACCAAGGCGCGCCAGGTCGGCTACTCGTTCATCGTCGCCCTCGAGGCTCTCGCGCGGTGCCACCTGCGCGACGGCTACACGGCGGTGTTCGTCAGCTACAACCTCGACGACGCCAAGGAGAAGATCCTGCTCGCCCGGCAGGTCTACGAGGAGCTGCCGCTCGCGTACCAGAAGAAGCTGGTGGTCGACTCGAAGACCGAGCTGGCATTCGAGCCCATCGGAACGGGCGGCCGCATCTCGCGCATCCTCTCGGTCCCGTCGAAGCCGCCGCGCGGCAAGAAGGGCGACATCGTGCTCGACGAGCTCGCCCACTACGTCAACGACCGGCAGGTCTACACGGGCTCGACCGCGCTCATCCTGCGGTCGAACGGGCAGCTCACTGGGTGCAGCACGCCGCTCGGTCGTCGCGGCATCTTCTGGGAGATCGCCACCGAGGAGCTGCGGAAGTACACGCACCACCGCCGCCAGGAGGTGCCGTGGTGGCTGTGCCGCTTCTTCTGCAACGACATCGAGCGCGCCGCCATCGAGGCCCCGACGCTGGAGACCGAGGAGCGGGTCGCGCGCTTCGGCCGTCCGACGATCGTGGAGCAGTTCGACTCGTTGCCGCTCGAAGACTTCCAGCAGGAGCTCGAGTGCCGGTTCGTGGACGAGTCCTACAGCTTCTATCCCTACGACCTGATCCTCCCGAACACGCGCGAGGACCTGACGCTCTGCGACGACTTCAGCGACCTGCCGTTCCCGGAGGGGCGCCTGGTCGCGGGCTTCGACGTCGGCCGCAGCCACGACCGCTCCGAGCTTGCCGTGTTCGAGGAGGTCGGCGGGCGTTTCATCTGCCGGCTGCTGCGAAGCTACGACCGCGTGCCGTTCGCCGAGCAAGAGGGCGACCTCATTCGGATGCTCAACACGCTGCCGATCGCGCGGCTGTCCGTGGACCGAAGCGGCATCGGCATGAACCTCGCCGAGAACCTCGGGAGAGCGTTCCCGCAGGTCGTCGGCGAGGCGTTCACCAACGCGAGCAAGGAGCGCTGGGCGACCGACTTCAAGATCCTGCTGCAACGCCGTGACGTCGACCTGCCACGCGATCGCGAGCTCGTCGCCCAGCTGCACAGCATCAAGCGGCGCGTGCTGCCGTCGGGCAACGTCAGCTACGACGCCGAGCGCACGAACCGCGGGCACGCCGATCAGTTCTGGGCGATCACGCTCGCCTGCCAGCGGGAGCGCGGGCCGAACCGCAGCACCGAGGCCGAGGTGGGCGTGCGGGTGCTGGGGTGAACCGAGCCATCGCCGCATGCAAGCCTCGCGCCTCCGTTGAAGAAGGCGTCGCGATCGCTTACTCTCCAAGGGCCTTCGCGTCGAAGTCCGAGCCTGCCGATGACCCAGATTCTCCACCTCACCAACATCGCCAATCTCAGCGAGATTGTGCGAGCTGGTGGCCTGTGGAGTCCGAATCGGATGCCGCCGACGGTGACGCCGTCGACCATCGCGCACAGCGACATCCAGCAGCGACGAGCGACGTTTCAAGTGCCTGCCGGGCCTGGAGGCGTGCTGCACGATTACGTGCCGTTCTACTTCGGGGAACGCTCCCCGATGCTCTATGCCAATCACACGGGCTACGTGCCTTCGAATGCCGCTGGACAGCGCCCGTTGGTGTACCTCGTGAGCACCGTCGAGGCCGTCGTCGCGACCGCGTCACGATGGGTATTCACCGACGGACACGCGGTTATTCGAATCACGCGTTTCTTTGAATCGCTGGCCGATTTGCCGGGCGCTGTCGATTGGTCCGTGGTGCACGCGAAACAATGGGCTGACACCCGAGAGGATCCAGATCGGAAGCGACGCAAGCAGGCCGAGTTTCTGGTTCATGAGTTCTTTCCGCTGGACCTCGTCGAGGAAATCGCTGTCATTGACGACACGATGCGAACGCAGGTGGAGCAGATCGTCGCCCCGGTCGGGCGAGCGCTCCGGGTCTCGACTCGGCGCGAGTGGTATTACGAGTGAGGGGGCGGCCGATGATCGAGAGCACCACGGGAAATCTTCTAAACGCGCAGGTCGACGCCCTCGTCAACACGGTCAACTGCGTCGGCGTCATGGGCAAGGGCATCGCGCTGCAGTTCAAGCAGGCCTTCCCCGCGATGTTCGAGGCTTATCGGAAGGCCTGTGCAGCGGGGGAAGTGGTCCCGGGTCGCATGCACATCTACGCGACGGGGTCGCTCGTGGGCCCAAGGTTCATCGTCAACTTCCCAACTAAGCGGCACTGGAAGGGCCAGTCTCAGATGGGAGACATCGAGGCGGGACTCGTCGACCTCGCCGCGAAGATTCACGAGCTCGGAATTCGCTCCATCGCGATCCCGCCGCTCGGAAGTGGCAATGGCGGTCTGAACTGGCTCGATGTCCGTCCCAGGATCGAGAAAGCGCTCGCCTCGCTCAACGACGTCCGCGTCGTCGTGTTTGAACCCGCAGGCGAGCCCCGCGGCGAGGACCGCCGCAGGTCCGAGACCAAGGAGGCGCTCACGACGCCGCGGGCCCTGTTCGTGCGCCTGCTCGACCTCTACAGGGTGCCGGACTACTCCCTGACGATGCTCGAGGTGCAGAAGCTGGCCTATTTTCTTCAGGCAGCGGGGCAGCCGTTGCGGCTCAACTTCGAGCGTCACCACTACGGGCCTTACGCGCACAACCTCAACCACGTGCTCCGACGTCTGGAAGGGCACTATCTGCGCGGCGCGACGGACGTGAAGCCCGAGACCGAGATCACGCTCGTCGATGGCGCGCTGGACGAAGCAAAAGCGTTCCTCGCCGAGGACCAGCTGGCGCAGGACCGCCTGGCTCGCGTGGCGGACCTCATCGAGGGATTCGAGACACCGTACGGCATGGAGTTGCTCGCGACGGTGCACTTCGTGATGAACGAGGCCCCGGAGACGGCGGCCGACGTTCAGGCCTGCGTGCGAGCGGTGCACGCGTGGAGCGATCGAAAGCGACACGTGCTGCGCGCCGAGCACATCGCGATTGCCCACGCGGCATTGACCGAGCACGGCTGGGCCCCCGCCGCGTGACCTGACCACGGTCGCTGCCGCGTTCGCGGCCATCGCCGACGCGACGGCCGGTGTCGCCAGCTCCATGGGAGGCGGCTGCAATCACCGCCGCCACGGCTCGGTGTTCGTGCGCCCGTCCCACCCCACTCCGCTCGCGGCTCTACTCCGGTGAACCTGGCCGTCCTCGGCCCGCTCCCGGAGCTGCCGCATGCCGCACCGCCATGACCTCAAGGTCTTCGTCGTCTCCAAGGACCAGCCCGCTGGGCCACTTCGCCCGGGACCGACGCTGTCGGTCGAGGCGTCGACGCTGGACGGCCTGCTCCCTGCGGCCAAGCGCGTCCTCGCAGACGCGGGCTTCGTGCGTGACCGCGCGATCTCGTTCTCGCCATCGGGCCTCGTGGCCTACGTCGAGGCGGCGCCATGAACGAGGCCGCCGCCACCGATCAGGCGCACGCGCGGCTTCAGGCGATCCTCAAGGCGGTGGTCGTCGGGCGCGACGTGCTCGACCAGGCGAGCGTCGAAGCGGGCGAAGCCGCTGGCGTGTTCCAGTCGGCCGGCGCGCTCGAGCCGCCCTACGACCCGGAGACGCTGTGCCTGCTCGTCGAGCACTCCCACGCGCTCCGTCAGAACCTCGACGCGTACGCGGTGAACATCGACGGCTTCGGGCACCGCTTTGAGCCGGCCATCGACTTCGAGGCCGAGGACGCCGACCGCCGCGTGGCCGACGCGATCTTCCTCGAGCGGGTCGCCGCTCAGGAGCGCGGCGAGCTCGTCGAGGGAGGCACCCTCCAGCCCACCGACGACGAGGTCGCTGCCCGCAAGCAGGACCTCGTGCACCTCGCGCGCATCGAGCGGGCTCGCCTGCAGGCGTTCTTCGACTTCTGCTGCTTCGACCACTCGTTCGTCGACCTGCGGCGCCGCACGCGTCAGGACCTCGAGACCACGGGCAACGCCTATTGGGAGGTCCTACGCGACGGCCGAGGGCAGCTCGCGCGGCTCGTCTACGTTCCGTCGCACACGGTGCGGCTCATGCCGCTCGACGCGCAGCCCATCGAGGTGGTCGACCGCGTCCAGGTGTCGCCGGTCTCCTTCGACCTCGTCCCGGCGCGACGGCGACTGCGGCGCTTCGTGCAGGTGCAGGGCAACGAGCAGGTCTTCTTCAAGGCCTTCGCCGATCCGCGCGTCCTCTCGAAGCGCTCGGGCAAGGTGTTCCCGAGCGTCGAGGCGCTCCGCCGGGCCGATCCCGACGACGGCCCCGCCACCGAGCTCCTCCACTTCGCGATCCAGTCGCCTCGAAGCCCCTACGGCGTGCCGCGGTGGGTGGGGGCGCTGCTCGCGGTGCTGGGGTCTCGGCAGATGGAGGAGGTCAACTACCTCTACTTCGAGAACAAGAGTGTCCCGCCGCTTGCGCTGCTCATCTCGGGTGGCCGCCTGTCGGAGTCGTCGGTGCCGCGCATCGAGCGCTTCATCGAGGAGAACCTCAAGGGCAAGGCGAACTTCCACAAGATCCTCATCCTCGAGGCCGAGGGCGGCCAAGGGGAGAACCGCGCCAAGATCGAGCTGCGCCCGCTGACCGAGGCCCAGCAGCAGGACGCGCTCTTTCAAGTCTACGACGAGCGGAACATCGACAAGGTCGGCGGCGCGTTCCGCCTGCCGCGCCTGCTGCGAGGCGAGAGCAAGGACTTCAACCGGGCGACCGCCGAGTCCGCGCTGCGCTTCGCCGAGGATCAGGTCTTCCAGCCCGAGCGCGACGAGTTCGACTACCTCATCAACCGGAAGCTGCTCGCCGACATGGGCATCCGCTTCTGGCGCTTTCGCTCGCAGACCCCGGTGACCCGCGACCCCGAGCGCATGACCGCGATGGTCGAGCGGCTCGTCCGGGTCGGCGTGCTGACGCCCGAGGAGGGCCGCTTCCTCGCGGGCGACATCTTCAACCGCGAGTTCCGCAAGATCGGCGACGACTGGACCAAGCGCCCGATCACCCTGACCCTCGCCGGCATCCAGACGGGCGTCGAGGACCTGCGGTCGCGCACGGAGAAGGGGTCCGTGCTCGAGGACGCCCGGCGCCTGCTGACGCTGCGCGAGGAGCTCGTGGCCGAAGAGGCGCGGCTCGCCGACCAGCGGGTGTCGCTCGCGCGCCAGTACCTCAACGAGAACGCCGAGCGCGTGGTGGTCCCGCGTGACGAGTTCGCCTCGTGGTTCGCCGACACCGTTCCACCCGGCCCGCCAGGAGCTGCCGATGAGCCCGGATGACCTGACGCGGGCGTGGGTGCGTCAGGCGCAGCTCGACGCCGAACGCGGAGTCATCGCCTGCCGCATGTGCAGCCGCCACGCGTCGCTCGAGACGACGCTGACCCTCTGGCGCGACGGCGTCCTCGTGTTCGCGATCTGCGACGCGTGCGCGGGCTCGCACGAGGTCGTGATGCGCCCGACCGCCGAGGGGATCGAGGTTCGCGCCCGGCACCGCGCCCCCCTCATCCTCGGAGCGTTTCGGTGAGCATCACCCTCCATGTCGTCTCCAAGCGTCCCTGCCGCCTTGAACGCGGCGAGCTTCGTCGCGTGTCCCAGGACCGCAAGATGATGCTGCTCGCCTACCACCTGTGCTGTCCGCGCTGCGGCTTCGTGAACGCGGTGTTCAACCAGCACCAGGGCCAGCTCATCACCGAGAGCGACGACGGCGAACAGGTGACCTTCTCGGCGCCGATCCGCTGCGTGTACTGCAACGTGACCATCCGCATCGCCGCTTCGGTCGCCGAGCTCGAGGAGGGCCCCGATGTGCGGAACGTGCGCTACCGCTGACGGGCTGTCCGAGGTCGGTCGCGCCCGGAGCTTCGCCGACGCCCTCACCACGGACCTCCTGCGACTTCCGCTCGCCAAGGCCATGGACCTCGGCACGCCGCGGGGCTTCGACCGAGCGGTGGCGTCGCTGGCCGCGGAGCTTCGGCGACAGGCCGGCCGCCCGGAGCGAGACGCCGTGCGCGCCGCGGTGAACGTCCTCGATGTCGACTGGCGCAGCACGACGCCCGAACAGCGCCGACGGCTGGTCTCCGAGGCGATGAACGCCGCGGCCCTGGCGACGGCGGTGATCCCGGCCCGCATCCAGGCGACGCTCGGTCCGGCGGCCGAAGCAGTGGTGGCGGCGACGCGGAGCCACGCCCGGCGCGAGCTGGGCCTGGCGATCGCGGCGGACTTCAACGCCGTCGACCAGCGCGTGGTGAGTCACGTCGTCCGCGCCCAGGTGAACTTCGTCACCGACGAGCTCGGTCGCCGCGTCGACGGCTTCGGCGCGGAGGCCCGGCGCATCGTCGCAGACGCGGTGGAGTCGGGGCTCGGCCGGGACGACGTCTCGGCGGCACTTCAGGCCGCGGCCGAGGGCACGCTGGCGGGACGCACCCCGTTCTACTGGGACGTCATCGCCGGCGCCTTCGTGGGCAACGGCCGAACCTTCGCGCAGGTAAGCAGCTACGCCGAGGCCCGCATCCAGCGCTACCGCATCGAGGCCGTGCTCGACGAGCGGACCACGGCGGTGTGCCGGTTCCTGCACGGCAAGGTGTTCTCCGTCGGCGACGCGCTCGCGCGCTTCGATGCGATGGACCGGCTCGAGCGCCCCGAGGACATCAAGCAGGCGCAGCCGTGGGTCCGCGAGGCCAGGGACGCGACGACCGGGAACCCTCTGCTCTACGTCGGCCGCGGCGGCGTGCGGACCGCCCTCGCTGAGGTCACGCGCTCGGGCGTGGGAAGCCGTGACGACGTCGGTGAGCACGCCCGCGCCCTCGGGAGCCCCGCGCTGATGGAGCTCGGCGTGAGCTTTCCGCCGTACCACGGGCTCTGTCGGACCACGACGCTGCCCGAGGTGTGAGCAGCGCTGCGCCGCGCCGTGTCCCACTGAAAACGAACCCTGGCTCTACTCCCGTGGAGGCTCCGGCCTTCGCCACGTCACCCGCGGGAGATGCGAATGGCCAGCACGAACAACGCGACGCCGACCCCGGCGTCCTCCGCTCGAACGATGGTCGCCGCCATCGCCCCCATCGGGGCGCGCCTGCGTGCCGCGCTCGAGAAGGCGTCCGCCGCCGGCGATGCCGAGGTCCCGGCAGAGGTCAGTCACGAGCTCGCCGCGATCGCACACGCGCTCCGGCAGGCGTCCGAGATGGCTGCCCGCGTCGACACCGCGAAGGCGGCTGACGGCTGGCCGCGCGACATGTCGGCGGGTGCTCTCGCGAGCCCGAGTTGGGGTCGCGACCCGGAGGCCCTCCGCCATGGCTGATCGCGTCGACAAGGCGGTGTCGCGCGCTCGCGCGGTCCTGGCGGCGCTCGAGGTCGAGCCCGTCGACAAGACCATCTTCGGCTCGCCTGCGGGCAAGAAGCGTCTCGCTCCGCGCCTCGTGAAGCTGCTCGCGCCGCACCGGACCTACGTCGAGCCCTTCGCTGGCTCGGCCGCCGTGCTGTTCGAAAAGGAGCCGGCGGAAGTCGAGGCCATCAACGACGCCGATCCGGAAATCGCGAAGGCCTACCAGCTCATCCAGAAACTTACGCCGCCCAAGATCGAGGCGCTCCGCGCGATGCCGTGGACCGGCGACGAGTCGACGTTCAAGCGGTTGCTCGACGAGAGCCCGCGCGGCGAGCTCGAGCAGCTCCACCGCTTCCTGTACCTGACGCACTTCTCCTACGGGAAGATGCGCGGCCGCACCTTCAGCCCGAACGTCCAGGGCATCGAGGCGAAGACCATCGGGCGCATCGAGCAGTTCGCGCCGCGGCTCGCCAAGGTGAAGATCCACTCGGTCGACTACGAACCGGTCGTCCGAAAGTACGACGCGCCGGACACCACCTACTTTCTCGACCCGCCATACCCTGGCTACAACGTCGACGTCGGCGAGTCGGACTTCGACGAGGAGCGCTTCTTCGGAGTGCTCCAGTCGCT
>JAIXWM010000185.1 GCA_027491255.1 Rubrivivax sp. | reverse complement strand
GTGAAGTAGCCCCCTCTCTGTGCGGACAGGTCCACTACGCATAGGCTGAAGATATGAGTAAGGATTTCGAAGCCGAGCCCGTGCTCGCGTTCGATCAACGAAAGCCTGGAAAACGCCGGGCTTACACGACGGGGCAGAAGCGCCTCGTCCTCGAGGAGGCCCGGCAGCCCGGAAACTCGCTGTCGGCGGTAGCGCGCAAGTACGGCATCTCGCCGAGCTTGGCGTTCTCCTGGAAACGGCAGATGGAGGAGGGCGCGGAGCGCGCTCTCGCTGCGGGGGAGGCGGTGGTGCCCGAGAGCGAGGCCCGCATGCTTCGCGCGAAGGTGCGGGAGCTCGAGCGCCTGCTCGGGCGCAAGACGATGGAGGTCGAAATCCTCAAGGAAGGGATCGAAATCGCTCGCTCAAAAAAATGGTTACCGCGCGGCTCCTCCTCGAGCGGGGACAGTGGTCCGTGAGCGCTGTTGCTCGCGCCCTGGGGCTCTCGAGGCCGCATCTCTCGGCGCATCGCAAGCCGAGTGAGCCGCGCGGAAAAAGGGTCGCCGCAGGCGACGTCGACTTGGTTTCTCGCATTCGGCGCGTCGTCGAGAAGCGCGGAAGCTACGGCTATCGGCGGGTCACGGCGATGCTC
The DNA here is from genome assembly GCA_027491255.1 of Rubrivivax sp. Lineage (GTDB taxonomy): Bacteria > Pseudomonadota > Gammaproteobacteria > Burkholderiales > Burkholderiaceae_C > Rubrivivax. Next base: position 5,731 of record JAIXWM010000185.1, on the reverse strand, counting down.
AATCGCGGCGCCACGATGCGTGTAAACCACAAGCGTGTCTACCGAACGATGAAGCGCGAGGGGCTCCTCCTCACGCGCTTCGCGGGCAAGATCACTCGGCCTCACGAGGGCAAGGTGATGACCGCGCGCAGCAACATGCGCTGGTGCAGCGACAGCTTCGAGATTCGCTGCTGGTCCGGCGAGCGGGTGCACGTGGCGTTTGCGCTCGATTGCTGCGACCGCGAGGCGATTGGCTGGGTTGCGAAGGCCGGGCACCTCGTCGGAGAGGACATCCGCGACCTCATGGCGCAAAGCCTCGAGGCGCGTTTTGGGGCGGGTACCTTGCGCGTCCCGAATCCCATCGAATGGCTCACCGACAACGGGCCGCCCTACGTGGCAAACCAAACCCGCGCATTCGGCCGAGAAGCCGGTTTCCTGGTCCGAACGACGCCCGCCTACTCTCCCGAGTCCAATGGCATGGCCGAGGCCTTCGTGAAGTCGTTCAAGCGCGACTACGTGTACCTCGCCGAACTCCACGACGCCGAGAGCGTGCTGCGCGAGCTCGCAGCCTGGTTCGAGGACTACAACGAGCACCATCCGCATCGCGGGCTGGGGATGAAGTCACCCCGTGAATTCCGTAATACCGTTAATGCCGCTTAGCTTACGTTTCTGAACCGATCTGTTCGTACTGGACGGGGCAACTCCAGGTGCTCATCGCGATCAACATCGTGAGCAGGCAGGTCTTCGCTGTGCGCGAAGCTATCGGTGACACTCGCGGACATCTGGCTGAACTGAGACGTGAGCTCGAACGTCTTCGGCTGCGTGCAGCTGCCGAAAATCGCCCCAATTGGCTCGACGAGGAGAAGGAAGCGTTGGCCAAAGAGGGATTTCTGTAGTCCCAGGTCACCATGCTCGGTTTTCTCGTCCGGTTGGGCGTCTGCGCCGCCGTGTCTTACGTGGTAGGCGGCGGCCTCGCTTCCGTCGTCCTGGCCGCCCTGTTCCTGGTCGTTGAGCTTCAAGCCCGCGCGTTCTTGCAGTCGTCCGCCAAGCTGTCGGATCTCTCCGCGAAGGTGGACGCTCTGCTCAAGACCTCCGACCAAACTCTCGACCGCGCAATCGAGGTGCACCAGAACGTGAAGTTCCTTCCGTCCGCCGCCGAGAGAATCGAAGGCAAGCTGTTCGGGATCGAGGCCAGGGTCGAGAGGCTCCGGGTCATGATGGGGCGCCTCGACGATGCGTCCGCGCCGGGCTCCGATGACTGAGCTGTGCGGCACTTCTGGGGGTTTTTGCACCCTATAAAAAGGCCGCCCGCGTGTGCTGCGTGACCCTCACCAAAGGGCGGGGGTAGATTTGCAGCCTTTGCAACACCCTAAAAAGGTGGGGGTGGTAGTCCCTCACGATTTGCGTACCTTATCCGTTCGCAAGGAGGCGTGGCGCCTATGCGCAAGTTCGTGAAGCTCGTTGATTCGCTGTGTGTGCCGGCGCTACTTGTCGTCGCGTGTGCTGCCGGCGATGGCCAGAACGGGATCGACTCGAACGGGATCGACTCGAACGGCTCGTGCGTCGCGAAGGCGACCGACGACGGCTCGTCCTCGGCGGCCAGCCTCACGAGCGGCAGCCTCGTCTGCTCCTACCGGAGCGGTTACAGCGATTGGGCAAGCGCGATGAGCTACTGCAAAGGGCTCGGTGGCGGCTACCGCCTGCCCACGAGGGGCGAGGCGGTCAAGATTGTCGCCTCGTGGGCATCGGATCGAATTTGCCGGATACCCCCGGGCCCTTCTTGGGGCACGTGGACCAGTACCTGCGCCGGGCCGGGGCTGGCGTGGGTCGTGGACTACAGCGCCGGCACGGGCCAGAGCAGCGTCGGCCCCAACAGCAGCGGCGCGCTCTGCGTTCGCTGAGGACGGATTGAATCTCGTCCTTTGACCTTTGCCCTTTCGGGCGGGGGTAGATTGCTCGCGAGCCGCCCCCGTGGCGGCAAGGGCCTTGTGAGGCCCCCATCCCGCCGACCCTCACACGCAGCGGCGGACGGTAGAAAGCTGGCCCGCGGGGTTTCAGCCGCGAGGGCATTGGCAGGCCCCCGGGGGGTCGCGCCGTCACATGCGCCCCCCGGGGCGGCCCCGGACCGCCCCAGGGCTTCGCACACGCCTTTCCCGCGCCAATGTCCCCGACGGGTGCCCCGCCCGTTTGAGAGTGGGTATGCGAGCGGGTACGGAACTTCGTTGGTGCGGCGCGGGTGCCTCAACAGTCAGACAAAACGCCAATAATCACGGTTCAACGTCTGAGTCGAAGCTCCACGCGTGAGCGTGGCCGAACGTCGCGAGCGCGTGGCGATCGAGGCCCACTGCCGCGGCGGCGCGGGGCCGTCGTCGCTTCGAAGGGGCCCCAGGACCCTCCGCTCTCCGCGCGCACGGCGGGGCGATCGCGCGCTCACGACGACCGGTGGCGGCCGAAGGGACGAAATCTGTCGAGGGTGGTCGCCTGCAAAGCGCCGCGCCCGCGCTCCTGGCTCCGGGCTCCTGCCCTTCTACGCGAGCGACGACCCCCCGGCCGCCGCGGCCTTGCGTGAGGCGCGTGGCAGCGAGCGTGTAGTCTGCACATGCTTTCGCTGGCCCAGGCGACGGCCGAATCCACTCGGCGAAACTGGCAGACGAACGGCACCCCGTCGATGAGCCCGGTCCGACGCTTGCGGGCCGAATGACACAGAGCTATGGAATGCGCTCGATTACGACAAGGCCGTGGCCGGAGCGGTTGCCGGAGAACCCTTGGGGCGCTTCGCCGGCTGTGAAGGAACTGCCACCCGATCCAGGACCAGTCATCGTGGACGACCCCGCTGGGCCACGCGCGGACCCTCCTGAGCCCCCTGAGTATCCGCCGCCTCCGCCGCCACCGTTGAAGTAGGTCGCCGTCGTTGTCCCGCCGAACCCGGACGGACCGCCCCCGCCGCCGCCGCCGCCGAATCCGCCCTGCCGGCAGCCGACCGAGCCACCTCCACCCGCGCCGGAAGTGAAGGGTTGCCCAGTCGACGCGTAGTACGCTGCGCAATAGACGGACGTCTCGAAGCCGCCGCCTCCGCCTGCTTGCGCGTTAATGCCCAGGTTAGCGGCGTTCGGCGGGTCACTGTACCCCGCACCCAAGCCGCAAGAACCGAGCCGCCCGCTCGATGTGCTCGCACACGCGTAGTTTCGGTCTTCGTAGGGTCCGCAACCCGGCTGCGGTCGTGGTGTCGAGCCATTTCCATCTAGGGAGCACGGGCACCTCGCGTCGACGGCCGCTTGCGTGCACGAACCTCCGCCGCCTCCGGCGACGAGCAGCGCTGTGCTCCCGTCAGCGACGAACGTTCCGCCGCCACCGCCACCACACCCGCGCTCCAGCTGCGGAAACTGTGACTCGGTGCACTCGCCGGACAGGCCACTTTGCCCCACCACGATTCGAAGTGCCGCGCCGACGCCGAAGTCGAACAGCGACGATATTGAAGCCCCAAGACCGGCGATTGCTGGTGAGCCGCCCCCTTGCGCGCCCATCGCCGTAATTCGATATCGTCCGGGCGCGGGTATGGTCCACGTCTGAATGCCCACGCTCAGCGTCACAGCGCTCGCGAGAGTAGTTCCCGTATAGGCGGCGTCACACTGTGCTTGTGTTGGTCCATTCGCACCGGTGGCGCCGCAGTTCGTGAACGTCCAGCGCTGCACGACACTCGCGTCGGGCGCTCCGGAATCGGCAGCACCGCTATCCGCCGCTCCCGCGTCGGGCGGGCAGATCCCGCCGCACGAAGCGACAGCGCGCGCGTTGCCGCAATTGTCCGTGCCCGATACATTTCCGCATGTTCGCCCGAGCCGCGTGCAGAAGGACCAGTCGCTCTCGGGTGTGCAGCCGCACGTGTTGGGTACGCCGGCGCCACCACAGCTGTCGTAATACGAGCCGCATACGCCGCAGCTCGCGACCGTGCGCCGTGCGCCGCAGTTGTCGTTCGCGGTCACGGTGCCGCAGTTCTTCCCGAGTCGCGTGCAGAACGCCGCTTCGTCCTCGGGTACGCATGGCCCGCTGTCGACCGTCGCATCGCTTGACAATGTGGCATCGGCCCCCGCGTTCGCGTCGGCAACGGTTGCATCCGCAGAACCAACAGAAGCCGCGTCCGTCGTCCCGGAATCGGCGGCATCGGTCGCTGCATCGGCGATGGTCGGATTCGCGGAGTCGGCCCCGCTGTCTTCAACCTGCCGCGGCGCATCGGGAAGTCCGTCGATGCCTGAGCAACCGAGGCTTGCCATGTTGAGCCCGGCGACCGTCGTGAGCAGCACGCACGCAGCGCGCCCCCGGTAGGACGTTCTGTTCGAAAAACATGTATAATACATATGTCGGCCTATTGATGCAGACTCGTTGAGACGTTTTCGCTTCACGGCACGAGGCCTGTAACGCCCGCAACAGGGGTCGAAATATCAAGATCGCAGTCGGGGCGCGAACCCAGCGAGTCCCATGGGCAAACGGTCGCGCTGGCCCCGCTATCTTGTGGCCGACCGAAGCAGCGAACAACTCCGTCTGCGGAGAGTACGCAGGTGGTGGCGGCTCTATCGCTCGTGGTCAGATCGACCGCATCGGCAACGCCCGCAACCGGCGTTGAAACGTCGAAGTCACATCGGGCGATCGCCCCCGACGCACACGACGAGAATTGAGCCGCACCAGTGCCCGCCCCCTGTCCCCAGCACCGAATTCGTCGGTCAACGCCGAGTGCGCAGGCGTAGCCGTCGCCGGTGCCGAGTTTCGTCGTGGTTCCGAGTCCTGAGACTGGCGTCGCGACGTCGCGATCGGTCACGCCGTACCCGCTCGTTGTCAACGAAGGCGTCAAGCCCCAGCATCGCACTGCTCCGTCGTCTGCGAGCACGCATACAAACCCACCACCGGCCACCGCTTGCGTTACGCGCCCAGTGCCTTGGACGACGGACGGCGGCCGAGCGCAAGGGAACGAACAGGTTTCCGCTGGGTTGACAACGCCGGTGTCGTTGCTGCCCCAGCAAACGACACGGCCATCCGTCAGAACCGCGCAAGCGAATTCGCTTCCGGCGATCACTGCCTTTGCAGGACCAGGAAGTGCGACAGGCTGACTAGGGGGTAGTTGCCCGCTGCCTCCCAACTGACGTTGCCGATCTTCACCCCAACAGCGGACGCTTCCCGATTCGAACAGCGCGCATAAGAAGTCTTGCCCGATCGCTACGTCCAGCGCCCGCTCACTTAGCGCGATGCGAGTTGGAACCTCGTTTGCTCGCCAGCACGAGATCTGCCCGTCCGATGCGACCCGGCAAGTTTGTGCGCCGCCTCGCAGAAGCTGTGTGTCGCCGTTGATTCCCGCAAGCAATCCGTTTGCAGCGGAGCACCAGACTTTACGCCCGGGCGCCACGACGCAAACGCCATTGTCGCCCATTGAAATGCGGGACACTGACAGCGGCGTGATGCACGGGCCACAATCCACCGTTCGAGTGCGTCCACACGAGTCAACGGCGGCGCGTGTTCCGCAGGATACGGGCTCACGCGCGCACAGAGTAGCCTCTGACTCGCCCGAACATCCGCACGCGTTTGCGACACCAGCGCCTCCGCATGTTTCCGTTCCTCGACAAGTTCCGCATGACGCGACCACCCTCGTGGAGTTGCCCCGTCCAGTACGAACAGATCGGTTCAGAAACGTAAGCTAAGCGGCATTAACGGTATTACGGAATTCACGGGGTGACTTCATCCCCAGCCCGCGATGCGGATGGTGCTC
>JAIXWM010000154.1 GCA_027491255.1 Rubrivivax sp. | reverse complement strand
TCGAAGACCCGCAGCGTCTCGCCCGTCACCAGCGCCGTGCCCAGCGTGCCGCTGAGCACCAGGCTCGTGTCGTCGGTGGTGGCACCACTCGTCACCGTGCCGGTGAAGACGCCGACGTTGTCGGTGATCGCCGTCACCGTGGCCGTGGTGGACGGGGCGGCGGTGTCCACCGTCGCCGTGTAGGCACTGCTCGCCGCGCCCTGGTTGCCCGCGGTGTCGGCCACCCGCACGGTGTAGCTGACGACCTGCGCGTTCGTCAGCGTGCGCGTGTCGGTGTAGGTCCAGCCCGTGCCGCTGGCGCTCGCCGTGCCGAGGAAGGTCGCGCCGTCGAAGACCCGCAGCGTCTCGCCCGTCACCAGCGCCGTGCCCAGCGTGCCGCTGAGCACCAGGCCGGTGTCGTCGGTGACGCCGCCGCTCGTCACCGTGCCCGTGAAGATGCCGACGTCGTCGGTGATCGCCGTCACCGTGGCCGTGGTGGACGGGGCGGCGGTGTCGACGGTGGCCGTGTAGGCCAAGCTCGACGGACCCTCGATACCGCCGGCGTCGGCCACGCGAACGGTGTAGCTCAGGGCCTGACCGTTGGTCAGCGTGCGGGTGTCGGTGTAAGTCCAGCCCAAACCGCTGACCGTGGCCGTCCCCAGCAGCGCGGCGCCGTCGTACACCCGCACCGTCTCGCTGGTGGCCAGCGCCGTGCCCAGCGTGCCGCTGAGCGACAGGCTGGTGTCGTCGGTGACGCCGCCGCTGGACACGGTTCCCGTGTAGATGCCCGCGTTGTCAGTGATTGCGATGATGGCCGCGGCCTGCGCCGAGATCGACAGCGTGACGTCGGCGTCGACGATCAACTGCGCCGCCACGCCCAGACGGTTGTAAACGCGGTAGACCTGCCCGCCGCTGGTGATGTCGGACATCCTGACCCAGTTGCCGTCACCCGACATCGTCACGCTGTCGCCGGCAGCACCATCGACCCACAGCTGGTGACGCGCCACCGTCGCACCCAGGCTGCCGGTCGTCAGCGAGACGCTGCCGTCGTTGAACACGTTCATGCCCGACATGTCGACGATGTCGCGCGTGGCCAGCGTCAGCGTGTTGGCGGCCGTGTCGGTGGCGAGGTCGATCTTCTCGATGGCCTCGACGCGGCTGAAGGAGCCGGGCGTGCCGCCGCCCACGTTGGCGACGGCGGCAAGGTCAAGACCGGCCCCACCGGCCAGGCGCAGCGTGTCGATGCCGGTACCGCCGAGCACGCGGGCGAACTGGCCGCTGGTCACCCCCATGGCAAGAGCCGCGGTGTTCGAGGCGTTGAGGACGAACACGTCATTTCCGGCCCCGCCGAACATGACGTCTGCGCCACCGCCGCCGGTCAGCACGTCGTCGCCGGCGCCGGCAACGAAGGTCTCGGCCACGTCACTCGTGGTGTTGCTGCCGTTCAGCGCGTCGTCACCGGTGCCGCCCAAGAAGTCGGCCGTGGCGGCGTAGCGGGTGCCACCGAAGATGACATAGGAGCGCCCGGCACGGTCCCGACCGTCGGGGTCGGCGAGCGTGGCGCCGACGATGAGATCGGCAAAACCGTCGCCATTGACGTCACCCGCGGGGGACGCCGAGGCGCCGCTGTAGTCAGACTGGCACTGCCCCTCGATCACGAAGCCCCCCGTGCCCAGCAGCACGGCCGAGAGGTCGACGGCAGATGTCCCGGTGCGCCCGAAGACCACGAAGGTTCGCCCGGCTTCGGTGCCTGCCGCAGGGTCTGCCTGGTACGCCGAGACCAGCAGATCACCGAGGCCGTCCCCGTTGAAGTCACCAGCCGAGGAGGGGTCGTCAGCGATGCGGTCGCCGGCGGATGCCCCATTGATGACGAAGCCGCCCGTGCCGCCGGCCACGGCCGACACATCGACCTTGGCCGTGCCGGTGCGCCCGAAGATCACGTAACCTCGGCCCGCAGCAGTGGCCGTGCCCACGCTGGCCCCCGAGGAAGAAAGAATCACGTCGGCCAAGCCGTCGCCGTTGACGTCACCCACGGCCGAGAGCGTGAAGCCCACGGAATCGACCGCACAGCTGCCTTCGCCGATGATGAAGCCGCCCGAACCCTGGGCGATCGCGGAGGCATCGACCGCCGTTCCCGAGGTGCGGCCGAAGACGACGTAAGCCCGCCCGCCAGGCGGAACGCCGGCGGCCCCGACGATCAGATCGGCGAGTCCGTCGCCGTTGATGTCACCGGCGGCCATGGCGTCACCGAGGTCGAAGCCTGAGCCCGTCTCTGCGTTGACCACGAAGCCGCCGACGCCCTGACCGACGGCTGTCAGGTCGATGGTCCCGAACGTCGTCCGGCCGAAGATCACATAAGCCCGGCCTGTGGTCGACCCCACGGAGGACTGCGTCACCAGATCGACCAGGCCGTCACCGTTGACATCGCCAGCCGCCGACAAGGGAGAGACGTCGAAGTCCCACGCGCAGTGACCGTCGATGACAAAGCCACCCGAGCCGGCGGCCACCGCCGACAGTTCCACGGCCGCCGACCCGCAGCGGCCGAAGATGACGTAACCACGACCGGAGTTGGTGACCGACTTTGCGTCGGCCCAGGGCACGCTCAAGGCCAGATCGGCCAGCCCGTCGCCGTTGATGTCGCCCAGCGGGAAGACCGTTTGGCCGAACCCGTCGCTCTGGCATTCCCCAGTCACCGTGAATCCGCCGCAGCCCAGGGCGACAGCCGAAAGCTCGACCGCGGCCGTGTCCGTGCGGCCGAAGACGACATAGCGGCGGCCAACGCTGTGCGCCCCGGGCAGACTGAACCCGTGCGCCCCGACGGCGACGTCCTCCAGGCCGTCACCGTTGAAGTCGCCGATGCCCGACACCCCGGCGCCGCTGACGTCCCCAGCGGACTCGCCGTTGATGACGAAGCCTCCCTGTCCGGCGGCGATACCCGACAACTGGACCTTCAGAGCGTTCAGCGTGACATCGATCGTGGCCGTGTAGGCGCTGCTGGGCGTGCCTTGGTTGCCGAGGGTATCGGCCACGCGCACGGTGTAGCTGACAGTCTGGGTTTGCGTCAGCGTGCGCGTGTCGCTGTAGGTCCAGCCCGTGCCGGTGGCCGTGGCCGTGCCGAGGAAGGAGTCACCGTCGAAGACGCGCAGCGTCTCATCGCTGCGCAGCGCAGCGCTGAGCGTGCCGGTGAGTACCAGGTTGGCGTCGTCGGTGAAGCCGCCGCTGGGCACCGTGCCCGTGACGGTGCCGATGTCGTCGAGGACCGCGGTGATCGCCGCATCCTGCGTGGAGATCGACAGCGTGATGTCGGCGTCGATGATCAACTGGGCCGCCATGCTCTGGCGGTTGTATACGCGGTAGACCTGCCCGCCGCTGGTGATGTCGGACATCCTGACCCAGTTGACGTCGCTCACCGTCACGCTGTCGCCAGCGGCGCCGTCTACCCACAACTGGTGCCGGGCCACCACCGCGCCCAGGCTGCCCGCCGTCAGCGCGACCGTCCCGTCGTTGAACACGTTCATCGACGACATGTCGACGAAGTCGCGAGCCACAAGGGTCAGCGTATTGGCCGCGGCGTCGGTGGCGAGATCGATCTTCTCGATGCCCTCGACGCGGCTGACACCGGAAACGGTGCCGGCGCCGACGTTGGTGATGGTCGTCAGGTCCAGGCTGGCGCCGCCGGACAGGCGCAGCGTATCGACACCGGTGCCGCCGAGAATGCGGGCGAGTTGTCCGCTGGCGACGCCCGCGGCCAGGGCTGCGGTGTTGCCGGCGTTCAGGACGAACACGTCATTTCCGGCCCCGCCGAACATGACGTCTGCGCCACCGCCACCGGTCAGCACGTCGTTGCCCGCGCCAGCGACGAAGGTCTCGGCCACGTTGCTGGTGGTGCTGCTGCCGTTCAACGCGTCGTTGCCGGCGCCGCCAACGAAGTCCACCGTGGTGGCGAACTGCTGGCCGCCGAAGACGACGAAGCTGCGTCCGAACGACCCGGTGAAATAGTCGTAGCGGCCGTTGCCGAGCAGCAAGTCGCCGAACCCGTCGCCGTTGAAATCGCCCGCCGAAGCCACCATCGACCACCCGAACGGGCTGCCGTTCTGGACGATGGCGAAGCCGCCGACACCCTGGGCCACGGCAGACAGGTCCAACCTGGCCGCGCTGGCACTGCGACCGAACACGACGTAGGTCATGCCTGCATTGGTGCTCGCCGTTGGCGAATATTCGACGTCGCTGGCGTGCACGAGCAGATCGGCCAAGCCGTCGCCGTTCATGTCGCCCGCTGAGGACACCGACGCCCCGTTCCCGTCGCCGGCGCATGCCGCATCGATCACGAAACCGCCACCAGCGCCCGCCGCCACGGCTGTCAGATCGACCACCGCGGGCCCACTGGTGCGGCCGAAGATCACGTAGCTCCGCCCACCCTGGTTTCCGGCTTGGGCGGCGGTCGGGGCTCCGATCAGGACATCGCCCAGACCATCGCCGTTGAAATCGCCGGCGGAGGACGCCGACAGACCGGACTGGTCGCCCGAGCACTCGCCGTTGATGACGAAGCCCCCCGAGCCGAGGGCGACTGCAGACAACTGCACCTCCGCCATGCCCGTACGCCCGAAGACCACGTAGCTGCGGCCTGCCAAGCTGCGACCCGCGGGGTCGGCTTCACGCGTGGCGACGATCACGTCGGCCAGACCGTCACCGTTCACGTCGCCCGCCGCGGAAACGGCGCCGCCGATGCGGTCTTCGATGCACTGCCCGCGGATGACGAGTCCGCCGCTGCCGGCAGCCACCGCCGACAGCACCACTTCGGCGGTGCCACTGCTGCGCCCGAGGACCACATAGACGCTGCCGGCGTAGTACGAATCACCGGTCAGGGGCGAACCGACCATCAGATCGATCAGGCCGTCACCGTTGAAGTCACCCGCTGGAGCCACACCCGACCCGGCTGCGCCGGGATATGACTTCTCGTCGATGACAAAGCCGCCGCTGCCGGCCGCCACCGCCGACAGTGCCACCGGCGTCGTGCTGCCGCTTCGACCGAAGACCACGTAGGCGCGACCGTCGGTTGGTTGGCCCGACGCTGTTGTCCGGTGGGACGGTGCGCCCACGAGCACGTCGGCCAGGCCGTCACCGTTGACATCGCCGGCTGCCGACACCGCCCAACCGCTGTCGTCGCCCATGAGTTCGCCATCGATGACGAAGCCGCCGCTGCCAGCGGCCACGGCAGACAGGTCGATCGCCGCCGTGCCGCTGGCCCGCCCGAACACGACATAGCTGCGGCCCGCGCTGGAACGACCATCGGGATCTGCACTGAAGGCTGCGACGATGATGTCCTCGAGACCGTCGCCATTGACGTCGCCGGCTGCGGCAACAGTCGAACCGCTTTCGTCCCGCGAGCACTGTCCGTTGATGACCAGACCCTGCTCGCCGGCAGCGATGTTGGTGATGCGGACCACCGCGAAATCCATCGTCAGCGTGGCGCTGCCGGTGGCCATGTTGCCCACCGCATCAGCCACGGTGGCGGTGACGGTGTAGTTGCCGGCGGTGGCGAGCGACAGGGTGCCGCTGATCGGCGTGGCGCTGGCGGTGTCGACTTGCCAGTTCCCGCTGCCGTCGGCGCTGACCTGGTAGGTGGCCCCGCCCAAGGTCACCGTGACGAGCGCTCCGGCCTCGGCCGTGCCGCCGAGGATCGGGGTCGTGTCGTGCGTGGTGCGGGCGTTGACGGTCGGGGTGGGCGGCGGCTGGGTGTCCACCGTCGCGGTGTAGGCGGTGCTCACCGTGCCCTGGTTGCCAGCCGCGTCCGCCACGCGCACGGTGTAGCTGACGGCCTGGTTGTTGGTCAGCGTGCGCGAATCGGCGTACGTCCAGCCCGTGCCGCTGACCGTGGCCGTGCCCAGGAAGGTGCTGCCGTCGAAGACCCGCAGCGTCTCGCCCGTCACCAGCGACGCGCCCAGCGTGCCGCTGAGCACCAGATTGGTGTCGTCGGTGAAGCCGCCGCTGACCACCGTGCCGGTGTAGGTGCCGACGTTGTCGGTGATCGCCGTGACCGTGGCCGTCGTCGCAGGGGCCGTGGTGTCCACCGTGCCGGTGTAGGCGCCGCTGGCCGTGCCCTGGTTGCCCGCGGCATCGGCCACACGTACGGTGTAGCTGACCGCCTGCGTGTGGGTCAGCGTGCGGGTGTCGGCGTACGTCCAGCCCGTGCCGCTGACCGTGGCCGTGCCCAGGAAGGTGGCGCCGTCGAAGACGCGCAGCGTCTCTCCCGTCACCAGCGCCGTGCCCAACGTGCCGCTGACCGACAGGCTGGTGTCGTCGGTGGTCGCGCCGCTGGTCACCGTGCCGGTGACGATGCCGACGTCGTCGGAGATGGCCGTCACCGTGGCCGTCGTCGCAGGCGC
>JAIXWM010000122.1 GCA_027491255.1 Rubrivivax sp. | reverse complement strand
GAATGAACATGCACGCGATGTTGCACCAAAAAAGGGGATTTGGATCGGAAGGAGTAGAATATTATGGCACTACATTATGGATCTGCGAGTGGGGTTCAATCCAGACAAGGGCTTACGGCGGGCCAAAGACAGGTACGGGGGAAAAGTTGACAAAGTCGGGCTAGTTCACCATGGCCGACCAGCACCACCTGGTGCGACAGGTAGCGCGGCTCGATGGAAGGCGGCAGCGCCGCCAGCGGGTCGTCCCGGGCCTCGAGGCGCCGGGCGAGCGCCGAGCGCGCGAGGATCCAGCGCTGTACCGGCTCGACGGCCGAGAACAGCAGCGGGTTGAGCGCGATCGACAGCAAGGCGCCAGCGACGACCAGGCTCTGCGCCTGCGCAGGCAGCACCCCCAGGCTCACACCCAGTGCCGCCAGGATGAAGGAGAACTCCCCGATCTGGGCCAGGCTGGCCGACACCGTGAGCGCCGTGTTCAGCGGATAGCGCAGCGCGAGCACGAGTGCGGCGGCGGCCAGCGACTTGCCGATCATCACGATCAGCGTGACACCGAGCACCTGCAGCGGCAGTTCCACCAGCACCGCCGGGTCGAACAACATGCCCACCGAGACGAAGAACAGCACTGCAAAGGCGTCGCGGAAGGGCAAAGATTCCTCGGCCGCGCGCTGGCTGAACGCCGACTCCCGCAGCACGAGCCCGGCGAAGAAGGCGCCCAGCGCGACGGAGACACCGAACAGAGCCGCCGCCCCGTAGGCGATGCCCACGGCCACTGCGATCACGCACAGCGTGAACAACTCGCGCGAGCCCGTGCGCGAGATCTGCCAAAGCAGCCAGGGCAGCACGCGGCGCCCGCCGAGCAGCATCAACGCGACGAAGCCACCGACCGCCAGCAGCGTGCCGGCCAGTGCCGACCACACACTGCGGCCGGACTCGGCGGTCGCGCCCCCACTGCCCGCCATGCCCACCAGCACGGGCAGCAGCACCAGGACCACCACCATGGCCAGGTCCTCGACGACGAGCCAGCCCACCGCGATGCGACCCTTGCCCGTCTGCAGCACGCCGCGCGACTCCAGCGCCCGCAGCAGCACCACCGTGCTGGCTACCGACAGCGTGACGCCGAAGACCACCGCCCCGGGCAGTGACCACCCCCAGGCGGTGGCCAGCCCGGCGCCCAGCGCAGTGGCCACCGCCATCTGCACCACCGCCCCGGGAACGGCGATGCCACGCACCGACATCAGGTCGTCCAGCGAGAAATGCAGGCCGACGCCGAACATCAGCAACATCACCCCGACCTCGGCCAGCTGCGTGGCCAGGGCCACATCGGCGACGAAGCCCGGCGTGTGCGGGCCGATCACGACCCCCGCCACCAGATAGCGCTACGAGCGCCGGCAGGCGCAGCCGCAGCGCCAGGAAGCCGAATACCAACGCCAGGCCGAGGGCTGCGGCCAGCGTGACGATGAGGGGCATGTGGGCGTGCATGGGGACGACAGGTTACGGGTACGTGTATGCGTCCGAAGCCGAGGCTTGCGCTGCTGGAGTATGGATGGGACGCCCTCACCCGCAACAAGCGGCGGGCATTGGTTCTCCGACCCCCGGCGTGCGCTCCCCCAAGGGAATTGGGCCGCGTCGCTGCACTGACCCCGGCTGACGCTGTGCCGGGACGGCGCGGGCCTGCGCGCCCGGCGGAGCCCTGGACAGCGCTAAAGGTCCAGGCGTTGGAGCGCCGCCCGGATGCGCTCCACCGTCTGCGTGACCGGTGCCCGGGACGACACTTCGAGCCCCAGGGCGCGCGCCACCATGTTCACGCGCGCAGGGTTCAGCGGCAGCCCACCCGCATCGATCGCGGCGACGAGATCGCGCGCCTGTGTCACCTCGGGCGGCTCGGGCGCTTGGCGCCCGCGCAAACCCGCCCAGGAGGCGAGCATGCGGCGCCAGCGGCCCCTCATCGGGCGCGGCCCGAGGCCTCCACCGCATGCGGCCCGTCCCGGCGACGCCCGGCCGGGGCTCTGGGCCGCACGTGGCTCGTTGCGGGGCTACCAGGCAGGCGAAGCATGGACGGTGCGACCACCGACGCGGATCTCGACGTCGACCTGGTAGCGGCGCACCGCCTGCGGGTCGATCTCCATCCCCAGGCCCGGGCCGTCGGGCAGGCGCACCAAGCCGTCGGCGCCGGGCGACAGGTGGTTGCGCGTCAACTCCACCGCGAGCGCCTTGGGTGCGGCCGGATACTCGCAGATCGTGTGGTCGGCCAGCCCGGCATAGGGCTGGATCGAGGCGCTGAGCGCCAGATGCGAGGTGAAGGTGTGGTTGACGTAGGTGACGCCGCGGGCCGCGGCGACCTCGGCCAGGCGCCGTGCCGGGCCGATGCCGCCGACCCGCCCGCAGTCGATCTGCAGGAATCCGACGCCGCCGTAATCCAGCAGATGCATCGCCATCGCCGCGTTGTGCGCGCCCTCGCCACCGGCCAGGCGCACGTTGCGGCACTGGCGCGAGAGCTCACCATAGGCCTGCAGGGCATGGGCGTGGAAGGGCTCCTCGAACCAGACGGCGCCGGCCTGCTCCAGCGCGTCCAGACGCTCCGCAGCGCGTGCGACGTCCTCGTCGAAGACCTGACCCACGTCCACGAGAAGTATGCCGTCCGACCCCAGGGCCTCGCGTGCGGCAAAGAAGTGGTCGGCATCCTGCGCTGCGGTGCTCTGGCCGATCGGGCCCCAGCCGAACTTGGCCGCGCGAAAGCCGCGCCGCACTGCGTCGCGCCCGCGCTCCAGCGTCTGCTGCGGCGTGTCGCCGAAGAGCAGCGAGGCATAGGGCGTCTTCGGGTGCGCTTGCGCGTAGCCCAGCAGCTTCCACACCGGCTCGCCGCGGGCGCGGCCGAGCAGGTCCCACAAGGCCATCTCGATCCCCGACCAGGTGTGCGGCGCCTGCAGCAGGTCCATGCTGTAGTAGGCCACGTCGGCGGCGATGGCAGCGATGTCGGCCGGACTGTCGACGCGCCGCCCGAGCACCGAGGCCGCCACCGGACGGCAGGCGCCGTGCGACATCGGGCAGGAAAAGGCGGCGATGGAAGGCAGCGGCGCCGCCTCGCATTCCCCGAAACCGCTGAGGCCGCCCGCGCTGACGCGCACCAGCAACGCGTCCTGGCTGCCGTCGGCCTCGGTGGTGACCTCGGGCATCGAGAGGTAGAAGAAGTCGACCGAATCGATCTTCATGCGCGAATCTCCTGGGGGGCTTCAGCGGCGGTACAGGGTGACCGTCGGCTCGAACGTCGTGTCCGGATCGAGCGGGTACATCGGGCGCGCGCAGATCGTGTGTCCGAGCGTGGGCAGGTTGGCCGAGGTCGCGCCCGGCACGTCGACATTGAAATTGGCGTCGACCCAGGCATCGTACATGTGGTGCTCGGTGTGCGGCGACTTCACCACCGTGAGGTCGAAGTCCTGCGGGTTCAGTCCGTTGGCGAAGTACATCGCGCGGTCGAACAGGCTCAGCGTCTTGCTGAAGACGACGACGGTGTAGTTGTCGAACTCCAGCACCGCCGTCGGGCCCGCATCGAGCCCGATCTTCATCGTCTCGAGCCGGGCCTGCCCGTCGGACAGCAGCTTCACGCGCGCGCGCACCGGCATCGGCGTGAAGCGCCCGCCGTCGATCGAGCCGCCGAGGGTGACGTCCACCATGGCGCCGACGCCGGCGCGGTGCGCGGCCTGTGCCGCCGCCGCATCGACGATCTGCGCCAGCACGCGGCGCGGGTAGCCCGCCTCGCGCAGGCCGCGCAGGATCAGGTTGGAGTCGCCCGTGGCGCCCGAGGAGGTGGCGTCCGCGGCGTCGGTGAAGATCACCGGCCCGGGGATGGTCGCGGCCTGCGCAATGGCACGGTCCAGCGGTACGAGCTTGCCCTGCATGCGATGACGCAGGGGCCAGAACTCGCGCGCCAGACGCAGCGCCTGGGCACTCGCGCGGGCCTCGTCGTCCTCGGTGGCGACAACGACCTGGCAGCACAGCTCGGGCACGTCGGTGAACGGGTTGCCGATCATGATGCCGGCCGACATCGCCGAGCCCTCGAGTTCGAGGCGGCGCGCCTCACGGATGAGCTCGCCGTAGCACCCGGTCTTGGTGATCAGTTCGTCGCCACGCACGAGGGCGGGGATGACGACGCGCGCGATCGTCGGCCGGCGCGCGCCCTGCAGCAGCCGGTGCAGCACCTGCGCGGCGCGCCGACCGGTGGAAGCGAAATCCACGTGCGGGTAGGTGTGGTAGATCGCCACGCCGTCGATCTGGCGCAGCATGCGGTCCGTGAGGATGCCGTGCAGGTCGAGCGAGATCACGATCGGCTTGTCCGGCCCGAGCAGGCGCCGCACCTCGGTGAGCAGCCAGCCCTCGGGGTCGAGTTCACCCTGCGCGGCCATGGCGCCGTGGAGCGAGAAGTACATGCCGTCCACGCCGGTGGCCGCCTGGGCAGCGATCGATTCCATCAACTCGGCCGACAGGCGCTTCCAGCCGGCAGCCGACAGGATGCCCGCCGAGCCGGCGCGCGCGGCCATGGACAGCACAGGCTCGATGCCGGTCTCGCGGAAGACATCGAAGGCGCCGCCCAGGCCCGTGTTGAGGTGATCCTGGGCGCGCATCTGCTCGCCCCGCTCGATGTGGAAGTTCTCGTAGCCGGACACAAGCGGGTTGAAGGAGGAGATCTCCTGCATGCATTCGGCAACGAGGATGCGATGGCGTCGTGTCATGGTGTTGCGGGCGGTTGGATGGGTGGGGGAAGGCTGCCGTCGGCCACGCGCAGGCAGGCCACGTCGTGCCTGTGCGCGACGAGCGCCAGGCCAGGTGGTTCCACGGTGCAGCGTGCCTGCGCGTGCGGGCAGCGGCTGGCAAAGCGGCAACCCGCGCCGGCACTGCCGGGTTGCGCCAGATCGCCCCGCACGGCCACGTGCGTGCGGCGTTGCGAGGGGTGATCGCCCGGCAGCGCGTCCAGCAGTGCCTGCGTGTACGGATGACGGGGGGTCGCGAACAGCACGTCCGCGGGCGCAACCTCGACGATGCGGCCGAGATACATCACTGCCACGCGGTCGCTGATGTTGCGCACCACGGCCAGGTTGTGCGAGATGAAGAGGTAGGTCAGCTTGAGCTCGCGCTGCAGCTCGCGCATCAGGTTGATGACCTGGGCCTGGACCGACACGTCGAGCGCCGAGACGGCCTCGTCGGCGACGACGAACTCGGGTTCGAGCGCGAGGGCGCGCGCGATGCCGATGCGCTGGCGCTGGCCACCGGAGAACTCGTGCGGATAGCGGTCGACCGCGTTCGCAGGCAGCCGCACCAGGTCCAGCAGTCGGCGCACCCGGGCGGCGCGCTGCGCGGCGTCGCCCACGCCATGGATCACCAGCGGCTCGCTGACCAGTTCGTCCACCCGCATGCGCGGGTTCAGCGAGCCGTAGGGGTCCTGGAAGACGATCTGCATCGCCCGGCGCTTGCGCCGCATCGCCGCCGTGTCCAGGCGCGTGATGTCTTCACCATGGTGCAGGATCGTGCCCGCCGTGGGCTCGATCAGGCGCAGCAGCAGGCGGCCGGTGGTGGACTTGCCGCAACCGGACTCGCCCACGAGCCCGAGCGTTTCGCCGGCGTCGATGCGCAGGTCGACGGCGTCCACGGCGCGCAGCGGCGGGGAGGCGGGCGCCAGCAGGCGCCGGGGGCGCTCGAAGTGCTTGCTCAGCCCGCGGGCCTCGATCAGCGGCGGGGCGTTCATGGGCTGCCTGAGGGGGTGGGAAGGGCCGCGGCGCGCGACGCGGCGACGCAGGCCACCTGGTGTCCCGACCCGCGCGCAGCCAGGGGCGGCACGACGCCGCAGTCCGGCCCTGCGAGCGCGCAGCGCGGGGCGAAGGCACAGCCGGGGGGCAACTGGCCGACGGGTGGCACCGTGCCCTCGATCGTCGTCAGCCACTGCGAACCGGCGGAGATGCGCGGCCGCGACGCGAGCAGCCCCTGGGTGTAGGGGTGACCCGGCCGGTCGAAGATGTCCAGCACCGAGCCTTGCTCGACGATGCGCCCCGCGTACATCACCGCGACGCGGTCGCACATCTGGGCGATGACCCCGAGGTCGTGCGTGATCAGCAGCACCGCCATCCCGTCGTCGCGCTGGATGCGGCGCAGCAGTTCCAGGATCTGTGCCTGGATCGTCACATCCAGCGCGGTCGTCGGCTCGTCGGCGATCAGCAGCCGCGGCCGGCCGGCCAACGCCATCGCAATCATCACCCGCTGGCGCATGCCGCCGGAGAGTTCGTGCGGGAAGCTGTCGAGCTGGCGCGGCGGGTCGGGCATCTCCACGCGACGCAGCAACTGCAGGGCCTCCTCGCGCGCAGCCGCGCCCTCCAGGCCCCGGTGCCAGCGCAGCACCTCGCCGAGTTGCTGGCTCACACGCATCACCGGGTTCAGCGAGCTCATCGGCTCCTGGAAGATCATCGCCATCTCGCCGCCACGCAGGGCCCGGCGCTGCGCCGGCGGCAGGCTGAACACGTCCTTCCCGCCCCACCAGGCCTGGCCGGCGCGCACCGCCAGCGGCTGGGGCAGCAAGCCCATCAACGACAGCGCGAGCATGCTCTTGCCCGAACCCGATTCGCCGACGACTCCCAGCACCTCGCCCGAGGCGAGTTCGAGGTCGACGCCCTGCAGGATCCAGGGGCCGGCGCGGCCGATGCCGGTCTCGAGACCGCGGATGCGCAGGAGCGCGTCCATGTCGACGGCGGAAGCGCTCATCGCGCGGCCACCCGCATGCGCGGGTCGAGGACGTCGCGCAAGCCGTCGCCCAGCAGGTTCAGGCCGAGCACGCAGACGAGCACCGTCAGACCGGGGGCCATGGTGATCCAGGGCGCGGCGACGATGAAGTCGCGGCCGTTGGCGATGATGGCCCCGAACGTGGGGGTGGGTGGCGGCGGCCCGACCCCGATGTAGGACAGCACCGCCTCGTTCAGGATTGCCACCGCGAAGACGTAGGTCATGCGCACCACCAGCGGCGCGAGCGAGTTGGCCAGGATGTGGCGCATCAGGATGCGCATGTGGCTCGCGCCCAGCGCCCGCGCGGCCTCGACATACTCCATCTCCCGCACCACGATGACCGACGCGCGCACGATGCGCGCGGTGTGGGGCGTGGCGGCGATCGACAGCGCGATGATCACATTCGTGACCGACGCCCCGAGGACCGAGCTGATGGCGATGGCCAGGATGATGGAGGGGAAGGCCATGAAGGCATCCATCAGGCGCATGATCGGCCCGTCCAGACGTCGGAAATAGCCCGACGCGGCACCGATGATCACCCCCAGCAGGCCCGTCACCAGCGCCACGGCGAAGCCGATCTGCAGCGAGACGCGCGCCCCGTGCAAGATCCGCGACAGGATGTCACGCCCGAAGTGGTCGGTGCCCATCCAATAGGTGAAGGACGGGGCAGCCATGCGGGCGCGGAAGTTCCCCTTCAAGGGATCGAAGGGGGAAAGCACGCCGGCCAGCAAAGCCGCCAGGACGATCACCCCGACCAGGACCGCGCCGATCACGAAGGAGCGGTTGCGCAGCAGGCGCCGGGCAAAGGACTCGCGCCGGCCGTAGGCCACGGGCGCGACCGATGCGGCTGCAGAGGTGGCGGCAGCGACCACGGCCCTACTCCAGACGCACGCGCGGATCGAGCGCGGCGTACAGCAGGTCGACGACGAGGTTGACCGTGAGGTAGATGACCGCCAGGAACAGCAGGCCACCCTGGATCACCGGGAAGTCGCGCGAGAGCACGGCGCCGATGACCAGGCGACCGAGACCAGGCAGAGAGAAGACCTGCTCGGTCACGACCGCGCCGCCCAGCAGGGCGCCGACCATGATGCCCATCACGGTGACGATGGGCACCATCGCGTTGCCCAGGCCGTGACGCAGGACCACGTAGGGCTCGGGCAGTCCCTTGGCGCGCGCGGTACGGACGAAGTCCTGCCCCAGCACCTCGAGCATGCTCGAGCGCGTCATCCGCGCCACGAAGCCCATCTGCACGCAGGCCAGCGTGAACGCCGGAAGCGCCAGATGCCAGGCCCACAGCAGCGGGTCCTTGGCCAGGGCCACGTAGTCACCGGCGGGAAAGATCTGCAGCATCGCCGCCAGCACCCAGATCAGGACCAGCCCGAGCCAGAACTCCGGGATCGACAGGCCCAGCAGCGCCAGCGTCATCATGCCCTGGTCCGCTGCGCGCCCGTGACGCACGGCGGCGAGCACGCCCGCGCCCACGCCCAGCAACACGGCGAACACGAAGGCCACGATGGTGAGCGAGAGGGTGACCGGCAGGCGCTCGAGGATGGCTTCGGTGACACCGCGGTTGAGCAGCAGGGAATTGCCCAAGTCGCCTTGCAGCAGCCGCCCGTACCACTCGGCCATGCGCACCAGGAAGGGTTTGTCCAGGCCCATTTCGCGCCGCACCCGGTCCAGCGCCTCCTGCGTGGCACTGGTGTCCAGGAAGATCGACGCCGGGTCGCCCGGCACCAGCCAGAGCAGCCCGAAAGTGAGCAAGGACACCAGCAGCAGCACGGGCAGCGTGGCAAGCAGTCGGCGCAGGGCGTAGCGTCCCATGGGCAGGCGGAACCGGGCGACGGGTGGTCAGGCGGGGCGCGCTTCGCCGCCCCGCAGGCAGTGGCGGGGCGGGGCGGGGCGCGGATGCGGCCGGCAGGAAACCGACCGCGTGGCCGGGCTGGTCAATCCAGCCACACACCCCACATGCGCGGGATGCGATAGGGCTTGAAGTTCTTCAGCCGCGACGTCGCCACCTGGAACAGGCCGTAGTTGCCCATGTTGACGGCGATCGCCTGGTCGGCCATGCGCTGCTCGAACTCCGCGAACAGCCTGCGCTGGACGTCGAGGTTCATCTCGCCGTTGAACTTCTCGAACAGGCCGTCGATCACCGGATCGGCCTTGCGCTGCCCCTGGCCCTTGACCCAGTGCGACATCGCCGACGCCGGCCCTTCGTAGGGCTCGATTCCGAAGCCGTGGGTCCAGAGGTTCCAGCCCTGATCACTGCCGAGCCCGATCTTGGAGGTCGTGGGCCAGTCGGCGACCTTGATCTCGATGTTGATGCCGACCTGCGCGGCCTGCTGCTGGATGACCGTGGCGGTGTCCACGGTGGGCCGCTCGTTGTGGACGATGAAGGTCAGCTTCTCGCCCTTGTAGGAAGACTTCGCCAAGGTGGCCTTGGCCGCGGCCAGGTCCTGCTTGGTCGCCTTGCGGCCGGTGTGATAGGCCGAGCCGGCATAGACCCAGCTCGTGTCGATGCGGTTGATGTCGGGGTAGGCGACCGACATGATCTCCTCGAAGTCCAGCGACTGCGCCAGTGCGCGGCGGAAGTTCAGGTCAGTGCCGGCGCCCTGGGCCATGTTGAACTTCAGGATCATCGCGGCGAAGGGCAGCACCGGGATCACCTGGAAATTCGCGTCGGTGCGCAGCCGCTTGGCCGTGGGCCCGTCGGTGGTCTCGTTCAGGTGGATCTGTCCGCTCTGCATGGCGGCGTCGCGCGCGCCGGCCTCCGGCATGAAGCGGAAGGTCACCGAGTCGATGTGCACGACCTTGTGCCCGGCGAAGCCGTCCCGGTCCTTGTAGGCGGGGTTGGGACGGTAACCATCGAAGCGGGCGAGCTTGACGTGGCTGTCGGGCTTGTACTCCGCGAACCGGAAGGGGCCGGTGCCGATCGGGGTGGCTTTGCCCATGTCCTTGGCGGCCTCCTCGGCAGGCATGATGGCGATTGGCGCCCGCGGGCTCGAGAGGTTGCCCAGGAAGGTGGACTGCACGCTCTTGAGCTTGATGGTCACCTGGCGCGGACCGCTGGCGGTGACGGAGTCGATCGCGCCGATCAGGCTGGCCGATGCGCCGGCCTTGCGGTAGCGCTCCAGCGAGGCGACGACGTCGGCCGAGCTCATCTCCTTGCCGTTGTGGAAGCGCACGCCGCCGCGCAACGTGAACACATAGGTCAGGCCGTCGGCGGAAATGGTCACGCCCTCGGCGAGATCGGGCACGGGGCGCGCGTTCTCGTCGCGCGCATACAGGGTTTCGAAGACATGCAGGTTGACGTTGCGGGCCACCTGCGCCGAGGTGGCGTGCGGGTCGAGCGACGGGGGGGCCGACGTCATCCCGATGACCACGTCACCGCCCTTCTTCTGGGCGTGGACGACGCCGCTCGCGCCGATGGCGAAGGCGGCCGACACCGCCAGGGTCAACAAGGTCCTCTTGAGCATGGATGTCTCCTCTCCAGTGTGATGCGCGCCAGGAAATGACGACGACAGGTCTGCACCGTCAAGACAATAGCATACCTTCTGAACGTATACAATCAGGCACGATATGCGTGCATGGTCTCGCACCTCATGACCTACCCTGTCAAGGTCCTGCGCAACGTCCGCATCCCGATGCCGGACGGGGTGACGCTGGCGGCCGACCTGCACCTGCCCGATCTTCCTGCAGGAACAGGACTGCGCAGCCCTGCGATCATCGAGTACACGCCGTATCACAAGATCAACAACGCGGTCTACGGACCGCGCGCGACCCGCTACCCCTTTTTCGCGTCGCACGGTTATGTCTTCGTCAACGTCGACATCCGCGGCACGGGCGATTCCGAGGGCTTCAACGACGGCCCCAGCAGCGACGCCGAGCGGCGCGACCTCGTCGAGGTGATCGGCTGGTGCGCCCGCCAGCCCTGGTGCGATGGCCAGGTCGGCATGATCGGCATCAGCTACACCGCGGGCGTGTGCTACGACGCCGCGCGCCAGGCCCCGCAGGAGCTCAAGGCGGTCGTGCTGTGCCAGATGTGCTCGGACTGGTACGACGGCATGGCCTGCCCGGGCGGCACGCCGAGGCTGTTCGGACTGGAGAACTTCGCCCCGCTGATGGCGGCCTACAACTTCGCCCCGCCGGCAGCGCACCTGGTGGGCGAGGGCTGGCGTGAGATCTGGGCTCAGCGCCTGGAGCGCTCCACGCCATGGAGCCTGGCCTACGTACAGCACCTGCTGGACGGCCCATATTGGCAGGAGCGCCTGCTGCGCGACCGGCACGACGACGTGCGCGCCGCCGTGATGCTCATCGGCGGCTGGTGCGACTGGTACGGCGACGACATGCTGAGCACCTACGCGCGCCTGCGCGGTCCGAAGCGGGTCATCGTCGGCCCCTGGACGCACAACTACCCCGAGAACGCGTGGCCCCTGCCGCGCATCAGCGACCGCCATGAGTGCCTGCGCTGGTTCGACCGCCACCTCAAGGGCATCGACACCGACCCGCTGCGGCCGCTGGACCAGGAGCCGCCGGTGAGCGTGTTCGTGCGCGGCTTTGCACCACCCGCGGCGCTGCGTCGCGAGGAGCCTGGCCACTTCCGCCAGGAGCACCAGTGGCCCCCGGCGAGCCAGCCACGGCAGTGGCGCCTCGGGACGCATGGCGTTCTGACGCCGAATGACGCGCAACACCCGACACAGGAGGAGGCGGACCACGACGTGCTGGCCTACCGGCCGGACGCCGGCGTAGCGGCCGGCCGCTACGCGATCGGACAGTTTCTGCCCGGCTGGGGCATGCCCGACGACCAGCGCCTCGACGAAGGCCTGTCGCTGGTGTACACCGCGCCGGCGCTGACGCAGGCGATGGAGGTGGTCGGGGTGCCGAAGACCCGGCTTCACTACCGGTCTGGCGCCAGCACCGCCTTCCTGTCGGTGAAGCTGTGCGACGTCGCGCCCGACGGCACGAGCGTGCTCGTCAGCCGCGCAGTCCTGAACCTGACACACCTGCGCTCGCACGAGCGCCCCGAGTCGCTGGTGCCCGGCCGCGTCTACACCGTCGAGTTGGCGCTGCAGGCCACGGCCTACCGGTTCGAGGCCGGCCACCGCTTGCGCCTGATGCTGGCGGCCGCCGACGTCCTCAACGCCTGGCCGACCCCAGAGCTCCATGCCTCGGCGATCCTGCACGGCGGGCTGCACACGTCGTGGCTGGAACTGCCGGTGGTGGGCCCCTCGGATCTTCCGCCGCCCGCCTACCTGCCCAGCGGTTTCGAGCCGCTGCCCATGGCCGAGCTGCCCACGCCCGACTACGAGGTCCGTCGTGACCTCATACGCGGCACACTCACGTGCAGCTACCGCACGCAATCAGGCGCGGGCGTGAACCGCTCGCGCTACCAGGTCGATCTGCAGCAACCGGCACAGGCCGAAGTCGACAGCGACTTCACCTACGACATCGACCGCGAAGGCTCGCGCTGCAGCGTCCACGCGCGCTGCGTGACGCGCAGCGACGCCAGCGGCATGGACCACGAGGTGCACACCCGCATCACCCTCGACGGACAGCCCTTCTGGGACCGCCGGTGGCACACCCGCGTCCCCAGACAAGGCTGGTGACTACCGAGGCCATCCCATGAGCAACGAAATCGAACTGCACGAACGGCTCCAGGAGCCCACCGCCGAGGCCGCGCCGCCCGAATCGACCGGCTACGCCCTCGGCAAGCTGCAGCCCCGCACCCTGGTGCACCAGGTCATCGACGCGCTCGTCGCCGCTGCCGCAGAAGGGCTGATCCTGCCCGGCGACCGCATCGTCGAGGTCGACATCGCCCAGCGCCTGGGCGTCAGCCGGGTGCCGGTGCGCGAAGCGCTTCGGGTGCTGGAAAGCCAGGGGGTCGTGGTCAACGAGCCTTACAAGGGCATCCGCCTGACCCCGGTGACCACCGATCGCATCGACCAGTTGATCGAGGTCCGGGTGGCCCTCGAGACCACCGCCATGCGCGGGGCCATCCGCATGGCACGCAACCGCGGCGAGGCGCTGACCCGCTTGCAGGCCATCGTGGACGACATGGCTGCACGCTCGCGGGTCAACGACGTGGCCGGCTTCGCCAACGCCGACACGCAATTCCACCGCACGCTGTGCGTGCTGTCGGGCAACGCCGTGCTGGCCGACATGTGGGAGATGCTGGCCCGGCAATTGACGATCATCTTCGGCCTGTCGGCCCTGGGCAAGCCGATGGACGACATCGTCGATGAGCACCGGGTGCTGCTGCGCGTCTTCGAAGGCGGCGACCTCGACGAGGTGGCGCGCACGGTTCATGACCACATCGACGTGGAGATCCACAAGGTGGACCTGGAGAACATCATCGCCCGCCGCCGCAACGAGGCCTCCGGCACTCGGTGAATCCCATTCCTCACGCAACCCGCAGGACAACCCCATGCCCCATCACCCCGAAGCACGCAGCACCCTGCCCCCGGTGCGGATCCGATCGATCGTGGCTGCGCCCCTGTTCGGCGAAAGCCCCAAGGGCGGCTGGTCGGCCGAGATCCAGCCCGAGGACTCCATCCACGCGCTGATCGCGGTGCACACCGACGCCGGCATCACCGGCTACGGCAGCGTCTTCACCGACGGCCGGCTGGTGCAGGCGGCCCTGCAGGTGCTGGAGCCGCTGTTTCGCGGCGAGAACGCGCTGCAGCCCGAGCGCGTGACGGAGAAGCTGCACCAGAACACCTTCTGGATGGGTCGGGGCGGCACCCTGACGCACACCATCAGCGGCATCGACATCGCGCTGTGGGACATTCTGGGCAAGGTCACCGGCCTGTCGGTGGGTACGCTTCTGGGGGGACGCTACATCGACAAGGTGCGCCCGTACTGCTCACTGCTGATGGAAATGCCCGAGCGCATGCACGACGTCGTCGCGCCCTACAAGGCGCGCGGCTTCAAGGCGTTCAAGATCGGCTGGGGTCCCTTCGGTCGCAGGAACGACCCGGGCCTGGACCGCGCCATCATCGCGGCCACGCGCGAGGCTCTGGGCGCCGACATGCAGCTCTTCGTGGACCCGGGAGCGAGCGACGCGCACTGGCCGCAGGGCCTGAAGTGGGCGCTGCGCACGGCCGAGATGCTGGCCGACTACCAGGTGGGCTGGTTCGAGGAAGCCCTCAAGCCCGACGCGATCGACGACTTCTGCACGCTGCGCCGTGCGAGCCCGGTGCCCATCGCCGGGGGCGAGGTGCTGACACGGCGCCAGTCCTTCCAGCCCTGGCTGGCGCGCGGCGCCTTTGACATCGTCCAGCCCGACGTCACCAAGGTCGGCGGCATCAGCGAGCAACGCCGCATCGTCTGGATGGCGCAGGACTTCGGCGTGCGCTACGTCGGCCACGGCTGGAACACCGCGCTCGGCGTGGCCGCCGACCTGCAGATGGCCACCGCCTTTCCTGGCGTGGACCTGGTCGAGTTCATCGGCGGCAGCCCCTATGTGGACGGCATCCTGCGCGAGCCCTTCGCTCTCGACGCCGACGGCCTGCTGGACATTCCCGACCGTCCGGGGCTCGGTGTCGAGCTCGACCCGGAGGGCGTCGCGCGCTACACGCCGGACGCCCGCCCGCTTTTCGCCGGGTGAGCCCCGGCAAGGGGTGGCACACGTCCGGCCGCCCACCTGGAGGATAGCGATGCTCGAACTGTTCTCGTTGCGCGACCGCGTCGCCCTCGTCACCGGCGCCTCGCGCGGCCTGGGCTGGGGCATGGCGCAGGCGCTGGCCGACGCCGGCGCGCTCGTGGTGCTCAATGGGCGTGATGCGGCCGCGCTGCAAGCCCGTCAGTCGCAGATCGCAGCCGCTGGCGGCCGCGCGGAAATCGCAAGCTTCGACGTGCGAGACCGAGCCAGCGCCGACGCCGCCGTGGACGCGATCGTCGCCCGCCACGGCCGGCTGGACATCCTGGTCAACAACGCCGCCTTCGGCGTGCCGCGGGACTTCTTCGACATCAGCGACGAAGACTGGCGGACGTCGATGGACGTGGCGCTGGACGCATGCTTTCGCCTCTCGCGCAAGGCAGCGGCCGGGATGGTCACGCGCCAGTGGGGACGCATCGTCATGATCTCGTCGGTGAACGCGCGCATCGGTCGCGCCACCAACACGCCCTACATCACGGCCAAGGCCGGCCTGGAGGGCCTGACCCGCGGCATGGCGGCCGAACTGGCCCCGCACGGCGTGACGGTCAACTGCATCGCCCCGGGCTACATGGCCACCGACATCAACACGGCCTTCCGGGCCGAGCCGGGCCGCTACGAATGGATACGCCAGCGCACGCCGATGAAGCGCTGGGGCACGCCCGAGGACCTGATGGGCACGGTGCTGTTCCTGTCGAGCCCGGCCAGCGCCTACATGACGGGCCAGGTGCTGACGGTGGACGGGGGCATGACGATCGCGATATGAACACGCGCCGGGGTCGGCTCGGGCGCGGCGCCCGACACCCTGCTCGCGCCTTTGCTCGGGCGCTGCGGCAGCGCACGGACAGGAGCAGACCATGACCGCGCAGGAGCCCTGGGGAATCAACCTGTCCAAGGACGTGATGGTCCCGATGCGCGATGGTGTGCGTCTGGCCTTCGACATCTACCGACCGGCACGCGCGGGCAGCTTCGTCGAGGGCCGCTTCCCGACCATCATGTTGCACACGCCGTACGACAAGACCGACCGGCGCTACAGCGAGATTGCCGACTTCTTCGTCCCGCACGGCTACAACGTGGTGCTGGTGGATCTGCGTGACCGCTACCGCTCGCAGGCTTCGGGGGTGTACTACCACGTGGCCACGCCCCACACCGGCCGCGACGGCGCTGACATCTGCGACTGGATCGCCGGCCAGCCGTGGAGCAACGGCCGCATCGGCACGGTGGGCAGCTCCTACGCTGCCGTGGCCCAGGTGCGCACCGCGCTGGAAGCGCCTGCGAGCTTGCGCGCGATGTGGCCCGACGTGGTGCCGACCCACAGCTACCACAACCAGTGCCGAGAGGGCGGCGCGCTCCAACAGCACATGGTCTGGGCCTTGTTCATCCACGCCCAGGACGACCAGCAGGTGCGACGCGACCCGGCCAAGGTGGCCGACGTCTGGAACGACCTGCGCCGCTTGCGCCAACTGTTCGCCGCCGCGCCGTGGGGGCGCGGGCAGACCGCCCTGCGCCACGCGCCGCAGCTCGAAGACACGCTGATCGACTACACCACACGCGGCACCCTGGACGGCTACTGGGACCGGGTCGAGCACAACTTCACGCGTTTCTGGCCCCAGCACGCGGATGTGCCGGTGACCTTGTCCTCGGGCTGGTACGACCCCTACGTGGGCGCCGACACGGAGTACTTCGCCAGCCTGCGGCAGCTCAAGCAGTCACCGATGCGGCTCGTCGTCGGCCCGTGGAGCCATGTCGGGATGCGCGGCGAGGCCACCTGGTGCCACGAGGTTGACTTCGGAGCGGACAGCGTCTGGGGCGTCAGACGCTACTTCGACGAGCAGCTCGCCTTCTTCTCGCGTTGGCTGCGCGACCCGCCTGAGGCCGGGACCGCAGCGACCGCCGAGCACGCCAGCGAGCCGCCGGTGCGCCTGTTCGTGATGGGCGGCGGCACGGGCCGGCGCACGCCCGCCGGCAAGCTCGACCATGGCGGACACTGGAGGGGTGAAGACGAGTGGCCCTTGGCACGCGCCGTGCCGACCCGGCTCCATCTGCGCACGGACGGCCGCCTCACGACCGAGCCGCCACGGCCGAGCGAGGCACCACGGCGCTTTCGCTTCGATCCTTCGCACCCGGTGCCGACCCTCGGGGGCCTGTACTGCTCCATCGGGGAACTGCCCGAGGGCAGCGCAGGCATCGAGCCCGCCTGGGCGCGGCTGCTCAGCCCGGTGCTGCGGCTGCGCGACCTGCTGACCCCTGGCCCCGTCGACCAGAAGGAGGCGCCCTCCTTCTTCGGCGCGCGCGCGCCCTGGCCGCGCCTGCGCGACCGCGCCGACGTGCTGGTCTTCGAGACCCCGCCGCTGGCCGACCCGGTGGAGGTGACCGGGCCGACGCAAGTGCGGCTGTGGATCTCGTCGAGCGCGGTCGACACCGACTTCACCGCCAAGCTGATCGACGTGCATCCGCCCAACGAGGACTACCCCGAGGGCTTCGACATGCTGCTGAACGACTCGGTCATCCGCTGCCGCTACCGCGAAGGCTTCGACCGCGAGGTGCCGATGACGCCAGGCGACATCGTGGAAGTGACGATCACCCTGCCCCCCACGAGCAATCTGTTCGCGCGCGGGCACCGCATCCGCCTGGACATCTCCTCGTCGAACTGGCCGCGGCTGGATGTGAACCCGAACACCGGCGAGCCCATCGGCCGCCACACCCATCAGCTCGTGGCCGAGCAGACCGTCTGGAGCGATGCCGCCCATCCCTCGCACGTCGTGCTTGCGGTGATACCCCCACCGGCGTAGCGACCGGTCAGCCGCCTTGCAACGCCGCCTCGGAATGGGGCTGCGGCGATGTACGGACGCGCACAGCACATGCGCGCACTGCGCCGACATTCCGGAAGGCGCCCGGCTCGCGCCACGTCGGCCCGTGCCCCGCCGCATCCACGCCAAGGGCGCCGCTGAACGGCGGACCGCCGGGTGAAGCACGCGTTCGAACGGGAACGATCAACCGCCCTGGACCAACCGAGGCAGCCAGAGCACCAGCCCGGGTACGTAGGCCACCAGCAGGATCACGGCCAGCCAGACGCCGATGAAAGGCAGCAACATGCGGAAGGTCTGCGAGTACCCGATGCCCGCGATCCTGCAGGCCACCATGGCCAGGATGCCCACAGGCGGCGTCACCGACCCGAGCACCAGCAGCATGATGGTGACGATGCCGAAGTGGACCGGGTCGAAGCCGAGATGGGCGACCATCGGGCCCATGATGGGCACGACGATGATCAGCGCCGGGACCGGCTCGAGAAAGATGCCGAGCGCGAAGAAGAAGGCGATCAGCAAAAGCATCGCCCACTGCGGGTCCGAAGTGACGGACAGCAGCAGTTGCAGCGCGGCCTGGCCGACACCGGCGCGGCTCAGCACCCAGCTGAACAGCCCCGCGCCCGCCAGTGTGACCAGCGCACTTCCAGTCATGAAGGCCGCGGACGAGAAATTGCGGTACAGCGACCGGCCGGAGTGACGTCGCCCGACCAGGCCGTACAACAGCGCATACAAGGCCGCGACCGCACCTGCCTCCGTCGGCGTGAAGACACCCGACAGGATGCCGCCGATGATGATGACAGGCATCACCATGGCCGGGACCGCGCTCGAGACCGCGCGCCGGCGTTCGCTCCAGGCCGCGGCCGGCACCGGGACGGCGCCCACGCGCGGGGCCAGGAACCAGACCAGCCCGAGCATCGCCATCCCGGCCAGCACGCCCGGCACCACACCGCCAAGAAATAGGTCACCGATCGACACGCCCGTGACCGAGCCGTAGATCACGGCGATGATGCTCGGGGGAATGATCGGCGCCATCATGGCCGCGCAGGACGTCACCGCGACCGCGAAGTCGGCGCGATAGCCCTCGCGCTTCATGGCGGGGATCATCATCGAGCCGATCGCGGTCAGGTCGGCGAGCGCCGAGCCGGAAATGGCACCCATGAACATGTTGGTCAGGATGTTGGCCTGGGCGAGGCCGCCGCGCACATGGCCGATGAGAGCGCGGGACATGCCCACCAGGCGCGCGGTGATGCCCGACACCGCCATCAACTCGCCGGCCAGCACGAAGAGAGGCACCGCCAGCAGGGAGAAGTTGTCCAGCGCCTCGTAGTACTGCTGGGCCAGGATGAGCACCGGCAACTGCCCGTCCAGAAGGATCTTCAGAGCTGCGGACAGCGCCAAGCAGAAGCCGATGGGCACACCCAGTGCCATCAGCACCGCAAAAGTCGCGAGCATCCAGCCGATCGTCACAGGGACTCGCTCCCGCCGGCTTCAGTCTGCGGACCCTGGCCCCAGGTCAGCAGGATCACCAGGGCCTCCAGGGCGGGGCCGATCGCCAGCGCCATGTAGACGGTCCATTTTGGAACTTCCAGCATCGGCGACATCTGGTGCCAGACACGGTCCATCAGCATGGCGCTGGCCACCACCAGCAAGACGCAGAAGGCGACGGAGACGACGTCGCAGACCTGCATCAGCGCCCGGCGCGCGCGCGCGCCGAGCAGCAACTCCACGCCCTCCACCCGGATGTGTCCGCGAGCCCGCCCCACCAGCACCGAAGCCAACATCACGCCCCAGACCATCAGGCCGCGAATCAGCTCCTCGGCCCAGAACAGCGACTCGTTCAGAACAAAACGGAAGAAGATCTGCAGCAGCACCAGCGCGAAATAGGTGGCGAGCATGGCCACGGCCAGCGCCTGCGTGCCCCCCTGCAGGAGACGCACGACAGACGCCAGCCGCGGCGAGGTCATCTTGCGATCGCTCGGGCTCGGACCTCAGGCCCTTGCAGCCGCCTGGACAGCCTCGACCAGAGTCTTGCCCCGGGGGCCGGTCTTGCGGATGAAGTTGTCCAGCACCGGACCCATCTTGCTGCGGAAACTGGCGATGTCGGGCTTGTCGTTGGCTTTGACGCGGCGCGCCAGTTCGTCCCAGGCCTCGTTCTGCGCCGTCAGGTTGTCGGCCCACATCTCCTTCTGCACCGCCTGCACCGCGTTGTCACGGATGATCTTCTGGACGTCCGCCGGCAGGCCCGCCATCCGCTTGGCGCTGGCCATCATCGAGACTTCGGTGAAGATGTGGTGCGTCTTGCAGGCGAAGCCGGCCACCTCGTAGATCTTGGCCGAGACGATGTAGTCGGCGGGCACCTCGATCGCGTCGATCACCCCGGTCTGCAGGGCGGTGTACATCTCCCCCGCCGGAATCGGCGTGGGATTGGCACCCAGGGCGCGGGCCATCTCGACCCAGGTCGGGATCTCGGGTACCCGCAGGCGGATGCCACGCACGTCGTCGGCCTTGTTCATGGGCTTGCGGCCGAGGAAGACGCGGAACCCCGAGGCGCCCAGGCAAAGGACCTCCACCCCCAGCGCATCCTTGGCCATGCCGGCGACCTGTCGCCCGGTGGCGCCGTAGAGCACACGGCTGACGTGATCGAAGTCGTTGAACAGGAAGGGCAGCGACACGAAGCCCAGGTGGGGCGTCCAGTTGGCCAACGTTCCCAGGTCGCTCCAGCACATGTCGAGCGTGCCCAGTTGCAGCGCCTCGGCCGAGGTGCGCAGGTTGAACAGCTGCGATGCGGGCTTGATGTCGACGGTGACCTGGCCGTTGGTCTGGGCCTTGATGGCGTTGGCAAAGCTCATCGCGGCCTTGTGCCCGATGTGGCTGGTCGGCATGTGGTGCGAGAAGACCAGGTTGATCGTCGCGGCCTGGGTGCGGGCGACGAAGGGCGCGGCAAGCATGCCGGCGCTGCCGGCAACGAGGGAACGGCGGGTGAGCTTCATGGTGTCTCCTGTGCTTTCAGTCTTCGGGGCGGGAACAGCGGCGCGCTGCACTGGCGTGCACCCGCCGACCAGGGAATTCGGACCGCGACAGCCACAGCCGTGCTCGCGTGGGATCAACGCACATGCCAGGCTTCGGTCAATGGCTTGGCGCCGGCCAGTTCACCATAACCGGCACCCGTGGTGCCTCCCGGGCTCGGGCCGAAGTAGCGCTCGTCCAGCGGCAAAGACGCAGCCTGCCACCGGACGTCGCAGGACAGTCGCACGCGCTGGTGCTCGCAGTGGTTCTGGAAAGAGCCGTGGAGCGTGTACATGCCGAACACGACGATGTCGCCGCGGCGGAAGTCGGCGCTGAGAAGCCGCGTCTGGCGCGCCTGCGCGAAGGACAGCGCATCCTGCGACATCGTCGCCTTCCGAGAGTCGTCGCGCGCGACGTCGAAGCCGATCATCGGCGCAATCAGGTCGTCATAACGGTTCGAACCCTCGACGATGAACAGCGGCCCCTGCTCGAGGGGGACGTCACCGATCGGCATCCATACGGTGAAGACCTGGTCGTGCGCGCGGGTGAAGAAGGGATAGTCGTAGTGCAGGCCGGTCGCCCGTCCGCGCACGCCGGCACGCAGGAACATGTAGTCGTGCGGTCTTGGAACCTCGCCGATGACGCGCTGCATGACGCGGCGCATCGCCTCGCCATGCGTCAGCCGCCTGAGCATCGGGCCTTCGCTGACCGACTGCCAGAATGCTCCGCGGCTGGCCACGCGCTCGTCGCGCAGGCTGCGGCCCGAGAAGACGCCGAGTTCGGCGGGCTCGAGCAATTCACCGACCGAGGCCAGGCGCGCGAAGACTTCGCTGCGGGCCTCGTCGACGAGGGGGAGATCCAGAACTCCGCGCAGGAAGAGGTAGCCCTCATCGCGCAGGCGCCGGGCGAGGGCCTCGCGCTCATCCAGCAGCTCGGTGCTGTCGCGAAGCGGACCCAGGTGCCCGGCCGGCACGGGCTGATCCTGCACCAGGCAGCGTCCGAAGAAGGGAGACGCCGGCGATGCCGGCAAGCCTGCGCACAGAACGGATCCCTCATCCGGGGCCGCGACGGGCCCTGGGCTGGCATTCAGGCTCATGTCTCCTCGTGAACGATGCTTTTCTTCTCGCGCCGACCCGACTGTGACGCCTCACCCCCTCGCCGTAATCAGAATAAACCCGTAGCTCCGCGATACGGCAGGCGCAGCCTGTGTCCCCAGGACCCGGCGGCCCGGCACGGGGACCCGGGCGTCAACGACCGCCAGTGACGTCGATCGTGGTGCCGTGGATGTAGGAGGCCCTCGGCGACACAAGAAACACCGCCGCCTCGGCGATCTCCTGGGGATCGGCGGCGCGCCCGAGGGAGACCGTGGACAGCCCGGCGGCGACGACGGCATCGCCGCCGATCTGCTCGAGCATCTCGGTGCGGGTCATGCCGGGGCGCAGGCCGCAGATGCGGATGCCCTGCGGCCCCAGGTCCTTGGCCGCGTTCATCACGAAGGCATCGACCGCCCCCTTGCTGGCGGCGTAGGCGGCCCAGCCGGGCACGCCGCCCATGCGCGCGGCGGCCGAGGAGATGTTCACGATCACGCCGCCCGTGCCGCCCTGCCGGGTGGACATGCGCCTGACCGCCTCGCCGACGCAGAAGAAGACGCTGTCGACGTTGGTGCTGAAGATGTGCCGCAGGTATTCGGCGTCCGCGCCGCCGATGTCCCGGCGCTCGCCAACGACCGCGGCGTTGTTGATCAGCGCGGTGACCGGCCCCAACTCGCGGTCGCAGGCCGAAAACAGCGCCTGCACCTCGTCGCGGCACGACACGTCGGCCTGCACCGCGATGGCCCGCCCGCCGCCGGCGACGATCTCGTCGGCGACCGCGCGCGCGGCATCGATGCTGCGCGCGGCGTTCAGGCACACGGCGAAGCCCTCGCGCGCGGCCACCCTCGCCGCGGCCGCGCCGATCCCCCTCGATGCGCCCGTGATGATGATCACGCCCGGCATGTCGGCGTCTCAGCGCTTGGCGCGCCCGCCTGCACGTGCGCCCGCTGCCGGCTTCGCACGCTTGCGGCCCGGGCTGGCCGGCGCCGGGGCTTGCGAGCGCATGAACTGCAGGCCCTCGGCCAGCGCGTTCTGGAAGATCGAGATGTCGAGCCCGTAGGCCATCAGGCGGAAGCCGCGCGCGAGGTAGTCCTGCATCCACTGTCGGTCCGAGGCCATGAAGGCTGCCGTCTTCCCGTGGCGGTCGCAGGCAGCCACGACCGCATTCACGGCCTCCAGGTAGCGTGGGTGGTCGAACTGGGCGGGGATGCCCATGAAATTGGTCAGGTCGAAGTGCCCCAGCCAAAGCACATCGACCCCGGGCACGGCGGCGATCGCATCGCAGTTCTGCGCGCCGACGGCGGTCTCGATCTGGCAGATCACCAGGGTGCGCTCGTTGGCACGCTGGATCTTTTCCAGCACCGAACCCGGCTCGAAGTCATCGTGAGCCACCCCGAAGGCCGCGCCGCGACGGCCCAGCGGCGGATAGCGGCAGCACGAGGCGACGAAGGCTGCCTGTTCGGCCGTGTCGACCATGGGCACCATGATGCCCATGGCGCCGACGTCGAGCATGCGGGCGATGAAATCGTATTCGGTGGCCGGCACCCGCACGAACGGCGCGATGCCCAGACCGCGGCACAGGGCCATCTGCTGGCGCAGCGTCTCGGTGCTGACCGCCGTGTGCTCCATGTCGAAGAGGATGAACTCGGCGCCGGCGGCCTTGCAGATCTGGGCGATGCCGGGGGTGAAGAACTCGAAGATCATCGCGCCGAAGGCATGGCCGCCGGCGGCGATCCGGGACTTGACGGGGTTGTCTCTCATGGGTGTCTCTCAGGCCGTGACGGCGCGCAGGGACGACAGGGCCGGATGCCTCAGCGCGTCCTCGTTGACGACATACCGCGGCACGACGCCGTCTGCGAGGGCCCGCACCGCTTCGAAGGTGTTCCGAGCGATGCCGGTGAAGCACTCGTCGGTGAAACACAGCCCGTGCGGCGTGACGATCACGTTGTCCAGCGCCAGGATCGGGTTGTCCCTGGGCGTGGGTTCGACCTCGAAGACGTCCAGCCCCGCGCCACCGATGCGGCGAGCCGCCAGGGCCTCGTACAGCGCCCGCTCCTGAACGATCGGGCCCCGGGCGGTGTTGATCAGGAAGGCCGTCGGCTTCATCAGCGCGATCTCGCGCGCGCCGATGAGGCCGCGCGTGCGCTCATTGAGCGGGCAGTTGATCGAGACGAAGTCCGAGCGCCGCATCAGCTCGTCGAGGCTGCCCACCATCTCGACATCCAGGCCCTGCAACTGCCCCGGCCGCACCGCCGGGTCGTAGGCGATGTGCTTCATCTCGAAGGGCCGGGCCAGGCGGAAGACCTCGGCGCCGATGTTGCCCACACCCACCAGGCCGAGCGTGCGGCCGGTCAGGCCCATGCCCATGTGGCTGGTCTTCTCGGCCCAGCGGCCCTCACGGGTGAGCCGGTCCTTCAGGAAGAGCTTCTGCGCCAGACATAACACGAAGGTGATGACGTTGGTGGCCACCGGACGCCGAACGCCGTCCGGCGCGAGCGTCAGCAGGACGCCATGCGCCGTGCAGGCGGGCACGTCGATGAGGTCGTAGCCCACCCCGAAGCGCGCCACCAGGCGCAGCCGCTGATCGGCCCGGCCCAGACCCTTCGGCCCGACGCTCTCGAGCATCGCGCACAGCACATCGTGGCGGGCCGCGAAATCCGGCGTCACCTCGCGCACCGGCTCCCCGAGATACGACCACTCGATGCGCGGGTGGTCGAGCAAGCCCAGGACCTGCGGATCGAAGATGGGCCGCCCCTCGGCACTCACGACGTCGGGAGAGATCGCAACCCGGATCTTGTGCATGAACCACCTCGGTGTGGCGACGACCGCACGAGGATGCGCCGCAATGATTTGAGACGCATCGATTCTTGCACGAGGGCTGCGCCGCGCCGGCTCGAGGAACGGCGCCTGAAGCCAGAGGCTTACCGCCCAGGGGGATGAGGGACGGAACAGGAATGGTAGGCCGTGTTGGGCTCGAACCAACGACCAAAGGATTATGAGTCCTCTGCTC
This sequence comes from Rubrivivax sp., assembly GCA_027491255.1. Lineage (GTDB taxonomy): Bacteria > Pseudomonadota > Gammaproteobacteria > Burkholderiales > Burkholderiaceae_C > Rubrivivax. The sequence continues at coordinate 73,747 of JAIXWM010000122.1, read as the reverse complement.
TGACCGACTGAGCTAACGGCCCCCAGGGCCAGTGTACCGGTGCTGAGGTGACCCGGCCCGCCACGGCCCCGACCGGGGCCGGGGCCGGGCAGCGCCGCCGAACCTTACTTCTTGGCCGCGGTGCCACCCTTGAAGGTCTGGAAGACGCGGGTCTGCACGCGGCGCGCATCCTGCGGCAATGACTCGGGCACGGCAAGCTTGGCGATGTCGGCGCTGCTCGGGAAGACCACCGGGTTGGCCGCGATCTCGGGCTTGACGAAGGCCTTGGACGCCGCGTTCGGGTTGCCGTAGAAGACGGTGTTGGTCAGCGAGGCATGGACTTGCGGGCGCATGATGTAGTCGATGAACCTGTGCGCGTTCTCGACGTTCTTGGCATCCTTGGGGATGGCCATCGAGTCCATGAAAAGGGTGGCGCCGCGCGGCGGGATCAGCGCCTCGATCCGCTGACCGGTCTTGTTCTCGGCAGCGCGGTTGCTGGCGATCAGGAAGTCGCCCGAGTAGCCGAGCGAGACGCACAAGGTGCCGTTGGCCAGTTCGTTGATGGGTCCGGGAGACGAGATGCGAGTGATGTGGGGACGCACCTTGGCCAGCAAGTCGCGCGCGGCGTCATAGTCCTTTGCGACCTTGCTCCACCCCGGCTTGCCCGCGTGGAGCATCGCCACCGGCACGACCTCGGAGGCCGAGTCCAGCACGTGCGTGCCGCAGCTCTTGAGCCTGGAGACGTACTTCGGATCGAACAGCAGGTCCAGGGGGTTGGCCGGCATCGGCAAGTCACCCAGGGCCTTCTTGACCTTGTCGGGGTTGATGCCCACGGTGACGAAACCCCACAACCAGTTCACGAGGTGCTTGTTGCCGGGGTCGGCGATGGCGAGTTTCTCGAGCAGCGCCGGATCGAGGTTCTTCCAGTTCGTCAGCTTGGCGCGGTCCAGTTCCAGCAGCAGCTTGCCGTCGATCTGCATCTTCGCGAAATGCGCACCAGGCACGACGATGTCGTAGCCCGTCTTGCCTGCCACGAGCCGGGCATGCAGCGTCTCGTTGGCGTCGAAGGTGTCGTAGCGCACCTTGATGCCGGTCTCCTTCTCGAAGTTGGCGATCGTGTCCGGGGCAATGTAGTCAGCCCAGTTCAGGATGTTGAGTTCCTTGGAACCCTGGGCCCCGGCGCTGACAGGCAGGACCAGGGCGGCAGCGAACACGGCGCAGGCGGCAAAGGCAGTACGGATCATGGCGGCGGTGGTGGGTTGGCACCGTCACAGGACGGCGCATGAAGTGTCGGCCCAGCCGGATTTCCGCGGACGCGACGAGGAAAAACCGTGATGCTAGCAAGCCGCCGGCGCTTCGACGCACGGGCGGCAGAGGCTCAACGCGACGACAAGGCGTGGCTGACCAGGCGCGAAGTGATGTCGACAATCTGGATCATGCGGTCGTAGGCCATGCGCGTGGGGCCGATGACGCCCAGCGTGCCGACGATGCGTCCGTCGACTTCGTAGGGCGCCGTGACGACCGACAATTCCTCGAAGGGCACGACCCGGCTCTCGCCGCCGATGAAGATGCGCACCCCCTCGGCGCGGCTCGAGACGTCGAGCAGGCGCATGAGTTCGGTCTTCTTTTCGAACACGCCGAACAGGCGGCGCAGCGAGTTCATGTCCTGGCCGAAGTCCTGGACGTCCAGCAGGTTGCGCTCGCCGCTCACCACGACCTGGTCGATGGACTCGGCCATGGCCTGCGTGCCCACCTGCACCGCCGCCTGCATCAGCGCCGCGATTTCGGTGCGCAGGGCCTCGATCTCGGACTTCAGGCGCTCGCGCACCTCCTCGATCGAGAGATTGGCGTAGTGGCTGTTGAGGAAATTGGCGGCCTCGACGAGCTCGGCCTGGGTGTGGTCTCGCTGCGTGAAGATGACGCGGTTCTGGACGTCGCCGTCGGGCGCGACCAGGATCACCAGCACGCGCCGCTCGCCCAGGCGCAGGAACTCGATGTGGTGGAACACGTTCGCCTTGCGCGGCGCCGTGACCACGCCGACGAAGTGCGACAGACTCGACAGCAGCTGCGCAGCCTGGGCGATCACGCGCTGGGGCTGGTCGGGGTGAAGGTGCTCGCGCGCCATCGCCAGATCCGCCGATGGCTGGTCCAGATCCACCGGGCGCGCCGTCAGCATGGTGTCGACGAACAGGCGGTAGCCGCGCGCCGTGGGCACGCGCCCGGCGCTGGTGTGGGGGCTGGCGATCAGGCCCAGTTCCTCGAGGTCGCTCATGACGTTGCGGATCGTCGCCGGGGAGAGGTCCAGCCCCGAGGCACGCGACAAGGTGCGTGAGCCCACGGGCTGACCCTCGGCGATGTAGCGCTCGACGAGGGTCTTCAGCAGGGTTCTTGCACGCTGATCCAGCATGCGCCGGATTCTAGGGATGCAGCGCGGGACTCCCGCACCGATTCGGGATTTCCAGAGGCCCTATGGTGTAATGACTTGCAACTTCAAAGTTCGCATGGCCGCCCGCTTCCGCCACGCCGCCATCATCGGCAAGTACCAGGCCCGCGGCATCCACCCGGTGCTCGAGGACCTTGCGCACTTCCTGAGCGAGCAAGGGCTCGACGTGTCCTTCGACAGCGAGACAGCCGCGGGCGCCGGCATGACACAGTACGACGTACTGCCCCGGGCACAACTCGGCACGCGCTGCGACCTCGCGGTGGTCGTCGGCGGCGACGGCACGATGCTCGGCATCGCGCGCGAGCTCGCGCGCCACGACATCCCCCTGGTCGGCATCAACCAGGGCCGGCTCGGATTCATCACCGACGTCCCGCAGGACCGCTTCCGAGAGGCGCTGGTGCCGATGCTGGCTGGCGAATACGAGGAGGAGCGCCGCACCATGCTGGACGGCAGCGTCTGGCGCGACGGCGAGCGCATCTTCGAAGGCCTGTCGATGAACGACGTCGTCGTCAGCCGCGGCGCCACGGCCAGCATGGTCGAGTTGCGGGTCACGATCGGCGAGGACTTCGTTGCCAATCTGCGCGCCGACGGACTGATCGTGGGCTCCCCGACAGGGTCGACCGCCTACGCGCTGTCGGCCGGCGGGCCCATCCTGCACCCGGGTATCGCCGGCTGGGTGCTGGTGCCCATCGCCTCGCACACCCTTTCCAACCGTCCCATCGTGCTGCCCGACCACGGCGAGATCCGCATCGAGATCGTCGCCGGACGCGACGCCTCGGCCAACTTCGACATGCAGTCGCTGGCCAGCCTGCTGCACGGCGACGAGGTGCGCGTGCGACGCTCCCAGCACAAGGTGCGCTTCCTGCACCCACCGGGCTGGAACTACTACGCCACGCTGCGGCGCAAGCTGCGCTGGCACGAGGGCGTCGTCTAGCGGAGGCCACGGCCATGATGCGGCGCATCGCCTTGCGCGACTTCGTCATCGTTCGCGAGCTCGAACTCGAGGCCGGCCCGGGCTTGTCGGTGCTGACGGGCGAGACGGGCGCAGGCAAATCCATCCTGATCGATGCAATGCAACTGGCGCTGGGGGCGCGTGGCGATGCCGGCGTCGTGCGCGAAGGCACCGCGCGCGCCGAGATCGTGGCCGAGTTCGACACGCCCGGCACACTGGTTCCGTGGCTTGCAGAGGCGGGCTTCGACGACGGGCCCACGCTGCTGCTGCGACGCACGCTCGACACCGAGGGCCGCAGCCGCGCCTGGATCAATGGCAGCGCGGCCACGGTGGCGCAGCTGCGCGAGGCAGCCGACCAGTTGGTCGAGATCCACGGCCAGCACGCCTGGCAGAGCCTGACCCGACCCGCGGCCGTTCGAGCGCTGCTCGATGCCCAGGCCGGTGTGGACGGCGCGCCGCTGTCGGCCGCGTGGTCGGCGTGGCGCCAGGCGCTGGACGCACTCGATCGTGCCCGTCAGGCCCGCGACGGGCTGGAACGCGAGCGCGAGCGCCTGCAGTGGCAGATCGGCGAGCTCGCACGGCTCGAGCCGGCAGCCGGCGAGTGGGAGGAGATCAACGCCGAGCACACGCGCGCGGCGCACGCTCAAGCCTTGCTGGAGGCAGCGCGGGTCGCGCTCGACGCGGTGTCCGAGGCCGAGCCCTCGGCCGATGGCCTGGCCGGGCGCGCGGGCGATGCCCTGGCCGCCGTCGGGCACTATGACGCCGAGCTGGCCGAGGTGGCGCAGACGCTGCAGTCGGTCCAGGCGCAACTGCAGGACGCGGCTCGCTCGCTGCACGCCTACCTGGGCCGGCGCGAACCTGACCCCGGCCGCCTGGCCGAACTCGATGCGCGCCTGTCGGCATGGATGCAGCTCGCGCGGCGCTACAGGCGCCAGCCCGGCGAGCTCCCCGCGCTGCTGCAGACCTGGCGCGAGGAGCTGCGTGCGCTCGATGCCTCGGCCGATCTGGAAGCGCTGCAACGCGCTGCCGACGAAGGCGAGCGCGCCTTCCGGGCGCGGGCCCGGGAAGTGTCGGCTGCACGCCGCGCCGCCGCGCCGAAGCTCGCCACCGCGATCTCCCAGGCCATGCAGCAGCTCGGCATGGCCGGCGGCCGCTTCGAGATCGCGCTGCAGCCGCTGCAGGCGCCCCAGGCCCATGGCCTGGAGCAGGTGGAGTTCCTGGTCGCGGGTCACGCCGGCTCGAGCCCGCGGCCGCTGGCCAAGATCGCCTCGGGCGGCGAGCTGTCGCGCCTGGCGCTGGCCATCGCGGTCACCACGGCACGCACCCGCGCTGCAGCAGGCGCGGCGCCCACGCTGATCTTCGACGAAATCGACGCCGGCGTCGGTGGCGCCGTCGGCGACAGCGTCGGCCGCCTGCTCAGGCAGCTCGGTGCCGACACGCAGGTGCTGGCCGTGACGCACCTGGCGCAGGTGGCCGCCTGCGCCGACGCGCACTTCGTCGTCAGCAAGGCCGCGGCCGATGGGCAGACCGTGAGCCGGATCGCGCCGGTGACGGGTGAGGCACGTGTGGCCGAGATCGCGCGCATGCTCGGCGGCGGGCGGCTGGCAGGGACAAGCCTGGCCCACGCCCAGGCCATGCTGGAGGGTGGGGCACGATGAAGACGGCCAAGGTGGTCCTGCTCACCGGGATGTCGGGCTCCGGCAAGTCCGTAGCGCTGCACGCGCTGGAGGACGCGGGCTTCTTCTGTGTCGACAATCTGCCCCCGGAGTTGCTGCCTCATTTCGTCCGCCTGGAGAGCGAGCGCCGCACCCAGCGCATCGCCGTCGCCGTGGATGTTCGCACCGGCCGCTCGCTGCCGGTGCTGCTGCCGCTGATGCAGGCGATGGAAGCCGACGGCGTGCGCATCCGGTCGATATTCCTGGACTCGGTGACAGGGGCGCTGATGCGCCGCTACTCCGAGTCGCGGCGCCCCCACCCGCTGGTCCGCAGTGGCACGTCCAGCGACGCGGCGCAGGCCTTGAGCGAGGCGATCGCGCAGGAGCGCGCACTCCTGTCCGACCTGCGGGATGTCTCCACCGTGCTCGACACCAGCCTGCTGCGCCCGGCCCAGCTGCGGTCGTGGGTGCGCGACCTCGTCGGCGTCAGCCCGGGAACGCTGACGCTGGTCTTCGAGTCCTTCGCCTACAAGCGCGGGGTGCCGCTGGACGCCGACTTCGTCTTCGACCTGCGGGTGCTGCCCAACCCCTTCTACGAGCGCGAACTGCGGCCGCTCAGCGGCCGTGACGAGCCGGTCCGCCGCTACCTCGAGGCCCAACCCGAGGCGGGGGCGCTTCTGGACGAGATCGAGGGCTTCCTGAAGCGATGGATCCCGGGCTTCGAGGTCGACCAGCGCAGCTACCTCACGGTGGCGCTGGGCTGCACCGGCGGGCAGCACCGCTCCGTCTACGCTGCAGAGCAGCTCGGCGCGCGCTTCGCCAGCACCAGGCCCACCCTGATACGGCACCGCGAACTCGACAGCACCGAATGACCATCACCACGCCCCTGCCCGATCCGCTGCCGCTGTTCCCGCTGCAGTTGGTGCTGTTCCCGGACGGTCTGCTGCCGCTGAAGATCTTCGAGGCGCGCTACCTGGACCTCGTCAGCCACTGCCTGCGCCGCGGCGAGCCCTTCGGCGTGGTCAGCATCACGCGCGGCGCGGAAGCCGGGTCCAACGTCGAAGGCATGCGCATCGAGGCCGTCGGCGTGCTGGCGCGCATCGACGATGTCGATGCCGAGCAGGTGGGCATCCTCAAGCTGCGCTGCACAGGGACGTCGCGGTTCCGCCTGACCCAGGCCCCGGCCCAGCGGCCCGACGGGCTGTGGGTCGCCTCAGGTGTCGAGCGCATCCCGGACGACGAGCCCGCCGCCGTGGAAGAACAGTTCCAGCCCACGGTCGAGGGCCTGAAGGAGGCGGCCGCGCAACTGCAGTCGCAAGGCACGATACCCTTCCTGCCGCCGCTGCGTTGGGACGATGCGGGCTGGGTCGCCAACCGCTGGTGCGAACTGCTGCCGGTCGCGATGTCGGCCAAGCAGCGCTTGATGGAACTCGAAGACCCCGTGACGCGACTGCGTCTGGTCGACGAATTCCTGCGCAGCCGTCAGGTCCTCAAGGACTGAGCGAGCAGCAGCTTGCGCACCGGCGCCGGCAGTCCTGCCGCGAGTGCCTGCGCCCTCGTGTGCCAGCGCCCGCCCGCCGGAAGCTGTGCATCCAGGGCCGCCTGCTCGGACGGCGGCAGCGCCGGGGGCAGTTCCCAGTGCAAGGGACGCAGTGTCCAGTCGAAGTGCGTGAGCGCATGCTCGACGGCCGCCAGTTCCCGGCCCGCACCCGGCCAGGTGCCGACAAGCGCCCGCAGTGCCGCCAGGTCGGGCCAATCCGGCAGACTCCACAGGCCGGCCCAGACGCCTCTGGGCGGACGCTGGTGCAGCCACACGCGTCCGTCCTGGACGAGCCAGAGCAGCGCATGTTCTCGACGGCCGCGCTTCAGGCGCCGGGTCTTGACCGGATAGGACTCGGGCTTTCCCTGGGCGCGCGCGACGCAGTCCGGCGCGAGCGGACACATCAGGCAGGCCGGCCGGCGCAGGGTGCAGACCTGCGCGCCCAGGTCCATCAGCCCCTGCGTGTAGGACTCGATCCCCTGCGCGGGCAGCAGGGCCTGTGCACGGTCCCACAGCGCGCGCTCCTGCGCGGCGTCGGCCAGGTCGCCGCCAAAACCCAGCGTGCGCGTGAGCACCCGCTTGACGTTGCCGTCGAGGATGGCCACGCGCTCCCCGAAGCAGAAGGCGGCGATTGCCGCTGCAGTCGACCGACCGATCCCCGGCAAGGTCGCAAGCGCCGCGCTGTCGGTCGGGAACTGTCCCGCATGGACGGCAACGACTTGCTGCGCGCAGCGGTGCAGATGGCGCGCGCGGCTGTAGTAGCCCAGGCCGCTCCACAGCGCGAGCACATCGTTCAGCGGCGCGGCCGCAAGCGCGCGCACGTCCGGGAAGCGCTCGAGGAAGCGCCCGTAGTAGCCCAGCACGGTGGCCACCTGCGTCTGCTGGAGCATGATCTCCGACAGCCAGACGCGGTAGGGGTCGCGCGTTCCCTGCCACGGCAGACCGTGGCGGCCATGCGCTGCCTGCCATTGCACGACCCGCTCGCCCAGGCCTTGCGGCAAGGCGGGGTTGAAGGTGTCCGCATCGGCGCGCGTCAGCCGGCGCGCCCGACCCTTCAGCGCCGCTGGCATCGCGCACAGAAATAGGTTGCGCGCTGGCCCTGGACGATACGCCGCACCGGGGCCGCACAGTGCAGGCAAGCTTGCCCCAGGCGCCCATAGACCGCCGCGTGGTCCTGAAAGGCGCCGTCCATCCCGTGCGCGTCGCTGAAGTCGCGCAGCGTCGAGCCACCAAGCGCCAGTGCGCGCGAAAGCGTGTCGCGCACCGCCTGCAGCAGGCGTGCCGCGCGCGGACGGCTGATCCGGTCTGCGCGCGTGCGGGGGTCGATCCCGGCATGGAACAGGGCCTCGCAGGCATAGATGTTGCCCGCACCGACCACCGGGTCACCCGACAGCAGCACGCTCTTGATCGCAGCCCGCCGGCCGCTCAAGGCAGCGTGGAAGGACTGCGGCGTGAGGGCGGCATCGAAGGGCTCGTGGCCCAGACGTGCCAGGAGGGTCGCGGCCGGCGGCCGGTCCAAGGCGGGTGCGAAGATCACGGCGCCGAATCGCCGGGGGTCGTGCAGGCACAGGCGGCCGCTGCCGGCGCCACCTTCGACGAACAGCTCGAAATGGTCGTGCGATCCGAGCGGCGGGGCCGGCGTGTCCGGCTCGGGACGAAAGGCGAGCGAGCCCGACATCCCCAGGTGCAGCAGCAAGCCGCCGGCGTCGCTCTCGCCCTGACCCGGTCTCGGCCCGAGGGGCAGCCAGAGATACTTTCCACGCCGCGAGACCGGCCCGATGGCACGGCCCACCAGGCTTTGTGGATCGCAGCCCAGGGGCCAGCGCAACGGCTTGCCCATCCGCACGCCGAGCACGCGCGCCTGCTCCAGCGGCCGGGAGATGCTCAGACGCGTGACTTCGACCTCGGGCAGTTCGGGCATGGCGCATTATGGAAAAGTGGCGGGGCATCCGCTCCGATACGCCCGCAACCGCAGACCGGGCGCGCTGCCAAGCTCGGCGCGCGACAGCCGTGGGCAGGAAAGATCGCTTCGGGCGTCGTATGCTTGCGCCGATGACATCAACCGTGAAATCCACTGCCAAATGCCACCGGTGGGCGCCGGCGCCCTTGCTTCGGGCACACCACTGGCGCTGGGCCGGCAGCGCGGTGCTGAGCGCGTTCTGCCTGATGGCCGCGTCGCCGCAAGCACAGGCTCAGGCACGCTCCGGCTCCGAGGCCTCGAGCGGCGAGGAACCGGCCCAGGTGATCCGCAATTCGTCGCTCGACGCCCAGCTGTTCTACCAGTTGCTGGCCGCCGAGCTCGAATGGCGGCAGGGGCGCGCGGCGGTCGCCTTCGAGGTGGTGCTGGAGGCCGCTCGGCGCACGAAGCATCCGGAATTGTTCCAGCGTGCGGCCGACATGGCGCTGCAGGCGCGCGCCGGTGACCGGGCGCTCGCCGCCGCCCGGGCCTGGCGTGGCGCCCACCCCGATGCACTGGAGCCGGCGCGGCTGCAATTGCAGATCCTCTCGGCCTTGAACCGCCCAGCCGACTCTGCGGAGCCATTGCGCTTCCTGATCACCCGCACGCCAGCCGCCGAAAGGCCGGCGGTGATCGCCTCCCTGCCGCGCTTCTTCCAACGCAGCACGGAAACCCGCGCTGTGGCGACGATGCTCGAGACGGTGCTGCCACCGCAGGGAGCCGATGGCCCGACCCGTGCGGCGTCCTGGACAGCCCTGGGTCGGGTGTGGCTGCAAGCCGGAGACCTCGGCCGCGCGCTGGACCTGGCCCGCCGGGCCCACGCTGCGGCACCGGACGCCCCGGGCCCGGCACTCCTGGCACTGGAGTTGATGCCGCGCGTGCCCGTTGCCGAGACCGTCGTCAAGGGGCATCTTGGAGCCGCCTCTGCACAGTCCCAGCCGCAGCTGCGGCTGGCCTACGCCCGCGTGCTCGGCCAGATGCAACGCCAGGAGGAGGCACTGGCACAGGTCCAGAGCGCCATCACCCAGCAACCCGACAACGCGCCCGCCTGGCTCATGCAGGGCGCGCTGCACCTGGAGCTCAAGCAGGCGGCCCCCGCCGAGCGGGCCATCAGGCGCTACCTCGAGCTGGCTGCTGCAGGCGGCGCCACGGCAGCCCAGCCGCCCAAGGCTGCGGCCGCCGACGAGGATGAAGAAGAAGATCCGGCCGCCACGATGGACGGCGCGACGGCGCAGGCCTGGCTCATGCTCGCGCAGATTGCGGAGCTCAAACAGGACTTCGTTGCCGCCGAAGCCTATCTGCAACGCATCGACAACCCTCAGCGCCTGCTCGAGGTGCAGACTCGACGCGCGACGATCCTCGCCCGCCAGGGGCGGGTGGACGAGGCGCGGGAACTGATCCGCAAGGTGCCCGCGCGCGACGACGACGAGGCCCGTGCGAAGCTGGTCGCCGAGGCGCAGCTGCTGCGCGAGCTCAAGCGCCATGCAGAGGCCTACGAGGTCTATGGTCGCGCTGTCGAACGTTGGCCGGGCGACCTGGACTTGCTCTACGAGCAGGCGATGGTTGCCGAGAAAATGAACCGGCTGCAGGACATGGAGCGGCTGCTGCGCCGCGTCATCGAACTCAAGCCCGACCACGCGCACGCCTACAACGCGCTCGGCTACTCGCTGGCCGACCGCGGCACGCGGCTGCAGGAAGCGCGCGCGCTGATCGTCCGGGCTCTGGAGCTGCTGCCCGGCGACCCCTTCATCACCGACAGCCTGGGCTGGGTGGAGTTCCGACTCGGCAATCACGCGGAGGCCTTGCGTCTGCTGCAGCAGGCCTATGCCGCGCGCGCAGACACCGAGATCGCGGCCCATCTTGGCGAAGTGCTGTGGGTCAAGGGCCAGCGCGAGGAGGCCTTGAACATCTGGCGTGAAGGCCGGCAGCGCGACGCCAGCAACGAGGTGCTGCGCGAGACCCTGCAGCGGCTTCGGGCCGAGCCCTGAGGATCCGCCAGACCTGGCCCTTCCATGCGCCCCGTCACCGCTCACGCCCCTGCCCCGGAGCGCCCCGCGCAGAGGGCGTGGCGCCTGCACCGCCTCGTGGCGGTCGTCGTCGCGTGCGCGCTCGGCGGCTGCGCGGTTCAGCCAACGCGCTCGACCAGCGACACGGTGGTCGGTCGCCTTTCCGTGGTGATTTCGGCGTCCGACAACGAGCCCGCACGGGCCTTCAGCGCCGGCTTCGAACTGCGCGGCGACCCCGCCGCCGGCCGGCTCGATCTGTTCGCCCCCACGGGCACCGTGGTCGCGCGCGCGGTGTGGCAGCCGGGCTCGGCTCAGCTTGAGGCGGGGCAGGGTTCGGCGCGGTTCGCGGACCTGGGCGAGCTCACCCTGCGCGCGCTCGGCGAACGGCTGCCGATCGAGGCACTCTTCGACTGGCTGCAGGGGCGCCCCTATGCCGGTGTGCCGCACGCGTCCCGTCCCCAGGGCTTCGCGCAGGAGGGCTGGGAAGTCGACATCTCCGCGCTCGCGCGCGGCAGCATCGTCGCGCGCCGCGACAGCCGACCCGCCGTGACGCTGCGTCTGCGCATGACGCCCGACCCTTGACAGGCCGAGGCCCGGAACCACGCTCGGTGGCGCGCCGGGCACCTCCAGCTGCTGAACGACACCGAGGAGCCCCCGTGAGCCTTCGTGCCCTGCACGACCTGCCAGCGCCTGCGAAGCTGAATCTGTTCCTGCACGTGACGGGGCGGCGCGCGGACGGCTATCACCTGCTCGAATCGGTCTTCGTGCTGATCGACTGGTGCGACACCTTGCACTTCGAACGCCGGGATGACGGGCTGCTGCGTCGTCACGACCTCGGCGCGCCTCTGCCTGCCGACGACCTGTGCCTGCGCGCTGCGCGTGCGCTGCGGGTTGCCAGCAGCGTGGCGTGGGGCGCAGACATCTGGATCGACAAGCGCGTGCCCTCCGGCGCGGGCATGGGTGGCGGCAGTTCCGATGCCGCGACCGTGCTGCTGGCGTTGAACCGCCTTTGGGGCCTGCGCTGGCCGCGCGCCCGGCTGCTCGAGATCGCGGCGACGCTCGGCGCTGACGTGCCCTTCTTCGTCCACGGGCACGATGCCCTGGCCCAAGGTGTGGGCGAGCAGCTGCGTGCCGTGGACTTGCCCGGGCCGCGCGCCTATGCCGTTGTCAAGCCACCAGGGTCGATCGCCACGGCCGACATCTTCGGCAGCCCGCTGCTGCGGCGCGACTCGCCTTCAGTTATAGTAGCGGGCTCTTTGGAGAGCAGCGCTTTGACAGCGCTTGCCAGCCCGACCGGGCTCTTCGGCAGGAATGACCTGCAAAGCCCGGCCGAAGCCCGATGCCAGGAAGTAGCGCAAGTTGCGGAATGGCTGAAGGTCCGGTTTGGCAACAGCCTGATGACCGGGTCTGGCAGCGCGGTGTTCTCCAAGATCGACGCGGGCGTCCTGCCCGAGGCGACACGGCTGGAGGGTTCATGTCCCGAAGGCTGGGTGGTCCGTCTGTGTCGAGGCTTGGTTCGTCACCCTCTGGCGGACTGGGCGGAGTGAACGGTTCGAGGGCGTCGCGCGAGCGGGGTCCTGTGTAGGGGAGTCGCCAAGTTGGTTAAGGCATCGGATTTTGATTCCGACATGCGAGGGTTCGAGTCCTTCCTCCCCTGCCAAATGACACAAGGCTGCGTGCGCTGACGCCCAGCGCGTCGCCCCCGCTGCCCGCCGCGCCGAGGCCCACCTTGCTCTTCAACACCGTGCTCTTCTCCGGCAATGCCAACCCGGCGTTGGGCCGCGAGATCGCTGCCAGCCTGGGCGTCGAGCTCGGCAAGGCCCATATCGGCCGCTTCTCCGACGGCGAAGTGACGGTCGAGATCCAGCAGAACGTCCGGGCTCGGGACATCTTCGTCGTGCAGTCGACCTGCAGTCCGACGAACGAGAACCTGATGGAACTGCTGATCCTGGTGGATGCCCTCAAGCGAGCGAGTGCTCGCCGCATCACCGCCGTCATGCCGTACTTCGGCTACGCACGCCAGGACCGTCGCCCGCGATCGACCCGGGTGCCGATCAGCGCCAAGGTCGTGGCCAATCTGCTCGAGACCGTGGGCGTCGAGCGCGTGCTGACCATGGATCTGCACGCCGACCAGATCCAGGGCTTCTTCGACATCCCGGTCGACAACATCTATGCCTCGCCGGTGCTGTTGAGCGACCTGAAAAGCCGCAACTACCCTGAGCTCGTCGTCGTCTCGCCCGATGTCGGCGGCGTGGTGAGAGCCCGCGCGCTGGCCAAGCAACTGGGCTGCGACCTCGCCATCATCGACAAGCGCCGTCCGAAAGCCAATGTCTCCGAGGTCATGCACGTGATCGGGGAGATCGAGGGCCGCAACTGCGTCATCATGGACGACATGATCGACACCGCCGGCACCCTGGTGAAGGCGGCCGAGGTGTTGAAGGAGCGTGGGGCGGGCAGCGTCTACGCGTACTGCACGCACCCGGTGTTCTCCGGGCCGGCGATCGAGCGCATCGCGGGCTCGCAGCTCGACGAGGTCGTGATCTCCAACACCATACCGCTCGGCGAGGCTGCCCGCGCCTGCCGCAAGATCCGCCAGTTGTCGGTCGCCTTCCTGTTCGCCGAGACGATCCGCCGCATCTCCGATGGCGAATCGGTGACCTCGCTCTTCGCGGAGCAGAACAACAACTTCTGAGTGTCCGCCTGCCGGCGTGTGAGCGACGGCAGGCAGCAAGCCGCGTGGGTCGTGAGGCCCATGCATATTCAGCGCCTGGTCGCGGGCGCTTCCAACTGGAGTTCAAGATGAGATTCACCGCTTTCGAGCGTGCGCTGCAGGGGACCGGAGCGAGCCGCCGCCTGCGCAACGCCGGCAAGGTGCCTGGCATCGTCTATGGTGCCGGCACGCCCACGATGATCGAGCTCGATCACAACGCGCTGTACTTCGCCCTGAAGAAGGAAGCCTTCCACTCCTCCATCCTCGAGATGGAGATCGGCTCCCAGGTGCAGAAGGTGCTGCTGCGCGACTTCCAGATGCACGCCTGGAAGCAGCAGGTCCTGCATATCGACTTCCAGCGCGTGGACGAATCGACGCGTCTGCGCAAGAAGGTGCCCCTGCACTTCACCGGCGAAGAAAACGCGCCTGCGGTCAAGACGGACAAGTGTCTCATCAGCCACGTCCAGACCGAGCTCGAGATCGAGTGCCTGGCCTCGCAGCTGCCCGAGTTCGTCACGATCGACCTGTCCGGCATGGTCAAGGGCCAGTCTCTGCACGTGAACGACCTGAAGCTGCCCGAGGGCATCAAGGCCGTGCGTCACGGCACGCTCAACCCGGTGATCGCGGCGGTGACCGTGCCGAAGGAAGAGGAAGAGGCCGCCCCGGCGCCTGTCGTGGCCCCCGCAGCCAAGACCCCGGCCAAGAAGAAGGACGAGAAGCAGAACAAGAAGTGAGCCGCATCCCCGGGTCGCCGACGCCGGCGGTCCGAGGATTCAGGCCTTCCTGCCAGGGCTCCACCTCAGCGGTGGGGCCCTTTTTCCTTGAGGGCGACGCATGATCAAGCTGCTGGTCGGCCTGGGAAACCCGGGCCCGGAGTACGAACACACGCGGCACAACGCCGGTTTCTGGTGGGTGGACGCGGCAGCCCGACGGCTGGGAGTGCGCCTGTCCGCCGAGCGCGCCTTCTTCGGGCTGGCCGGCCGGGCAGGACATGCCGAGGGTCCGGTGTGGCTGCTCGAGCCGCAGACCTACATGAACCTGTCGGGGAAGGCGGTCGCCGCGTTGGCGCGCTTCTACAAGATCGCCCCGCAGGAGGTGCTGGTCGTGCACGACGAACTCGACCTGCCTGCCGGCCAGTTGAGGCTCAAGCTCGGTGGCGGTCACGCCGGCCACAACGGGCTGCGCGACATCCACGCCCAGCTCGGCAGCCCCGACTACTGGCGGCTGCGTCTGGGCATCGGTCACCCCGGCGTCAAGGCCGAGGTCGCGAACTACGTGCTGCGCAAGCCGCCTGCCGACGAGCGCGAAGCCATCGAGCTCGCCGTGGAGAACTCGGTGGCCCAGCTCGACCTGCTCGTCGCGGGCCGCATGGAACAGGCGATGATGAGACTGCACCCCCGGCCGCCGGCTGCCGGGCCGGCACTCAAGTCATCCCCATTGGCGCCTGCGCCGAACGCCCCGTCAGGCGCTCAAACTTCAGCACCAGCTGCTCCCGCGTCTCGACGTGGTGCGGATTGACCGGGATGCAGGAGACCGGACACACCTGCACACACTGAGGCTCGTCGAAGTGGCCCACGCATTGCGTGCACTTGTGGGGGTCGATCTCGTAGATCTGCTCGCCCATGGATATCGCCTCGTTGGGGCACTCCGGCTCGCAGACGTCGCAGTTGATGCACTCGTCGGTGATCCACAGGGCCATGGCGGTCGGGCTCGCGTGGCAGAGGTGTCGTTGGAAAGACCGCGCGCGGCAGCAGCGGCTGCTACGCGCTGGCGGTCCGGCCGACCCGGGCCATCACGCGCTGGAACACGGATGGCGCCACGAGACTCGAGACATCACCCCCCAGGGTGGCAATCTCGCGCACGAAGGTGGCGCTGATGTGCTGCAGCGCCGCACCCGGGGTGAGGAAGACGGTATCCATGGACGGCATCAGGCGCCGGTTCATGCCTGCCATCTGGAACTCGTAGTCGCAGTCGCTCGTCGTGCGCACGCCGCGCAGCACCACCTGGGCGCCGACATGCGCCAGGAAGTGGGTCAGCAAACCGTCGAAGGGTTCGACCTCGACGTTGGGATGCGTCGCCGCGAGCTCGCGCGCCATCTCCAGGCGCTCATCGAGCGTGAACATCGTGCGCTTGTGATGCCCTGAGGCCACGCCGAGCACGAGGCGGTCGAACAGGCGAGCGCCGCGGGCCATCAGGTCCATGTGGCCGAGCGTGATCGGGTCGAAGGTCCCGGGGTAGACGGCGATGACGGGGGGACGGGTACTCATCATGCGGGGAGGTGCGCGAGCATCGCGCGCCGGACGCATGAGTTTAGCGGCGCCGAGACGTCCCCGACCCTCCCGCCGGTTACGGCCATCGCGCGGGTCGCCAGGACGGCCGCAACTTGCGGTGGGCGCCCGCTCACATGCTGCGCCGGTACTGCCCGCCCACCTCGAAGAGAGCGCTGGTGATCTGGCCCAGGCTGCAGCACCGCACCGCCTCCATCAACACCTCGAAGACGTTGGCGTTGTCGATCACCGCCTGCCTCAGCCGCTGCAGCACCGCCGGCGCCACGTCGGCGTGGCGGGCGTGGAAATCGTGCAGGCGCTGCAGCTGCGATTGCTTCTCGTCCTCGGTCGAGCGCGCGAGCTCGATGTGCTCGGGCACCGGGTCGCCTGCCGGGTTGCGGAAGGTGTTCACGCCGATGATCGGGTGCTCGCCGGTGTGCTTGAGCATCTCGTAGTGCATGCTCTCCTCCTGGATGCGGCCACGCTGGTAGCCGGTCTCCATGGCGCCGAGCACGCCGCCGCGCTCGGCGATGCGCTCGAACTCGGCCAGCACCGCCTCCTCGACCAGCTCGGTCAGCTCGTCGATGATGAAGGCGCCCTGGTTCGGGTTCTCGTTCTTCGCCAGGCCCCACTCGCGGTTGATGATCAGCTGGATCGCCATGGCGCGGCGCACGCTCTCCTCGGTGGGCGTGGTGATGGCCTCGTCGTAGGCGTTGGTGTGCAGGCTGTTGCAGTTGTCGTAGATCGCGATCAGCGCCTGCAACGTGGTGCGGATGTCGTTGAAGGCGATCTCCTGCGCGTGCAGGCTGCGGCCGCTGGTCTGGATGTGGTACTTCAGCTTCTGGCTGCGCTCGTTGGCGCCGTAGCGCTCGCGCATCGCCACCGCCCAGATGCGGCGCGCGACGCGCCCGAGCACCGTGTACTCCGGGTCCATGCCGTTGCTGAAGAAGTAGCTCAGGTTGGGCGCGAAGTCGTCGATGTGCATCCCGCGCGCGAGGTAGGCCTCGACGAAGGTGAAGCCGTTGGACAGCGTGAAGGCGAGCTGACTGATCGGGTTGGCTCCAGCCTCGGCGATGTGATAGCCCGAGATGCTGACCGAGTAGAAGTTGCGTACGTCGTGCTGCACGAAGTACTCGGCGATGTCGCCCATCACCTTCAGGCTGAACTCGGTGGAGAAGATGCAGGTGTTCTGGCCCTGGTCCTCCTTCAGGATGTCGGCCTGCACCGTGCCGCGCACGTTGGCCAGCGTCCAGGCGCGGATCTTGTGCGCCTCGTCGTCGGTGGGCACGCGGCCGTTGTCGGCGCGGAACTTCTCCAGGTTCTGGTCGATCGCGGTGTTCATGAACATCGCCAGGATCGACGGCGCCGGCCCGTTGATCGTCATGCTGACCGAGGTCGTCGGGTTCGTCAGGTCGAATCCCGAGTACAGCACCTTCATGTCGTCCAGCGTCGCGATCGACACGCCAGAGTTGCCCACCTTGCCGTAGATGTCCGGGCGCAGGTCGGGGTCGTGTCCGTACAGCGTGACCGAGTCGAAGGCGGTGGACAGCCGCTTGGCCGGCATGCCCTCGGACAACAGCTTGAAGCGACGGTTCGTCCGGAAGGCATCGCCCTCGCCGGCGAACATGCGCGTCGGGTCCTCGCCCTCGCGCTTGAAGGCGAAGGTGCCGGCGGTGTAGGGGAAGGAGCCGGGCACGTTCTCGAGCAGCAGCCACTTCAGCAGTTCGCCGTGGCATTCCCAGGCGGGCAGCGCGACCTTGCGGATCCTGCTGCCCGACAGCGTGGTGTGGGTGAGCGCGGTGCGGATCTCGCGGTCCCGGACCTTCACCACGTACTCGTCGCCGGCGTAGGTGCGGACCGTCTCGGGCCACTGGGCCAAAAGATTGCGCGCGCGCGCATCGAGCCGGGCTTCGCGCTCATCGGCCAGGGTCAGCGCGGCATCGGCGGCTCGCGGCTTGTCGGGCTTGCTGGCCGCCAGCATGCCCGCCGCAGCCCTCAATTGCTGCACCTCACGGGCCAGCGCCGCCTGCTCGCGCGCGCGCCGCTTGTAGCCGCGCACGGTGTCGGCGACGTCGGCCAGGTAACGCACCCGCGCCCCGGGAACGATGGCCACCTGCTGCGTGCTGTGGCGCGTGGACATCGGTGCCAGCCGGCCCGGCATGAGCCGCAGCCCGAGTTCTCCCAGACGCGGCAAGATCGCCTGGTACAGCGCCGTCACCCCATCGTCATTGAAGCGGCTGGCCATGGTGCCGAAGACCGGCATCTCCTCGGCCCGCTTCCCCCAGGCCTCGCGGTTGCGCTGCACCTGCTTGGCCACGTCGCGCAGCGCGTCCAGCGCGCCCTTGCGGTCGAACTTGTTGATCGCCACGAACTCGGCGAAGTCCAGCATGTCGATCTTCTCGAGCTGGCTCGCGGCGCCGAACTCCGGCGTCATCACGTACACCGGCACGTCCACCAGTGGCACGATCGCGGCGTCACCCTGGCCGATGCCGGAGGTCTCGACGACGATGAGGTCGAAGCCGGCGCACTTGCACGCCGCGATCACGTCGGGCAGCGCCTGGCTGATCTCGCTGCCGAAGTCGCGTGTGGCCAGACTGCGCATGAAGACGCGCGCGCCCTGCCCTCCGCGACCGCCAGGCCGCCCCAAGGCGGCGTCATCCGACTCGGCGGATGGCGAACTCTGCGCAAGCGCGAGCCTCGAGGCAGACCATTCGCCGATGGCGTTCATGCGGATGCGGTCGCCCAGCAGAGCGCCGCCGCTCTTGCGCCGGCTCGGGTCGATCGAGATCACCGCCAGCCGCAGCGCGTCGCCCTGGTCCAGGCGCAGGCGGCGGATGAGTTCGTCCGTCAGGCTGGACTTGCCCGCCCCGCCCGTGCCGGTGATGCCCACCACGGGCACGCGCGCCTGCGCCGCCTGGGCGTGCAGCGCGCTCTTGAAGGCCGGATCGGCGCGCCCGTTCTCCAGCGCCGTGATCGCCTGCGCCAACGCGCGCCAGGCCGTCCCGGTGTGCCCCTGCAGCGCAGCCACGTCACGGGGCGCCTGCACCGACAGGTCGCGATCGCAGCGCATCAGCATCTCGCCGATCATGCCCTGCAGCCCCATGCGCTGCCCGTCCTCGGGGCTGTAGATGCGCGCGACACCGTAGCCCTGGAGTTCGCGGATCTCCGCCGGGACGATGACGCCACCGCCGCCGCCGAAGACCTGCACGTCGGGCCCGCCGCGCTCGCGCAGCAGGTCCACCATGTACTTGAAGTACTCGACGTGCCCGCCCTGGTAGCTGCTGACCGCGATGCCCTGCGCGTCTTCCTGCAGCGCCGCAGTGACGACCTCGTCGACAGAGCGGTTGTGCCCGAGGTGGATGACCTCCGCGCCCATGCCCTGGAGGATGCGACGCATGATGTTGATGGCCGCGTCGTGCCCGTCGAAGAGACTGGCCGCCGTCACGAAGCGCACCTTGTTGACGGGCCGGTACTCGGCCAGGGCCTTGAATTCGGCGGAGAGATCGGTCATTTGCAGGTTCCCGGTTGACGTTAACGTCAATTGCAATGATGCCATCTCCGCCTGACACGAGCTTGCCAGGCGGCGGGCAAACCCTCAGGGCGGCGCAAGACCCGGGCTCCAGTGGTTAGGATGCAGGGCTGCGGTCAGGGGGAGTGGCGAGGGCGCGGTCCATGGGTTTTCTGGCAATCGACATCGGCAACACGCGGCTGAAGTGGGCCGTGTTCGACTCCGGCCGGCCGGCAGCGCGGCTGCTGGCCCAGGGCGCGGTCTTCCTGGAGCACATCGACACCCTGGCCGAGGGCGACTGGCGCAACCTTCCAGTGCCCGAGGGCATGCTGGGCTGCAACGTCGCCGGCGATGCGGTGCGCAAGCGGGTCGAGGAACAACTCGAACTGTGGGACATTCCCGGTCGCTGGGTGGCCTCGGGCCCGAAGGGCGGTGGCGTCATCAACGGCTACGACCATCCGGGGCGGCTCGGCACCGACCGCTTCGTGGCCCAGGTCGGTGCACGCTGGCGCTGCGTCGCGCGCGGCGAATCGGGGCCGGTGCTGGTCGTCATGATCGGCACTGCTGTCACTGTGGACGCGATGGACGCCGACGGCCACTTCCTCGGCGGCCTGATCCTGCCCGGACACGGCATCATGCTGCGCGCGCTCGAAGGCGGCACCGCCGGCCTGCGCGTACCCACGGGCGAGGTCGTCGACTTTCCGAAGAACACGAGTGACGCGCTGACCAGCGGCGGCACCTACGCGATCACCGGTGCGATCGAGCGCATGCACCGGCGCCTGAGCGCGCACTGCGGCCGACCGCCGCACACCCTCATGACCGGCGGCGCGGGCTGGAAGGTCTCACCCTATCTCGACGTTCCGCATGAGCTCGTCGACGCGCTGATCTTCGACGGCCTGCTGGTGCTGCAAGCCGAGCGTGCGGGCGGCTGAAGGCGGGGAGTCTGCGCGCGCACGGCAACCACGAGGGGAAGCCTCTCAGCCTCTACAGCACGTAGCGCGAAAGGTCCTCGTTGCGGGCGAGCGCGCCCAGGCAGGCGTCGACCTGGGCTGCATCCATCGTCACCGCCTGTCCGCTGCGGTCGGGCGCCTCGAAGCTGATTTCATCGAGCAGGCGTTCCATCACGGTGGCCAGGCGCCGCGCGCCGATGTTCTCGGTGCGCTCGTTGACGTCACAGGCGATCTGGGCGATGCGCCGCACGGCCTGTGGCGTGATCTCCAGCGTCACGCCCTCGGTGGCGAGCAGGGCCTGGTACTGGCGCACGATGCTCGCGTGGGTGCTCGTCAGGATGGCCTCGAAGTCGTCCACCGTCAGCGAGGACAGCTCGACGCGGATCGGGAAGCGGCCCTGCAGCTCGGGAATCAGATCGCTGGGGCGGGCCAGGTGGAAGGCGCCGGAGGCGATGAACAGGATGTGGTCGGTCCTGACGATGCCGTACTTGGTGTTGACCGAGGTCCCCTCCACCAGCGGCAGCAGGTCGCGCTGAACGCCCTGGCGGCTGACGTCGGCGCCGCCGTGCTCGCTGCGCGTGGCCACCTTGTCGATCTCGTCGATGAAGACGATGCCGGAGGACTCCGCGTGCGCAAGTGCGGTGGCGCGGATCTCCTCCTCGTTGACAAGCTTGGCGGCCTCCTCGTCGACGAGCAGGCGCAGCGCCTCCCGCACCTTCAGTCGGCGCGTGCGGCGCCGGCCCTGGCCGATCTGCGAGAACAGGCCCTTGAGCTGCTCGGCCATCTCCTCCATTCCCTGCGGGCCCATGACCTCCAGCGCCGGGCGGGCCTCGGCGACCTCGATCTCGATGTCCTTGTCGTCGAGCGTCCCCTCGCGCAGCCGCTTGCGCATGATCTGGCGTGCCGTGTTGTCGGTGGCGACGCCCTGCGGCGCGCCGAAGTCCGAACGCGGCGGCGGCACAAGCGCGTCGAGGACACGGTCCTCGGCCGCATCCTCGGCCTGGGTGCGCTTGGTGCGGACCTGGCGCTCACGCTCCTGCTTGACGGCCACCTCGACGAGGTCGCGCACGATGGTGTCGACGTCCTTGCCGACGTAGCCCACCTCGGTGAACTTGGTCGCCTCGACCTTGACGAAAGGCGCGTCGGCCAGGCGCGCGAGGCGGCGCGCGATCTCGGTCTTGCCCACGCCCGTGGGGCCGATCATCAGGATGTTCTTCGGCGTGATCTCGCCGCGCAGCTTGTCGTCGACCTGCTGGCGCCGCCAGCGGTTGCGCAAGGCGATCGCGACCGCGCGCTTGGCCGCAGCCTGGCCGACGATATGGCGGTCGAGTTCGGAGACGATCTCACGGGGGGTCATCGGCAGCGTCACTCGAGCACCTCGATCGTGTGGCGTTGATTGGTGTAGATGCACAGCTCGCCGGCGATCGACAGCGCCTTGGCCACCACCTCGGACGGGGCGAGCTCGGTGTGCTCCATCAGCGCCATCGCCGCCGCCTGGGCGTAGGCACCGCCCGAGCCAATGGCCACGATGCCGCGCTCGGGCTCGAGCACGTCGCCGTTGCCGGTGATGATGAGCGAGCTCTCCCGGTCGGCCACGGCGAGCATGGCTTCGAGCCGACGCAAAACGCGGTCGGTGCGCCAGTCCTTGGTCAGTTCGACCGCCGCGCGCACCAGGTGGCCCTGGTGCTTTTCGAGCTTGGCCTCGAAACGCTCGAACAGCGTGAAGGCATCGGCCGTGGCACCGGCGAACCCGGCGAGCACCTGGTCGCGGTGGAGCTTGCGCACCTTGCGCGCGCTCGCCTTGACAACGATGTTGCCGAGCGTGACCTGGCCGTCACCGCCCATGGCCACGCGCGCGCCGCGACGCACGCTGAGGATGGTCGTGCCGTGAAAACTGTCGTTCATGCAGGGTGGCCCTCAGGCTGCAGGAAAAGGGGCTCGTCCGGCCGGTCTGGCTCGCGGTCGGCCGCACGGTCGTTGACTTGCCGAAGCCGCCGGCGCGCCAAGCGCGATACACGCAAACCCAGGGCGAGGTCGGCATGCCCGAGGAGCCGCACCCACCAACCACCCGTCAGCGACATTTCGACGCGCAGAAGGGGCCCCGTGGACCTTGACCGGCAAGCAAGGCGGCGGTTCCACCGCCATGGCCGTCAATCGCCGAACATCTTCTGCTTGAGTTCGCGCCGCTGCTGCGCCTCCAGGGACAGCGTCGCCGTCGGACGCGCCAGCAGGCGCGGCAGTCCGATGGGCTCGCCGGTCTCGTCGCAGTACCCGTACTCGCCGGTGTCCAGCAGGGCCAGGGCCTGGCTGATCTTCTTCAGCAGCTTGCGCTCGCGGTCGCGGGTGCGCAACTCCAGGGCGTGCTCCTCCTCGATCGTGGCGCGGTCGGCCGGGTCGGGCACGATGGTCGTGTCCTCGCGCAGATGCTCGGTGGTCTCGCCGGCGTTGGACAGCAGGTCATCCTTCTGGCCCTGCAGGCGGGCGCGGAAGAACTCCAGTTGCTTGTCGTTCATGTACTCCGACTCGGGCATCGCCAGGAGCTCGTCCTCGGTCAGGTCGCGGCCCGCCTTGGTCTTCCAGGCGTTGGCCAGCTTGGGGTCGGACTTGACCGGAGTCTTCACAGGTTCCATCGGTTCAGGGTGAGCCCGGGCCGGCGCACGCACCGGTCCGAAACGATCAGCAAATGAGTGTGTGGGCGCCGGTGCCACGGACTTGACGGGTTCCGGCTTGCCGCCCGTCTTGGCGCTGACCGCCTTGGGGGCTGCAGCCGGCTTGGCAGGGGTCTTGCTCACGGGTCTCTCCTGGCCTGGGGTCCTTGTGCCGGGATCCTGCGGGTGCATGCCGGGCTCGGCCAGGAGACCCGCGACCAAAGCCGCCCCCCCTGCCGAAGCGCGCGGATTGTAGCCACGGCGGCACGCCGCCTGCATTCAGCGCCGACACCGCGGCGCCGAAGAGCTCTGCAAACGGATATGCCCTCAGACGAGGCACTGCTCCAGGCCCTGCTCCAGCACCTCGCGCGGGAGGTCGATGCCGATGAAGACCATGCGGCTTTCCTTCTTCTCGCCGGGCGCCCATTTCGGGCCGAGGTCGCTGCCCATCAACTGGTGCACGCCCTGGAAGACGACCTTGCGGTCGCTGCCTTTCATGTGCAGCACACCCTTGTAGCGCAGCATCTTCGGGCCGTAGACCTGGACCACGGCGCCGAGGAAATCCTCGAGCTTGGCCGGATGGAAGGCCCGGTCGGCGCGGTAGACGAAGGACTTGACGTCGTCGTCGTGGCGGTGGTGATGGGGATGATCGCAATGCTCGCCGTGCTCATGGTCATGGTCATGGTCGTGCCCATGATCGTGGCCGTGGCCGTCGTCGGCATTGAGGAAATCGGGGTCGATGTCGAGCTTGGCATTCAGATTGAAGCCGCGCAGGTCGAACACCTCCGCGATCGACACCTCACCGAAGTGCACCGCGCGGTGCGGCGCGCGCGGGTTCATGTGCTTGAGGCGGTGAACCAAGGCGTCGACCGCGCCCGGGGGCACGAGGTCGGTCTTGCTGATGAAGATCTGGTCGGCGAAGCCCACCTGCCGGCGCGCCTCCTGGCGCGTGTCAAGTTGCTGGTCGGCGTGCTTGGCATCGACCAGGGTCAGGATGGAGTCGAGCAGGAAGCTGCCCGCCACCTCGTCGTCCATGAAGAAGGTCTGGGCCACCGGCCCGGGGTCGGCCAGGCCCGTGGTCTCGATGACGACACGCTCGAAGTGCAGTTCGCCCTTGCGCCGCTTCTCCGCCAGTTCGGCCAGCGTGGTGCGCAGGTCCTCGCGGATCGTGCAGCACACGCAGCCGTTGCTCATCTGGATGATCTGCTCCTCGGTGCTCACCGACAGGATGTCGTTGTCGATGTTCTCCGCGCCGAATTCGTTCTCGATCACGGCGATCTTCTGGCCGTGGGCCTCGGTCAGCACGCGCTTGAGCAGCGTCGTCTTTCCGGCGCCGAGGAAACCGGTGAGGATGGTGACAGGGATGAGGGACATGGCGTGGGGCGCGTTCGGGCGCTGAATGGTGTGGGGCTGAGTTGCAGTGCACGCGGGCGGAATTCAAGCCGCCCGCTCAGCCGGCGGTCCGCTTTGCGGCACCGCGCGACTGGCGCTGCGGTATTCTCCTGCCTGTCGTCACTTCCGGCACGATCGTGTCAGAAACTCCGCCAGCCAAGGCACCGCGCCATCCGACCGCGCGCGGTGCCGACAAGCCTCTCGACAAGCGCACCCTCTTCGAGCGGCTGGTCGAATTCATCTCCCCAGGCCCCGACTCCCGCGACGAGCTGATCGAATCGCTGGCCGACGCCGAGCAGCGCGAGCTGATCGGGCCCGAATCGCGTGCCATGCTCGAGGGCGTGATCCGCATGGCCGACATGACGGCCGGCGACGTCATGGTCGCCGCGCCGCGCATGGACCTGCTGGACATCAACGCTCCCTACGACGAACTGCTCGCCCTGGTCATCGACACCGGGCATTCGCGCTTCCCGGTGCACGACGGCGAGCGCGACAACATCATCGGCATCCTGCTCGCCAAGGACCTGCTGAAGCTGCAGCGCGCGCCCGAGCTGAACCTGCGCACGCTGCTGCGGCCCGCGGTCTTCGTCCCCGAGAGCAAGGGCCTGAACGAGTTGTTGCGCGACTTCCGCTCGAATCGCAATCACCTCGCGATCGTGATCGACGAGTTCGGCAACACCGCCGGGCTGATCACGATCGAGGACGTGCTCGAGGAGATCGTCGGCGAGATCGAGGACGAGTTCGACGAGCGCGACGCCGACAGCGGCATCGTCTCGCTGGCCGATGGCAGCCACCGCGTGGCTGGCGATGCGCAGGTGCGGGTCGTCAACGACACCTTCGCTGTGGAACTGCCTCAGGAGGACTTCGACACCATCGGCGGCCTGGTGGCCGATCGGCTGGGCAGGGTGCCCCGCCGGGGCGAGGCGGTGGACCTGGCGGGCCTGCGCTTCACCGTGATGCTGACCCGGGGCGGCGCCGTGCGATGGTTCCGCGTCGCGCGCGCGCCCCTCGATGACGCAGCCGCCCTCGAGGCGGCGGGCTGAGTGCACGGGCCCGACACCCCGGAACACGCGGTGGACGAGGCGCGCGGCCCGCGGGCGGGCAGGGCCGCGCTCGACACCTTGACCGTCGCAACTGCAGGCGCGGCGCTGCCGCTGGCCTGCACCTACACCGAGGCCTGGGCGGCGGCGCCGCTGGCCGTGGGCGTGCTCGGCTGGCGGCTGCGGCAGGCCGGCGTCGGGCGCGCGGCCTGGCTCGGCGGCGTCTTCGGCACCGCCTGGCTGCTCGCCGCCGTGTGGTGGCTGCACATCAGCATGCACCGCTACGGTGGGCTGCCGGCTTGGATGGCGGCGCTGGCCGTGCTGGCCCTGGCCGCGGCGCTGTCGTGCTACCTGGCGCTGGCCTGCGCCGCCTGGGCACGCTGGCGCAGCGGCCAGCCCTTGCGCGACGCCGGGCTGTTTGCGGCGCTGTGGCTGCTGGCGGAGTGGGCCCGCGGCGCGCTGTTCACAGGCTTTCCCTGGGCCGCCAGCGGCTACACCCAGGTCGACGCACCGCTGGCGGGGCTCGCGCCCTGGATCGGCGTGTATGGAATGGGTGCGGTGCTGGCCTTTGCCGCCTCGCTGGCCGTGTTCGGCGCCGTGCCGACCGGGGCGCCGCCGGGCACAGGACCAGGTGACGGCACGCGCAGGCAGCGTGCGCTTGCGCATGGCCCCCGCGCCCTGTCCGTCGCCGCAGGCCTGGCGCTGCTGCTGGCGCCCGCCCTGCTGCGCCCGCTGGAATTCACGCAGACGGCGGGCCGGATGTCGGTGACCCTGCTGCAGCCACGGGTGGCGCAGGACGAGAAGTTCTCGGGTGAGCGCCTGCCGCAACACCTTGCCTGGTTGGGTGATGCCCTCACGCAGGCGCGCGGGCAGCTCGTGGTCGCCCCGGAAACCGCCCTTCCACTGCTGCCCACGCAACTCGCCGCGATCGCCCCAGATTGGTGGCAGACGCTGGCGCAGCACTTCCAGAAGTCCACCCAGGCCGCACTCATCGGCATGCCGCTGGGCAGCTTCGAGACCGGCTACACCAATTCGGCGGTCGGGCTGCTGCCGGGCCAGGCGCAGGCCTATCGCTACGACAAGGCCCATCTCGTGCCCTTCGGCGAGTTCATACCGTGGGGCTTTCGCTGGTTCACCGAACTGATGCAGATCCCCCTTGGCGACTTCGACCGCGGCCCGGTGAACGCGCCCTCGCTGGCCGTGGGCGGGCAACGCCTGGCTCCCAACATCTGCTACGAGGACCTGTTCGGCGAGGAGCTCGCCGTGCGCTTCGTCGACGCCGCCCAGGCCCCGACGGTGCTCGTCAACCTCAGCAACATCGGCTGGTTCGGCGACACGGTGGCCATACCGCAGCACTTGAACATCTCGCGCCTGCGCGCGCTCGAACTGCAGCGGCCCATGCTGCGCGCGACCAACACCGGCTCGACGGCGATCGTCGACCATCGCGGCCTGGTCACGCACCGGCTCGAGCCGCGCCAGCGCGGCCTGCTCGACGGGGAGTTCGAGGGCCGCATCGGCACGACGCCCTACGCCGCCTGGGCCGGGCGCTGGGGCTTGTGGCCCCTGTTTGCCTTGGCGCTCGCGCTGGTCGCCGCCTGCGCGCGCCGCCGCAGCCACGCCCCCTGAACCGGCCTGCACGGCCCGCCCCCGTAAACTTTCGGGTTTTCCCAGATCGGGGGCCGTCGCCGGCCACTGCCATGCTGACCTTCCAGCAGATGATCCTGAACCTGCAGTCCTACTGGGACGCGCAGGGCTGCGCGCTCCTGCAACCCTACGACATGGAGGTCGGTGCCGGCACCAGCCATACCGCGACCTTCCTGCGCGCCCTCGGGCCCGAGCCCTGGAAGGCCGCCTACGTGCAGCCCAGCCGGCGCCCCAAGGACGGCCGCTACGGCGACAACCCGAACCGCCTGCAGCATTACTACCAGTACCAGGTGGTGCTCAAGCCGGCGCCGAAGAACATCCTCGAGCTCTACCTCGGCTCTCTGCAGGCCCTGGGGCTGGACTTGCAGAGCAATGACATCCGCTTCGTCGAGGACGACTGGGAGAACCCGACGCTCGGGGCCTGGGGCCTGGGCTGGGAGGTCTGGCTCAACGGCATGGAGGTGACCCAGTTCACCTATTTCCAGCAGGTGGGCGGGATCGACTGCAAGCCCGTGACCGGCGAGATCACCTACGGCCTGGAGCGCCTGGCGATGTACATCCAGGGCGTGGAGAACGTCTACGACCTGGTCTGGACCGAAAGCGCTGCGGCGACGCCCGGCGCGACCTCGAGTCGCCTTCACTACCGCGACGTCTACCACCAGAACGAGGTCGAGCAGAGCACCTACAACTTCGAGCACAGCGACGTGGACTTCCTGTTGGGAGCCTTCGGCGCGCACGAGAAGACGGCGCTGCACCTGATCGCGCAGCAGCTCGCGCTGCCCGCCTACGAGCAGGTGCTGAAGGCCGCCCACTCGTTCAACCTGCTGGACGCGCGCGGCGCGATCAGCGTGACCGAGCGCGCCGCCTACATCGGCCGCATCCGGCATCTGGCCCGCGCCGTGGCGCAAAGCTATGTCGACAGCCGTGCCCGGCTCGGCTTTCCGATGGCGCCGCGCGCCTGGGCCGAGGAGGTGCTGGCCCAGCGCGCAGCCCAGGCTCCGCAGCGCCAGGAGGCCTGAACGATGGACACCACCCACACCCCGGCCCTGCTGGTCGAGCTCTTCGTCGAGGAACTGCCGCCCAAGGCGCTCAAGCGCCTGGGCGAGGCCTTCGGGCAATCGCTGCACGACGGGCTGCGCGCCCAGGGCCTGTTGGCCGAAGGCGCGGCGCTGACGAGCTACGCCTCACCGCGCCGCCTGGCCGCCCGGATCAGCGCCGTGCGCGGCGTCGCGCCGCCGAAGGCCATGTCGCACAAGCTGATGCCGGTAGCCGTGGGCCTGGACGCCACGGGTGCGCCGACGCCGGCGCTGCGCAAGAAGCTGGCAGCGCTCGGCGCCGACGCCGCGGCAGCCGCCGGGCTGCGCCGCGCGGTCGATGGCAAGGCCGAGGCACTGTTCCTCGACAGCGTGCAGCCTGGCGCAACGCTGGTCGCAGGGCTGCAGCGTGCGCTCGACGAGGCCCTGGCAAAGCTGCCCATCCCGAAGGTGATGCAGTACCAGCTCGACGACGGCTGGAAGAGCGTGAACTTCGTGCGCCCGGCGCATGCGCTCGTGGCCTTGCACGGCGGCGAAGTGGTGCCGGTGTCGGCATTGGGCCTCGTCGCCGGCCGCCTGACGCACGGCCACCGCTTCGAGGCCGCCGTCGACCCGGTGGTGATCGACGACGCCGACGGCTACGAGCAGCGCCTGCGCGAACAAGGCGCGGTGATCGCCTCGTTCGCTGCGAGGCGCGCCGAGATCGCCCGCCAGCTGCGTGAGGCCGCGGCGGGCGAAGGTCTGCGCCCGGTGGAGGACGAGGCGCTGCTGGACGAGGTGACTGCGCTCGTGGAGCGCCCGAACGTGCTGCGCTGCACCTTCGAGCCCGAGTTCCTCGCCGTGCCCCAGGAATGCCTGATCCTGACGATGAAGGCCAACCAGAAGTACTTCCCGATGCTGGACGCCGACGGCCGGCTCACGCACCGCTTCCTCGTCGTCAGCAACGTCAGTCCGGCCGACCCGTCGCGCGTGATCACCGGCAACGAGCGCGTCGTGCGGCCGCGCCTGGCGGACGCGAAGTTCTTCTTCGACCAGGACCGCAAGCGCACGCTGGCCTCGCGCGTGCCCGGGCTGGCCAAGGTCGTCTACCACGGCAAGCTGGGGACCCAGGGCGAGCGTGTCGAGCGCGTGCGCCTGATCGCGCGCCAGATCGGCGAGCAGATCGGTGGCCTCGCGCTGGCCGACCTCGCGGACGAGGCGGCGACGCTGGCCAAGGCTGACCTGCTGACCGACATGGTCGGCGAGTTCCCTGAGCTGCAGGGCATCATGGGGGCCTACTACGCCCGCCACGACGGCCTGCGAGACGCGATCGCCGATGCGATCGAAGACCATTACAAGCCGCGCTTCGCCGGCGACGCGCTGCCGCGCGGCGATGCAGGCCTGGCGGTGGCACTGGCCGACAAGCTCGAGACGCTGGCCGGCCTGTTCGGCATCGGTCAGCTGCCCACCGGGGACAAGGACCCCTTCGCGCTGCGGCGCCACGCGCTGGGCGTGGTGCGGATGCTGGTCGAGCGGCGTCTGCGGCTGGCGGTGCCGCAGCTCGTGGGGCTGGCCTTCCGCGCCTTCCCCGAGGGCCATGGCCAGGCCCAGGCCGAAGTGCTGCGCTTCCTGCACGAGCGCCTGTCGGGCTGGCTGCGCGAACAGGGCTGGAGCGCGCAGGAGGTCGACGCCGTGCTCGCGCTCGAGCCCGCGCAGTGGGCAGCGCTGCCGCAGCGCCTGGCTGCCGTGCGCGCCTTTGCCACGCTGCCGGAGGCGGCGGCGCTGGCCGCCGCCAACAAGCGCGTGGGCAACATCCTGCGCAAGTCCGACGACGCGCCCGAGGTCAAGATCGATCCGGCGCGCCTGGTCGAGCCGGCCGAGCAGGCCCTGGCCGCCGCACTGGATGCGGTCGCACCGCGCGCCGAAGCCGCCTTCGAAGCCGGCGACCTGACCGCATCGCTGCAGGCGCTGGCGGCGCTGAAGGCGCCGGTGGACGCCTTCTTCGACGCCGTGATGGTGAACGCCGAGGATCCGGCGCTGCGCGCCAATCGTCTGGCACTGCTGCGCGCACTCCACCGGGCCATGAACCGCGTGGCCGACCTGGCACGGCTGGCGGCATGAGGGGCCGCCCCGAACCGCAGCGCCCACGATAATCATTGCCGTGAAGCTGCTTATCCTCGGCCGTGACGGCATCCTGAACGAGTACCGCGAGGACCACGTCAAGTCCCCCGAGGAATGGGTGCCGATCCGCGGCGCCCTCGAGGCGCTGTCGCGCCTGAACCATGCGGGCTGGCATGCGGTGGTGGCCACCAACCAGGCCGGCATCGGGCGCGGCATGATCGACATGGCCTCGGTCAATGCCATCCACCAGCAGATGATGCGGCTGGCCCAGGGCAGCGGCGGGCGCATCGATGCCGTCTTCTTCTGCCCTCACACCCCCGAGGACCGCTGCGAGTGCCGCAAGCCGCTGCCCGGAATGATGCTGGACATCGGCCGGCGCTACGGCATGGACCTGCACGGGGTGCCGATGGTCGCCGACACCCTGCGCGACCTGCTGGCCGCGCGCGCCGCCGGCTGCCCGCCGCACCTGGTGCTCAGCGGCCGCGCCGCCGATCTGGACGAGGACGGCCTGCGGCAGATCCTGCAGCAGGTACCCGAGACCACCGTGCACCGCGACCTGGCGGCCTTTGCCGACCATCTGATCGGCAGCCCGCGCGGCGCCAGCGCCGCCGGCGCCACGGCGCAGGAGCCATCCTGATGCGCGCCGTCTGGGCCTTGCGCTCGATGCTGTTCATCGGCCTGATGGCGGTCACGGTCGTGCCCTGGGCCGTGGCCATGCTGGTGCTGTCGCTTTTCTGGCGCGGGCAGAAGCTGTACTGGCCGACGATAGGCTGGCTGCGCGTGGCGATGTGGGGGGCGCGCGTGCTCTGCGGCGTGCAGCCGCAGGTCAGCGGGCTCGAGCATCTGCCCACCTCGGCACAGGCACGCTCGGCGGTGCTGCTGGCACCGAAGCACCAGTCGACCTGGGAGACCTTCTTCTTCCCGACACTGATGCCGCACCCGCTGGCCTACGTGTTCAAGCGCGAGCTGCTGAGCGTCCCCTTCTTCGGCTGGGCCATGGGGCGGCTGGACATGGTGCACATCGACCGCAGCCGCCGCGCCGAGGCCTGGGCCAAGGTCGCCGAGCAGGGCCGGCGGCTGTTCGACGAGGGCGTGTGGGTCATCATGTTCCCCGAAGGCACGCGCACCCCGCGCGGCGACCAGGGCACCTACAAGAACGGCGCAGCGCGCCTGGCCATCTCCGCTGGCGTGCCGATCGTACCGATCGCCGTGGCGTCGGCCCGCTGCTGGCCGCGCAAGAGCTTCCTGCTGCGGCCTGGCACGGTGCCGGTGTCGATCGGCCGCCCGATCGACAGCACGGGGCGCCAGCCCGACGAGCTGATGCGCGAGGTCGAGGCCTGGATCGAGGCGGAGATGCGTCGCATCGACCCCGAGGCCTACGCCCCGGCGGCGCCCGGCAGGTAGGACGTTCGCGGTCCATGGGCGCGAGCCGGTGGCCTCCAGCCGCGCAGGAGCCGCGCGAAAGCGCAGCCACGCAGCTTTCCTTGTTCGACGACCCCCACGCTGACGTCTGGGCGAACCGGGCGGCGCCGGTTGGAGCCGCGTTCGATGGCCCGCCCGCCGACCGGCGCCTGGGCAGCTCCGCCCCGCCCAGGCCCGGTACAGCCGACCACCACCCGCCGCAGCCGGCATGCGCCCCGGCGCGCACCGCCGTCGCCGCCGCGGCGGTGCGCTTCGAGCACCCACGCGCCAGTCGCGAGGTCCTGCTCGAGGGGCATGCCGTGGCCTTCGAACTGCGGCGTGCGCGCCGGCGCAGCATCGGCTTCGTCGTCGGCCCGGACGGCCTGAGCGTGAGCGCGCCGCGCTGGGTGGGCGTGACCGACATCGACACCGCGCTGCGGGCCAAGGGGCGCTGGATCCTGCGCAAGCTCCAGGAGCAGCGCGAGCGCGCGCGCCGCCTGGAGCGGGCACGCATCGAGTGGCGCGACGGCACGACCCTTCCCTTTCTGGGCGAGACCGTGATCGTCGTCGTCGATCCGCGCAGCGCCGGCGCCGTGCTGCGCAGCGCCGAGGACACCCTGCCCGGTGTTCCGCGCCTGACGCTCCACGTGGGCCTGCCCCACGAGGCGGAACCGGCTCGGCTGCGCGACGCCGTGCAGGGCTGGCTGCAGCGCCAGGCCCGGCGCATCTTCGAGGAACGCTGCGCGATCTACGCCCCCCGGCTGGGCGTGCGCATGCGCCGCCTGTCGCTGAGCTCGGCCTCCACGCGCTGGGGCAGCGCCAGCGCCGACGGCTCGATACGGCTGAACTGGCGCCTCGTGCACTTCGGGCTGCCGGTGATCGACTATGTCGTCGCGCATGAGCTCGCGCACCTGCGCGAGATGAACCACTCCGAGGCCTTCTGGAGCGTCGTACGCTCCGTCGTGCCCGACGTGGAAGCCGCGCGCGGCCGGCTGCGCGACGAGGTGCTGCCCGTGCTGGAGTGACCCTGGATTCGGCAGTTGACCGCTTTCTTCCGCGAGCAAGTGCTTGCCGGGTCGGAAGATTCCGGCCACGACCGGCTTCAGCAGCAGGGTGAAAGCGCTGCACACCCGATCGAGCTGCCCTCGACCACGCTGGCGGCGTTGCGTATCCTCGCCATGGCACAGGCCATGGCTGCGGTTCGCGCCTTGCCATCGCGGCCGACGACAGCCCGCCCGGGCGGGCCCCGCTGCCGAATCTCGGGTGACTGGCGGGATCAGCAGGCGACCCAGCGCCGCACGCCGTCCGCGCCGCGCAGCGGCTTCAGCAGTCCTTGCGCCCACAGCCGGTGCAGATGCGCCACGGCCTCGCCAAGGGCGAAGGGAATCTGCGTGGCATCCAGCGGGCGCCGGAACATCGCCGGCAGCAGGTCCAAGGCCGAGCGGGGCTCCTGGGCACAGGACCGGGCCACCTCGGCCAGGCGTTGCGCGTGGTGGGTCTCCAATTGGGCAATGCGCTCGTGCAGACCGGTGAAGGGCTTGCCATGCGAGGGCAGCACCAAGGTGTGGGCAGGCAAGGCGCGCAGGCGCGCCAACGACTCCAGGTACAAGGTCAGCGGGTCGCCCTCGGGCTCATGCCCGAACACGCTGATGTTGGTCGAGATCCGCGGCAGAACCATGTCGCCGGCGATCAGCACGTCCAGCGCCGGGCAGTGCAGCGCGATGTGCTCGGGGGAGTGGCCGTAGCCTGCGAGGCACGTCCAGTCGTGCCCGCCGATGCGCAGCAACTGCCCGTCCATGAGACGGCGGTGGCGGGGCGGGACCTCGGGCACCAGGGTCATGTAGTCGCTGCGGTGGCTGCGCACCCGCTGGAGCACGGCAGGGTCGTCCAGCCCGTGCAGCGCGTAGAACGCCGCGGCCTCCTCGCCTGCCGGGCCGGTGCTGCCGCGGCTGGCGTTGCAGGCCGCGTTCCAGTCGGCGGCGCTGATCCACAGGCGGCATTCGCGCCCGGGCTCGCTCCAGCGGGCGGTCAGCCAATGCGCGAGGCCGATGTGGTCCGGATGCATGTGCGTGACGACGACGCGCAGCACCGGCAGGCCCTGGAGTTCCTGCGCGAACACCTGCTCCCAGACGGCCCGCGTGGGCGGGGTGTCGACGCCGCAGTCGACCAGGGTCCAGCCGAGGTGTCCGTCGATCTCGTCGCGCAGCAGCCACAGGTTGATGTGGTCGAGCACGAAAGGCAGCGGCATGCGCAGCCAGCGCACACCAGGCGCGACCTCCAGGCTGCCTCCCGCCGGCGGCAGCGCGTCGTCCAGGGGATAGCGCAGCGCGCTGTCTGAGCGTGGGTTCATGTCCGATCGCGTTACATTGACGTTGACGTCAACGTCAGTCTAACGATGTCAGCCCACGCCCTCCCACCGCCTTCGCGCGCGCCGCGCCCCGAACGGCCAGCCTCCTTGACGATCACCGAGCTCGCGCAGGAATTCGACATCACGCCGCGGGCGATCCGCTTCTATGAAGCGATGGGACTGCTGCAGCCCACGCGCGCCGGGCGCAACCGTGTGTATACGCAGCGCGACCGCACGCGCCTGAAGCTCACACTGCGCGGCAAGCGTCTCGGGCTGAGCCTGTTGGAGATCCGCGGGCTGGTGGACATGTACGAATCGCCTGCGGACACGGTGTCGCAACTGCAGGCCTTCCTCGCCGTGCTGGCCGAGCACCGGCGGCTGCTGGAGCAGCAGCGCGAAGACCTCGAGGTGACGCTGGCCGAGATCGGGCAGCACGAAACCCGCTGCAGGCAACTCCTCAGCCAGGCCCGAGGCAGGACCCGCCCCCGCCGCAAGGCCCCCACCGCAGCCGCAACCGCGACGGAGAACACCGCATGAACCTTCCCGGACTCGACTTCCAGCTCGGCGCAGACATCGACGCCCTGCGCGACGCGGTGCGCGACTTTGCCCAGGCAGAGATCGCGCCGCGGGCCGCCGAGATCGACCGCAGCGACCAGTTCCCGATGGACCTGTGGCGCAAGATGGGCGAGCTTGGCGTGCTCGGCATCACCGTGCCCGAGGACGAGGGCGGCGCCGGCATGGGCTACCTCGCGCACATGATCGCGATGGAGGAGATCAGCCGCGCCAGCGCCAGCGTGGCGCTCAGCTACGGGGCGCACAGCAACCTGTGCGTGAACCAGATCCGCCGCAACGGCACGCAGGCGCAGAAGCGCAAGTACCTGCCGGGGCTGATCAGCGGCGAGCACGTGGGGGCACTCGCGATGAGCGAGCCCGGCGCCGGCTCCGACGTGATGGGCATGAAGCTGCGCGCGCTGGACAAGGGCGGCAGCTACCTGCTCAACGGCAGCAAGATGTGGATCACCAACGGCCCGGACGCCGACACCCTGGTGGTCTACGCCAAGACCGAGCCCGAGCTCGGGGCGCGGGGCGTGACCGCCTTCCTGATCGAGAAGGGCATGAAGGGCTTCAGCGTCGCGCAGAAGCTCGACAAGCTGGGCATGCGCGGCTCGCACACCGGCGAGCTGGTGTTCCGCGACGTCGAGGTGCCGGCCGACAACGTGCTGGGCGCCGTCAATGGCGGGGCCAAGGTGCTGATGAGCGGACTGGACTACGAGCGCGCCGTGCTCGCCGCCGGGCCCGTGGGCATCATGCAGGCGGTGATGGACAACGTCGTGCCCTACATCCACGAGCGCCGCCAGTTCGGCCAGAGCATCGGCGAGTTCCAGCTCATCCAGGGCAAGGTCGCCGACATGTACACCGTGCTGCAGGCCGCGCGCAGCTTCTGCTACACGGTGGGCAAGAACCTCGACGCCCTGGGCAGCGGGCATGTGCGCCGGGTGCGCAAGGATTGCGCGAGCGTCATCCTGTGGTGCGCGGAAAAGGCCACCTGGATGGCCGGCGAAGGCATCCAGATCTTCGGTGGCAACGGCTACATCAACGACTACCCGCTGGGCCGCCTGTGGCGCGACGCGAAGCTGTACGAGATCGGCGCCGGCACGAGCGAGATCCGGCGCATGCTCATCGGGCGCGAGCTGTTCGCCGAGACCCTCTGAACGCTGCGGACGACACCGGCCATGCCACACCGCCTTCTCGGCAACAACCAGGCCTGGGCCCGCGCGACGAAGGCCCGCGACCCGGGCTTCTTCACCCGCCTGGCGCAGCAGCAGACCCCGCGCTACATGTGGATCGGCTGCGCCGACAGCCGGGTGCCGGCCAACGAGATCGTCGGCCTGGACCCGGGCGAGGTCTTCGTGCACCGCAACGTCGCCAACGTCGTCGTCCACTCCGACCTGAACGCGCTGTCGACGGTGCAGTTCGCTGTCGAGCACCTGAAGGTCGAGCACATCTTCGTCGTCGGGCACTACGGCTGCGCCGGCGTGCGCGCGGCCATGCGCGGCCTGCGCGTGGGTCTGGCCGACAACTGGCTGCGCCACGTGCACGACGTGCGCCTGCGCCACCGCAAGCGCCTGGACCACCTGCCGCCGGAGCAGCAGGAGGACATCCTGTGCGAGATGAACGTGATCGAGCAGGTGGGCAACGTGGCGCTGTCGACCGTGATCCAGGACGCCTGGGCGCGCGGGCAGCCCGTGGCCGTCCACGGCTGGGTCTACGGCTTGCGCGACGGCCTGCTGAAGGACCTGCAGGTGACGATGGACCGGACCGAGACCGTGGTGGAGACCTTTTCGGCGGCGATCAAGCGCTATCGGCGCGTCGCCACGGCCACCGGCACCGAAGCGCTGACGCTCCCCGACGACGACGACTGAAAACGCCCGCTGGCCGATGTTCCCGCAAGCACTCACGGACCACCGCGCCTTCGACATCGCGCAGGCGATGCTCGAGGGCTTCGACCGCCACTACCGCCTGTTCCGCGCCGTCAGCGCTGCGGCCAAGCAGCGCTTCGCGCAGGGCGACTGGCACGGCCAGCAGCGCGCCCAGCGCGAGCGCATCGAGTACTACGACAAGCGTGTGAACGAAGCCGTGGCACGCCTGCGCACCGAGTTTGCCGTCGACACCTTGTCGCAGGACACCTGGCAGCAGGCCAAGCTGCACTACATCGGCCTGCTGACCGACCACCACCAACCCGAGCTCGCCGAGACCTTCTTCAACTCGGTCACGGCCAAGCTGCTGACGCGCAGCTATTTCCGCAACGAGTTCATCTTCGTGCGTCCGGCGGTCAGCACCGAATACATCGAGAACGACGCGCCCGGGGCGATTCCGACCTATCGCGTCTACTACCCCACGCGCGAGAACCTGCGCGAGACGCTCATTCGCATCGTCGACAACTTCCAGCTCGAACGCGAGTTCGAGGACCTGCCGCGCGACGTCGACGCCGTGATCGAGGCGCTGCAGGCGCACCTGCAGTTGCCCATCGGGAAATGGCTGCTGCGTGCGAACTTCCAGATCCAGGTGCTGAGCTCGCTGTTCTTCCGCAACAAGGGCGCCTACATCGTCGCCAAGGTGATCAACGGCTACACCGAGATCCCGATGTGCCTGCCGGTGCTGCACGCGGAATCGGGCCGGCTCGTGATCGACGCGGCGCTGTTTCGCGAAGACGACCTGCTGATCGTCTTCAGCTTCGCGCGCGCCTACTTCATGGTCGACATGGAGGTGCCCAGCGCCTACGTGCAATTCCTGCGCAGCCTGATGCCGCGCAAGCCGCGCAACGAGCTGTACAGCGCCCTCGGGCTGCAGAAGCACGGCAAGAACCTGTTCTACCGCGACTTCCTCGCCCACCTGCGCCACTCGAGCGACCGCTTTCGCATCGCCCCGGGCATCAAGGGCATGGTGATGCTGGTCTTCGACCTGCCGTCGTTTCCCTACGTCTTCAAGGTCATCAAGGACTTCTACCCGCCGCAGAAGGACACCACGCGCGAGCAGATCCAGTCGAAGTACCTGCTGGTCAAGCAGCACGACCGCGTCGGCCGCATGGCCGACACACTGGAGTACAGCAACGTCGCCTTCCCGCGCCACCGCTTCGACGAGGAACTCATCGCTGAACTGCGCCACTTCTGCCCGAGCCTGGTCGAGGAGGACGGCGACATGCTGCTGATCCGCCACCTGTACATCGAGCGGCGCATGATCCCGCTCAACATCCATCTGCAGGACGCCTCGGCCGCCGGCCAGCGCGAGCAGATCGAGCGCGCGGTCGTGGAGTACGGCAACGCCATCAAGGACCTCGTGGCCGCCAACATCTTCCCCGGCGACATGCTGTGGAAGAACTTCGGCGTCACGCGCCACGGCAAGGTCGTCTTCTACGACTACGACGAGATCGAGTACATCACCGACTGCAACTTCCGCCGCGTGCCCGCGCCGCGCGACGAGGACGACGAGATGTCGGGCGAGATCTGGTATTCGGTGGGCCCGAAGGACGTCTTCCCCGAGACCTTCGGCCCCTTCCTGCTCGGCAACCACGCGGTGCGCGAGGTCTTCATGCGCCACCACGCCGACCTGCTGGACGCGGCCTTCTGGCAAGGCCACCAGCAGCGCATCCGCGCCGGCCACGTGCATGACGTCTTCCCCTACGACCCCTCGCGCCGCTTTGCACACCACCGTCCTGCCGACACGCCGGCCTGAACACCCGGCCCGGCTCCACCCAAGACACCGGAGGCCTCCATGCAAGACCCTGTCGTCATCGTCTCCGCCGTCCGCACCCCCATCGGCGGCCTGCTCGGCGACTTCGCCGCCCTGGCCGCCTGGGAACTCGGCGGCGTGGCCATCCGTGCAGCTGTCGAGCGCTCGGGCGTGCCCGCCGACCGCATCGACGAGGTGCTGATGGGCAACTGCCTGATGGCCGGCCAGGGCCAGGCCCCGGCGCGGCAGGCCATGCGCCGCGCCGGCCTGCCCGACGCCACCGGCGCCGTGACGCTGAGCAAGATGTGCGGCTCGGGCATGCGCGCGATGATGTTCGCGCACGACATGCTGGCCGCCGGCAGCGCGCAGGCCGTGGTGGCCGGTGGCATGGAGAGCATGACCAACGCGCCGCACCTGATGTTCGCGCGCAAGGGCGTGCGCTACGGCGCGGCCACCATGTTCGACCACATGGCCATGGACGGCCTGGAGGACGCCTACGAACGCGGCAAGGCCATGGGCGTGTTCGCCGAACAATGCGTCGCCAAGTACGCATTCACGCGTGAGGCCCAGGACGCCTACGCCATCGCCTCCACCACGCGCGCCAAGGCGGCCAACGAGGACGGCAGCTTCGACTGGGAGATCGCTCCCGTCACCCTGCCGGGCAAGGCGGGCGATGTCGTCGTCGCCCGTGACGAGCAGCCCTTCAAGGCCAAGCTCGACAAGATCCCGTCGCTGAAGCCCGCCTTCAAGAAGGACGGCACGATCACCGCAGCCAACGCCTCGAGCATCTCCGACGGCGCGGCGGCGCTGGTACTGGTGCGCGAAAGCACCGCGCGCGCGCTGGGGCTGCAGCCCGTGGCGCGCATCGTGAGCCACGCCGTGCACGCGCAGGCGCCCGAGTGGTTTTCGACCGCGCCGGCGGGTGCCATCGCCAAGGCGCTGTCCAAGGCCGGCTGGCAGGCCGGTCAGGTGGACCTGTGGGAGGTGAACGAAGCCTTCGCCGCGGTGACCATGGCCGCCATGGCCGAGTACCACCTGCCGCACGAGATCGTCAACGTGCACGGCGGCGCCTGCGCGCTGGGCCACCCGATCGGCGCCAGCGGCGCGCGCATCGTCGTCACGCTGCTGGGCGCCCTGCGCCGGCGCGGGCTGAAGCGTGGCGTGGCCGCCCTGTGCATCGGCGGCGGCGAGGCCACGGCGATGGCGCTGGAGATGCTGTGACGGCAGCGGGGCTGTTGGCGGAGGGGGCGGCGGGGTTGTCGGCCACGCCCTCGGTCGGGCTCGTCGCGATGCCTTCGGCGTGGCGCCGCGCGCCTGCCGTGAGCGCGCGCGCGCCGACCATGCCCTTGCCCGGCGCGCGGCACACCCCGCCAGGAAGCCGCCATGCTTGAAGCCCTGGGCCTGGCCGACGCGCAGACCTGGCTGCTGTTCATCGGCGCGACGCTGGTGCTCAACGCCACCCCGGGCGCAGACCTGCTGCTGACCATCGCGCGCACGCTGCAGGCGGGCCCGCGGGCCGGGGCGGCGGCGGCCCTGGGCATCGGCGCCGGTTGCGCCGTGCACGCGCTGGCCGCCGCGGGCGGGCTGGCGGCGCTGCTGGCCGTGTCGGCTGCCGTGTTCGACGTCCTCAAGACGGCCGGGGTGGCCTACCTGCTGTGGCTGGCCTTCGGCCTGCTGCGCACGGCCTGGCGGCCGCAGGCGGCGCTGGGCGGCGGCCTGGCCGGCACGCAGGCGGCCCCGGCCTCGACGCC
The DNA here is from genome assembly GCA_027491255.1 of Rubrivivax sp. GTDB lineage: Bacteria > Pseudomonadota > Gammaproteobacteria > Burkholderiales > Burkholderiaceae_C > Rubrivivax. The sequence continues at coordinate 34,193 of JAIXWM010000122.1, read as the reverse complement.
CCCGGCCTCGACGCCCGCAGCCTGCGCGATCGCGCCAGCTCCCCGCTGGGCGGCCGAGTTCCACCGCGGCCTGCTGACCAATGTGCTGAACCCCAAGGTGGCGCTGTTCTTCCTGGCCTTCGTGCCGCAGTTCATCGCCCCCACGGCCAGCGCCAAGACCGCCGCCTTCCTGGTGCTGGGCGCGCTGTTCGTGGTGCAGGGCACGCTCTTCCTGCTGGCCGTGGTGGCGCTGTGCACCCGGCTGCGCGCCCTGCCCTGGCCGGCGGCCACGGGCCGCTGGCTGCACGGCAGCGCCGGCGTGCTTTTCGGCGTGCTGGCCTGGCGCCTGTGGACCAGCCGCGCCCCGGGCGTGGGCTGACAGGCACACCCTCACCCCTCCGACTGCACAGGATCCCCCATGCTGCTGCCCGAAGACCACCTGGCCGTGCAGGACGCCGTGCGCACCTATGTGCAGCGCGAGATCACGCCGCACGCCGCCGCCTGGGACAAGAGCCATCGGTTCCCGAAGACGCAGCTGCGCGGTCTGGCCGAACTCGGCTGCTACGGCGTGGCCGTGCCCACCGAGTGGGACGGCGCGGGGCTGGACTACCTGGCGCTCTCCGTCATCCTGGAAGAGATCGCTGCCGGCGACGGCGCCACCAGCACCATCGTCAGCGTCAACAACTGCCCGGTGTGCAGCATCCTGATGGCCTTCGGCAACGCGGACCAGAAGGAGCGCTTCCTGAAGCCGCTGGCCCGCGGCGACATGCTCGGCGCCTTCTGCCTGACCGAGCCGCACGTGGGCTCCGAGGCCGGCGGCCTGCGCACGACGGCGGTGCGCGACGGCGACCACTACGTCCTGAATGGCGTCAAGCAGTTCATCACCAGCGGCAAGCACGGCGACGTGGCCATCGTCATGGCCGTCACCGACAAGGCGGCGGGCAAGAAGGGCATCAGCGCCTTCCTCGTGCCCACCTCGAGCCCGGGCTACACCGTGGCGCGGCTCGAGGACAAGATGGGCCAGCACGCCAGCGACACCGCGCAGATCCTGTTCGAGAACTGCCGCGTGCCGGTGCAGAACCTGCTGGGCGAGGAAGGCATGGGCCTGAAGATCGCCCTCTCAGGCCTGGAGGGCGGGCGCATCGGCATCGCGAGCCAGGCCGTGGGCATGGCGCGCGCCGCCTTCGAGGCCGCGCTGGCCTACGCCAAGGAGCGCCAGAGCTTCGGCCAGCCCATCTTCCAGCACCAGGCGGTGCAGTTCAAGCTGGCCGACATGGCCACGCAGATCGAGGCCGCGCGGCAGATGATCCGCCATGCCGCCGCGCTCAAGGACGCCGGCCGCCCCTGCCTGAAGGAGGCCGCGATGGCCAAGCTCTTCGCCAGCGAGATGGCCGAGCGCGTCTGCTCGGATGCCATCCAGGTGCACGGCGGCTATGGCTACGTCAGCGACTTCCCCGTCGAGCGCATCTACCGCGACGTGCGCGTATGCCAGATCTACGAGGGCACGTCGGAGGTGCAGAAGATCCTGATCGGGCGCGCGCTGGCGTAGGCGGTGCGAGCCCGTAAGCACCTCGGTGACCATCGCCGCAGCGCCCGATGCGGCGGGCGTCATGCAGGCCGCTGTTCGCCTCCGCCGTCAGCAACCCAGCGCCCGGCGCCCGCAATCCGGCGCGGGCCGGCGTGCAGCTCGCGCAGGGCTTCGGCCTGGGCGTGCACCGCTTCCTCGCCGAGGGCGATCAGCCGGGCCCGGTAGTCGCGCGTCCAGCCGGCCCGGTAGCCAGTGTCGGGGTGCAGCAGCACATCGGCCAGGCGTGCATCGGGCCGCGTGAGCTCGCGCTTTCGCAGATCGGCGTCGCGATACGCGGCGGCCTCGAGCGGCGCGCGATCCTCGTGCGCCGAGGCGTCCACGGCCAGCACGCGTGTGGCGCCCAACCGGCTCGCCAGGCGCAACGGCAGCGGCAGGTGCAGATCGGGGTCTGCGTAGCGGGCCCCGCGGATCGGCACCGGGGCCAGGCGCCCCACGATGGCGGTGGAAGCCTGCACCGCCAGGCCGGCGTCGCAGCGCGTGAAGGCTACCACCTCGCCGTCGTCGAGCCTGAGGGCCGCGCAGGCCATCGGCACGGGCAGGTCCTGCAGGCGCCGGCCCCCCAGCGCCTCGCGCACGAGTTCGGCCATGCCGGCGCCGCTCAGCCACCCGGGCCCGCTCAGATTCAGGCGCAGCAGGTCCCAGGGCTGGACCGACAGGGCCAGGTCCTCCAGCCGGGCCGCGTCCAGGCCCGCGGCGCACAGCGTGCCGGCCAGCGCGCCCACCGAGCTGCCCACCACCAGATCGGGTTGGAGCCCGAGCGCGGCCAGCCCCTTGAGCACGCCGATGTGCACGAAGCCGCGCGGCCCGCCCGAACTGAAGACCCACGCCGTGCGCACCGCATCCGCGCCCGTGGGCGGCAGCGCGAGCGGCGCCGCCTCGGGAGCGGCGTAGCCGGCCGAGGCTCCCTCCTTCACGGCGATGCAACTGCCCAGCGCCAGACTGCCGGCCGCCGCGGCACCCCCCAAAAGCAGCCAGCGGCGCCGCATGCGCCAGCCGTCCGTCGCCGGCCCCTGTGATCCGGTGCTCACCGCCTGGTCCCCTTCGAAGCTCGCACCCCGCTCGACATCACCTGCACGCTCGCCCCCGTGGCGCGCCATCCGGCGCGTCGGCGCATCATCCCAGAGCCGGCAGGAAGGGCCGGCCCCTCAGCGCCTGCGCGAAAGTGAAGAACACGAGCGAGGTGTACAGGATTGCCAATGCCCTGACACGCGACGACACCCGAGGCCGAATTCATCACCGCGAGGGCGAACTTGCCCAGGGATTCGATTCCCATCCTGATGCACTCCTTGCCGACGGTTGCCGGGGCTCGGCTCGACGCTGCTGCTCTTGGCTGACTCCGTCGTTCCAGACCGCCCGGATGCCGCGGCATCTTCCCATCGGCGGCCCGGGCGGGGCAAGCCATTCCCGCGCGTGCCCGGCGTGCCCACTTCCGCCATGCAGGAATGAATGCCGAGCATGCGGCTGTGGGCCTTGGCGCCAGGCGTGACCCTCGGGACACTCCGCACGGAGCGTGGGCGTGGGATGCGCGCACACCCCAGCCGTCCCGATCTGCCATGCCATCGCCAATCGACTCCTCCCCTGACGACAACACGCCCTCCCGCAGCCTTGTGCTGGCAGCGGGCATCGTCCTGCTCGTGCAGGACTTCAGCCTCTTCGCGCCCATGGCCGTGCTCGGCGGCGCGATCCAGTGGCCCGACAGCCTCGACTTCCCGCCTGCGCAGATGCTGCCCCTGCTGCGGGAGCAGTTGGCCGGCGTGCGGCTGGGCTACGGGCTCTACCTCGGCTACTCGCTGCTTTTCCTGGCCACGGGCGTCCTGACCGTTCGCCTGGCGGCCCGGCCCGGCCCGCTGGGCGCGCTGGCGCTCATCGCGATCGGCGCGGCAGCGGCCTCGGCGCTCGCGCGGTCGATCGGCATCCTGCGCTGGCTCACCGGCAGCACGGTCCTGGCCGATGCGTACGCCGCCCCCGGCCTGTCGGCGGAGGGTAGCGCCGCGATCGAGGCCATGCAGGCAGCGATCAACGCCTGGGGCGGCGCCATCGGGGAGATGCTGGGTGTGGCGGCCTTCGCCGCGATCTGGGCCATCGCCGCAAGCCTGGTGATCCTGCGCGACCGCCAGCTCCCGGTCTGGGCGGGCGTGGCGGGGCTCGTGGTCGGTGTCTTCGTGGCCTTGCCGGCGCTCGAGCTCTTCGGCATCGCGCCGCCGGTGTCGATCGTGGTGTCCACCACCGGGATCCAGCTCTGGTTCATGGCGCTGGGACTGCTGTTCCTCTGGCGCGCCTGGCGCCAGCCCGCTCGAGGATGACGGCCATGCCGGTCAGGCATCTGCAGATCGCGGCCTTCGGCGGCCCCGAGCTCATCCAGCTGGTGGAGGATGCGGCGCTGCCGCAGCCCGGCCCCGGTGAAGTGCGCATCCAGGTCGAGGCGTCCAGCCTCGTCTTCACCGACATGCTGATCCGGCGCAAGCTCTACCCGGTCCTGAAGCTGACGCTGCCGCTGACCCTGGGCTACGACGTCATCGGCCGCATCGATGCCGTCGGGCCGGGGGTGACCCGATGGCGCGTCGGCGACCGGGTGGCCGACCTGACCCAGCTGGGGGGCAACGCGACGCACCTGCTGCGTCCGGCCGCCACGCTCGTCCGCGTTCCGGAGGGGCTCGACGCGACACGGGCCGAGCCCCTGATCCTGAGCTACTTGACGGCCTATCAGGCGCTCTTCCGCGAGGCCCAGGTCCAGCCGGGCGATCCCGTCCTGATCCACGGCGCCAGCGGCGCCGTGGGCCTGGCGGCACTCGACCTGTGCCGCGCCTACGGGCTGGCTGCGGTCGGTGTCGCCTCGGCGCGGCGGGAGCGGGCGATCACCGAACGCGGCGCGACCTTTGTGGCCTATGACCGGGCCGGGGCCGCCGAAGAACTGGACCGCCTGTCGCGCGACGTCGGCGGTTTCAAGGCCATCCTGGATGCCGCCCGGGGGGAGCCGCTGGCCACCACGATGGCGCGCCTGGCGCCGGGCGGACGACTGGTCGCGCTGGGCTTCAGCGCTGCGTTCCGGGACGCCCACAGCGCCGGCAAGGCGCAGCCGGGCCGCTGGGCGCGGATGCGCTTCGCCTTCGACTTCCTGCGCATCCAGTGGCTGGCCTCCCGGGCGGGCGTCTCGGGGCGGGTCACCTTCTACGACATCTCCGGGTGCCGGGCCCGTCATCCGGATTGGTTCGAGGAAGATCTCTCGACGCTCTTCGCCCTGCTGGAGGCCGGTCGGATCTCGCCAAGCATCCAGCGTGTCTTCCGGCTCGACGGGGCCGTCGAGGCGCATCGCCTGATCGAGGCGGGGCAGGTCGAGGGCCGGCTGGTGCTCGACCTCGGCTCATCGACCCGACGTGGCGCCTGGCGGGGCCCTGAGCACTGATCCGGCCGGGCTCGATTCCACCGCGCCACCCACCAGCAAGCCACAGCCTCATCCACGCCGCAGGGAGCCAACCGTGTCGATCCAGTCCCAGCGCTTCGACCGGGCTTCGACGGCCGCGATCGCCATCTGCATCGCCCTGGCCTCGCTCTTGTCCGGCTGCGCCTCGAGAGACGGCGCGGCGCCCTCTTCGGAACTCGTGAGCAGCGGCTGGAAGAACGCGCCAGCGCTCGCGCCCGTCGCCGATTTCGATGCCTATGTCGCGCAGGTGACCCAGGAGTTGCGCCTGCACCGGCTGCCCTTCGATCCGACGATGGCCGATACCGAACTGGGTTGGGTGGCTCCCTTGCGGATCCTGTCGAGCCCGCACTGCCCGGTCGGCCGGCCCCGCGGCATCGCGATCCTCGTGCACGGGCTGTCCGACACCGCCTTCGCGATGCGCGATCTCGCTGTTTCGCTGTCGAACCTTTGTTTCGAATCACGCGTCCTGCTGCTGCCCGGACATGGAACAAGGCCGGCGGACCTGATGGTCGTCGATCACGAGGACTGGCTGGATCACGTCGAGGCCGCCGTCCTGCAGGCCGGACGCGAGAACGAGGTGGTCGTGATCGCGGGTTTCTCCCTCGGCGCCGCGCTGGCGGTGACCGTCGCAGCCGAGTGGCCCGGCCAGGTCGATGCGGTCATCGGCTTGTCGCCGGCCTATCGCATCGAGTCGCCCTTGCTGGCGCGGCAAGCCCGATGGATCGCCGCCTTTCGCCCCTGGCTACGCTCGGGCCCTCGCGAGGAGTTCGCGCGCTACGAGGCGATGCCAACGCGGGGCATCGCTTCGACCTCGGCGGTGCTGCGCGCGATGGATGCCAGCGTGAGGCGGCAGGCAGGCTTGCAGATGCCCTGGCTGGTCGTGCAGAGCGAAGACGACGAGGTGGTCGATGTGGTCGGCAACCGGCAGTTCTTCGCGGCGAACGCCCGCGATCCTCGCAGCACCTTCTTGAACTACTTTTCTGTCCAGCCCGGGGCGACGCCGGGCGAACGGGTGCCCTGGCTCCCCGCTGCAGACGCCACGTTGCGGGTCGTGGGACTCTCCCACCTCGCCGTGCACATCTCGCCAGGGAATCCGCACTATGGCGTGCTGGGCAAGTACCGCAACTGCGGAAGCACCCCGTTCCGTACGGAAGACGAGGTACGGTCCTGCAGACAGGCAGAACGGCTCTGGTACGGCGCCGGAGGGCAGTCACCCCCTGCCGGAGAGGCCGGCGCCCGGGCCACCTTCAATCCGCACTACCCGGACCTGGAGCGCCGCATCGGTGCATTCCTGGACCAGGTCGATGGGTCTCCCTGATCGGGTCCATGCGCCCATGAGGCCCTTTCTTCATACGAGCACCTCGCACACTGCACCTGAGGAATCTTCGTCACGCTGAAGGAGTACGCCCCTGCGTCTGTCACATCGCCTGCTTTGCTACCTGCACCTGGCCACCACGCCTCTCGTGGGCGCCTTCGTCTACTCCGGCGCGCTGCGAAAGAACGACACTTTCGTGTACGTCGTGCAGTGGGGCGCGTTTCCATTGGTGGCCGCGGCCGGCCTGACGCTTTGGATACGCCCCCTCCTGGCACGGCGCGCTGCCAGCACACCGTGACGCTGGATCCGGCAGGCTTGCACACCCAACCCCGCGGCGTACCATCACGCGCGTCGGCGCCTCAGCCCAGACCCGGCAGGAAGGGCTGGCCCCTCAGCGCCTGCGCAAAAGTGAAGAACACGAACGCGGTGTACAAGAGCGCGAATGCCCTGACGGCGCCCACGGCCGAGGCACCGACCCATCGGGACAGACCCCAGGCCGCCAACGGTATCGCGTGCAGGGCGTGAGTGGCCAGGAAGTGCGCCACGCGCAGGTCACCGCCGTCGCGGGACCAGCCCATCCCGGCCAGACCGCCCGCGTCGCTGGGCGTGCCGCCGACCCAGTGGCTGCCGTTGCCGGACAGGGTGCCGGCGGTGACGAGCGTGAGCGGCAGGGTGAGCGCCAGGCCCCAGAACAGACCGGACTTCAGGGCCGGCGGCAGCCGGCCCGGGGCGCTGCGGTGGACGGCCCAGGCCAGCGTGGTCGTGGCCGAGGTGAGCAGGATGGCCGCCACACCCATCCAGCTGTACACCAGTGCCATGGCCGGCGTGCCGACGTTGAAGTGGGAGCCCACGCCGTGGGCGGCGGCGCCGCCGATCCACACCATCTCCGCCAGGACGGCGACGACGACGGCGCGCTCGTGCCAGCGCCACCAGGGGCGGGCCGTCACGCCGGGGTCGGCGAAGCGCGCCATCCAGGCCAGGGTCATCAGGTACACCACGAGCGCGACCAGGAACTTCAAGGGCTTGGCCCAGACGTCGACCCCTTGGAACTGCCGCGCGTCCAGCGCCATGGCGCCCAGCACCGGGATCATCGCCACCGCCAGGAACACGGCCAGCGGCGTGTAGCGTGGCGAGTCGGCGTGAAGGGTCTGCATCATGCGGCCACCCCCGTGCCCGCGTTCCCGCCCGCCCGGCCGCGCAGCGACAGTCGCCAGGCCTGGAACATCAGGAAGCCCGCCGGGCCGAAGAGAAACGTCGCCGCCAGACAGGGCAGCACCAGCAGGTGCGGCAAGCCCTCGCGCCGCGCCACGCGGACCACCCAGGCGCCGATCAGCAGGTCGAAGGCGAGGTAATGCACCCAGCCGGCCAGCAGCAGCCAGCGGCTCTCGAACAGGCGCGCGACGTTCGCCAGGCTGTCGAACCCGCCCTCGGACGAGGCCCAGAAAGCCAGCACGAGGGCCGTGTAGCCGGCCGACAGCACCAGCGGCACGAAGAGGCCGGCGACCCGCTGGGCCAGCCTGGGCGCCAGCGGGCTGAAGGCCAGCGCCAGCCAGCCCGCGAGGGCCAGCGGGTTGGCGACCTGGAACAGGGTGTCGGGGTTCATCGCGGTGGCGCCTCCGGTGAAGCTGGTCTTCAGGCTTGTCTTGACAGTGTCAAATCATCATAAAGTGTATTTTGTCGATGTCAAGTTATCTGGCTTCGCTACCCTGTCCCGACAGGCACTCTCCGCCCCGTCACCAGATGACGCGTCCACTGGCGACCATGCGCCCGGTGCCCCAGCCCCGCAGCGCTACCACCATGGCGATCTGGCCAGCGCCCTGCTGGATGCGGGGGAGGCGGAACTCGCAGACAAGGGGATCGAGGCGTTCTCGCTGCGTGGCGTGGCCAAGCGGGCGGGGGTCAGCCACGCGGCGCCGGCGCACCACTTCCGCGATGTGAACGGCCTGCTCACGGCCATCGCAGCGCGCGGTTTCGAGCGCTTCGTCGCCCGCCAGGAGGACTTCCGCCGCCAGGCGCCCGATACGCCCCGCGCGCGTCTGGTGGCCTCGGGCGTGGGCTACGTGGTCTTCGCCCAGGAGCACCCGGCCCTGTTCCGGCTGATGTTCGGCTCGAGCCGGCCCGATTTCGCGGACGCCGGCCTGGGCTCTGCAGCTGCCGCGGCCCATGCAGACCTGGCTCGTCACGTGGCGGCCATCACGGGCCGCGATCCGGCAGCGCAGCCCGACCCGCAGGCGATGGCCGACGTGGCGTGCGTGTGGGCCCTGGCCCATGGCCTGGCCGACCTGCTGGTGGCCGGCCGCCTGGCCGCCGTCGCCGCCTTGCCCGCGCAGCGAAGGCTGGAGACGATCGCCGCCCTCCTCGGCCGCATCGTGCCGGCGGGCGAGGCCCCTACGGCGGGCTCCAAGGACAAGGGCCTGGCCGACGGCGCTGGCGTCTGAAAGGCACCCGCCAGCAGCAAGTGCGGGGCGCGCGGGTTGAAGCCCATTGCATCGGCCGCCTCAGCCTCTCAGACCAAGGCTCGGAAGATCGTGACCGCGCGATCTTTGCGTTGTGAGGCTGGGCACTTGTCCAACGTGCCGGACAACGCCGTGCGGCCGCTGGCCCTCGAGCAGCCCACGCAGCGCACGCGGGCGTCCGCGCTCAGCGACAGATCTCCCGACGGTTGCCGATGCGCAGCACGCGCACGACGATGCGCTCGTCCTGGATGTCGCAGATGATGCGCCAGTCGCCGACCCGGTACTTCCAGTAGCTGCCGAGCCGGGCGCCGGCCAGCGCCTCGCCCAGGCTGTGGGGGTCTTCCAGCGTGGCGACCCGGGTCCTGAGAAAGCCCACCAGTCGCTGCTGAACCGCGCGATCGAGTTTCCTGAGATCCTTCAGCGCCGCCGGATCGAACTCGACCCTAAAGGCCAAGTTCGCGCTCCACGTCCTCGAGGGGAACGGTCTTGCGATTGCGCCGCGCGCGCGCTTCGGCCAGGTGATAGTCCTCCAGATCGTCGATGTACTCGAGGATGGCCTCGCGCGCCAGCGCGGTCTTGGTACGGCCCGTCTCGCTGGCGAGAGCCGCGAGGCGCTGCTCGATGGCGTCGGGCAGACGAATGGCAAGCATGCTGTGGACCTTGGACAGTGTTTGCTATACAAGTATAGCGAGCGGTATCGGCTTGCAAGGGTCTCATCGCCCCTCCTGCAGCGCTTTCACCACCGGGATGATCTGGCGCGTCTGTCCGAAAGACCCTGATCGGGCGGGCGCTGGCTTGACTTGGCGAGGCCAGGGCAGGCTGGCGCCTGCACAGGCCCTGCGGACGCTCAGACGGCGGCAAGAAGACGCATCAGATCGGCCAGACCGATGGCCTGCGCGCCGTGGTGCATGGGGAAGCGCTCGGCGCCGGGGTGGACCACCCAGCGTTGCTCGATCCCCGGGTCCGCGCCGGCGAAGTCGAAACCCTTGCACAGCGTGGGCGCCTCGCGCTGGAGATCACTGCGCACGAAGTCTTCACAGCCGCGGCGGGCCGCTACAGCGCGTGGATGGGGCCGATATCCACGTAGGCCACCCGGCCGGCCAGGGTTTCGCTGATTTGCTGCATCAGGTCCGGCGCGGCGGCGCTCGTCGATGATGCTTTCAGACGACCGCTCAGGACTTGGAAAGCATCAAGGCCCAACATCATTGAAATTCGAACGATAGACATGGCCTTTTCAATGAAAAAGCAAGAAGGCACCAGCCAGCCCCCGGCTCAGACCCCCAGCGCCCGGGCGATCCGGTGGCGGCGCACCGTGGGCCGCGGCACGCGGCCGGTGAACCAGCTGCGCACGTCCTACTCCAGGCCGATGCCGTGCATGTAGTTGTACAGCGCCTTCTTCAGCGCCAGGCCCAGCGTGTCGTGATCGGTGCCGGTGGGGTCGATGAAGCCGATGTCGTTCTTCGCGAAGGCGCCGGGCGGCAGCGGCTGCAGCGTCACGCCGTAGTCCTGCGGGCGCCGGCCCACCGGCGAGTGCACGGTGCAGGCGAAGCGGTGGAAGAAGCTCGAGTGAATGCAGCTGTTGCCGCCGGTAGTGTTGGCCCTTGGTCGCTGGCAAGATGGCGGTATTGTGTTCCTCGGTTCCTGAAGCGCAGTTGGCCCCGTGGGGGACCATCGTCTTGGTGGATGGGTATGCGTATCGCTCAGGCGGATCAGCTCAGAAACGCTCGTCGGGATCGAACTTGGAGGATGGCTGGTGGGGCAGCCTCTGGCCAAGCCCATCCGGAATTTTCTATGCAAGGCATGCCCAGCAGGCCGCAGGTCTTCAGCCCCTCAGAACCTGTGCGCCGCGAACGGGGTGAGGTCCATCGATGGGGGCAGGCCGCTGGCGAGCTCGGCCACCAGCCGGCCGGTGATGCCGCCCAGCGTCAGGCCCACGTGCCCGTGGCCGAAGGCGTGGATCACCTGGGGGTCGCTGGGGGAGCGGCCGATGACGGGCAGCGAGTCGGGCATCGAGGGGCGAAAGCCCAGCCAGGTGCGTCCGGCAGGGCCGAGGTCCTTGACGAGCCTGCGGCTCACGCGCTCGATCATCGCGATGCGGTGCGGCCGCATCGCCTTGCCCAGCCCGCCCAGCTCGACCGTGCCCGCCGCACGCAATCCTTCGCCCAAGGGGGTCAGGTAGAAGCCGAACTCGGGATCGCACACGGGCGAGTTCAAGCGGTTGCCGTCTTCAGGGAACAGCACGTGGTAGCCCCGTTCGGCGTCCAGCCGTATGCGGTCGCCCAGACCCGCGGCCAGTAGCCTGGAGTGGGCACCGGCTGCAATCACGACCAGGTCACCCTGGGCGAGCGCCCGACCACCCGACGTCGCCACCCGGGCCGCTCCCTGACGGGTGACCGCCTCCACCGCCGCCTGCACAACCGAGCCGCCTCGGCTGAGAAAGTCCTGGGCCAGCCCCATCATGAAGTGGTGCGGGTCGTCCAGGCTGCAGGTGTCCAGGAAGCGCACAGCCCGGGCATACTCGGGTTGGAGACCCGGCTCTTCCTCGCGCAGCTGCGCGGCCTGCAGCACCTGCATGCGCACGCCCTGCTCAGCCCGCATCTGCAAGTTGGCCTGTGCGGCCTCGAACTGTGCCTCGGTGCGGTACACGTAAAGACATCCGGTGCGCCGCACCAGTGCCTGAAGGCCGGCTTGCTCGATGAGGGGTTCCAGTCCCGCCGCGGTCAGGCGCACCAGTCGTCCCAGCACCGAGGTGATGCGCCGCACTTCGCTGGGCCGGCTGGCGCGGATGAAGGACCACAGCCACGGCAGCAGGCCCGGGACATCCCCCCAGAACAGCGACAGGGGACCATCGCGGTCACTGAGCATGCGTGGCACGGCGGTGAGGATGCCGGGCATGGCCACGGGGAGCACGGCGCCGTAGGCGATGGTGCAGGAGTTGCCGAAGCTCGCCGCAGACTCGTAGGCCACGCCCGGCAGCGGCGGCGCGGGATCGCACACGGTCACGGCATGACCGGCACGCTGCAGCCAGAGTGCACATGACAGGCCCACGATCCCTGCCCCGACGACGACCACACGCCTGCGCCCGGCATCGGGCACCCTCTGCAGCGCAGCCGGCGTCTCGAATGACGGATTGGGATTCACCATGGTCGAGGCAGAAGGATCGGGGGTCACCATGGCATCCGATCGCGCCAGCGGTAGTAGCGGATGCTGGGCGCCAGGAACCAGGGCTTGCCGGTGTACAGCGGCCGCGTCGGAAAGGCCAGGCCGTCGAACGCGGTGCGCCCTTCGGGCCGCCCCAGCACCTGCTGGCCGATGCGCATGCCCAGGTAGCTGCCCATGCCCACGCCCGAGCCGCAGTAGCCCATGGCGTAGTGGATGCCCTCGTGCACGCCCAGGTGCATGAGTTCGTCGAAGGTGTAGGCCACGAACCCGCACCAGGAGTGGCTGACGCGCACCGAGGCCAACGAGGGGAAGATGCTCACCAGATCGCGGTGCAGGATGGGCCCGCTGATCCGCGGGTCGGTCTCGTTGAAGGACACGCGTCCGCCGAAGACGATGCGCCGTTGGTCGGGTGAGGCCCGGTAGTAGAAGACCACCTTGCGGGTGTCGCTGACGATGCGGTTGTGGGGGATGAGCGCGGCCACCTGTTCCCGGGGCATCTCCTCGGTGGCGATGATGTAGCTGCCGATGGGGATGACGCGGCGGCGCAGCCAGGGCGTGAGCGGCCCCGTGTAGCCATTGGTGGCCACCACCACATCACGTGCCAGTGTGATGCCCCGGGCGGTGGTAAGTCTGAAGCGGGCGCCGTCGCGCTGGATGCCCTGCACCGCGCAGCGGGGCACCACCTGCGCACCGGCGGCCTGCACGCACTGCAGCAGACCCTGGTGGTAGCGGGCCGGGTCCACGCTCGCGTGGCGGGTGTAGACCACGCCACCGTGGTAGACATCGCTGTCAATCTCGGCCCGCTGCTCCGCGCGCGTCAGCACATAGGCATCGGTGCCGGGCGCCGGACCCCGCTGCGCCACCTTGCGTGCCAGCGCGCGGAACTGCACCTCGTTATGGGCCGCATGAAACCGGCCCACCACCCCGAAGCTGCAGTCGATGCCCTCCTCGCGCACGAACTGGCCGAGATAGTCCAGCGACTGGCGGCCCTCTGCCAAGATGCCCTTGGCCGTCTGCGGCCCATGGCGGCGGGTCAGCGCCTCCAGGCTGGGCTTGACACTGGTGGAGACCTGCCCGCCGTTGCGCGAGCTGCAGCCCCAGCCGGCGTCCTCGGCGTCGAACACGACAGTGTGGCGTCCGCCGCGGGCCGTCTGCAGCGCGGCCTGCAGCCCGGTGTAGCCCGACCCGATGACCGCCACGTCCACCTGCGCCGGGGCAGGCAGCGGGGCCAGCGTGGGCCGCGGGGTGTGCTCCCACCAATAAGGCTGCAACTTGGCGTCGGGCGTGAAAGGCGACCCGAGGGCCGGGGTTCGCAAGGCGGTGTCGCTCATGGGGTCAGTCTCGAATCCTCAAGCAGGAGATCGGCGGCCTTCTCGGCCACCATGACCACAGGCACGTTGGTGTTGCCCGACGTGACGGCGGGGAAGACCGAGGCGTCCACGATGCGCAAACCGGCCAGGCCGTGCACCCGCAGCCTATGGTCCACCACCGACTGCGCAGGGTCGGGCCCCATGCGGCAGGTACTTACTGGGTGGAACACCGTGGAGCAGCGGGCACGGATGTCTTCGATCATTTGTTCGCGGGTATGTACTTCGCTACCGGGTTGCATCTCCTGCGCCACCAGCCGCGCCAAGGCAGGGGTGGCCGCCAGGCGGCGCAGCAGGTCCGCACCCTGCAGCAGATCCTCCAGGTCCTGCGGGTCAGCCAGTGAGTTGGGCACGATCCGCGGGGGATCCATCGGGTGACTTGAGCGCAGGGCCACATGGCCACGACTGGCGGGCCGGCAAGGTTGGGCGCTGAGCATGAAGCCAGGGAAAGGATCCGGGCTCATCAGCGGCCGCTTACCCTTGGGCGAACGGGTGTACGACAAGGGCGAGAAATACAGCTGCAGGTCTGGTCGTGCCAGGCCAGGGCGCGTGCGGACGAAGCCACCTGCTTGGTTGACCGACAGTGCCAGCGGGCCGCGCCGGGTCAGCAGGTACTGCAGACCCACGCGCAGCTTGCCGTGCCAGGGGCGCAGCTGCTCGTTCAAGCTGGGGCTGCGGGCTCGGTACACGTGGTCGATGCACAGGTGGTCTTGCAGGTGCTGCCCCACGGCTGGGCTGTCGTGCACCACCGGGATACCCAACGCCGACAACTGCGCGGCCGGGCCCACGCCCGACAACTGCAACAGCTGCGGTGTGTTGACCGAGCCCGCGCAGACGATGACCTCCCGGGTGGCCCGCGCTTGCCGGGGCTGGCCGCCGACGCCGTAGTGCAGCATCGCCGCCCGCTGACCCTCGAAGCCGATGCGCTGCACGTGGGCGTGCGTCTGGACCTGCAGATTGGCTCGCCGCATGGCCGGGCGCAGGTATGCCGTGGCCGTGGAGACCCGGCTCCCCCGGTGCACGCTGATTTGATAGTGGGCCACGCCCTCCGCGATGGCGCCATTCAGATCCGGGCTGCGGGGCAGGCCGGCCTCGAGGCAGCCCTGCAGGAAGGCCTCGCACATGGGGTGCGTCTCGCCCGAGACGTCGGCCACCGGCATCGGCCCGCCCGCGCCGCGCAGCGGCGACGGGCCGAAAGGGCTGTCTTCGAGCTTGCGAAAGTAGGGCAGCACGTCGCTCCAGCCCCAGCCGGGATTGCCCAGCGAGGCCCATTCGTCGAAGTCGGCGGGGTGGCCGCGCAGGGCGACCATGGCGTTGATGGTGCCTGAACCGCCCAACAGCTTGCCGCGCGGCCAGTAGCCGGTGCGTCCGCCCAGGGCCGGCTCGGGCTCGGTGCGATACATCCAGTTGATCTCGGGGTCGAAGAAGCAGCGCCCGTAGCCGATAGGCATGCGCACGAAGAAGCGCTGGTCACTCGGCCCAGCTTCCAGCAGCAGCACGCGGTGCCGACCGTCAGCAGTGAGCCGCTCGGCCAGCACGCAGCCGGCGGTGCCAGCGCCAACGATGATGTAGTCGAACGTGTTCAAGGCAGGGGGATCCAGTCGCTCGAACGAGTTGCATGTGGCATCACCCGTTCAGTCTCGAGAAGATCTGGGTACAAGGTTGACACAGCGCCCGGGCCGGCGGGCAGGTCCACTCTGGTGAATCTTCAAGGCCACTGGCGACTGGTGGGACGCGCGCCAACCGGGGGCGGCCCCAGGGCTTCGAGCACCTGACCCAGCACTTCTACACCGCGCTCGATGTCCGGCGGCCTGATAGCCCCGAACCCCAACACCAGGCCGCTGTGGCCGCCGCCAGGCGGTGGCGTGAGCCAGAAGCGGGCGATGGGCGAGACGGTGAGCTCGCGCAGACGTGCCGCCTCCATCACGGCCGCCTCCGACTGCCCCGCGAGGAAACGGGCGGTGGTGTGCAGCCCGCTGTGGCTGGGCACCACCTCCAGCAGCCCCGCCAGGCGCTGCCCGGCCGCGGCGCACAAGGTGTCGTGGCGCTCAGCATAGATGCGGCGCATGCGGCGCAGGTGCGCCGAGAAATGTCCTTCGTCTATGAACTCGGCCACCACCGCCTGCACCACCGTGGGCACGCCCTGCAACAGCTGACTCATGAGGGCCTTGACCGTGTCCACCAGGGACGGCGGCACCAGCAGGTAGCCCAACCGCAGCGATGGGAAGAGCGACTTGCTGAAAGTCCCGACGTAGATCACGCGGCCGGTGGTGTCGATGCTCTTGAGCGTGGGCAAGGGTGTGCCGCCAAAAGTGAACTCACCGTCGTAGTCATCCTCGATGATCCATGCGCCGGCCTGCGCGGCCGCGTGCAGCAGGGCAAAGCGCCGCTCCAGGCTCATCACCACGCCCAGCGGCTGCTGGTGCGAAGGCGTGACGAAGGCCAGCAAGAAATCCGGGCTGTGTGCCAGACCGTCCTCCACGCACAGGCCCTGGGCGTCCACCGGCACCGGCACCAACTCCGCCCCCGCGGCAATCAAGCTGTTGCGCGCGCCAATCGCTCCCGGGTTCTCGAACCAGACACGGTCCCCAGGGTTGAGCAGCAGGGTAGCCGTCAGCGAGAAGGCCTGCTGCGCCCCGCTGACAATGAAGATTTGCTCGGCGTCGCAACTGATGCCGCGGTTGGCGCGCAGGTGCGCGGCGATGGCGCGGCGCAGCGGCGGGTGTCCGAAGGGCTCGCCGTAGCCCATGATCTCGTTGCGCGCTCTACGCCAATGCTTGGCCGACAGGCGCCCCCATTGGGCCATCGGGAAGGCATCGAACGCTGGCAGGGCCGTGGTGAAGGCCCGGGCAATGGCGGGTAGCCGGCGGCGCTGACCGAACAGCTCCAGAGAGCGCTCCGTCGCGCGTGACAGGCGTGGCGGCCTGGCAGCGGGGCCCTGTGCTGTCGACGTCGGCATCATAGGGCGCGGCGCCTCGAGCGCCCGCGCCACGTAGGTGCCCGCCCCCACGCGAGACTCGATGAGGCCTTCGGCGGTCAGACGGTCGAAGGCCTCGATCACGGTGGTGCGCGACACAGCCAGCTCACGCGCCAGAGTGCGACTGGCTGGCAGGCGCTGGCCCGGGGCGAAGCCGCCGGACAGGATGAGGTCACGAAGTGCGACATGCAACTGGGTGCTGACCGGCCGCGGCGAACCATGCTCGATGTGAATCGAGAGCAGCAATGCACCACCGGCCTGTTTGACCATCCATGCGCTCCGATCTGGCCCCGTGAAGGGCGCAAACGGTATCACGGAATATTCAAAATGGACCTGTCGGGCAGACCAATATCCCCTTCATCATCGGTCCACGAAAGCCGACTCCGACGGTGCCCTTCAGACGCCGCGGTCGAGCCCAACACCAACAGGAGGGGCGCTTGAAGATCCAGCGCATCGAGACGTTCTGCAACCCGGCCGTCGGCTTTGTGCGGGTGACCACCGACGACGGCGCACAGGGCTGGGGCCAGGTGTCGCCCTACCAGGCAGACATCACCTGCACCATCCTGCACCGCCAGGTGGCTCCCTGGGCTCTCGGGCGCGATGCCCTGGATCTGGTGGACCTGGTTGACTACGTCTTCGAGCGTGAGCACAAGTTTCCCGGCTCCACGCTGTACCGCGCCATTGGCGGCGTGGAGACCGCGCTGTGGGACATGCGCGGCAAGCTCGAGGGCCGCAGCGTGTGCGAGTTGCTGGGCGGCACCCCGCGGCGCCTGCGCGCCTACGCTTCATCGATGAAGCGCGACATCACTCCCCAGGAAGAGGCCACGCGGCTGTGCGAGCTGCGAGACCGCCTGGGCTTTGACGCCTTCAAGTTCCGCGTGGGCGCCGAGTGTGGGCGCAATGTCGACGAGTGGCCGGGGCGCACCGAGGAGATCATCCCCACCATGGCGCGCGCCCTCGGGTCGGACGTGGCGCTGATGGTCGATGCCAACAGCTGCTTCACGGTCGAGCGTGCCATCGAGGTGGGCCGCATGCTGCAGGACCACGGCATCAGCCATTACGAGGAGCCCTGCCCCTACTGGGAGCTGGAACAGACCAAGGCGGTGACCGAAGCGCTGGAGATCGACGTGACCGGCGGCGAACAGGATTGCTGGATGCCCACCTGGCGGCAGATGATCGACATGCGCGCGGTGGACATCGTGCAGCCCGACGTCTGCTACATGGGGGGCATCACCCGTACGCTGCGAGTGGCCCGCATGGCGGAGCAGGCTGGCCTGCCCTGCACGCCGCACAGTGCCAACCTGTCGATGGTGACCCTTTTCACCATGCACCTGCTGGGGGCCATCCCGAACGCAGGCAAGTATCTGGAACTGTCGATCGAGGGGCCTGACTACTACCCCTGGCAGGAGGGGCTGTTCCGCGAGTCCCCCTACCGGGTGGTGGACGGCCACGTCACCATCCCCAGCGCGCCGGGTTGGGGCGTGGAGATCGAGCCCAATTGGTTGGCGCGCTCGACGTACCAGATGAGCGAGCTCACTTGAGCGCCCCTGACCACCCCCAGGCCAGCGCCCTGGTGGCCGAGGTGATGGCCACCGGCGCGCTAACAGGCCTGCCGCAGGGCCACTTCATCGACGGCGGCTTTGTGGCGGCGGCCGGCGGCGCCCTGATGGACACCTTTGACCCGAGCCGTGGCAAGGCCTTTGCAACCTTTGCCGCGGGGGATGCGCAGGACATCGACCGCGCGGTAGGCTCGGCCCGGCGCGCCCTGGCATCGAACTGGCGGCGCACCACACCGGCCGAGCGCGGGCGCATCCTGCAACGCGCGGCTGCGCTGATCCGCGCGGAGAGCCATCGCCTGGCCGTCGTGGAGGCACTGGATGCGGGCAAGCGCCTGAGCGAGGCCTATGGCGACGTGGGCTCGGCCGCGCGGGCCTTCGAGTACTACGCCGGGGCCTGCGACAAATTGCAGGGCGACACCATCCCGCTGGACGACGATCACCTGGCCTACACGGTGCTCGAGCCCGTGGGCGTGTGTGCGCAGATCGTGCCCTGGAACTACCCTCTGGCGACCATGGCCCGTGGGGTGGCCCCGGCCCTGGCCGCGGGCTGCACCGTGGTGGTCAAGCCCGCCGAGACCACGCCGTTGACGGCGCTCCTGCTGTCCGACTTGCTGTGCCGCGCCGGGCTGCCCCCAGGCGTGTGCAATGTGGTCACGGGTACGGGCACCGAGGCCGGGGCGCCGCTGGTGGCGCACCCCGGCATCCAGCACGTGACCTTCACCGGTTCCGTGGCCACGGGCATCGGCGTGATGCAGGCGGCCGCCACCCAGGTCACCCACGTGCTGCTCGAACTTGGCGGCAAGTCGCCGGTGGTGGTGATGGGCGATTGCGATGTGGAGCAGGCCTTGCAGGGGGTGCTGGGCGCCATCTACGAGAACGCAGGCCAGATCTGCTCGGCCGGCTCGCGGCTGGTGATCGCCCGGCCGCTGCACGAGCGTTTCGTCCAGGCGCTGGCCGAGCGCGCTCGCGCCCTCACGCCAGGCCATGCGTTGACCGACCCTGGCCTCGGCCCGGTGAACTCTGCCGCCCAGCTGGCCCGCATCGACGGCCATGTGCAGCGCGCCCGAGCCCGAGGCGTGAGAGTGGTCACCGGCGGGCACCCCACCACGGACCCGGCCAGCGGCCGGGGCTGGTTCTTCGAACCCACCATCCTGGACGGCCTGAGCCCCGACGACCCTGCGGTGCAGCAGGAGATCTTCGGCCCCGTGCTGTGCGTACAGGTCTTCGACGAACCCGAGGAAGCCCTGGCGCTGGCCAATGGCACCGACTACGCGCTCGTGGCAGGGGTGTACACACGCGACTTCGCCGCCGCGCACCGCCTCGCCCGCGAGCTGGACGCCGGGCAGGTCTACATCAATGAGTACTTCGCTGGCGGCATCCAGGTGCCGTTCGGCGGTAACCGGCACTCCGGTTTCGGGCGTGAGAGGGGCCTGGAAGGCCTGCGCAATTACTGCCGTATCAAGAGCGTCGCGGCGCGGCTGTCATGAAGGTAAACCCGAACCCTGCCGCGACCCGCCTCAAAGCGGACTGGCCCGACGTTCAAAGTGGCTCTTTGTTGTCAACCGCATTGTTTCGACACTGGTCTGGCGCCAGGGCCCTCTGGGTTGCCTGATCCTGGCTGCAGCACAACCTTCATTTCCCCACCACCACCCCCTGAGGAGGAGACATGCAGATCAGACATTTCTCGGCGCCCTGGCTCGGCGCTTTGCTGGCAGCAGCCGTGTTCGGCGCGAGCGCCCAGACCGTCAACGTCGTATCCTTTGGCGGCGCTTACCAAGAAGGCCAGAGCAAGGCACTGTTCCAGCCTGCGGCCAAGGCCATGAAGATCACGGTCAAGGAAGAGACCTACACCGGCATCGGCGACCTGCGCCTGAAGATGAGGGCCGGCGCCAACACCTGGGACGTGGTGACCAGCGGCTCGGGCAGCGCCGCGCGCGCTGGCGCCGAGGGCCTGCTGGAGAAGCTGGACTACAAGGTTATCGACGTATCGTCCTTTCTACCGGGCTTTGCCGGGGAGTACTGCGTCGGCGGCGACGTGTTCTCAACCGTGCTGGCCTGGAACACCAAGACTTATGGTGACAAAGGGCCGCAAAGCTGGGCCGACTTCTGGGACGTGAAGAAGTTTCCCGGCAAGCGCGCCTACCGTCGGGGCGTGGCCGGCTCTCTGGAGCCGGCACTGATGGCCGACGGGGTTCCGCCGAACAAGGTCTACGAGGTGCTGTCTGCACCGGGCGGCATTGAGCGTGCGATTCGCAAAATCAAGGAGCTCAAGCCGCATATCGCGGTGTGGTGGTCCTCCGGCGCGCAGCACGCACAGTTGATGAAAGATGGCGAGGTGGACATGGTCAACGGCTGGAATGGCCGCTTCGATGTCGTGGCCAAGGACGGCGGAAGGGTGGCCTACACCTACAACCAGGGCCTGCTCGACTACGACTGCTACGGCATTCCCAAGGACGCTCCGAACAAGGCGCTGGCCATGAAGTTCCTGGCCGAGATCGTCAAGCCGAATTACCAGTCGGAGTTCACCAAGTACATCACCTACGGCCCCACCAACAAGAAGGCCTACGAGTTGGGAACCATCGACGCTGCCTACGCCAGGAAGCTGCCCTCGCACCCGGAGAACGTGGCCAAGCAGATCCCGATCAACTTGGAGTGGTACATCAAGAACGAGGCTCGGGCTGCGGAGCTCTACCAAAACATGCTTACCGAGTAAAGCCGGATGGCCGCCACAAGGATGCATGAATTGGACAGGAGCTCATCAACGATGAGCCGCGCAAGCGCAGTGCCGATCACCATCCGCCAGGTGGCCAAGGCCTATGGGGCGGTGGCGGCGTTGGACTGCGTCGACCTGGATGTCAGAAGCGGTGAATTCCTGACCCTGCTCGGGCCCTCGGGCTCGGGCAAGACGACCTTGTTGATGGTCCTGGCCGGCTTCATCCGGCCAGATCAGGGCAGCGTGCGCTTCGGCGACCAGGAGGTTATCCGCCTGGCGCCGCACAAGCGCGACATCGGCATGGTGTTCCAGAACTACGCGCTGTTCCCACACCTGGATGTGGCCGCCAACGTCGCTTATCCGTTGAAGCTTCGTGGTGTGCCGACGGCCGACTGTGCGCGTCGCGTGGCCAAGGCTTTGCAGACCGTCAAGCTGGAGGGACTCGGCACGCGCCGCGTCCACGAACTTTCGGGCGGGCAACGCCAGCGCGTGGCCCTGGCACGCGCCATCGTCTTCGAGCCACGCATCCTACTGATGGACGAGCCATTGTCGGCATTGGACAAGCAGTTGCGTGAGTCCATGCAGATTGAGTTGCGCAACCTGCATGACCAGCTGGGCATGACCACCGTCTACGTCACACATGACCAGCGGGAAGCCTTGACCATGTCGGATCGCGTGGCCGTCATTGCCGGTGGCCGGCTCATGCAAGTGGACACGCCGCGCATGCTGTACGACCGGCCTGGGAATCGCTTCGTGGCCGAGTTCATTGGCGAGTCCTCCTTCCTGGAGGTCACGGCCTCAGGTGGAGCTTGGTGCTGGAACGGCAGACCCTTGCAGCTCGGCACCGAGCCCTCTGGGTCGATCTACCCGCAGCCCGCACAGGGCGCACGCGCCTGCCTGATGCTGCGACCCGAGCGCCTGCGAATCGCTCAGGCTGGCCAGGGTTCGCCTGCAACTGGCACCAACGCGCTGCCCGCACGCGTAGGCGATGTCATCTACCAGGGCGACACCTTCCTGGTCCAGGCGATTCTTGACGACGGCACCCGGGTGAGTGCGCGCGCCATCGCCGGCGCTGCATCTTTGGCGCGCGCACCCGCGCGCAACGAGGCGGTGGAGCTCCACTTCGAGGCCGGCGAAGCCGTGCTGCTGCCCGAGGAGGGGCCAAGGTGAACGTGGGGACAGCCGCTGCCGTGACGTCCAATGGGCCGAACGCAGCAGCCCTGCGTGCCGATGAGCGCCGGGAGCGGTGGATGCTGCTGGGCCTGAGCGGGCCAGCGCTGGCGCTGGTGCTGGTAACCATGGTGCTGCCCATCGCCTGGCTGTTCGGCCTGAGCTTTCTGGCCGATGACGGCAGCCTGTCGCTCGTGCACTACCGCCGCATGATCGAGCAGCCGTCCTATGCGCGGATCTTCGGTGCCACCTTCAAGGTCAGCCTGTTGACCACGGCGCTGTGTGTGGTGCTGGGTTACCCGCTGGCGTACGTGCTGTCGCAGCTGCCCCGGCGCGCGGCCAATCTGTGCCTGATCGCCGTGATGCTGCCCTTCTGGACCTCGCTGCTCGTGCGCACCTACGCCTGGCTGGTGCTGCTGCAGCGCCGCGGCCTGGTCAACACCTGGGGCATGGAGCTCGGCCTGTGGGACGAACCCTTGGCCCTGGTGCACAACCTGTCGGGCACCCTCATTGGCATGGTTCACATCATGTTGCCGTTCCTGGTGCTGCCGGTGCTCAACTCCATGCGCTCCATCGATATGGACTGCATGAAAGCAGCGGCCAATCTGGGAGCCAGCCCGACACGTGCCTTCTGGAGCGTCTTCTTCCCCTTGTCGCTGCCCGGGCTGTTCGCCGGATCGCTGCTGGTGTTCGTGATCTGCCTCGGGTTCTACGTGACACCGGCGGTCCTTGGTGGCGGCAAGATCGTGATGGTGTCTAACCAGATTGCCAACGACATCGAGCTCTTCTTCAACTGGGGCGCGGCCAGTTCGCTGGGTGTGGTGCTGCTGGTGTCCACCATGGCCCTCCTGTGGCTGGCCTCGCGCCTGACCCGGCTGGAGCAGTTGCTCGGAGCCAACCGATGAGCGGGCCAGGCAATCCAGGCACACAACGCTGGCTGGACCGCCCGGCCAGCGCCACCCAGATCACGCACCGTGCACGGCTGTGGCTGTACGCCCTGGCCGGGGCGGTGCTGGCATTCCTGATCGTGCCCACGTTGATCGTCGTGCCCATGTCATTCTCGGCATCGCAGTACCTGGAATTTCCGCCGCGGCAGTGGTCCTTGCGCTGGTACGAGAACTACTTCTCCTCGGCCACCTGGATGGATGCCACGGCCACCTCGTTCAAGGCTGCCGCATGGACAGCGCTGCTGGCCACGCCGCTGGGCACCCTGGCGGCCTACGGGCTGAGCGCCTCGCGCCTGCGGGCAGCCCGGGCGCTGCAGGTGCTGCTGATCACCCCCATGATCGTTCCGGTGATCCTGATCGCGGTGGCCGTTTTCTACGTCTACGTGAAGGTCAAACTCAATAACTCGCTGGCAGGTCTGGTGCTGGCCCACACCATGTTGGCCGTACCCATCGTGATGATCGTCGTGGCCTCAGCGCTCAAGAGCTTTGACATGAACCAGGAGATGGTGGCCCGCAGCCTGGGCGCGTCGCGCCCGCGCGCCTTCCTCACCATCACCTTGCCGCAGATCCGCTTTGCGGTGGTGTCTGCAGCAGTGCTGTCCTTCTTGACCTCATTCGACGAGGTGATCCTTGCCCTGTTCGTCTCGGGCGGCGCCAACTCCACCCTGACGCGCCAGATGTTCCTGGCCCTGCGTGACCAGATCGACCCGACCATCGCCGCCATCTCGTCGATCATGATCCTCGTGACCACGCTGATGTTTGTGGCGTCACAGGTCTTAGGTGGCGACCGCCACCACGAAAGACGGCCGAATCACTGACCTCTGCGGCCGTCGATCCCGATTCGAAGACAGGCTGGGTGGGAAGGCGTGCGCATCGTCCAGGCGCCGTCGATCGGCGGGATGCTCTGGATCGAGATAGAAGCAGCCCCTGGTCAGGACTCGACCAGTGTCAACACGAGGGCGGTCTTGGCTACCTGGGGCGGCCAGCGCAGAAGCACCGCAGGGGACTCTCACAGGCGAGAGTTCAGGACTTGGAAGGTATCTCGGGCTACCTTGGCCGGTTCAGACGGACGCCAGATGGACTGCGGTCCAAAATCTTTTCGGGTGAGTGTTGCTTTGAGACGCTGAGAGCCTGCCCACCATGCAGGGGGACGCTGCGCGGCCCCGGCTCTCGACCAGCCCGCGTGCGCCCGCACCCAGGCTCAGCGATAGATCTGCCGCCGGTCGCCGATGCGCAGCATGCGCACCACGATGCGCTCATCCTGGATGTCGCAGATGATGCGCCAGTCGCCAACCCGGTACTTCCAGCACCTGCCGAGCCGGGCGCCGTCGAGCGCCTCGCCCAGGCTGCAGGGGTCTTCCAGCGTGGCGACCCGGGTCCTGAGAAAGCCCACCAGCCGCTGCTGCATCGCGCGATCGAGCTTCCTGAGATCCTTCAGCTTCGCTGGATCGAACTCGACACTACGGGCCAAGATCGCGCTCCACATCCTCGAGCGGATTGGTCTTGCAGTTGCGCCGCGCGCGCTTCGGCCAGGTGGTAATCCTCCAGGTCGTCGATGCGCTCGAGGATGCCTTCGCCGGCCAACGCGGTCTTGGTACGGCCCGTCTCGGTGACTAGCGCCGCGACGCGCTGCTCGATGCCGTCGGGCAGGGCGAATGGCAAGCATGGCGGCGGTGCCGTACGAACGGCGCCGGCCTGCACGTGGAGGACGACATCGGCTTCGAGAAACGCGAGCTTCTGGTTCGCAACAGCAAGGGCGACGAGGACCGCGTGACTGTTCTGCCCAAGACCCTGATCGCGCGCTTGCGGCAGTTCCAGCCGTGCTCGCCCCCCGTGCTGCGCCACAGCTTAGCCACACCCCTGCTGCAAGCCGGCGCGGGCGGCCCACCGGCAAAAACAGGCTGCGCCCAGGGAAAACATCACCGCCGGTCGAGCGCAAAATCGCACCCATGGACACCGCAACATCTCCCCCCCCCCGCCCCTTCCACCTCGCCTTCCCCGTGCACGACCTCGAGGTCGCGCGCGCCTTCTACGGCGGCCTGCTCGGCTGCCCCGAGGGCCGCAGCTCGCCCGAGTGGATCGACTTCGACCTCTACGGCCACCAGGTCGTGGCGCACCTCTCGCCGCAGGAATGCAAGCAGGCGTCGACCAGCGCCGTCGACGGCGACGCCGTGCCGGTGCGCCACTTCGGCGTCGTGCTGCCGATGGCCGAGTGGCAGCCGCTGGCCGACAAGCTCACCGCCGCCGGCACGAAGTTCATCATCGAGCCGCACGTGCGCTTCAAGGGCCTGGCGGGCGAGCAGGCCACCTTCTTCTTCCTCGATCCCTCGGGCAACGCCCTGGAGTTCAAGGCCTTCGCCGATCTCGGCCAGCTGTTCGCGAAGCAGTGAATATCGTCATCCTCGGCGCTGGGCGCGTCGGCGAGAGCGTGGCCGAGAGCCTGGCCTCGGAGCGCAACGACATCACCGTCGTCGACAACGACCCGGCGCGGCTGCAACTGCTGCAGGACCGGCTGGACCTGCGCGGCGTGGCCGGCAACGGCATCCAGCCCTCGGTGCTGCAGGAGGCCGGCATCGCCGACGCCGATCTGTTCATCGCCTGCGCGCCGATGGACGAGACCAACCTCGTGGCCTGCAAGGTGGCGCACGACCGCTTCGGCGTGCCCACCACCATCGCGCGGCTGCGCTCGCCCGAGTTCGAGGACGGCACGCCGCTGATGGACAAGGCCGGCGGCTTTGCCGTCGACCGCGTGATCTGCCCCGAGGAGAGCGTGACGCGCTACATCGGCCAGCTCGTCGAGCACCCCGAGGCGCTGCAGGTGCTGGAGTTCGCGCACGGCCTGGTCAGCCTGACGGCGGTGCGCGCCGTGGCCGGCGGCCCGCTCGTGCGCCACAGCCTGGCCGAGATCCCGTCGCTGGTGCCCGAGGCCGAGATGCGCATCGTCGCCATCTACCGCCAGGACCAGGCGCTGACCGAGCTGGACGGCCGCACCCGCATCGAGCCCGGCGACGAGGTCTTCGTGCTTGCGGCCACGCGCCACATCGCCACCGTGCTGGGCGCGCTGCGCGAGCGCGACCGCCCGGTGCGCCGGCTGATGATCGCCGGCGGCGGCAAGGTCGGGCTGCGCCTGGCGCGCCAGCTCCACGAGCAGGTGCAGATCAAGATCATCGAAACCAACCGCGCGCGCTGCGACTACCTGGCCAGCCAGCTGCCTTCGCAGGTGCTGGTGCTGCACGGCGATTCCACCGACGAGGAGCTGATGGAGCAGGAGAACGTGCAGGACATGGACCTCTTCGTCGCGCTGACCAGCGACGATGAGGACAACATCCTGGCCTGCCTGCTGGCCAAGCGCATGGGCGCGAGGCGCGTGCTCGCGCTGATCAACCGCCGCGCTTATGCCGAGCTGGTGCAGGGCACGCAGATCGACATCGCGATCTCGCCCAGCCAGGCCGTCATCGGCGAGCTGCTGGCCTACGTGCGGCGCGGCGACGTCGAGGCCGTGCACTCGCTGCGCCGCGGCGCGGCCGAGGCCCTGGAGGGCATCGTGCGCGGCGACCGCAAGACCTGCCGCATGGCCGGCCGCCGCATCGAGGAGATCGCGCTGCCCGCCGGCGCGCAGGTGGGCGCCATCGTCCGCGGCCTGCACCGCGCCGACGGCAGCGAAGCCGGCGACGAGGCCGAGCCGCAGGTGCTGATCGCCCATCACGACACCGTGGTCGAGACCAACGACCACGTCATCGTCTTCGTGCCCAGCAAGCGCATGGTGCGCGAAGTCGAGAAGCTGTTCCAGGTCTCGGCGACCTTCTTCTGAGGCCACGCGCCCTGCCGCCCGCCGTCGCCGAACGCCGCCATGGGAACTCTTGCCGTCGTTGCGCTCATCGGGCGCATGGTGTTGATCTTCACCGCGCTGATGCTGGTGCCCCTGGCCTTCGCGCTGCATCGGCGGGACCCGGCCGAGGGTGCGTTCGTCGCCTCGATCGTGGTGACCTTCGCGGTCGGGCTGGCGATGAGTCTGGCCACGCGACGCTTCAAGCGCGAATTGCAGCCGCGCGACGGCTTTCTGCTCGTGGGTCTGACCTGGCTCGTGCTGCCGGTGTTCGGCGCGATTCCGCTGTGGCTGGCCCTGCCGGGCCTGAGCGTGACCGACGCCTACTTCGAGGCCATGTCCGCCTTCACCGCCACCGGGGCCACGGTGCTGACCGGGCTGGAGCACCTGCCGCTGTCGATCAACGTCTGGCGCTGCTTCATGATGCTGGTGGGCGGGCTGGGCATCATCGTGCTCGCAGTCGCGGTGCTGCCGATACTCGGCGTGGGCGGCAGCCAGCTCTTCCGCACCGAGATCACCGGCCCGGTGAAAGACCAGAAGCTCACACCCCGCATCGCCGACACCGCGCGCGCGATCTGGATCATCTACGCCCTGCTGGCGTTAGGCTGCACGCTGGCCTACCGCTGGGCGGGCATGGGCTGGGCCGACGCCTTCATGCACATGTGCTCGACGATCAGCCTGGGCGGCTTCTCGTCGTACGACGCGAGCATCGGGCACTGGAACTCGCCGCTGGTCGAGGCAGTCGCTGCGGTCTTCATGCTGCTGGCCGGCATCAACCTGACGCTGTACTTCGTCGTCTGGCGCACGCGCTCGATCGGGGTCTTCTGGCGCAACGTCGAGGTGCGCGCCTTCTACGGCGTGCTGCTGGCGGCCGTGGCGCTGCTGACGGCCTACCTGCTGGCGGTGGGCAACTACGCCACCGGCGACGCAGGGCTGGCGTTGCGGCACGTGGCCTTCCATGTCGTCTCGGTGGCCACCACCACGGGCTTCGCCTCGTATGACTACGCGCAGTGGCCGCTGTTCGCCTCGCTGCTGATCGTGCTGCTGGGGTGCTTTGCCACCTGCGCGGGCTCCACCGGCGGCGGCATCAAGATGATCCGCCTCATGATCCTGGCCGCCCAGGCGCGGCGCGAGTTGGTGCGCATCGTGCATCCGCGCGCCGTCAGCCCGGTGGTGATCGGCGGACGCACGATCGCCGAGTCCACCATCCAAGGCGTCATGGCCTTCATGATGATCTACGGCGTCACGATCTTCGGCCTGACGCTGGTGCTGCTGTTCACGGGCCTGGACCCGGTCACCGCCTTCACGGCCGTGATCGCCTGCGTCAACAACATCGGCCCCGGTCTCGGCCAGGTCGGCCCGGCAGGCAATTTCCAGGTCCTGAGCGACTTCCAGACCTGGGTCTGCACCTT
Organism: Rubrivivax sp.; assembly: GCA_027491255.1. GTDB lineage: Bacteria > Pseudomonadota > Gammaproteobacteria > Burkholderiales > Burkholderiaceae_C > Rubrivivax. The sequence goes on along the minus strand of JAIXWM010000122.1, from coordinate 6,301 downwards.
CGCGATGCTGCTGGGACGGCTGGAACTGCTGTCACTGCTGGTGCTGCTGACGCCGGCGTTCTGGCGGCGGTGAGGGGCGGCCGGGGCGCTGCATCTGGAGAGACTGTCATGGCGCGAAGCACTTCCGTACTTGCTTCCTGGGACGCCTGCGTGGACCACACCGGCCCCTGGATGGCGAAGCCGACTCTCGGGTACCTGCGCAGCGTGCCGGCCGGCACGGTGCTTTACGACCAAGGTTCACCGCACCGCTACTTCTACCTGATCCGCGAGGGCTTCGTCCGTTGCTCCATGCTGCACGGCAGCGGCCGCCGCCTGCTGCTGGAGCTGATGGGACCCGGGACGATGTTCGGCGAAGGCGCCGCTTTCGACGGACATCCGCGATACGTCCACGCCGAGACCGTGTCGGACGTGCGCTTCTCCGTGTACACGAAGGAAGATGTCCTCGGGGACCCCGATCCGGCAGCATTGTTGCAAAGCATCATCAAGATCATGGCCTCCAAGCAGCGCGTGCTGGCGGGCAAGCTGCTCGAGTTCAACAGCGAGGACCCGGAGGGCCGCCTGCGCCACCTGCTGGCCAAGCTGGTCGCCGTACAGCGGCGCGCGAGCCCCGAAGACGAGCGGCGCGCCGCGCAGGTCTGGCTCAGCCAGGAAAGCCTCGCCGAGATGTGCGGAATGAGCCGGATCAGCGCCGCGCGAGCCTTGCGCCGGCTCGCCGAAGCCGGTCTCGTACGCTCGCGCGCGCGCCACGTCGAGGTACTGGACGCGCAAAGTCTCTCGAGACCCACGCCCTGATGTGAGCGGTCCACGAGTGTTGCGGACGCGGCCGCCCTGGCAAGGGGCCGCATGGAGCCCAGGCGGGTCTCCCGAGATGCAAGTGGCAAATGGCAAAGGTGCGCCCAGAGGATCTCCAGATACATCGCCGCCGCAGGCTTGCCGCTAGACTCGTCCAGACTACTCCATTGGAACCCCCTTGAAAATCGCAACCCTGGGCCCTGCTGGCAGCAACCACGACCTGAACACGCGCCGCTACATCGAATTCCACGGGCTCGATGGTGCCGAGGTCGTCTTCATCGAGGACTTCCTGGAGGGCATCGAAATGATGCGGCGTCGAGAGGTCGATCTCATGATCCAGGTGTGTGCCCATCACCGCGTGGCAGACACCATCGAGGTGCATCACGACGAGGTCTTCCTGATCGACTGCTTCATCGGCCGCACGCACCCCATGGGCTTGCTGACAAGGGCCGAAGTGGAGTCGCCGGTGTCGGTAGGCTACATCCTGCCCACGGCCGGCTACTTCGATCCGTCGCGCTTCCAGACGCAGGTGCACACGCTGTCGAACTCGGACACGGCACGTCGGCTGCTCGCCGGGGAATTCGATTCAGGCTTCACCTCGCTCGATGTCGCGCGTGACCATCCTGGGCGGTTCCGGATCGACAAGGAAATCGGCGAGGTCGACGTGGTCTGGCTCGTCTATGGCATGACGCGCGTGAACACCGGGCCGATGGTCGCCTGGCGCGATACCCCTGCGCGGGCGGTATTGACCCAGTTGTCTTCCCGCTGAGCGGTGCCAGGCGTGCAAGGGGTCTTGCGCGCCAACGTCACAGCAGCGCGCGAGGCTGCAGGAAGCCGCTCGGCGCGGCATCGACGTCCATCGCCGCGACCTCCCTGCCCCGTCAACGGGTGCACACTCTGCCCGGTGTATCTGCAGATATTGAGTCGAGCGCAAGGCTTGCCTAGACTGGCATGATCCGAATCACTGGAGACTTGCATGTTCAAACCTGTGCGCCGTGCGCTCGTACTCCTGGCGACTTCTTTTGCCTGCGCGATGGCTGCTGCCCAGCCGTACCCGTCCAGGACGATCAAGATCGTCGTGCCCTACGGCGCGGGCGGCGCGACGGACGTCTTCGCCCGGACCTATGCAACCGAGCTCGGGGCGCGCCTCAAGCAGACCGTGGTCGTCGAGAACGTGCCCGGCGCAGGCGGAACCATCGGAGCGCAGCGCGTCATGGACACCGCTGCCGATGGCTACACGCTGATCGTGTGCACCGGCATCGAATTCGAGATGTTGCAGATCGCCGATCCCGACAGTGCCAGGGGCCGCCGGACGAACCTGGCGCCGATCACGCTGATCGGCACGCAGCCGATGGTGCTGGTGGCCAGGCCTGCTCTGGGTCTGAGGAGCGCCGACGACCTCGTGCGCGCCGCCAGGGCACGCCCGGGCGCCCTCTCCCTGGCCTCGGCGGGGCCTGGCACGAGCCTGCATCTGGCAGGTGAGATGATCAAGAAGGCCTCCGGCATCGACTTGCTGAACGTGCCCTACAAGGCGACCCCGCAGATGGTGACCGACCTGGCGGGCGGCAATGTCGACCTGGCCCTGCTGGCCATGCCCACAGCCATCCCGCACGTGCGCAGCGGCGCGCTGGTGGCCCTCGCCGTCACGGACTCGACGCGTTCGGCGGCGCTGCCTGACACGCCGACACTGGGAGAGTCTGCCTCGGTGAAGGGTGTCGACACCAAGGTCTGGTACGGGGTCTTCGGCCCTCCAGGAATGCCGGCCAGCCTCGTCCAGGCCCTGGGCGAGGCCAGCTCCGCGATGCTGCGCGATGCGGCCTTCAGGGAAAAGCTACTGGGCATGATGATCACGCCCGCGCAGCAGGGAAGCGCCAGCGAACTGGAAGCCGTTCGGACGGCCCAGCTGGCGGGCTTCCTTCGCGCGCTGGGAACCGGAGGCCGGTAGGACGCGCAGGACACGACAGCGGCGGCCTTCGGTAAGGCGCAGGCGCCGGGTGCGCCATCAGATCGAAGCGGGACTCGGCATCCTGTCGCCCCCGAGCAGGCCGTGATCGGGATCTTCGACGCCATCAAGGAAGTGCTCCTGCAGACTAGCCGTCAACGGCCGTACCCAGGACCATGACAAGCATCGACTCCTTCCTCGATCCGCGCATGTCGGCCTTCGGCGAGTCGCGCAGCAGCTTGGCGGTGTCGCGGCTCGCGCGGGCCCGTCGCGCGGGCGCGGACATCGTGAGCCTGCTGATCGGCGAGCCCGATTTCGATACGCCGCCGCACATCCGTGCAGCGGCCTGCGATGCGATCGCTACGGGGCAAACGCGCTACACCATGTCGGCTGGCATCCTGCCCCTGCGCGAAGCGGTCTGCCGCAAGCTCGCGCGCGACAACGGCGTGCAGTGCGACCCCTCGCAAGTGATCGTCACCACGGGCGCCAAGCAGGCTATCTTCCTTGCCTTCATGGCCACCGTCGGACAGGGCGACGAAGTGCTCGTGCCCGCGCCCTACTGGGTGTCCTACCCGGAATTGGTGCGCCTCTTCGGCGGCACGCCGGTGATCGTGCCCGGCAACCCGGCGCGCGCGCTGAAGGTGGACCCCGCTGCCCTGGCCGCCGCGATCACGCCACGCACCAAGTGGCTGGTGCTGAACTTCCCGGCCAATCCGACCGGCGCCAACCTCACGGCGCAGGATGCCGGCGCGCTCGTACGCCTGCTGGAGGAGCACCCCCACGTCCGTTTGATGACCGACGAGGTCTATGAACACGTGGTCTATGCCGGGGGTCTTGCCTCGCATCCCCTGGCGCTCGCGCCACGGCTGGCCGATCGGGTGCTGATCGTGAACTCGCTCTCGAAGACTTATGCGATGACGGGCTGGCGCGTGGGCTATGCCGCCGGACCGCAGGCGCTGATCGACGCGATGGTCTCGCTGCAATCGCAATCGACCAGCAACACCTGTACCGTCGCGCAGCATGCGGCGCTTGCCGCTCTGGACGGACCTCAAGGCTTCATCCAGGCCTGGCGAAGCGAGTACGCGTCACGCTGGCGACTCCTGGTGCGCCGGCTGGACGGCTGCTTTGGTCTGCGCTGCGTCGAACCCGAAGGCGCTTTCTACGTCTTCGTCGACTGCTCGTCGGTGATCGGCCGCGTGCGTCCGGACAGCAGGCTGATCGAGAGCGATGGCGACGTAGCCGACCACCTGTTCGATCACGGTGTGGCCGTGATCGAAGGCGACGCATTCGGCATGTCACCGTGGTTCAGGGCTTCCGTGGCCACGGGCGAGGCGAATATCGAAAAGGCATGTGCCCGCATCGTCGCTGCACTGGAGCGGCTGCAATGACCGCTGACGACGTCTGCGCCCTGTCTGCCGAAGCCATCGTCGCCGCGGTGCGCGCGCGCCAACTGACGGCCGAGCGCGTGATGGAGTGCCACCTGGAGCGAACCGAGCGCTTGGAGCAGGTTCTGAACACCTACTCAACGCTGGATGCGCAAGGCGCTCTCCGCGCCGCGCACGGCGTCGATACCCGCATCCGCGCGGGCCACGACCCAGGACCTCTTGCCGGCTTGCCCGTGAGCGTGAAGGACCTGATCGCGGTTGGCGGAATGCGCCAAGCCTTCGGCTCTCGCCTATTGCACGACAACATCGCCGCCACCGATGCGCCATCGGTGGCGAGATTGCGCGACGCGGGTGCGTGCATCACCGGCAAGACGACGACCAGCGAACTCGGGTCGAAGGCGGTGGGCGATTCGCCGCTCACCGGCATCACACGCAACCCGTGGAACACGCAGACCACCGCAGGTGGATCGAGCGCGGGCGCGGCGGCAGGTGTCGCAGCCCGAATGGTCCCGGTGGCCCTGGGCACCGACGGGGGTGGCTCGATCCGCATCCCTGCGTCGTTCTGCGGGCTCGTGGGCTTCAAGGCGACCTTCGGGCGCGTGCCGGTCTGGCCTCCATCGGCGACACCCTCGGTTGCGCACGTGGCGCCGATGGCCCGCTGCGTGCGGGATGTCGCGCTGCTGCTGGACGTGATCAGCGGTCACGATGCACGCGATCCCGGCAGCATCGTCGACGCGCCGATCGATGCCACCGCGCACCTTGCCAGGGGTGCGCGGGGGCTGCGGGTCGGCTGGGTCGCTTCACTCGGCTACGGACATGTCGATGCCGAGGTCGAGGCGGCGTGCGGTGAAGCGGCCTGTCGGCTCTCGGGTGAGGGCGCGATCGTGAGAACCGTGGCGGGACAGTTGTTCGAAACGGATCCTGGATCGGCCTGGAACGAAGTCTTCTACGGCGCCATCGGCGAGCGTGTTCGCCAACTCGCGGGCGGCGACGTCGTCAATGCGGACATCGATGCCGCGCTGAAGGCCGTGTTGCTGCATCGCCGGACGGTCTCACCAGGCGATGTGGCGCGTCAGCGCGACATGTGTATCGGATGCGTGCACGATGCATTCGAGCGCTTCGACATCCTCGCCATGCCGACCATGCCGATCACGGCGCCGCCCGCAGGGATTGACGTGCCGCCGAGTCACGAGGGCCGCAACCCGGTCGACTGGTCCTACTTCACCTACCCGTTCAACCTGTGCGGCAATCCGGCAGTGTCGATGCCGGTGGCGCTGTCGCGAGCGGGCATGCCGATCGGCTTGCAGCTGGTGGCACGGCGGGGCGAAGACTTGACCCTGATCGCCGCCGCCGCGGCTTTGGAACGCGTGCTGTCGACTCTGGCGCACCCAACTTGACGCGGGGTGCACTGTCGATCGGCAGAGGTGCATGAGGCTGTATGCCGGACCGAGTCCGGCTCCCCCCTGCGCCGTGAGGCACTTCTGACCGCCGCCCTTAACACCCCGGGCCTCACCTTGGCACTGGCAGCGCCGTGTCGTACTTCACCTCGCGCAGCACCACGCTGCTCTTGATGCTGGCCACCCCGGGCTGGCGGAACAGCCGCTCCTGCAAGAAGCGGTCGTAGGCCTTCATGTCCGGGGCCACCACCTTGATAAGGTAGTCGCTCTCGCCCGTGGTGCTGGCGCACTCCAGGATCTCGGGGCTGGTCCGCACCATGCGCTCGAAGTCCTCCACCACGCCCTCGGTGTGGCGCACCAGCGTCACGTGCGCCAGCACGCATACCGCAAGGCCCAGCTTCTCGCGGTCCATCAGCGTGACGCGGGCGCGCACCACGCCGGCATCCTCCAGGGCCTTCAGACGCCTCCACACGGGCGTGGGCGACAGGCCCACGGCCTCGGCCAGCTGCTGCACGGAGAGGGTGGCATCGCACTGCAGGCACTCGATGATCCGGCGGGAGGTTTTGTCCAGCATATTCATTTCTTCTGGATCTCTCATTGAGAACGTACGTGCTCAATGTTAGGGCGATCACGAGCATGAACAGAAATGCCTGTGCTCGCAAGGCAGGCCTAGCCCGAGTTTGTCATCCTCTCAGCGCAACCCAAATAAAATCAACAGCTTAGCTCGTCACGGAGGCGCGTATGGCACTACGCTTGCTTTGCCCGCCGCCTTCTTGATTTGACTG
>JAIXWM010000086.1 GCA_027491255.1 Rubrivivax sp. | reverse complement strand
TTCTTCGCCCTGCCCTGCAGCTCGTTCTCGATCTGGTTCAGGCGCTTAACGTTCTCGTAGAACGCCTCCGACTGTCCAGAGATGCCGCGCGTGTTGCCGTACAGGCGCCCCAGCAGCGGGATCTTGTGCGGCGGAAGTTCGTCACCCGTGAAGGGCGCGGACACGGTCTGCGCCAGCTTGCCGATCTCGCGGCCGATGCCGCCGGTCAGCTGGCCGATGACATAGTCGATCTGGTCGGGCGTGGGGCTCCACATGCCGGGCTGGTACTTCGTGCCGCCGGTGGCCCAGTTGGCGAGTGTGGCGGCGCCCTTGGCCCACGGCGTGGCACTGTCCTTGGCCATCGCAGGGCCGGGCTGCGGGTCCAGCGGGTTCATGTTCTCGCGGTAGATCGGGCGGCCGGTCCAATCCCGGTTCTGCCAGAGCGCCACCGCCGGGTCTGCCACGGTGGGCATCAGCGTCTGCGACAAGGTCTGTGATCCACCCAGCGGGTTGAAGGCGTCCAGCACCACCTGGAACAGGCGGCCGAGTTGTCGGCCTGCCGTCTTGTCCGGCCCGCCCAGCATGAACTCCACCGCCAGGCGCCCGACGTTGGGCAGGAAGTGAAAACCCAGCGGCAGCGGGATCGACAGGTAGTCCGTGCGGCTGATCGGCACGACGATGTTGCGCTCCTTGATGAACTCGGGGATCTTGTCCCAGTTGTCGTCCTCGTCGTCGCCAGCACCGCCCATCAGGGCCATGCCGATCAGCGCATTGACGGCCCCAAGGGCCACACCGCCGACCATGATCTTCTTGCCCATCGGGCCGCGCAGCGTCTCCCACATCCGCACCGTGCCCTGGACGGCGGCGTTGAAGAAGGCGTAGAAGGCGCCCAGCTCGCGCGTCTGGCGGCCCTTGCGGTTGAAGTTGACGGTCAGGTTCTTGGCCAGGCTCGCCGCACGCTCGGTGCTCAGGCCCGCGTCCAGCGCCACCTTGAAGGCCGAGACGCGCACCGCGTTCTCCATCGCCTCGTTGTAGTCCGACAGCCAGTCGAGCACATGGTGCGCTGCCTGGCTGGCCGCGCCTCGGTCCAGGCGGCGCAGTTCCTTCTCGAGTTCCTTGGTGCGGTCCTCGGCCGAGGTGTAGAGGTCCCGGTAGCCGGTCGACCCGCCTGCGTCCTGCAGCTGCTTCCACAGGTCGATCCACTGCCGGTTCTGGGGGTTGGCCGCGCCCTTGCCACGCTCCTGGCGGTAGATGGCACGCAGCGCCGGGAAGACGCCGGAGGCCACTTGCCGCTCGCGCCCGGCCAGCGCCGTGGTGCTGAGGTTCAGCAGCCCGGCCTGGGCGTCACGCGCGAAGTTGATGACGCCGAAGATCGGGTTGTACTGGGTGTTGACGGATGCGAACCAACGGGTGCCCTTGGCCACCAGCGTCACGGCAGCGTGGAGGTCGCCGATGTCGATGTTCTTCAGCGAGTGCGCGAGGCGCAGCGCCTGCGGGTTGCGCTCGTTGAAGGTGATGGCCACGTCCTTGCCGCCGATGCGCAGCATGATCACGTAGGCCAGGTTGCGGTAATTCGGGTCGGGCACCTTTCTGACGGTGCGGGTGTAGGGGTCGAGCACCTTCACCATCGGCAACTCGTCGACCCGCCACAGGTTCTCGTCCGGGTTCTGCGCGGCCAGGACGTAGAGCTTCTTCAGCACCAGGTCCTTCTCGCCACGGGTGAGCGCGGCCTCGCGCTGCATCGCAATATGGCCAAGGACGTGCGTCACGCGCTCATTGCTGCCCACGCGCTCACGGGCGGCCGGGCCCTTGACGTTGAAACCCGTGCCGATGGGGTGTACGGTCGAGTCCGGATGCGCCTCGTCGCGGTGCAGCGGTACGTAGAACTGGTAGGTGCTGCGCCAGCGGTCCAGCGTCGCCCGGTCCATGAGCCCATAGCGCTCAAGCAGCTCGAGCGTCTTCGCGTTGATCGCGTCCACCTTGCCGGCCAGTGACTCCAGATCGGCCCGCCGCTGCGGGGTCAGCCCCGCCATCACGTCAGCCGCTTCGTCGTCGGACATCCCTGACAGCGACAGGCGGTCCTCCTCGGTGCCGCGGAAGGGCTGAGCGCTCATCCAGATCGCCTGGGTCTGGCGCGCGGCATCCAACGCCTCATCCAGCGCCGTCGTCGCTGTTCCCTGCGCGATGGCGCGCTGGCGCTGCAGTTCAAGGTTCAGGACGGTGGTGTCCGCGTCCTTGCGCAGCGCCTCCAGCTCCTTCTTCCCGGGGTTGCGCTTGGCCAGCACGGCGTTGGCCTCGGGAGCGTGGCGCGCGTGCAGGAAGCGCTCGAACTCCTCGATGGTCACCCCGCGCCCACGCAGGTCGGACATCAGCGGCCGCAGCTCCACATCAAGAAAATCCTGCGTGCGCCGTGCCAGGCGCTTGTGGAATAGCTCCTCGCCGAGGTAGGCATCGTTCAGGTCGGACACGGTGCCACCGATGGCCTGGATGTGATCCCGGATGCGCTTGAGGTCGACGAACTTGTCCTGGAACTCGTAGATCAACTTGTCCAGCGCCTCGGGGCTGGTGAGGTTCATCAACCGCTGCTTCAGCGCCTGCCAGCGGTTGCGCTGCGCGGGGCCCGGCTGCGGTGGGGGGTTCGGCCCTGCTGAGTTGCGCTGCGAAGGGGGCGGCGGCGCCAGGTCATACAGCACGACGGGGCTGCCGTCCGATGCGCGCCTCACGTCGGCTTGGCCCCGGCCCTCGGCCCGGCTGCGCTGAATGCGCTGCAACTGCTGGTCGCGCAGCCCATAGACCGCCTCGAAGGCATCGCGCGCCGCGTCCAGCACCACGCGGTCGGACAGTCCTGAATTCATCCCGCTGTGCCGCCGGGCGTAGTCGTCGACCATCCCGCGGAAGTGCTCGGCCCGCTCGGGGTCGGTCATGCCAGCGTAGGGGCCGCGCTCGTCCGTCATCTCGCGCCAGGCATTCGCGAGGTCGCGTACCAGGTCGGCTTCGCTGTCGCCGGCCTCGCCATCCCGCATCTTGCTGCGCAGTAGCGGGTTCAGCAGGTCGGCCGTGGTCAGCTGGTCTTCCTCAAGCTCGGCAAAGTTCGCCTCCAGCGCGTCCATCAGCGTCTCGAGCCTGACGTCCAGCCTCTCGGCCATGCGCGCGCTGCGCGGGCCGGCCTCGTAGGCCTTCTCCACCTGGGGGATCAGCCTGCGGATCTCGGCCTCGATCTGGGCCGCGCTCATGCTTTTGACATCGGGATCGGCGCCTTGCTGCTGGAGCATGCCGGCGCCCTCGTACAGCATCTGCCGCGACTGGAAGCTGCCGTCGTTGCGCTCAGGGTGCAGCAGCTCGTCCAGCGCGCGCAGCACGTCGCCGTCGGCGCGGGCGCCCAGCAGGGTCTTGACGCGCTCCAGCATTTCGCGCATCCAGTCCAGGATGCGCCGGTAGGTGCTGTCGCCGGCCTGGAAGCGCTGCCACAACAGGCGCGAGGCATTGACGGCCCAGAACTCGCTCGGGCTGGTGAGGTGGTAGTGCTCGTCGCGCGTCAGCACGCCGTCGCGGAAGGCCTGCATCAGCGCGCCGCGCGAGACCGAGCTGCCGTACATCGCCGGCACGATGTGAAGCATCGCCGCGCGCTGCTCGCCTGTCGCGCCCTTGACCGCCCGGGCCAGCGCGCGCGCCCAGTCGCGCCGGATGCGGCCCTGCATGGCCGCAGGCATCATGCGCTCGGCGTGGTGCAGGATCTCGTGCACGGCGGTCGTCTCGTCGCCGCGGCCCTTGAACAGCCGGATGATCTCGGTCGCCGGGTTGTAGTCGGCCGCGGCCAGGTCGAGACCGGCCGGCGTCTTGCGCACGCTGATGCCAAGGCCGCTGGCCAGCGCCGGGTTCTTGCCCAGCGCCCACAGAGCGAACTCCACCAGATCGGCATCCAGGTCGCCACGCCGGCGGCCGGCCAACAAGCGCTCGCGTACCAGGTCGACGCCGCGCTCGCGCTCGCGTCCCAAGCGGTTGTCGCGCCGGGCCTGCGCCGCGGCCTCGATCTCGCCGGTCAGCAGGCGCACCGCGTCAGCAAATGCGCCCTCGGTGATCTCGCCCCGGCCTAGTTGCTCCACCAGCTTGCTCAGGCGCTGGCCGGCGCGCACCCGGGGCACGTCCACCGGCTCCCAGCCGACGTAGGCGAGTTGCTCGGTGAACGTCGCAGCCTGCTCGCCGGGCTCGTCCCGGGCGGACGGCTCGGCGCGGGCGTCGTAGTTGGGGTCGAGGTCGAACACGGTGGCGCCGGCAGTGCCTCTCGGCTCGACGCCGCGCTCTGCCATCGAAGCTCGGGTGGCCGGGTCCACGGCATCCAGCAACCGGATGTCGAGCTTGGACAACGCATTGGCCACGTTCTGCGCGGCGCGAGACGCCTCAGTCGATGCCGACTGTGGGATCGACAGGATCGCCGCCGATGCCCCGGAAAAACTGGCGCTGTTCAGCAGCTTGCTCAGGCGGCTGCCGGTGCCCCAGTTCACCGTCAGGTTCGACATCTCGTCCAAGGTCATGGGCACCCAGGCCGTGACGCGATGGCTGTGCGTCAGGAAGATCACCCCGGCCTGCCCGCCCGAGAGGTTCTGCACCACATCCTTGGCCTGCATGGGCGAGCTGACCACGACCTCGGCGCTGTCGATGCGGCGGATCGTTCGCTCAACCACCGGCACACGCGCGACCACGGACGCACCGGTGCGCACCTTGCCGCCCGGGAAGTCGACGCCGTTGCTTTGGACGGCCCGCCAGTTGCCGCCATTGCCGACGGCGGCAAGTCCCTTCCATGCCACCGGGGTGTCGCGGAAAAACGTAGTCAGCGTCTGGTTCAAGTTCTCGTCGGCGCGCGACAGCTCGGCGTTGCCGCTGGGGTGGTTGTGCACCGCCCAGGCGGCGGCAGCGCCCTTGATGCGCAGGGCCTCGGCCAGTACGGTGTCCGGGTAGACGCTGGTGGCCGCCTTGTGCCCCTTGAAGCTGCCCACTACTGCCAGCGGCTTGCCGGCCTTGTCGGTGATGAGCACGTCCAGGTGCTCGACAGCGAACTCGCCGATGGCCTGCATTGCGTCCACCGCGTCCTGCCAGCTGTTGACGCTGGCCACCGGCAAATCGCGGGTGTTTACCTGGACGAGTTGGTCGTTGACGTGGTAGACGCCCGGCAGCGTCGGCGAGGCCCGCACCGATACGGTGGCGACGGGAAGCAGGTCCCCAGGAATCCGGGCTTGGTCGGGTCGCGAAGCTCGGCCCCCTCCTCTTGCACCGGGTAGCGCCCGTCCGGCTGTAGGCTGGAGTTCGACTTGGGTTTCCGGGAAAAGGTCATAGGGCAGGTCGTAGTTCGATGCGGGGTCGTTGATGCCGTAGACCGTGGCCTCTTCGGAGAGTAGGTTTCTTGTGCCGCTGCGCGGTGCGCCCGCGGCAGCAGGCGCAGGCACCACGGCATCGGGTGCTTCTTGCTCCTCTTGCTGCGCGGGGGACGCACTGGGCTTCGGAGCGGCCGGTGCCGGGGTTGGTGCAGGCGGGGACTTCGCGGGCTTCGAGCCCTTGCCGGCATCGGACCAGGGTTTGCGACCCAGCGCCTCGTCGACGATAGGCTGCGCGTCCCGGGTGGCCAGACCCTTGGCGTTAAGTCGCTCGAAGAACGCCTGGCCCGCGAGCGTCAATCCCCTGGCGTCGGCCAGCTTCAGCTCGGCCAGCCGGTTGCGCAGCGTCTCGTCGGCGACACGCGACAGGCCCATCATGGCGTCTGTGACGCCAATCAAGACCTGAACGGGATCGAACTGGGGTTCGTTGCCGCGGATGCGAAGCGCGGTCTGGTCACCCGGGCCGCTGGCTGCAGGCGGCGGGCCCGCGGGTGCAGGGCCGGTCGAAACCGGCGGGCTTACCCCGCCGCTAGCGGCTGCTGCTGCCCCTGGGCCCTTCGCGCCAATTCCGCCTGCGCCCTGCGGATCAGGCTCTCGCCGTTGCGCACCAACTCCGGGTCGTTGTCCAGCTGGCCCATCTGCACCTGCATCTGCCCCAGTCGCAGCGCCTCGGCCGGGAAGTTCTCCACCGTTCTGGGGGGCTCCGGGGGGCGCTGTGGCGGGGGCGGCAGCGGGGGCATCGCGGCCCAGGTTGCGTCGGGGAAGATCGTCGGATTGGGCCCTTGCGGCATTGGCATCTCCTTCGACGGCATCGTTTAGAGATCGCAGCGTCTGTAGCGCCGACGGCGCGTCGCCAAACAGACCGGTCCCGGCACCGGCTGACAGCGCCGCCTCGACATACCCGCCGAGGATGGTGACCATCTTCTCGCGGCCACGCGCTCGCGTCATATTCTGTCCGCCGTAGAGCACGCGCAGCGCCTCGACCGTCAGCTCATCGGCGGCGCGCCCGGTTTCCAGGTCGACTTGCTGAGCCAGGTCCAGCAAGCCCTTGCGCTGACTGCGGGCGGTCTGCACCATGTCCACGGCCTTCATGAGGTCCGTGGTGATGTCGAACCCGGGCTCGATGGCGCCCGAGGCAGCCAGGTCGCGCATTTGGGCCCAGCGTCCAGCCATCTGCCGCAGCGTTCCGCCGATGGCCGCTATGTCGGTGTCGGGCGACTCGAACAGGCCCTGCACCAGGTCAGGACGACCGTAGGCTGCGGTCATCAGGGCAGCGTTCATTCGCCGCACACCGTCTTGAGACAGCGTACCCGCCGCCGTCATCATGTTCGACACATCGGCGCGCGTGGCCTGAAGCCGTCCCACGAAGCCGCGCACGAAGTCCAGGTTGGCGACGGCATCCAAGTCCCCGCCCTGGAACAGCGCCAGCAGCGGCCCGTCCACCAGCCGCGCGTCGTTCAGCGCCTGCTCGGTGGCCGAAAACCCTATGCCCTGCCCCTGGCTCTTGGCAGCCATGCCGGCGGTATTGGCGCGCTCGGCGTACAGGCGCACCAGTACCGGTCGCTCGAGTTGCGCCACAGCGGCCGGGTCTACGCCGTGGCTCTGCGCATCGGCCACCAGCTCGGCCTTGTAGCGCTCGGCAGTGCCGCGCGAGTAGGCCTCGACCAGGCCGGCGGTGCGGCCGTTGTTCAGCGCGATCAGAGTGCCCGGCGCGCGCTGCGTGAAGCCCGGGTTGGTGCTGCCGTCGGCCCAGTTGCTGGGCTGCAGCACGCTGGCGTCGACCACGGCGTATCGGAATGGCACGCGCTGGCCGTCGGCCATCACCGCGATGTCCTCGCGGCCGAAGGCGCCCGGCAGCACCGGCGGCTGATCGCCCGGCGCCCACACCATCGGCGCGCCCGAGTCGGGCGTGCGCGAAGGCCCGGCGCGCAGGTAGTCGGGGTTGTTGGCGATGGCCTGCATCTGCGCCACCGACGCCGCGCGCGTGCGGTCGCGGTTCTGCATGTCCTGCAGAGCTGGATCGACGGGGGTCTGACCGGTGGGCGCAGGCGTTGCCACGGGGGGCAGGACGTCGGGCAGGATCAAGCCGGGCGGCGGGGCCACAGGAGGTGGCGGGGTCGTCGGCGCTGGCAGCAGCACACCGCCCGCGGGGTCGCTCGGCACAGGTGCGGGCGGTGCCGGCGGGGGCAGCGGCGGGGCCGGTGGGTTGTCTGCGTCTGCATCGCCCAGCCCGAGCCGAAGGCGCGCCGCCTCGGCCTGTTCCTGCGGGGTGAGTGGTCGGCTCTGGGATAGCACCTCGAGCTCGGCCATGCGCTCGAGAGCGGGCGTCGGACCCGCCGGCCCGGGCGCCATCGGTGTCGGGGGCGGGGCAGTGTCGGGCGCGGGAGCAGGCGGCATCGAGGCAGGCACGCGCACACCCCGCCCTGCCCCGGCATAGTCCAGCGCCCCACCGATAGCACCGCCCGGCGCAGCCAGCGCGCCCTCAAGCACGGCCGCTCCGGCCACGCCCCGAAACGGCGGCGTCGGGAACCCCACCCGGTCGGTGGCCACGTTGCCGGCGTACTGCTCCTGGCCGCCCTGGGCAGCCTCCAGCGGCACCTCCTTGGCCACACCGCCAGCCACCGACCCCATAAACGGCATCACGCCACGCTGGGCGACAGTCTGCGAGGCCGTGCTCTGCGCAGCCTCCCGCCCCAGCACCCGCGCAATCGCGCCCTCGACACCGGTCACCGACGCCGCACCACCGAGCGCGGACCCGCCGGCAATCAGCCCGGGGTTCTCGCTGTAGCTTTGAGCCTGTGCGGCCAGCGCCTGGGCATCGGCCTGACTGCGGCCTTCCTGGCGCGCGCGCTCGTAGACGGCTTCGTAGATGGACGACTTGACCACGCCCGCGCCCTGCACGGCGCCTGCGCCGCCCAGCATGCCGGCACGGGCTCCCCAGGAGGCCTCGCGCACCCCGGGCAGCAGTGAGGCCGCGATGACCGGTGCCCCGGTAGCCACAGCCCCCACGCCCATGCGCACCGGGGCGATGCCGGCCGCGCGCAGTGCGGCCATGGCCTGCTCGCCAACCCCCTTGTCCTCGGCGTCGCGCTGGATGCGCGCGACCTCCTCGTCCTCGAACTGCGCCCGCAGGCTCTGGAGCCCTTTGACGGCCCGGTCGGCCGTGCGCAGCCCGCCGGACACCGCGTTGTCGGCTCCGGCCACATCGGTAATGAAGCGCAGGCCCTTGATGCCGCCGCTGACGACTTCCAGGCCGAGGTCGCCAGCGCTGCGCAGTACGCCCGGAGATGCGGACTCCGGGATGACCGGCTTGACCCCGAGTTCGTCGAACAGGTTACGCGCCATGGGTGTGCCGACAGCCGCCGGGTTGAGACTTGGCGGCAAAGGTGCCATGCTTGGCACCCGTGGGGCGCGGCCTCAGCGGCGAGGCGGGTTCGCGATGCGGATGCTGCCGTCGCGCTGGTTCAGCACGATCAAGCCTGCCCTTCCAACGGCGTCGATGAAGCGCTGGTAGGCCTGATCGGGTGTCTCCTCCGTATTGGCGGAGACAGTGATCTTCCTGGTGACATCGTCATCGACCCTGATCCGGCGCCCGGTGGCGGTGGCGACCGCGCGAGCCACGAAAGCGGCAGGCGCATCCCGAAACGATATCTGGATGGGTGCCGAGGCGGGTAAGGCCGCAGCAGAAGGTGCTGGCGAAGGCGGCGGCGAAGGAGCAGCAGCAGCAGGCCGCAAGGGCGACTCCGCCGGATTTTCGGCGCCGGGCGCCGGAGCGCGAGGCACGGGCAATGACCGCGCCGGGCTGGGCATCGACGCAGGGGACAGCGGAGCTTGCTGACCAGCTGACGGCGCAGGAGTGGCCACCGGGGACGTTGCGGGCGGCGGCATGGCAACCGGCGGGGCCGCAGGAACCGGCGCGACTGCAGCCGGAGCAGCCGGTACCGGACGCGCGGGAATCCGAGACGGCCCGAGATCAACGCCCGGGGCGATTGCACCGGATACAGGCGGTACAGGAGCTACAGGCGGAACCGCTGCGGGCGGCGCAGGTGCTGCAGCCGGTGCGGCAGACAGCGGCGCGGGCGCGGCACCTTGAGCACCTGGCCGGGTTCGCGCGTCGTTGGCGTAGACCACGGCTCGCAACTGATCCACGCTCATGCCCAGGCGCTCGGCGACCTGTCGCATCACCTCGTCCACGGGCAGAGGGGGTTTGGTGGTCCTCGCCGTCTCTTCCAGCGCACTCGTGGTGATGGTCGACAACACACTGCCCGCCCTGGCGGGGTCGACAGCTGACATCCCGGGCCGGCCAGCCCCGCCTGCGCCGGGTGCGCTCGGCGCGCTTCTGGTCGCCCCAGGCGGATTGACGGTGACCGGTTCGCCGAGCGCGCCCTGTGGGCTGATCGGGGTGAGCGTCACGCGTCCGTCGTTCTGCCGCTGGGTCACCGTGCCGCCGCCGCCCAGCGGGTTGGGCGTGAAGCTCGACTCGACGTTCGAAGTCGGCGCCGCAGAGATCACACCGCGGCGCACGGCTTCGACTTCGGCCTCGGTGGCACTCGGGTTGCGCTGCCTGAACAGCGCCACAGCGGCATCGGCCTTTGCCTTGGCGTCGGAATCTGCCTTGGCAGCCGCTGCGACGGCGCGCCGATCATCGCGTGCCAGGTTGTCGATGTAGGCCTCGTCGCGCCGCACGTTGGCACCGTAGGCAGCGCCCTGGTTGTTGGCGGTCAGCACCGCACGCGCCTGCTCGTTGTCGGCCTTGACCACCTCGGCCAGCGTCTTGTTCACCCCGGCGATCATCTTGAACGCGCGGTCAGGGTTGGTCTGCATCAGCTGACCGGCGGCCCACAGCTCGGCCTGGTCGGCGCGGGAGAGCTTCATGAACAGCGCTCTCTTGTCGGGCTGCACGATGGAGGCCTGCCGGATGCCGGTCTTGGGGTCGGCATCCCCGATGGAGATGCTGGCCGAGTTGGCGTTCAGCAACTCGATGGCCTTGTCGACCTGCGCCTGGGCTCCGTCGTAGCCATTACGGAAATCGGTCACCACGTCGTCGATGACCTGCTCCTGACCCTGCTGAAACAGGCTCTGGAACTGCGCGCGGTCCCCGCGCAGCCTAGCCGAGTCGGCCAGGCGGAACAGGCTCATCGCCTTGTCGGAGTACCTGGGCCGCGGCGCCTCGGGCTGCGGCGAAGCAGCGACCACAGTCTGCGCAGCGCCTGCCTGCGCAGGCGCTGGGGCCGAGGCAGGGGTGGCGGCCCCTTGCAGAGCCTGTGCGGAAGGCGCGGCGCCGGCGGCTTGGGGCACCGCCGCAGAGGGGCGCGCTGCGTCGCGCCTGAAGAACCCGACATCGCCGTCGGCGACTGCAACCGCCCGGCCCACGCCAACCGGATCGGCCATCCGCTGGATCTGTCCGAGGCTGGTGCCGTTCAACCACAAGTGCTGGAGGCCGCGTGTGAATGCGCTGGCACGCGGGTTCTCGCGGTACCACTGCGCCTGCTGCTCCGGCGTCATCTGGTCCCAGGATGCGGGCTGTCCGGTAGGCGCAGCCTCGACCACCGCGGACGCTGGCGCACGCCGCAAGGCAGATTCCGGGCTGGCCACGACAGGCGCACCTTGACTCACCGCAGGCGCGGCCCCAGGCGCGGCCCGCTGGGGCGGCTCGGGCGCGGGCCCCGGATCGATACCCACCCCGCGCACGATGTCGGCATCGATGAGGTCAGCACGTCGGTTGTTCTCGGCGCGGCGCTCGGCTTCAGCGATTCCGAGCTCGAGCTGGCGCAGACGCAGCTTGCGCTCTTCCTCCTCACGCTTGATCCTCTCCTCACGCTCTCGGCGGTCGAGAGCGGCCTGCGCGGCCGACGAGCCGATCTGGAACCCGGTCTGGAAGGCACCCATGTCTCAGATCTCCACCAGACGGATGCCCAGCCGGGCGTAATCCACGCTCGCATAGCCCGATCCGTCGTAGCTGACAGCGCCCGGATCGATACGCTCGACCTCGTCGGCCATCACGCCCCGGAAGCGCCGATCCTGGTCGTCATCGAGGTAGGCGAACTCGTATAGCGTCAGCCCGGTGCGACCGTCGCGTCCAACGGCGACGATGTCGGTCTTCAACCGCCGGTCGCTGAACATGAACTTGGTCACCCCGCCGGCCACGGCGCCGAGGATGGTGTTGAACGGGTCATTGGCTGCGGCGATCTGGTCCTGCTGGTTCTTGTAGTTCGCCTGCGCGTTCCACATGCCTGTCGCATTGGCGCCCATGGACGCGGCGCCGGCGTTGGCCATGCCGAACCCCGCATTCATGCCCGCAGCGCCCGCATTGGCGGCACCCTGTGCACCCAGCGCCATGTTCACCGTCTGGCCCGTGGCGTTCGTGCTCATCGTCGGGTAGCCCGCCAGCGCATTGGTGGCGCGGTCGGTCAGCGCGTAGGCCTCAGTGCGCGCGGCGCGGCGCGCGGAGTTCATCCCGCCGGCCGTCATGGCAGCTTCCCCCAGGACGAGACGGGAGTCGCCGGCCCGACCCGAGCCTGGCATCACACCCCGGCGCGCCAGGTCTCGCGCCGACGAGGCCCGGGCGTTGGCGATGGCGATCTGCGCATCGGCTCCAGCCTCCTGCGCCAGTTCGTCACGGCGCACGCGGGCATCGAAGGAGTTGGCATCTGCCACCAGGCGGTCCTGCACCCCGCTGAGCAAGGCGCGGCGCGTGAGCATCCAGTTGCGGTCGGCCTGGGTGTCGGCGGTGCCCTGCCGAGCCTGGTCCAGTGCGAATTGCGTGGCCTCGCGCTGCAGCGGCAGCATCGACTCGGCGTTGCGCACGATCCGCTGGATGACGTCGTCCTGCACCTCCATCGAGCGGATCTGCGCCTCGGTCAGGCGCGGGTCGGGCGGCGGTGCGTCGGAACCCTTGGTGCCCATCGTCAGGTCTCCAGGAAACGGCAGTCGGCCCGCCACATCACGTACAGGATCACGTCGCTGCCGTCATGGGCGGCGGCGCTGAGCCGAGCCTCGGGCACGAAGCCCAGGTGGGCGCAGAAACGGCGCGAGGCGACGTTGCTCGAATCCACATGGGCGCTGACACGCTCGACGCCGCACACCTTGAAGGGGTAGGCGAAGCACGCGCGCAGGTAGTCGCGCGTCAACCACCGCGCGCCCGGCTCGGCCGCAACGTGAATCCAGACGTTGTGCCGGTTCAGGCCCTCGTACAGCACGCCGGCCACCAGCCGCGCACGACGCACCAGCCCGATGGCCACCATGCCCTCGGCCAGGCGCAACCCGGGCAGGTACTGCCGCATGAAGGCAGCCACCCGCGGAAGGTCGTAGTCGAAGTGCTGGGACATGGCAACGCCAGACTGCCATGCTTGTTGCCGGGCGGCCACCAAACGTTCATCAACGCCCTGCTTCGCGACGAACACAAAGGTCTGCATGTAGTCACACGCGGACCTTACGCAGGCTACAGCACCGTTCTGGCGGCATCGTGGTAAACCCTAGGATCCATCGATCTCGCTTGCGTATGTGCCGTTGAAATTGGTAGCGTATAGTGCGTTGACTAATAAAAACGTTTTATTAGATTACAAAGCTGCCTCAGCATGCATCCGGCTGACGACTTTTTCCCGCACTGGCTTGCTCCGCGCCGCATCGGCGATGAGGGTCGCCACCAAGCCGCGCAAGTCGAAGCGCCGGTTGAACCGGTAGGCGAACGCAGCCAGGTAGATCTGGCCGCACTTGCGGTACTTCAGCTCGTGGAACGCACCTATCAGCGTAGTCTTGAGGTTGCCCAGTACGGTGCTGAGCCACTTGAACTCGGGCAGGACTTTCGGCTTGAGGGTGCCCACCACCCGGGGCAGGCGACTCATAGAAGCAGCCAAAGGGCAAGGCTGTCACAGGCAAGGCTGTGTTCGTGGCTGTCAGAAAGTTTTATCTCGACAGAGAGAAGAAGATATTAAAGCGCGAACCGCTTCATATTATCTTTATGCGATTAATATTAATTTAATCTGCAACTAAAAATTTTACCAAATCTAAAGTAATAAAATATTTAGCGATAGTAATTATGAAGGAATAGATAAAATGCAATCCGATAAGAATTAAAGATATCTTTCAACTCAGAATTAAATTCACCTCAAACGAATCTTTAAAAAACCGTACCCGCCGAGCATATGCGAGACAAGCTACTATCGCTGCGCGATGCGTTCAAGCAGACAATATCGGACCAAAACTACGAATATGGACTGACTGCGTACAGGAAAAAGGATTACAACACAGCATTAATATTTTTTAGGAAAGCAGCTATTAGCGGAAATATTGAAGCACAACGCTATCTGGGAATAATGCATATTCTAGCATTGGGAGTTGAATATAATCCAGCCGAGGCCGTGCAATGGTTTCATCGAGCCGCCCAACAAGGAGAAACGATTGCGCAGAACAGTTTAGGTATTTTATATCTAGAGGGGTGCGGCGTCACACAAGATTATCACGAAGCTTTCAAGTGGTTTCAATTATCGGCAGCAAACCGATTGAAAGAAGCACAAAACCAGCTCGGAGTAATGTTCGAGCAGGGATTTGGAATTTCGCAGAATGATGCCGAAGCGGTAAGGTTATATCGACTTTCGGCAGAGCAAGGATATACTCCAGCGCAATTTAATCTTTTCCGAATGTATCGCTACGGAAAGGGTGTTTCCCAAGATTATTCAGAGTCACTGAGATGGTTGCGATTGGTCGCCGACAAGGACGATGCGATTGCACAATTCTTACTCGCAGAACATTATCTTAACGGCATCGGAACTACAATTAACTTTGAGAAGGCCGCACATTGGTATAAATTGGCGTCGCGTCAGGGATCTGTTAAAGCGCGTGTCAAGTTAGGATTGATATACGACAATGGCCTCGGAGTAAAAAAAGATCACACCGAAGCACTCAAGTTATATATTTCAGCAGCAAAGGAAGGAGATTTAGAAGCTCAATATAGAGTCGCAGCGATGTTTCTTCATGGTAATGGCACAACTGCCAGCATAAGCGAGGCCGTAGGTTGGTACACAGCAGCCGCCGATGCTGGTCATGAAGATGCACAGCATGACCTTGCAGAGATATATTATGATGGGAAATTAGTTCCTAAAGATTTACGGAACGCTGTCAAATACTTTGAAATGGCTGCATCACGGGGACTCGTGCAGGCTCAAAAAAAACTAGGAACCATGTATTTTGAAGGCATAGGACTGTTGCAGGACTTTGTTCTCGCCTATGCCTGGCTAAACATTGCGGCGAAAAGTGGCGATTTTGATTGCATTGCTCTTAGAAATACCGTCTCAGAAAAAATGACACAGCAACAAGTAGAGGTCGCACAGCGTATCGCAAACGAATATAATGAACGCATTAATTCAATTTACGCCCGAGGGGAATCAAACTTTTAAGAAATTATTTTTTCCAAAATAAATTAGACACATATTTAGAAATAATATAATTTATATCCTCCTTGATAGTGCATTTAAATTCAAAAAATTATTAGACACAAGTTGTTTTATACCAGTGCGCAACCACCAGTTCCAGAACGTCGATGACCGCCGATTCAAATGTATGAGGCAAGAGGCTCTAAAGAGTACGCTCTAGTCGTGCGCAGGTCCTGGCGGTTACCCGAAAGAAAGCGTGAAAAAACTGTGTGAGCTGGACCAAGATAACGTCAACGCCGCTGTGGAATTGGCCACAAATGTCACGATGGCGGGCATTAGCCATCGATATATAATTTTAAGGGCTTGACAGTGATCTGCAGACGAAAAATCATCAACCGCCAAATTCTTGAGGTAGATTTATGTATTTTACTAAATTGAATTGTATTAAGCAATGCGCAGTCATTCCTATTTCATTATCGATAGCAACTGCGTTTGCTCAGGATAGAAGTAGGTATATGCATCCTTGTTTGACTGTTATTCCGAATAAGACTGTGACTCTATCCGTGAGAGTCGATTCACCAGAATTCTCTTATGACAAGTCCACAAGCGAAATCACTGCAATTTCTGAAACGTGGGGCAACGATCCTGAAAAACTCAATTATAGCAAACGATCTCACAGTCATGGTTTTACAGCAACCGAAATTTTGATTAGCGTCGAGAGTAATGCGCAAGGACTATATCTTGACCCCAATCGCAAGCCATTGAGCGACGCTGAAAACCCGAAGCTAATGTGTTTCAAAGCGGGAGTAAATATTCGACTGTCTTTTGAGAGATTTATTATTTACGTTGCCAAAGACTTTAGAGATAACCAATGCATCTATGATGGAATAAAGCGGCACGAATTAATGCACGCATCCTTATATCAGGATAATATTAGAAAATTAAGCGAAGAGATAAAACTTTACGCCGAGTCAAAAACGAATGGTAAAATATTTTTCGTCGAAAACTCTAAGCTATTCGATGGAAAATCTTTGGCTGCAGATATCGCTGACTTTGGAAAAAAAAGGTGGGCGGAAATGAAGGGTACTCATAAGAGTATTGATGAAAATGACAAATTTGATACACTCAAGAAAGAGTGTAAATCTTGAAAAATGTCGTTGTGCAGGCACAACAATAAGACGGGCGGTTTCAATTCTGACCCGCAGAGCGTAGGCAAGGCGTTCGAGCACATCGAACAGGGACTCCAGGAAATGATTGCCCATGCACCCGGGCAGCGCGACTGCGTGCAGGAGTGGACGCTGTCCCCGTAGGCATGGCCGCGGTGCGCAATCAGCTCGGCTACACGCAGGAGCAGTTTGCCCGCCGCTTTGGCATATCCGTGGCGACTTTGTGCCACCGGGAGCGCGGAAACCGTCGTCCGCAAGGACCCGCCCTGGTCCTGCTCAATCTGATCGCGCGGGATCCGCAAGGCGTGGCGCGCTTGCTGGCGAATTGATCGGCCTCAGCCAGCGCGGCGGCATCAGTCCGGCGGCGTTGGCCAGACGATGTTGAACGGGTCGGGCTGGCGCGTGATGTCGCGCAGGGCCTGACGGTATTGCGCCCACTGTGTCCGGTGCTCGTTCGGCAGTGGCGCGTCAGGCATCTGGGTCCAATCCGACTGATCCAGCAGGCCCGAGCGCTGTTGACGAACTGACGACCAGCCATCCTGCAGCCGCTGCTCATCGGTTCTGTGGTCGGCGAATCCCTGGAACAGAGCACCGTCGACGACGCGCCATTCGCCGCTCAGCGGGCCATCGAGCTGCATCAGACGCAGATCGCCAAGCGCCTCGCGAAGGGGCTCCTCACCGCCATCGAAGCCGGTCAGAACGACATTGCCCTGCGGGTTGTAGTAGCAGTAGTGGCGCGGCATCTATCGCTTCCCGACGATGACGATCATGGACGAGCGCTCCAATACGGACACAGCCGATACGTTGTCTTGACGCTTCGTCCGAACTTCAATCGTGAGCTGTCCCGTTTCGGCCCCGGTGTGGGCCAGCACGATGTTCTCGCGGCCCGTTCCGTAGGACCCGCCGCCATACAGCTCGAGGAAATTCACCACGGTGCTGTTGACGTACAGCCGGAAGTACGAGAGCACGGCCACAGTCGAATTGCGACCATGCTGGCATCGCAACGATGCAACGATCTGGTAGGCCCCCCCTTCGGGCACGCTGATCTGGATCGACATGGCAACCTTCTCTTCGTTGAAGTCTGCCGGGCCCAGCCCAAACGTATTGATACTGTGGGCGGTCAAGTTGACACCAGCATGCTGCGTGATCGCGTTGTTGACGATGTTCCCCGTGACAACGAGATCGCCATTCATGGTCAGCGACGATCCATCGAAGGACAGGTTCTTCGACGCATTGCCAAGGGCAAACGAGCCTCCGGGATTCAGGACGGCGCCGGAGCCGGTCATCGAGGAGCCGACCACCGCGGGGCTGGTTCCTGCGCTGACGGTCCCCCGAAACATCCCGTTGTTCAGTTCTGCCTGGCCGCCTTTGTCGATCCGCCAGCCCGCAGATCCGGCGCTGAAGTCGATCGACTGGATCGCCCCGCCGATCTGTGCGTTGCCGATGGCCGCGTCGGCGATGTAGGTCGATGCGTTGGCGCTGGTGATCTGGCTGAGCGTGGCAAACGCGCCCTGGTTTGCGATGGCCGCTGCGGTGTTGGCCGAGGTCTTGTCGGCGTCCGACGGTGGCTTGGCGCCGGTGATGTCGACGTAGGCGATGCTGTTGGCCGTGGCCAGGGTGCCGAGCCCCGAGACGTTGCCGACCGCCAGAGGGCTGCCAGCGGCCAGGAGGATGTTGCCGGCAGCGTCCTTGATGCTCAGCCCTCGACTGTCGATCTTGGCCGCCGAGATCGCCCCGGCATCGATGCGGTCCGCGCTCAGAAACCCCGCAGTGATCTTGGCGGCATCGAGCGTGTCGATCTTGGCGTTGGTGATCTGCGCGTCGCCGATCTTGGCTGTCGTGATGGCGCTGTTGGCAATCTGCGCTGTGTCGACTGCCAGATTGGCGATCTTGGCATTGGTGACCTGTGCATCCTGAATGAATGCCCATGTCGCGTAGATCCCCGCGGGAAAAATCACCCCGCCGATGACGGTCGGCGCGGTCAACACGGTGAAGGGCTTGCCCACACCGGTCATGGCCTCGACCATCTTCGAGACATCCTGGCCGGTCGTCACGGCCAGCCCGTTCGTCCCGCCTGCCGGGCTTACGCTCAAGACCCCGTCCAGGCTCTCCCACTTGATCCACAGCCTCCAGGTGGTCGCGGGGTTGCTCGGGTGCGCGTGGATCGTGCCGGTGAACTGGGTGATCTCCACCGCGTCGGCAAACACCGGCAGCGGGTCGCCGGGCGCCACCAGCTTGCCGTACACCCGCGTGCGCAGGTGCCCGTGGCCTTGCAGGTACAGCGGCGCATCGTGCTCGATGAAGACGTGGCTGATGGCCGCCAACACCGCAAAGCCCGTAGGCGTGGGCGGCGGGGTCAGGTCGGGCTCCTCGGCCTGCACCTCGGGCGCGATGGGCAGCGCGCCACCGCTGGCCGCGGCCTGCCCTGCCGTGTAGCCCGGGCGCAGTCGGGCGATGCCGCCCTCGATCAGGTCGCGCAGCGTGATGCCCCGGTCCAGCGGGTCGCCCTGGCGCCCCAGGTAGGTCATCACCGCCTCGCGCAGGCGCTGGCTGAAGTTGGGCGCGTTCGGGTTGGGCAGGTCGTTGCGGGCCATGCGCGGCGTGCTCCTACACCTGGGCCAGCTCGGCGATGGAGGTCGCCAGCGCTGCCGACTGCACCGCGCCCGCGCCCTCGAGCTCGACCTGCCAGTCCGTGGCCATGAAGCCCGCCGGCAGCCGGAAGGCGCCGCTGCTGGCCACCGTCTGGGTGTGGCGCAGCACGCCGTCGGCGTAGACCCGCATCGTCACCGGGTAGCCGTCGGCCATCACCTCGGCGCAGCCGAAGTTCAGCGGCCTGGGCGCGCGGAAGGTCTTGCTGCGGAAGCGCCAGGTCATGCTGGCGGCCCCGGCGTCCCAGCGCCGCACGTTGGCGCCGTCGAGCACATACAGCTGGTCCTGCAGCTCGTCGAAGTGCAGGCCCTCGTAGCCGGTGTCGAGGAAGTAGACCCCGGCGTTCGGGTCGCCCGGGTTGAGCGTGAAGCCCTTGCGCGTGACCCCGCCGTCGTCGGAGTAGCTGCCGAAGTACAGGCCCTCGTAGAGCCGGCCCACGATGGTGGACGGCACCAGCGCCTGCCAGTCCTGGCGCGTCATCAGGCCCGCAGTCAGGATGCGCGCTCCGCCAGCCCCGTACCAGCACAGCCCGTCCTCGCTGGCCCAGGCCACGCCCGAGCCCATGCTGACCACGGAGCGGGCCGACACGCAGCCCTGCGGCAGCTCGATCGGCGTCTGGTCCAGGCCCTCGGGCGTGGAGCCGGCTACCACCACCGGGCGACCTGTGGTCAGCACCAGCAGCGCCTGCCCGAAGACACCCAGCGCCACCGGCTTGCCATCGGCCGGCACGATGTCGTACTCGGCCGGCCAAGCGTAGGGGGTGTAGGGCTCGCACACCCGTACCGCGTTGCCGCTGATGCCGGCCAGCATGCCGTTCCACAGCGCGGTCAGGTGCGTCAGGTTGCCCTCTGTGCCCGCACCGGCGCCCACGGGCACACCCGGGGCCGGCAGCCAGGTCGTCGTGGGCAGCACCTCGCCCAGCGTGCGGTTGTCGTCGGTCGTGCTGGCCTCGCCGATGGCGATCTCGCGCAGGATGAAGAACTCGGTGGCGCCGCTCGAGCCCGTGGCCGTGCGGTAGATGCGTCGGCGGTTGACGTTGTAGTTGCCTGAGGGCACCGCGGCAAAGTTGCTGATCGTTGCCGTGTCGTCGGTCTTGCGCGTGTTGGCAGCGCTTGGCGGGCTGGGCGCGCTCTCCCAGCCCCAGTCGTTGACGTAGGTGTAGACGTAGAACACCGTCTGCAGCGTCGCGGCCGTGCCGCTGGCCACCGTGGCAACAGTCGGACCAGATGCTGGCGCAGGCAGCCCCAGCGGGCGCGTGGCGGTCGGGTTGTCCTGTGGGTCCACTCCGTCCAGCGCGAGGTTGTCCGTGACCTTGGGAGCGCCGTCGCCCGTGAAATAGGTGCGCTCGGTGGTGTCGGCTGCGTCGAACCCGCGCACGGCGTGTACCGGGCTCGAGGTCCAGCTCAGCCAGTATTGCGCGTGGCTCGCCACGTCGCGGCCCATGCGGAAGATGCTCTTGCGCCCGGCCGGCACCGTGGCCACCGTCAGCGGCTGCCGCCAGGCCCGCAGGTCGCCCCGGCCGGGCTTCTGGTTGCGGCTGACCGTGCCCTGCGCCTCGGGCAGCAGCGCAGGGTGCAGCGCGCGGTTCTCGCCAGCGAAGCCGATTACGCGGATGAGTGGCATTTCATGGTTGTGGTGTTTTACGCGGTTTTGATGCTTTGAACTCAGGCATCAAGGCGTCGTAGGCCTGCTCACACGAAACTCCCGCAGCACCGCGTGCATCGGCTACGGCAGCCAGCTCTCCAGCCGTCTGCGCAAGCCGTCCGAGCAGGTCGGCGAGCACAACTCCCGGGTTACCGGCTGACGCGCCTGCGAGGGCAGCGGCGGGATCTCGGCTGGCTTCATCGCGCTGGGTGATGCACTGGGCGCCCAGGGCATCGGCGCGCTTGCGCAGGACGTCAGCAGCGCTGCGAGCACGGGCAGCATCCGCCGCAGCGGCCCGAAGCTGGCTCTCGGCATGGGTCTGTACCTCCTGGTGTCTGAGACGCCACTGCGTCTCGGTCTGGCGCGCCTGCTCTGCGGCAGCAGCCAGGGCGAGCGCTGAGCTCGCGCGCTCGCGCTCACGGTCTGCCTGCTCGGCAGCCAGTGCGGCCCTGACGCTCGCAAGACCCGCCTGCGCCTGGACACGGGACAGGTACAGGCCGAGGTTGGCAGCCATCGAGGCCACGAGCGCGGCGGCCCACAGCGTGTGGAAGGAGCCGATCATGGGCCCCTGCCCTCGCAAAGTGCTCGCTCCTGGGCTCGGCGCGCCACCAGACCGCCGCAGCGGTGGGCAGGGTCCCGACAGTCGCGCCCCTGGAACCAGACCCAGCGCTCCAGTTCGGCGCAAGCAGCGGAGTAGTCGCCCGCGTTGAGCCGGCGAACCAGGGTCGAGCGGCAAGCTGCCTCGGGGCCCACGTTATAGGCCCAGGACACGATGGCGTCGTATTCGTGCTGTGCCACGGGTGCGGTGATGCACTCGCGCAGCCGGCCCTCGAACTGCTGCACGTCGCGCAGCTTGCGCGCCAGGGCCTGAGGAGGCGTCGTCTGATCGCCGATCTGCACGGCAGAGCCATCAGTCCGACGCGTGCTTCCGAACCCCACCGTCGGCACGTCGCCCGGCAGCGGACGTACTGCGCGCTCGGTGTAGCCCTCGTGCAGCGCGATGGCTACCAGACCGCCCGCGGAAAGCGCCAGCGCGCCGATGGTCAGTCGCACCGGGCTCAAGGGCCGGACTCCTCGTAAGCGCGGCACGAGAAGTGCAGCCGCTGCCAGCGGTACAGCAGAAACCCGATCTGCAGCACGATGTAGACCAGCGTGGCCCACAGGATGAGGTCGTTGACCTGCACGCCAGCCACGGTGGCGCCGGCCACGGTGACGGGCGGCGCGGCCTTGGCAGCCTCAGCGGCGACGTCGGACTTGTAGCTCATGATGTCGGTGCTCCTTGAAGCAGCGCCAGCAGCGCGGCCTTCTGCTCTGGCGTGATGGAGGCCAGGGGGTCGGAGGCGGTCTCGGGCCTGGCCTGCGGTTCTGGCGCAGGTTCGAGCGACCACACCTGGCGCCAAACGCCGTGCGCATCCTGCTGGGGGTCCTGCTCGACTGCCACCATCCCCGGCTTGCGCGGCAAGGGCGTGGGTAACACCAGGGCAATGCCCTCGCCCCTCAGGAGACCCAGATCGATACCCTCGGGCGTGCTGCCATCCGGGTTCAGCAGAAACTGTCGGCGCATGCTCCACCTCACAGATAGGTCACGACCCGCACGGAACCTCGTCCACCCGCGCCGCCCGCTCCAGAGACGACGCCGGACTCCGAGGCCGCGCCGCCGCCTCCACCACCCCCGGGCGATCCCCCATCACCTCCGGCCTGTCTCCCGGCGTGGGACGCACCCCCGCCGCCGCCCGACCCACCCAGCCCCAGACCAATGGAGCGCGAGGCGCCGCCACCGGCGTTCAGCACCGAACTCGCTGCAGTACCGCCACCGCCGGAGGCCGAGGATGCGGTGCTGAACAGGGCAGCGTCGCCACCGGCGCCGCCCGCACTTCCGTTGGATGCGGCGGTGCTGGAGGCTGCAAACCCGGTGGCACCGCCTCCAGCCCCTGACCCGAGACCACCGCGCCCGCCTGCGGAGACCGTGTTGGTGGTGCCGTTGCCCGCCACGCCGTAGCTCAGGGCGTTGCCGAACACGGCCGAAGGCGCCTGGGTTCCAGACGAGCCTGCAGGCGCCGTGGTGGTGGCGCCGCTGCCTCCGCCGAAGCCGCCGCGCGCAAAGTAGCTGGAGAACTGCGAGAAGCCGCCGTCGCCTCCGGCCTGGCCGTCCGTGGCGTCCGTCGTGCGCGATGCGCCGCCGATGCCGCCCGCGCCGACCACCACTGTCTCGGTGGCCGCGAGCAAGCTGGCGTCCAGCCACAGCTCCGTGCGCCCGCCGGGGCCGCCGCCTCCGCCACCGGTGGCCGCGGTGGTGGTCACGCTGCGCCGTCGACCGCTGCCGCCGCCACCGCCGCCACCGAAGATGATCACGTGCACCATCTTGGCGCCAGCGGGCTTGGTCCACGTCGTCGTGCCCACCGCCTCGAAGTTCTGAACATTGGCCGAGCCGGTGCTGGGCGGCGCGGCGCTTGCCCAGGTCGATCCGTTGGAGGTCAACACGTTGCCCGCGTTGCCCGCAGCGACCTGCTGCACTGCCCCGGTGCCGTTGCCGAGCAGGACGTTGTTCGGCTCCAGGAAGGTCCGCCCGGAGCCGCCGTAGGCGGCCGACACGACGCCGGTGCCGGACAGCGGCGCGAGGTTCGCGCGCGCATCGGACTTGAAGTCGTCCAGCAGCGCCTTCGTGATGCGCAACTCGACCGCGTCGCCGGCCGTGAACGCAGACGCAGCGGTGCCGTCCTGCCCGCGCTCCACCGTGAAGGTGTCGGCGGCGCGGCCGGTGACCTTGACGATCTCGATGGTGCCGTTGTTGTTGTCGAGGGTGACGTAGAAGTGATCAAGCCCTGCGGCGGCCGGGAAGCGCAGACCGTGGCCCACCTGCACATCGAAGGTGGTCTGCGAGCTGTTGATGCTCGAAGCGATCACCGAGGAGGCCCGGTTGGCGTACTCGACAGCCATTACGCAGCCTCCAGGCAGTTCAGGTCATCCACCACCACGGCAACGCTCACGGCGCTGGGTGCCGGCTCGGCGTAGATCGCGGTGGGCGCGCCATGAAGTTCGAGGTGCACCCGAGGGACTTGCGCGCGAACACCGGCGCCGCTGACCTCAGCGGTGAGCCGCGAGGCTGCCGGCGAGGTGGTGATGCGCGAGGGCGCGACGCGCACGGCGGTCGCAGTGAAGTCCTGCGCATTGGTGAGGTAGGACGGGACCAGGCGGCCGTTGACCGTGGCCAGAACGAGCGCCGGCGCGGCCATCGGCTTGAGGATGTCGGCGTTGGCGGATGCGGCGGTTGATGCTGCGCCTGGGCCGACCAGCACCTTCGCTACGTTCAGGCTGGAATGTGCCGCACAGGACACCGCCGAACCGCTGGCCAGCGACATGTCGAAGGCGATGTCTGCAGCGGCGAGACTTCCGGCGCCGCACTCGCCCCGCAGCGGCATCGCCAGCGCGACTGCTGCATCGGCATCGGCCAAGCTGACGGCCTGGCCGGCGAGAGGCTTGGCCGCGACCACCGCCACGGGTGCGACTTGCACCGCTGCGCCGCTGGAGCCCGCGACGGGCTTGGCAATCGCTGCGGTGGCGGTGGACGAAACGCTTGCAACCGCCGTGCCCGTGATGGCAGCCAACTGCAACGCCGCACCAATGGCCGCCGAGTTGCACGCGGCATCGCCCGCCAGTGGCTTGGAGACGTTGGCAGCGCCTGCAGCCGCAACCATGCACTGCGCGGCGCCCGCAGCAGCCCCTGAAGAGATCGCTGTGCCGGCAGCCGATGCCGTGAGGCTGCAAGCGCCCTCTACGACATAGGCCGCAAGCGCGCTCGCGGAGCCCGTCGCAGCAGATGTCGCCGCACCGCTGACCCGGTAGGCGATCTGCGGTGCCGCGCTGGCGGCGACCTCAGCCGCCGCATAGCCCATGAGCGGCTTGCTCAGCGCCGCCTGCGAGATCACACTCACCAGGGCCTGCGCTGATGCCAGGACGGACTTGGTGATCGAGGCCGATGCCTGGGCCTGCGCCGACGCCACCGCGCCGGCAGACACCATCTTGGAGACCGCAACCGGAGCCGCATCCGTTGCAGATCCGAAGGCCGTTCCTGCCAGCGGCTTGGACACGCCGGTCAGCGCCGCCAGTGATCCGATGACCATCATGGCGCCAGCCAGGCTCTTGTCGACCGTGGCGCTGCCAGCCAGCAACACGGCGCCGGCCCCTGCGCCCGCCAAGGCGTACCCGACCACGGCGTCCCCGGATGCCCATGCAACAGCCGTCCCATGACCGGTGACCTGACGGCTTGCGACGGCTGCGCCGGCCAGAGCAACGAATCCCGCGGCACTGCCGGTCAGTGCCTTGTCCGCGAGCAAGAGCGCCGACGTGCTGGCGGCGGCAGCCCCAGTGCCTGCCAGGGGCCTGTTCACGCTGAACACGCCTGCGGCGGCGGTGGATGCGACGACCTGTGCGGCCGAGGTCTTCACCAGGGCCAGACTTGCGGCGCAGGCGGCGGTGCTTGCGGACGCGCCGGCCAGGGTCTGTTGCAGGACTGCGCTGCCGGCTGCAAACGCCTGAGCCGAAGCGCCTGCTGCCAGGGGTGTCTGTACAGCCAAGAATCCTGTCAGGGTGCAGGGGGCTGGCGCAGCGGCGCCGCCCAGTTCCTTGGTCAAAGACGCTGCAGCGGCAGGCTGGCCCGATACCGACGCCACCGCTGCCACGGTCTTGGCGACTGCCAAGCCGCCACTGGCGGTAGCCGCCGGGTTGGCCGGGAAGGAGGCGAAGTTGTTTAGATCGCGAAGCGCAACCGCAAGGCCTTGAACCGAGATCGCGGCCTGGGCGGACCCCGACAGAGCCTGGATCTGGGCCGCCAAGCCGGCGCCGGTGGAGGACGCCGCTGCCGCGCCACCCAGGGGCTTCAAGGCGGATGCAGCGGCTTGCGCAGCTGCGCTGCAAGCCGCAAGTCCGACCAGGTTCTTGTCGAGGGCCGGCGGCGCGCCGGCGGCTGATACCTGCGCGGCGATGCTTGCTGCGACGAGGTGGGTCGCACCGCCCCCAGCGCTGGCGTTCAGCGCGCCGACGTTGAGCAGGCGGGCGTTCAGCATCGCACCACTTGCGCGGGCTGGCGGCGTTGGAGACGCCTCAGGCGAACGTAACGGTCAGCGACGCCGCGGGGAAGGACACGGTGTCGCCGGAGTTGATGGTCTTGCTGATCGTCAGCGAGCCCCACAGCAGCAGGTTGCCGCCCGAAGCCGCGTCGTAGATGCCGAAGTGCGACACCGTGCCCCAGTTGCCCGTGGGCGTGGGGAAGGTGATCGAGGCGTTGTTGCTGGTCTGGCCTCCAGTGCCGCTGGAGGCGGTGGTGGAGCCAGGCGACTGCGTACCCGCCCACGTGGTCAGGGCCGAAGTGACGGCCGCACGCGCGTAGGCGTTGCCGGCAACTTCGGTGCCGCCACCGGAGTCGCTGGGCGCGGCGGTGAGCAGCCCGATGTGCAGCGTGGCGGGTGCGGCCAGCGTCTGCGCGCGGAACAGGTGGTCGACGAGCTTGTTCTCGAGGTAGTCGGACATCGCGGACATGCGCGCTCCTTACAGGGTCAGAGGAACTGCGGTCTGACGGTGAACTTCAGGACGTCGTACACCGTCTGCTTCTCGCCATCGAAGTCGATCTCGATCTCGCCTTCGTAGGCACCGGGCTCGACGTTCAGCGTCTGCCCCGGGAAATGGAAGGTCACCTCGCCCGACACGCCGCCGTCGAGCTTGGTGCAGGCCAGCGTGCCGAGCACCGAGGTCTCGCCCGCGCGGCGAAAGTGCACGACGACCGAGGCGTCCTGCAGGTTCATCGCTGTGCCATCGGCCTGGCGCAGCGTCATGCGGATGTAGGGCCGGTTGTCGCCCTGCACGAGCCTGATCCTGTCGGCCACGGCGCCCCCCCGCCTCATGACTGCGCGGCCGCGTTGACCGCCGCGGCGGCCGCAGGCCGGTTCGGGTTGCCCGGCGAGCTGGGCGCCACCGTCACCGTGCCCTTGATCTCGATGCCCAGTGCGTTGGCGAACGCCGTGTAGTGCGCCATCGCGCGCTGCGCGTTGCCCGCGTAGTCCGAGTCCTTCATGTAGGCCCGGTACAGGATGTAGTCCTGCAGCACGTTGCCGTAGATGTCGGGCGAGCTGATGTTGCCCGCCACTGCCGTGTAGTCGGTGCCAGCCGCGGGCTCTGTCACGTCGGTGGGCAGCGCCGAATAGACCAGGTCGACCGAGGCATTGGCCGCAGCCGCAGGCGGGTAGACGTAGAAGGTCTTGGGATCACGCGGATCGAACATGAAATGCACGATCTCGGTGACGCCGGTCAGGTTGTGCCAGCCGGGGGACTGCGCGTCCAGGATCTCGCGCGAGCACAGGCGGATCGCACGGCGGTTGCCCGCGCTGTTGCGCACCACGTCGATCAGTTTGGTGCCATTTACCGGGATCGACTGCCGGCTGCCTGCTGCGAGCGCGTGCGCGGCGTTGGTCACCATCGCATCGGGCCGGTGGACGATGATCTCGCGCTGCCCGTCGTTCAGGTAGCGCACCAGCTCGGCCACCGGCCAGCGGATGGAGGTCGTGTCCTGCAGCGTCTCGACGCAGCGGCGGATGATGGACTGGGCGGTGATGGGCATGGTCGGCTCCGGTCGGGGTCAGTACCCTTCAGCACCACTTGGGCTGGGCGCGCGGCGTCACCAGCGTGTGCCCTCGCCAGCCATCGACGCTGGCGCGCGCGATGGCGGCCTCGAACAGCAGCCGAGCCTCCTCGGCCTCGCGCGGCTTGTGCAGAGGCCCCGGCACGCGCAGCAATCGATGTCGGGCACCGTCGGCCAGCGCGTCGCGGTACTGGCCGAACAGGGTGTCCCCGACGCCCATCGAGGTCCGGCTGGGCATAAGAGACACGCGCAGTTGCAGACGGTCTCCGGTGGCCACGCCCTGGGACAGCCATACCGTGACGCGGTCAGATGTCATGACCGACAGCGGGCCATCGACTGCACGCTGCGCCGGATCAGCAGGCACCGACCGGAACCCTTCGATCTCGAGCGGCGCGCCGTTGCGCGTGGCCTGCTCGATGCGCACCACCACGCTGCCGCTTGGCACATCAAGGTCGTACTCGCGCAGGCCGGCCACGCCATAGATCGGATCGAGCCACTCGCCCCAGGCGCGGGTGCGCCTGAAGAACTCGATGGCTGCGCCGCGGATCTCCTGATCGAGCATCGGGTCGGGGCAGCCCGGCACGTAGGGCAGCACCTCGGGGTGCAGTTCACTCCAGGGGGTCACCGTCGCGCTCCTGCGGGGCCGCCTCCAGAGCCACGCGTTCGGTCACACGGGGGCCACCCCGGCGGCGAGCAGCCGTCGGCGCCACGGGTGCATCGGCACACACCGTGAAGTTCCCGGTGGCAAGCAGGACAGAAGCGAGCTGCTCGTCGTCGACCTCGCACACGAGATCGCCCTGGGCGTCGGCCCGGAAGACGAAGACGAGGTCGCCCGCGCCGCGCACCCGGACGGTGCCGTCGCGGCGGGGCAGGATGCGCGTGGCGAGCTTCACAGCCAAACCTCAGACCGCGCGGTACAGCAGCGTCAGGCCCACCTGCCCGTTGGCCTTGGTGGCCGAGGCGGCGGTGAACTTGATGCCGATCTTCAGGTCGGCGGAAGATGTGGCCAACCGCATCGCGGCCCTGGATAGGGCCACCGTTGCCGCGGTGCCCTCGCGGCTGGCGATGATGCCCGAGGCCCAGACGTCGGAGAGGTCGGTCTCGCCGGCATTGACCGGCCCGACGCTGGCCGCAATCGTCGGGCTCGCGTTCGTGTCGAGGTCGTCGCTGTCGTAGACCAGACCCACCGGCACGCATCCGGCTGGCAGCAAAGCCACCGCACCGGTGTCGTTGGCGTCGAGATCGGCAGCCACCAGGTCGATCGGGAAACGGACGGCGACCACCTCGCCGCCGGCCGGGAAGACGACCGGCTTGCGCCCGTCGAGGTAGTCGTTGCGGTTGGTGAAAGGCATGGTGTTCTCCTGGGGTGAAGAGGGTCGTCGCGATCAGCGGTTGGCGGCGGCGGTATCCAGGCTGAACAGCCCGAAGTCCTGCGCGCCCACGCCGTCGTGGGTGAAGGTGACCTTCTTCATGCCAAAGACCGAGCTCGTCGTGATCACGACCTTGTCGCCGTTGTCACGGGTCTCTTCATGCCAGTCGAAGCGCATGTTGGTGCCCGGGCTGCCGAAGGCCACCACCGCGGCCTGCGAACCGAGGAACAGCGCCCGGGCTGCTTCCACGTTGCCGCCAGCGCCCGCGTTGGCGAAGCGGATCACGTTGCGGTGCGAGTGCAGGACCACGCCCCGGTACATGCCGAGGCTCCCCTTGAACAGCGGGTTGTTGCGCCCCTCGGCCCCGGCAGCGGCCTTCTGGATGTCCAGCCACTGACCCGTGGCGGTGTTGGCCCGCAGGTCGTCTTCCTGGAAGGTGTGCATCACGCACACGAAGGTCTCGTTGCCGTCGATCTTGCAGGGCTGCAGGACGGGCACGCCGGTGGCACCGCCGCCCTGGCTGTCGGCGCGCGTCTTGGCGCGGTCGATCAGTCGCAGGTCGAACTTGTCGGAGGCGTCGAGGTTGTTGTAGGCCGTCGCGTCGCCACCGAACAGGCGGTGGTTGGCATCAGGCGTCACGAGCGCGTTCTGTGCACGCCCGGCGTACTCCATCGGCAGCAGGAAGTTCGGGTTCACGCCCCGCGCGCCGGACAGGTAGATGAACAGCAGTTCGTCCATCAGCCGCGCCCACCAACTCGACTGCTGGCGCTTTGCCTTCTCGCGCAGGTCGTGCAGCGTGCGCTTGCGGGTCATGCGGCCACCCGTATTGACGCCGCACCGAGCCTGGTCGATGTAGATCTGGTCGGTGTAGAACTTCTGGCCCTCTTCCTTGCCCTCGAGGATGTCCTCGCCCTCGACCGGGGCCATCCGCAGTTCGGCCAGCAGGTCGTAGCTGATCTGCTCACCCGCGTCGGACTCCAGATCCGTCAGGATCTGGATGGGCACCTCGGCTTCGGCGCCGCGCGCCATGAAGCGCTGGTTGAAGTAGGACTTGTGCGACTGGTCGTAGGCCAGCAGCCCGGACCACCGCTTGACCGCCTTCGGGTCGTTGACGCCAACAATCGTGCGTGCCACAGGAGTTCCCTTCCGGGCCCGTAGGCCCCAAAGAGCACTCCTGCGCTCGACAACGACAACAGCAAACGCGGCTCAGATTGCCATGCTTGGTACGGCGGGCTCGTCAAAGGACTGCCAGGGCTGCCCGAGACGGGTCGAGGCAACCACATCGGCCGGCCGCATCCGCTGGATGCGCACCTCGGGCGGCGCGACGATGCGCAGCCGCACGGCTGAGCCCGTCTTGTGCTCAGGCTCCACCACGACGGCCGCCAGCCCGCAGGCCTCGGCGCCCTCCACCGTCAGCGCCAGCCGCTCGCCGATCCGCAGATCAATGACCATGCCGCGCTGAGCTCTGCTCACAGACATCCCTTTGGCCAGGACAGCATCTCAGGACGCCCGCGCAAACTTCTCCCGCTGGGCGGGGCTCATGCGGGCGATGGCGGTCTCGTATTCCATGCCGTCCAGCGACAGCACGTCGGCGAACTCGCCGCCCACGTCACCGGGGCCGTCGGCACCGGGCACCTGGGCCAGCGTCGCGGGTACGGCGTCCATCCGGGGCTTGCGAGCGGCGGCGGCTTCCGCCTTGCGGTCGGCTGCGGGACTAGGCGCGGGTGCGGGCACAGGTGCAGGCGCAAAACCCGGAGCCACCGCAGCCGCCCGCAGCGCCATCACACGCTTGTGCGCCTCGGCCAGGAACCACTCCATCGGCTGCCGCGCGTGGGCCTCGCGCCCGGCCAGCATCTTGACGAAGCCGTCCAGGTCGGCCATGGCCTCGCTGTCCTTGCGGTAGTCCAGCGCTGCCGCGCTGGTGTCAAGGAAGCGCTCCACCGTCGCGCGCCACTGCTGCTCGGCCGTCTGCGCGTTCATCTCCTGCGCGATCTCGGCCTTGGTACGAGCAATCGTCAAGCCCTCGCGTTCGCGCAGCAGTTCGTCGCGACGGGTCTCGAACTCGTCGAACTCCAGTTCACCGGCACGGAAGGCGCGCTTGAGCTCGGACTCGCGCTCGGCCAGTGCCTTGACCTGGTTGTCGTAGTCGGCGGGCAGCGCCGCCTCGTACCGGGGCGCGGGGCTGCGTGCGGGCGTCAGCGATGCCGGGGCTGAGCTTGCGCCAGCGCCCTCGAGCGGCGCGGCATCGCGCCCCTCGGCCTCGTCGGCTTCGTCGGCTTCGTCGGGATCTTCGCCGCCTTCACTGCCATCACCAGCGCCCTCACCAGCGCCATTACCAGCGCCCTCATCGGCGGCTCCGGCACTCTCGGCTGCAGCCTGGGGCGCACGCACCTGCGCAGAGGGGACAGCCTCGGCGTCTTCTGCCTGGATCGCCTCGCGCTCCTCGTCGGTCAGGTTGGCCAGGGCATCAGGGTCAAGTGCATTCATGGGGACTGGAGTGAAATTTGAGGATATGCTTCCAAGAGTGCCATGCTTGGCGCGACTAATTTTAGTCTTGATTGGAAACCTGCCTCAGCGAGGCTCACCTCATGAGCTACTGAACTCATAACCTGAGCTCTCCTGACGACGGAGAGCCACGATGTCCAGCCACAAGATCCAGTT
The DNA here is from genome assembly GCA_027491255.1 of Rubrivivax sp. Lineage (GTDB taxonomy): Bacteria > Pseudomonadota > Gammaproteobacteria > Burkholderiales > Burkholderiaceae_C > Rubrivivax. Next base: position 35 of record JAIXWM010000086.1, on the reverse strand, counting down.
CCAGCCCGGCATGTCGATCCCCGAATTCCTGCGGC
>JAIXWM010000053.1 GCA_027491255.1 Rubrivivax sp. | reverse complement strand
TTCTGCGCCACCACCACCTGACGCCAGGAGCCGAAGTCCTGGGCGATGAAGGTGGCCAGGGCCTGCGGGCTGCCGGCGGCGGCGTCGAGCGCGTCGGTGCGGAAGCGTGCCTGCACGTCGGGCATCCTGACGATGCGGGCGATGGCTTCGTTCAGTGTCTCGCGCCCTGGCGGTTTTGCCTGGCAGTCCCTGGTACTTCCTGAGCTTGCGGATCGTGTTTGGGCTTCCCGCGTGCCCGTTGATCAACCAGAAGCCTCTGCTTGCATGTGTCGTGAGATGTCGCATGCGCCCGGTATGTGCGACACGACCTGTCGCGCCAGGCTCCGACACTCCCCGCATCGTTCACGTCATGTGGGGGTTGAAGATGCTCTGGATCGTTATTGCTCTGTTCGGTGCGGCAGCCGTCCTTGTACAACTCGGCGCCTTGTCCGTCTGGGTGAAGCTTCTCAGCTTCGCGCTCCTCGTCGTCGGGTGCGTCGCGGTGTTGGGAGTTGCGGTCTTCTTCTGGCGCCGCTTGATAAGCCGCTCCTGATGCGCATGGGGAGTGTGCATGCCGGTAAGGAATCGGGCAGGTCCAGGCTTTCGTGTCTCCGTGCCAGGAGGTAGGATTGGCAATGTCTGGGTGCAGTGAACTCCTGTCGGTGGTCCTCCAGGCCGGTGGCCTGCGGTGGTTCAGGACCTTTCTTCTGGCCAGTCCCGCAAGAGGACTGGCCGTGACCGATGACCATCGCTCCTGCTGGAGCCCTGCTCCGCTGCTGCGGGTGCATGCTCGTCCCTACGCTCAGTCAGCTCCGGAGCGCGAAGTGATCGACCCGCTTCGAGCAAGGCAGACCTCTGCCTTCAACAGACATGTCGAGAGCCGGTCGATGCGCGGCTTCCTCACACCATGGCCGACCCTGCTGGTTAGCGGGCGTGCCGGAACATGAGTGCTTCCGGCCATGACACCCTGGTACAGCGTCTGGCGATGATGCTCGTCAAGCTCAACCAGGGCGAGCGCCTGGAGCCGCATGCGCTGGCCCACGAGTTCAACGTCCATGTGCGCACCATCCAGCGCGACATCAATGAGCGCTTCGGCTATCTGCCGCTCGAGAAGGACAACGGCGCCTATCGGATGTCCACCGCTTTTCTGGGTCGGCTCAATCTCAAGGACATCGAGCGCTTTGCGGCTCTGGCCGGTATTGCGGGCCTTTTTCCGTCATTGTCCGTGGACTTCCTGCGCGACATCTTCGACTCGCGCGTCGAGACCGCCTTGATGGTGAAGGGCCACAACTACGAGGACCTTCGCGGAAGGGAAGATGCCTTCAAGGCTGTCGAGCGCGCGATCATCGGGCGCAGGCGGATGCGCTTCTCGTACCCGGGCGCCGAAGGCCACAAGACCTACGAGGCGGATCCGCACAAGCTCGTGAACGTGAAGGGAGTGTGGTACCTCGCAGCGCGACACGACGGAAAGCTCAAGACTTTCTCGTTCTCGAAGCTGGAGTTGCCCGTCGTCACTCCCTGGACCTTCGAGCCCGATCCCGAACTGCTGCGGCAACTCGAGGCTGACGATGGCATTTGGACGAGCGCCGACCCGATCGAAGTTGTCCTGACCGTGGACGCTCAGGCGGCTCCCTATTTCCGGCGCCGCAAGCTGATTGCCAATCAGGTCATCGACAAGGAACTCGCCGATGGCGGGCTGATCGTCTCCGCGAGGGTGGGCCATGCGAACCAGGTGCTGCCTGTGGTGAGGTACTGGATTCCACACCTGCGGATCCTCACGCCCAAGGAACTGGCTGTCGAACTGGAGCGAGGGCTTGGGGACTTCGTCAGCGAAGGGAAGCGGACGCGCTGACTTTTTCGCAGCTTTGATACGTTGGGGCCATTCGATGCGGCATCAGACAACTTCATTCGTGTGGTCAGATCGACGTAGCTTCTTTGAACGATACTTTGTGCGCGCGGTTGCCTGCGACGCTCTGGGTGCTGCTTCGGCCGCTGCTCGCAGCCCAGCGGACGGCAGGTCTGATCCACACCCGTACGGAGACGTAGAAGAGTCATGAGTTCTACCACCCCGGAAGTCCTGACCGCCGAGGCGGCGCGTGAATTGCAGGCTTTCATCGACAAGACAGAACGAACGGACGAGCAGATTCGCCGTCGCATCGAGTCACTCGAGGTGTCTGCGGATTTGAAGGCTCTGCTGAGCGATCTGCTGCGGATGGCCACCCGGGTGGGTGAGATCGTGCTGCGCATCGGTCGCAAGATCCTCGACTTCGTCTTGACGTTGGCACGGCACTTCCCGACCCTGACCTTTGCCGTCGTCATCGCTTCGGTACTCACGATGCTCGTGGCCATTGTTCCCGTCGTCGGTGCGCTGCTTGCTTCTGTCATCGGCCCGCTGATGTATGCAGTGGGGGTTGGGGGTGCCACAGCGCTGGAGGTCCGATCGCGCGACTTTCGGCAGCGCGTCGAGGAGTTCGCCGCCGGGTTCAAGACCCAGTCCACATGAACGTCGTCCGATCATCGCCGTGCGCCCAGCTCGACGGCGTCGAGCAAGTCGTAGCCGACCCGCTTCGCTTCAAGGCCAAGCTTGCCATCGGCGAAAACGCCTATGCCTCGTTGCGCACCGTCAATCGCATGCGGGAGCTGTGGGACGTGCTGGGGATGGCCGCTACGGGAGCCGCGATCGCCAAGTCCAGCCTGATCGCCAGCACATTCTTCGCACCCTCGGGGCTGCTGGGTGCCTTGGGTATCGGAGCGGCTGCCACCCCGATCGGATGGGTGGCGTTTGCGGCCGCGGCCTCCGGTGGAGCGTGCTACGGACTCTACAGGCTGCTGGGTCAGAGCAAGGGGTCGAGAGTCATCGAGATTCCGCGCTACCTGAACACGCCTCTGGACGCCCTGGGACTGGCCCTGTTCGATCTGCTGGCGCCGATGGCGATTCGACTGGCGGCGATCGACGGCGTCGTGTCTGACGCCGAGCGTGAGCGGCTGGCGTCCCATCTGGTGGCCGAATGGGGTCTGGATACGGTCTTCGTCACGCAAGCCCTTGCGCTCGTCGAGCCCGAGGCCATGACCGGATCTCTGGAGGTCATGGCTGCAGAGGCGGCCTCTTTCCTGCATTCAAACCCGGATTGCAATCACGCCACCATCGCCAAGGAGTATGTCGAGTTCCTGCGGGAACTGCTGGAAACCGATGGCGCCATGACTGCGGACGAGCAGACCGCGCTTGAACTTCTATCCGAAAGGCTGATGGCCGCTCCCCCGAGTTCGCTGGCCACGCATTGGGCCAAGGCCAAGCAGAGCACTGACCTGATTGCGGGCCACGTGAAGGTGGCGGTCTCGGACGCTGCGCAGTGGACCCGGGAGAAGTTGCCCAACGCGGCAGTGCCATCGATGGGCACCAGCGAAGCGATCGACCGGATGCAAGACACCGCCAAGGCCGTGGGTCTGAGGGCGGGGAAGGTTGTCGACGAGGTATCACGGTCAGCCAGCAGCCTGTTCGACAGGTTCAGCCGCCGCGACCGTTTGCCTTGAACTGTGGAGGGCGCTTGACCGACTTCCATGCGGTTTCCGCCTCGCACCAGCACCCGACTCACTGACTGGGATCGCGTGGCGCGGCGCGTCACGGCTTGCGCGACGCCCGCCCTTGGCAGCGATGCGGATGTGAAGTCCGGACTCCGGGTCCCGGCGCCCTTGTCCCAGCCTTGGCCCCTGCCTTGCTGCTTGCTTAAAGCCTGTCGATCCGCAGGTTCTGCGCCACCACCACCTGACGCCAGGAGCCGAAGTCCTGGGCGATGAAGGTGGCCAGGGCCTGCGGGCTGCCGGCGGCGGCGTCGAGCGCGTCGGTGCGGAAGCGTGCCTG
>JAIXWM010000112.1 GCA_027491255.1 Rubrivivax sp. | reverse complement strand
GCAGTCAAATCAAGAAGGCGGCGGGCAAAGCAAGCGTAGTGCCATACGCGCCTCCGTGACGAGCTAAGCTGTTGATTTTATTTGGGTTGCGCTGAGAGGATGACAAACTCGGGCTAGGCAAATCCATGACTCCGTCAGTGCCATCGGTCGCATGGATGTCCTGCGGAGCCTGAGGTGCAAAGCGCCGGAAATGACGGCAGCAGGTGCGGCAGGGCCAGGCCAGCGCGGCTGTGCGCAAGCGCCGTCATGGCCCAGCCTTGGGCTTCGAATACCCCCGTGGCGCAATCAACCTCCCGAAGCCACTACGCTGGCGCAATACAAGAGAGAAGAGGAGCCGGCCGCGAAGCCAGGTCCGGCGCGGAGCCTGCGTCGCCGCTGCGACGTGCGCCTGCGCCCCGGCCAGAGGGCGCGTCGCATGAGCCGGGAGGACAAAGCCATGCATGCACGCGCGTACGCGCACTTTGACACCGGACTTGCGATGACAGGTCTGGCAGAGCCGGGCCCAGCCGGCGACGAGGCGCCGCAAACGCCGGCACCGGCGCCGGCCCACCACAGCCGCTTCGTCCAACGCATCAGGCGCCGCTATGCCGCCGAGTTGTCTCTGCTCGCACCCGGGATGCCCGACGCTTCGGCGATGCTCGAAACGCTGCAAGACCTGCAGGCCGCAGGTCGCCCGCTGGCCGCCGCACTGAGGGTCACGCGCCAGCTCGTGCTCGAGCGCCTGGCCGTGCTCGACGTCGAGCAGGGCGCGACGCTCGATGCCGTGACCGGGGTGATGACGACGCTGGCCGAGGTCACGCTCGAGGCCGCGCTTGCGCAGGCTCGGGACGACTGCGATGCCCGCCACGGCGCGCCGGCGGACGCCGCCGGCCAGCCGATCGAGTTCTGGATCGTCGGCATGGGCAAGCTCGGCGCGCGCGAGCTCAACGTCTCCTCCGACATCGACCTGATCTACGTCTACGAGGACGAAGGCCAGACGGCCGGCCCGCAGCCGGTGTCGGCCCACGAATACTTCAGCCAGGTCGCCAAGAGGCTGTACGCGCTGATCGGCGACACCACCGAAGACGGCTTCGTCTTCCGCGTCGACCTCGCCCTGCGCCCGAACGGCAACTCCGGCCCGCCGGTGGTCAGCCTGGGCATGCTGGAGGAGTACTTCCAGGTCCAGGGTCGCGAATGGGAGCGCTTCGCGTGGCTGAAGAGCCGCGTCGTCGCGCCGCGTGCGGCCGTCGACAGCGGTCGCGCCAAGGCGCTGCGTTCGCTTGTCACCCCCTTCGTCTATCGCAAGTACCTGGACTACGGGGTCTTCGAAGGTCTGCGCCAGCTGCACCGCAAGATCCGCGACGAGGCGCAACGCCGCGCCGCCGGCCGCCCCGAGCGCGCCAACGACGTCAAGCTGTCGCGGGGGGGCATCCGCGAGATCGAATTCATCGTCCAGCTGATGCTGGTGGCGCGCGGCGGACACTTCCCCGAGATCCGCACCCGCTCCACTCTTCGCGGCCTGCAGCGCCTGGTCGCGCGCGGCCTGATGAAGCCGGCCACGGCGCGCGGGCTGGCACAGGCCTACGAACTGCTGCGCCGCATCGAGCACCGCATCCAGTACCTGGACGACCAGCAGACCCACCAGCTGCCCACGGCCGACGGCGACCTCGCCTGGATCGCGCGTTCGCTCGGCCTGGGCGCCGACGCCGGCGCAGGCGAGCTGATCGATCGCCTCGGCCAGGCGCGCGAACTCGTCGCGACCGAGTTCGACGCCGTCCTTCACGAGGGCCACGCGCCCGCCCCAGCGCGCAGCGGGGTCTGCCGCACCTGCGGCCAGGGGCCGCTGCCGATCGACAGCGAGGACCTGCACGATCGCCTGCCCGAGGTGCTGGCCGAGCGCGTTCGGCGCTGGAGCGCCCAGCCGCGCGTGGCGGCGCTGCGCGACGAGAGCAAGCTGCGCCTGGGTCGTCTCGTGCAGCGTGCCGAGGCCCTGGTGGCCGAGGAGCACTGCAGCGAAGCCGCCACGCTGCGCTTTGTTGACTGGCTCGAGCCTTTGCTGCGCCGCGAGAGCTACCTCGCGCTGCTGGTGGAGCGTCCATCGGTGCAGCGCCGCCTTCTGCGCCTGCTCGGCCTGGCGCGTTGGCCGATGCAATACCTGATGCGCCACCCGGTGGTGATCGACGAACTGGCCGACGAGCGCCTGCTGCACGAGCGCTTCGACCGCGCCGCCTTCGAGCAGGACCTGCAGGCGCGCCACGCCGCGTGGGAGCGCTCTGGCGAGGCCGGCGAGGAGGCGCTGCTCGACACCCTGCGCCGCGCCCATCACGCCGAGACCTTTCGAACGCTGGTGCGCGACGTCGAGGGCAGGATCTCGGTCGAGGAGGTCGCCGACGACCTCTCGGCGCTGGCCGACGCCGTGCTCGACACAGTGCTGCGCTGGGCCTGGGCCAACTACAGGCAGCGCCACCGCGACGAGCCGGCGCTTGCCGTCATCGCCTACGGCAAGCTCGGCGGCAAGGAACTCGGCTACGGCAGCGACCTGGATGTCGTCTTCCTCTACGACGCCAGCGACGAGCCCGACGCCGACCGCGCGCAGGAGGTCTACGCGGGGTTCGTGCGCAAGCTCATCACCTGGCTGACCCTGCGCACCGCCGAGGGCGACCTGTACGAGATCGACACGGCGTTGCGCCCCAACGGTAGTTCGGGTCTGCTCGTCACCTCGGTCGAGGCCTTCGAGCGCTACCAGGTGGGACGCGGCAGCAACACCGCCTGGACGTGGGAGCACCAGGCGCTGACGCGTGCGCGCTTCTGCGCCGGCGCGCGCTCGGTCATGGCGCGCTTCGAGTCCGCGCGCCACGCCGTGCTGACGGCTGCGCGCGATCCTGCCGCCCTGCGTGGCGAGATCGGCGCGATGCGCGACAAGGTGCGCGCCGCGCATCCCGTGAAAGCGGGCCGCTTCGACGTCAAGCACAGCCCGGGCGGGATGATGGACGCCGAGTTCGCGGTGCAGCACCTGGTGCTGGCTCACGGCGCCAGCCACCCTGGGCTGTTGGACAACGTCGGCAACATTGCCCTTCTGCGCCGGGCCGAGGAGGCCGGCCTGCTGCCCACGGGAATGGGCACCGCGGCAGCCGACGCCTACCGGGAACTGCGGCGCGCACAGCACCGCGCCCGCCTCGACGAGCAGCCCACGCACTTCGAGCCCGAAGCCTGTGCAGCCTGGCGCGATGCGGTGCTCGCGCTGTGGCGGCATGTCTTTGCCTGAGGCCGCGGCCGCTCGTGTTCCTGCAGGCCGGCTGCGGTTGACCGCGCCCTGGTGGGGCCTGGCGCTGCTGCTCGCTGCGGGCAGCGCTGGGGTCCAGTTGTTGCCTTGGACGGATCTTTCCGCGCTGCGTGAGGCGCTGGATTGGCAACGCGCGCTGCTCGCCATACAACCGTGGCGCTGGTGGAGTGCCGCCTTCCCCCACCTGGACACCCTGCACCTGGCGGCCAACTTGGCCGGCTGCGCCGTCGTGGCAGCGTTCGGCATGGCGGGCGGCTTGGGGAGCAGGGCCGCACTGGCCTGGTTGCTCGCCTGGCCGCTGACGCACCTGGCCCTGGCGCTGGCGCCCGGCGTGGAGCGCTACGCCGGGCTGTCCGGCGTGCTGCACGCGGGGGTGGCAACGGGGGCAGTGTTCGTGATCGTCGACAAGCGTCCAGGCGTGATGCGCTGGATCGGCGTGGCCGTCGCGGCCGGGCTGCTGGCCAAGCTCGTGCAGGAGCAGGCCTGGGTCGCCCCGGTGCAGCGCCTTGCGGGGTGGGACTTCCCGGTGGTGGTGGCAGCGCACGCCGCGGGCGCCCTGGCCGGCACGGGATGCGCGCTCGCGGTCCTGGGGTGGCGCCGCTGCAGCAGGCCCACAATGCCCGCATGACCTCCCACGCCCGCCACACGACCCTGGACGCGCGGGCGATCGTGCTCGTCGTCGGCTGTTGCCTCGTCTGGGGCATGGGCCAGATCGCGATCAAGGCCGCGCTGCTGGGCGGGTTGCCCCCGCTGCTGCAGGCCGGTGTGCGCAGCCTCATCGCATGCGCCTTGGTGCTGGGATGGGCGGCGTGGCGGGGCGTGCCGATGTTCGAGCGAGATGGCTCACTGCCAGCCGGCCTGCTGCTGGGGGGGCTGTTCGCGGTGGAATTCGCCTGCGTCTTCCTCGGGCAGATGTACGCGCCGGCCTCGCGGATCGCGGTCTTCGTCTACCTGGCGCCGTTCTTCGTCGCCTTGGCCATGCCGCTGGTCGCACGCGCGGAGCGGCTGACGCTGCCGCAGTGGCTCGGCCTCGTGCTCGCCTTCAGCGGCGTGGCCTGGGCCTTCGTCGCGGGTCAAACTTCACCGTACGCCGGGCCGCTGCAGTGGCTCGGCGATCTGCTGGGGATCGTGGGCGCCGTGCTGTGGGCCGCGACCCTGCTCGCGATCCGCGGCACACGGCTGGCCACCGTCACCGCCGAGAAGACCCTGGCCTACCAGCTGGCGGTCTCGGGGGTCGGACTCACGGCGATCGGCCTGCTCACCGGAGAAAGGTGGCCCGCCGAGCCTTCGACACTGGCGCTGGCAGCACTGGCGTTCCAGATCCTGGCGGTCGCGTTTGCCTCGCTGCTGGTGTGGTTCTGGCTCGTCGCCCACTACCCGGCTACGCGGCTGATGTCCTTCACGCTGCTGACCCCGCTGGCTTCCCTCGTGTTCGGCGTGCTGCTGCTCGACGAGCCGCTGACGCTGGAGCTGGTCGTGGCTGCCACCGGGGTCACCCTGGGCCTTTGGCTCGTGAACCGACGCTGACGATCCTTCGGGTCTTGGGCGTATCCTTGCGCGCGTGCGCGGCATGGCGCCACGCGCCTGTGCCTTGAACCCTGTACGAGGAGACTCCCGTGATCGTGCTCTGCGGCTTCCCGCTTTCAAACTACTACAACAAGGTCAAGCTGGCCCTGCTGGAAAAGGGCGTGCCCTTCACCGAAGAGCGCGTGGGCACCGGCGGCAAGGCCGAGTCCACGCTGGCGGCCTCGCCGCTGGGCAAGGTGCCCTTCCTGCGTACACCGCAGGGGCCGCTGTGCGAGAGCCAGGTCATCGTCGACTGGCTCGAGGCCGCCCACCCGCAGCCGCCGCTCGTGCCAGCCGACCCTTACGCGGCGGCCAAGGTGCGCGAGCTCGCCACCTTCATCGACCTGCACTTGGAACTCGTCGCTCGCGAGCTCTACGCGCAGGCTTTCTTCGGCGGCAGCGTGAGCGAAGACACCAAGGCACGCGTGCGCAAGCTCCTTGACAAGAACATCCCCGGTTTCAAGCGTCTGGCGAAGTTCACGCCCTTCGTGGCCGGCGACAGCTTCACCGTGGCCGACTGCTCGGCCTGGACCAACCTGCCACTGGTGGGAATGTCGACCAAGGCCGTGCTCGGCGAGGATCTGCTGGCCGCCCACGGGGTCGACTGGAAGAGCTACGCCAGGTTCATCGGCGAGCGTCCATCGGCACAGAAGGTCGCTGCCGACCGCAAGGCCGACCCCTCCGTGCCGGCACCGGCCGCTTGACGCTGAGCCACGGCCTGAGCGACTTCCTTGCGGTAGCGGTTGAGCTCTTGCACGCTGGCAAAGCTGCGCTCCATCAGCAGGCCCAGGTTGTGCAGGATGCGCTCGACCACCTTGTTCTCCCAGGCGCTGTCGAACTGGATCTGCCGGTCCAGCCAGCGCTCGAGCCAGGCCGGATCGGGCAGGCGGCTCTGCACCGTGTCGCGCGGAAACAGTCGCTCGTTGACGTGCAGGTTGGTCGGGTGCAGCGCCTGCGCGGTGCGGCGCGCGCTGGCCATCAGCACACCCACCTTGGCGAATGCGGCGCGTGCCTCGTCGCCGCAGCGCTGCAGCGCGCGTTTCATGTAGCGCAGGTAAGCGCCGCCGTGGCGCGCCTCATCGCGCGCCAGCGTTTCGTAGATCGTCTTGATGACGGGCTCGGTATGCCACTGCGCGGCGCGCCGGTACCAGTGGTTGAGCCGGATCTCGCCACAGAAATGCAGCATCAGCGTCTCGAGCGCGGGCGCCGGGTCGAACTCGAACCGGACCTCGTGCAGTTCGGACTCCGTTGGAACGAGGTCGGGCCGGAAGCGCCGCAGGTATTCGATCAGCACGAGCGCATGCTTCTGCTCCTCGAAGAACCAGACGCTCATGAACGCGGAAAAGTCGCTGTCGTCGCGGTTGTCGCGCAGGAACATCTCGGTGGCCGGCAATGCCGCCCACTCGGTGATCGCGTTCATCTTCACGGTGCGCGCCTGCTCGTCACTCAGCAGCGCGCCATCGAAGCTGGACCAGGGGATGTCCGTGTCCATGTTCCAGCGGACAGCCTCGAGCTGCTTGAAGAGTTCGGGGTACAGCATGGGGCTTTCCGGCGTGCCGGTCCCAGAGACCAAACAGACCCGGATTCTAGGGTCGCAGGTCTTCGGCCCTGCGCCGGTCGCGCCATGCCCGGACGGTTGGTGCGATTTCCAGCAGTGTCTGCAAGGCACGTACGCCGGCCACAGGCCGACGCCTGAGGACGGCCGCGCCGCCTCCAGCCCAGACCTCCACGGTGGCCGGCAGCAGGCCGCGCAGGTCTCCCAATGCATCGACGACCTGCTGAGGACCCATCGCGCTGCTCAAGCCGATCGCGACGACGTCCGCCTGATGCGCCTGCGCCGCGCGAACGATGTCGAGCACCGGCGTCTGCACTCCCAGCGACACGCAGGGACAGGCCTCCATGCGCAACAGCGTCTCGGCCATCACCAGGCCCAGGCCGTGCGCCTCGCCAGGAAAGGTCGACATCAGCACGCGCGGATGGCCCGCTTCGGGAGGCTCGGGCATCTGTGCGATGGCCTGACGCATCACGACGTGCACCTCTTCGGAATAGGAGTGCTCCTCGAACACCTGGATGCGCCCGCTCATCCAGGCCTCCCCGACGGCCACACTCAAGGGGGCGACGAGTTCGGTGACGAAACGCGCGGCTCCCAGGCGCGCCAGGCCGCGAGCGAGTTCGTGCCGAAGCGCGGCGGCATCATGGCGCAGGATCATCTCGATGAAGGGCTCGAGATCGGCGCCCGGCGCGCCGCCGGCGGCAGCCAGGGCCTGGGTGGCGGCCTGCGAGTCGGCCAGCGCCAGGATCTCCTCGGGCCGCAGGCGCAGCAGACGCCCAGGGCGGTGCCCGGCATCGAGCAGGCGCTTGACCAGGCGCAACGTCTCGACTTGATCTGCCGGGTAGACGCGTTCGCCATGGGCGTCACGCGCCGGACACGGAAACCCGTAGCGCCGCTCCCAGACACGCAGTGCGTCCTTGCCTATCCCGGTGTCCCTCTCGACCGCGGCAATGGTCAACGATGGTGCTTCAGCTCTCATCGTGGTTTGCCCTCCTCGTGGTGCCAAGCGTCCCGTCGGGTTCTTGCAATCGGGTTGCACGACCTCAGTTTGTCCAGGACAATACAAAATCGTACCCTGAATTGTGAACTTTGCGAAAGGGCTTGCAAAGTCCCGCGAAACATACACAATGATGTGTCAATCTGGCTTGACAGTCTTTATGCCTTCCTTCGACAACGCACTGCGTCCCTCGCCGGTCACCACCACCGGCCAGGACGGTGGCCCGGTACCGCAGGCTCGCGGTAGCCACGGCCCCTGCGCAGTCACGAGACGTCAGCCAGGACGAAACGCGAATTCGCAGCTCAGGCACGCGAGCCGGGTACACCCGGCTCGCGACTCCAGCGCGCCGAGCAGGGACGCGCGTCACCGCGGAAGTCGGCTCCGTACTGCGCCGAATGTTGACAAAAAAACTGCGAAATTCTCAAGAAAACTCTTGAGTTCAAGATTTGAACCGTGTAGTATTTGCCCATTGTCCAGGGCAAAAGTCTTTCTGCGCATGGCCCCCAACCCCACCGGGCATGGTCAGTCAGTGCAAATGCCGGCGCCCTGGCCGGGAAACGTTTTTCTGTCGTGCGGACGGCCGGTCACGCCGGTTGCAATCCGCGGGTGTCTCTCCTCCTCCTCCCTCCCTCCCTCGTTCGCCCGGGGGCGCCGCACGACAGTCTTTTTTCCTCGGAGGTCGGCCTCGCCGGCATCGACCTTCGCTGCCCGGACGGGGTCATGACGTGACGCCCCGCATCGCGGTCGTGGGATCCGGCATTGCCGGACTGTCGGCAGCATGGGCGCTGGCGCCGCACGCGCGCGTGACGCTCCTCGAGGCGGGGCGTCACTTCGGAGGCCACTCGCACACCATCGACATCCGTCTGCAAGGCGTTCGCCACGGTGTCGATGTCGGCTTCCTGGTGTTCAACCACCGAACCTACCCGCAGCTGGTGCGCCTGTTCCAGGAGCTCGGCGTCGAGACCGCGCCCTCGGACATGTCGTTCTCGGTGCAGAGCCGCGCCGACGGGCTCGAGTGGAGTGGCGAGAGCCTGGACACCGTCTTCGCACAGCGGCGCAACCTGCTGCGCCCCTCCTTCCTGGGCATGCTGCGCGAGATCCTGCGCTTCAATCGCCTCGCCACGGCGGCTGCGCTGCGCGCCGACGCCGCCGAACTCGACGAGGCCATCGGGGACTTCCTCGACCGCCACCGCTTCGGCAGCACCTTCCGCGACTGGTACTTCCTGCCGATGCTCGGCAGCATATGGTCCTGTCCCACGGAGCAGATGCTGCGCTTCCCGGTGGCGACGATGATCCGCTTCTGCCACAACCACGGCCTGATCCAGCTCAGCGACCGCCCGCAGTGGCACACGGTGCGCGGCGGCTCGCGCGAATACGTGCGCAAGATGCTGCCCCGCATCGCCGACACCCGGCTTGCGACCGCGGTCCGCTCGGTGCGGCGTGTACCCCCGGAAAGCGGCCACGGCGGCGTGTGGGTGGCCACGGACCGCGGCGAGGAGCGCTTCGACGAGGTCGTGTTGGCCTGCCACACCGACCAGTCCCTCGCGCTGCTGCGTGATGCCAGCGCGCAAGAGCGCCGCTGGCTCGGCGCGATGCGCTACCAGCGCAACCGCGCCGTGCTGCACACCGACGCCTCGCTGCTGCCCGTGCGCCGCAAGGCCTGGGCGGCGTGGAACTACGAACGCGCCGATTCGCTCGGGCGCGAGCAGGCCGCGGTGTGCCTGCACTACTGGATCAACCGCCTGCAACCCCTGCCCTGGCAGACGCCGGTCGTCGTCTCGCTCAATCCGGCGCGTGAACCCGAAGCGGGCAAGGTGCTGCAGGAGCTCGAGTTCGATCACCCGGTGTTCGACCAGGCAGCGATCGCCGCGCAGGGCCGCCTGCAGGAGTTCCAGGGCCGCTCGCACGTCTGGTTCTGCGGCGCCTGGACACGCTATGGCTTCCATGAAGACGGCCTGATGTCGGGCCTGGCTGTGGCCGATGCGCTCAAGGCGCGCTTCGCGACGCAGCAGGCCACCGCGAAGGTCGCATGAACCCCTCGCGCCCCGGGCCCGCCGCCTGGCCGGCGCTGCCGCTGCTGGCACGCGGGGAAGTGCGGCACCTGCGCTTGCGACCGGCGCGACACGGCTTTTCCTACGCCACCTATTTCCTGCTGCTGCCGATGCGCGGCCTGCGCCAGGAAGGCGCCGGCGCGCTGGCGCGCAATCGCTTCGGCCTCCTCTCTTTCCACGACGCGGACCATGGCGAAGGCGGACCCGACGCCCTGGCCTGGATCGAGGCGCTGCTCGCACGGGAGGGGCTGTCCGACGTCGACGGCGAGATCTGGCTGCAGACCTACCCGCGGGTGCTGGGCTACGTGTTCAAGCCGGTGAGTTTCTGGTATTGCCACCGCGCCAACGGCTCGCTTGCCGCGGTGGTCGCCGAAGTCAACAACACCTTCGGCGAACGCCATTGCTACCTGCTGGCCGGCCCGCAGGTGGCCTTCGGGCATGAACTGAGTGCGAGCAAGGTCTTTCACGTATCGCCCTTCTGCAGCGTCAGCGGGCGCTATCGTTTTCGCTTCATGCGAACCGAAGACCGCGTCATCTCCCGTGTCGAGCACGATGACGATGACGGCCCACTGCTGCTGACGAGCGTTTCGGGGCACCTCGAGCCCTTGAGCGCGGCTCGGGTCTGGCGCACCAGCCTGCGCACACCGCTGATGACGCTGGGCGTCATCGCCCGCATCCATTGGCATGCGCTTCGCTTGTGGATCAAGCGCGTGCCCTTCGTTGCCAAACCCGAGGCGCCCGAGCGCTTCGTCACTCGCCAGAACGCGCCATGACCACGACGACCGCCTCACCGCTCTTGCTGCCAGCCGCGGCCCCGGCCGCGGCGCGCACCGTCTTCGCACTGCTGAAGCGGCTGCGCTGCGGCACGCTCGACGTCCAGTTGCCCGACGGAACCCAGCACCGGTTCGGCAGCAGCCGCGCGGAGGAACCGCAGGCCGCGATCCGGCTGCTGGACTGGAGCGTCTGCGCTGCGGCGCTGAAGAGTGGCGACATCGGTTTTGCCGAATCCTTCATCGATGGCCACTGGACCACGCCCGATCTCGCCGCACTGTTGCGCCTGTTCATCGCCAACCGCGAGCAGATCGAGTCGATGATCTATGGCAGCTGGTGGGGTGCGCTGGCCTACCGGCTCAAGCACCTGCTCAACCGCAACACTCGCCGCGGCAGCCGCAAGAACATCCACGCTCACTATGACCTCGGAAACGAGTTCTACCGCCTTTGGCTGGACGAGACGATGAACTACTCGAGCGCCTGGTTCGCGGGCGACCACACCCGGCCCAGCGCGCAGGCGCAGACGGCCAAGGTGCGGCGCGCGCTGGCGCAGTGCGCCGTCGGCCCCGGCCAACGCGTGCTCGAGATCGGCTGCGGCTGGGGCGCAGTGGCCGAAGAGGCGGCAGCCCGGCTCGGGGCGCGGCTCACCGGGGTGACGCTGTCCACGGAGCAACTGGCCTGGGCGCACGCACGTCTGGAGGCCGCCGGTGTGGCAGAACGCGCAGACCTGCGCCTGCAGGACTACCGCGACATCGACGACGGCCCCTATGACGCCGTCGTCTCGATCGAGATGTTCGAGGCCGTCGGCCGCGAGTACTGGGCAAGCTACTTCGAGACCGTGCAGCGCCAGCTCGCCCCGGGCGGCCGCGCCTGCATCCAGACCATCACCATCCGCGACGACCTGTTCGAACGCTACCTGCGCTCGACCGACTTCATCCAGCAGTACATCTTCCCCGGTGGTCTGCTGCCCAGCCGCGAGGCCTTCCGCGCCGAGGCGGCCAAGGTCGGGCTCGAGATCGTCGACGAACTCGCCTTCGGACCCGACTACGCCGAAACCTTGCGGCGCTGGCGGGCCGACTTCCTCGCCCGCGAGCCGCAGGTGCGCCGGCTCGGCTTCGACAGCCGCTTCCAGCGCATCTGGGAGTTCTACCTCGCCTACTGCGAGGCGGCCTTCGACACCGGCAACACCGACGTGGTGCAGTTCACGCTCAGGCGGCCTGCATGACGCGCCGCCGTCCCACTGCGACCGCCGCCCCTGCCGAACCGGGTGACGCTGCCAACCCGCGCGCCAGCCGACGCCGCCTGCTGGCCGCGCTGCAGCTGGCAGCACTGCCCGCAGCCATGCCTGCGCTGAACCCACTTCCCGCGGCGGCCAGCACAACCTCGTCGCCGCCCGACGCCCCCACCTCGGCACCGCCGCGCGAACTGACGCTGGAGTGGGGCGGCGCGCACCTGCACGGCCGGGGCCGGCTGCGCTTCCTGGGCTTGCACGTCTACGACATCCGCCTGTGGACACCACAGCCGGGCCTGGTTCCCGACGACTGGCCGCGCCGCGCCCTGGCCCTCGAGATCGAATACGCGCGCAGCTTCAGCGCGCGCGCGATCGCCGAACGCTCCCTGGACGAGATGCGACGCGTCGGCCCGCTGTCGGCGGACATGGGCGAGCGCTGGTCACGCCTGCTCGCCCAGACCATGCCCGACGTCAAGGCCGGGGACCGGCTCACCGGCGTGCAGCAACCCGACGGCCTGTCGCGCTTCTTCCACAACGGCGAGAGGCGCGGCGAGGTGCGCGACGCCGAGTTCACGCGCCGGTTCTTCGGCATCTGGCTCGGCGAGACCAGTTCCGAGCCGGCGCTGCGAGACACACTGCTGGGGCGGCGGTGAGCGCCGGCAGCGAGCCGGCGGCCTGGCGCGGCGGCTGGCGCCACGGCCTGACCTACGGGGGTCTGGGCCTGCCGCTGGCCTTCGTCGCACTGCCGCTGTACGTGGTGCTGCCAAACCACTACGCCGTGCAGTTCGGCGTCCCGCTGGCCACACTCGGGGCCCTGCTGCTGGGCGCGCGCGCCATCGACGCCTGCGCCGACCCGTGGATCGGCCGTCTGGCTGACCGCTGGTTCGCGCGCTCGACCCGCCGCGTGCTGGGGATGGCGCTGGCGGCCGCGGTGCTGCTGGCGCTGGGCTTCCGGGCCCTGTTCTTTCCACCGCAGGACGTGGCACAGGACCGCACGCTCCTGCTGACCTGGTGCGCCGCCATGCTGGTGCTGACCTACGTCGCCTACAGCGTGCTCAGCGTGCTGCACCAGGCCTGGGGCGCCCGACTCGGCGGCGACGAGTCGCAGCGCGCGCGTATCGTCTCCTGGCGCGAGGCGCTGGCGCTCGTGGGTGTCCTGGTGGCCAGCGTGCTGCCCTCGGTGGCCGGCCTGGGCGCAGCCACCGCCGTCTTCGCCGCCACGCTGGCCACAGGGATGGCCTTGCTGTGGCGCGCGCCGCGACCGCACGCTGTGCCCCCCGCCAGTGCGGCAGGCACGGCATCGGACCACGGTGCCCTGATGCTGCCCTGGCGAGTGCCGGCGTTCCGGCGCCTGCTTGCGGTCTTCCTCGTCAACGGCATTGCCAGCGCCGTGCCGGCCACGCTGGTGCTGTTCTTCATCCGCGACCGCCTGCAGGCCCCGGCCTACGAGGCACTGTTCCTGGCCAGCTACTTCGCCGCCGGGGCGCTGTCGATGCCGCTGTGGGTGCGGCTGGTCGCGCGTGTCGGCCTGGCACGCGCCTGGCTGGCCGGCATGCTGCTGGCGGTGGCGGCCTTCGCCTGGGCAGCCACGCTGGGCGCGGGCGACGTGGCCGCCTTCACGGCGGTGTGCGTGGCCAGCGGGCTCGCGCTCGGCGCCGACCTCGCACTGCCTGGCGCGCTGCTGGCGGGCACGGTGCAGCAGGCCGGGCACAGCGGCCGCGCCGAGGGCGCCTACTTCGGGTGGTGGAACTTCGCCAGCAAGCTCAACCTCGCGCTGGCCGCCGGCCTGGCGCTGCCCGCGCTGAGCGCCTTCGGCTACACGCCTGGCAGCCGCGACCCCGCGGCGCTGCAGGCCTTGACGCTGACTTACTGCGCGCTGCCCTGCGCGCTCAAGCTCGCCGCCGCCGCGCTGCTGCACTGGCTGTGGATACAGCCGGCGCGCCCCTGGTCTGCGCCGCCCGCGGCCAACGCGCCTTCGTTCACCGACCGCACCAAACCCCCGGAGCCCCGATGAAACGACGCAGCCTCCTCACCGCCTCCGCCGTCACGCTCGCCAGTGGCGCCGCCACGCTGTCGGGCTGCGCGAGCGCGCCGACCCCGGCCGACTACGCGGCCGAGAAGCCCGTGCTCGACCTGAAGACCTACTTCAACGGCGAGCTCGTCGCATACGGCATCTTCACCGACCGCGCAGGCAAGGTCGCGCGCCGCTTCACGGTGGCGATGACCGGCACCTGGCAGGGCAACGAAGGCACGCTCGACGAGCGCTTCACCTACAGCGACGGCAAGACCGAGCGCCGCGTCTGGCGGCTCACCGACCTGGGCGGCGGGCGCTGGCGCGGCCGCGCCGACGACGTCGTCGGCGAAGCCACGGGCGTGGCTGCCGGCAATGCCTTGAACTGGGCCTACACGCTGCGCCTGACCGTCGACGGCCGCACGTGGGACGTGCAGTTCGACGACTGGATGTTCCTGATGGACGAACGGGTGATGCTCAACCGCGCCGTCATGAGCAAGTTCGGCATCCGCCTGGGCGAGGTCACGCTCGCCTTCCACAAGCGCTGACGCCTTCGAACGGTCTGCCGATGCCACTCAATCCCCCGATCACCGACTGGAACGGACGGCGCGTCTGGATCGTCGGCGCCTCCACCGGCATCGGCCGCGCGCTGGCCGCGCGCCTGCACGCACTCGGCGCACGGGTGGCGGTCTCGGCGCGCTCGGCGCCGGCGCTGCAGGCATTCGCCTCAGCGTGTCCGGGTGCGCTGGCGCTGCCGCTGGACGCGACCGACCGCGAAGCGATGCGCCAGGCTCGGGCGCAGATTGCCCAGGCCTTCGGCGGCCTGGACGTGGCCGTCTATTGCGCGGGCGTCTACACGCCCACCTGCGCGACCGACTTCGACCTCGACGAGGCCTTGCGCCAGACGCAGATCAACTACACCGGTGCGCTGGTGATGCTCGACGCCGTGCTGCCAGGGCTGATCGCGGCGCGCGGCGGCCACATCAGCCTGGTCAGCAGCGTCAGCGGCTACCGTGGCCTGCCCCGGGCGCTGGCCTACGGGCCGACAAAGGCCGCTCTGATCAACCTGGCCGAGTCGATGTGGTTCGACCTCACCGACCTGGGCATCGGTGTCTCGGTCATCTGCCCGGGCTACGTCGACACCCCGGCGACGCGGCAGAACACCTACCGCATGCCGGCGCTGATCTCGGCCGAGGAGGCCGCGGACCACATCGTCGAGGGCTGGAGGAGCGGCCGCTTCCACCTGCACTTCCCGAAGCGCTTCACCGGCTGGCTCAAGCTCGTGCGCCACCTCGGCGACCGCGCCTACTTCAAGGTCGTGCGCCGCGCGACCGGACTGTGACCGCCATGCCGCCTGACACCGCAACGCCCGACCCGCGCACCCCGGTGCGCACCGACCCGCGCCTGGCGCGTGTGGCCACCTGGTTCGAAGCCCTGACCCCGGCCGCACTCACAGACCTGGCGACGATCTACGCCGACGACGCCCGCTTCAAGGATCCGTTCAACGAGGTCCAGGGCACGGCGGCGATCCGCCGCGTCTTCGAGCACATGTACGTGGCCTTGCGCGAGCCGCGCTTCGTCGTGCGCGAGCACTTCGGCGCCGGTGACGAGGCCTTCATCGCCTGGGAGTTCCTGTTCCGTTTTCGCCGCGGCGACGACGCCGTCCAGTGCGTGCGCGGTGCGACGCATCTGAAGTTCGGCCCCGATGGCCGCATCGTGCTGCACCGCGACTACTGGGACGCCGCCGAGGAGCTGTACGAGAAGCTGCCGGCCATCGGCAGCCTGATGCGCTGGCTCAAGCGCCGCGTTGCAGGCTGAGAGGCCGAGGCCCGGCCTCCCAGGCGGTGCCGTCAGCGCTGCCCCTTGGACAAGGACATGGCCTGCAGGCGGGCCGAGCGGTCGACGAGCCAGACTTCGCGCCACCAGACGGTCTCCTGGCCCAGACCGGCGGGCACCGGGTAGGGCGCAGCGCGCTGGATCAGCGCGCGCAGCCAGGGCGCGACCTCGGGCGAGCCCGCAGGCTCGCGCAGCACCTGGACCTGCACGACCTGGCCCGCGGCATCGAGCCGGGCCTCGGTGAACACCACCGCGTGCAGCACCGGCGGGAGGTTGCCGCGCAGCACACGTGCCGGATAGGCGTCATACAGGTGGCGCGCGAGGACCCGCTGGAAGCTCGGCACATCGATGTCGTGCGCCAGCGTGTGCGTGCTGCGCTCGGCATGGCGAACCTCGGGCCAGGGCGGCTCGCCGAACGGCCCGTGGCCCGCCCGGTGCTCGGCCATCGCGGAGCCCGCCGCCGCGAGCGCCAGCACCGCGGCTCCCAGCGCCCCCGACACCGTGCCGGCCCGGCTCACCGCAGCCACCCCTTGCGCCGGAAGTACACGAAAGGCGCCACGACCGAAGCCGCCATGAGCAGCAGCGCGAACGGGTAGCCCCAGGACTGGTCGAGCTCGGGCATATGACGAAAGTTCATGCCGTAGATGCTGGCAATCAGTGTGGGCGGCAGCAGGGCGACGCTGGCCACGGAGAAGATCTTGATGATCTTGTTCTGGTTGATGTTGATGAAGCCGACCGTGGCGTCCATCAGGAAGTTGATCTTGTCGAACAGGAAGGCGGTGTGCGAGTCCAGCGAGTCGATGTCGCGCAGGATCTGGCGCGCCTCCTCGAACTGCTCGGCGTTGAGCATGCGGCTGCGCATCATGAAGCTCAGCGCCCGGCGCGTGTCCATCACGTTGCGTCGGATGCGGCCGTTCAGGTCCTCCTCGCGCGCGATCGCCGCCAGCGCCTCGCCCGCGGTGGCGTCGTTGACGTCTTCCTTCAGCACCCGGGCGCTGACGCGCTCGAGGTGGTCGTAGATACCCTCGAGCGCATCCGCCGAGTACTCGGCGTCGGCGTCGTAGAGCTTGAGCAGCACGTCCTTCGCGTCCTCGATCAGCGCCGGGATGCGGCGCGCGCGCAGGCGCAGCAGGCGAAAGACCGGCAGGTCCTCGGCGTGGATCGAGAACAGCACGCCGTTCTTCAGGATGAAGGCCACGCGCACGTTGCGTGAGGGCTTGCCGTCGGGGCCGTCGTCGCTGTCGATCAGAAAGTCGGAGCGGATGTGCAGCTCGCCGTTGTCCTCTTCATAGAAGCGGGCCGACTCCTCCAGGTCGTCATCGACGGCGTCGTCGGGGATGGCCAGGCCGAAGCGCGCGTTGACCCAGGTCTTCTCCTGCGGACTCGGCGCCTCGAGATCGACCCAGACCGGTTGCAAGCCCTGCAGGGCCTCGCCGGAATCGATCTCGTGCTGGATCAGGCGGCCGCTGGCGAGCGTGAAGACGTTGAGCATGGCCGGGCCTCCTGCGGCGACCGCCTCAAACGGGGAGCCGCTCCCGCATCGCACTGATGACCGCGGCATAGTCGGGCTGGCCGAAGATGGCGCTGCCGGCGACGAAGGTGTCGGCGCCGGCGTCGGCCACGCGCCGGATGTTGTCGACCTTGATGCCGCCGTCGACCTCGAGCCGGATGTCACGCCCGCTCGCATCGATGAGCTTGCGCACGCGCTCGATCTTGCGCAGCGCGCCGTCGATGAAGCTCTGCCCGCCGAAGCCCGGGTTGACGCTCATGATCAGCACCAGGTCGAGCTGGTCTATCGTCCACTCCAGCACGTCGAGCGACGCAGCCGGGTTGAACACCAGGCCCGCCTTGCAGCCCTCGGCGCGGATCAACTGCAGCGTGCGGTCCACGTGCGCGCTCGCGTCAGGGTGGAAGCTGATCAGGTCAGCCCCGGCGCGGGCAAAGGCCTGTGCCAGCGCGTCCACGGGCTGCACCATCAGGTGGACGTCGATCGGCGCCGTCGAACCGTCGGGCCGCACCGCGTGCGGCTTCAGCGCCTGACACACCATCGGGCCGAAGGTCAGGTTCGGCACGTAGTGGTTGTCCATCACGTCGAAATGGATCCAGTCGGCGCCAGCCGCGAGCACTGTCCGCACCTCTTCACCCAGGCGCGCGAAATCCGCAGACAGGATCGATGGCGCGATGCGGAAGGTGCTCATTCGACGATTCTAGGAGCCTGTCGGGCTTGGAGCGCCGACAGCAACGCCGACAGCAAAATCTCGGCCTCGGCCCATCACCTGCGTCGCCCGCGCGGGCATCTGCACACCCCTAGAATCTACCGCCATGCCCCGGCCCGAATTCACCTCCAGCGTTCAGGTTCGCTACCTGCCCGAACAATCTCAGCCGGCGCAATCACAGTACGCCTTCGCCTACACGGTGCGGATCGCCAACACCGGCGACACGACCGCCCAGCTCGTCGCCCGCCAGTGGCTGATCAGCGACGCCAGCGGCCACACGGAAGAGGTGCGCGGGCTGGCCGTCGTCGGCCATCAACCCGTGCTCAAGCCCGGCGAACACTTCGAGTACACGAGCTGGACCCGCATCGCCACGCCCCAGGGCACGATGCGCGGCACCTTCCTGTGCATGACCGAGGACGCGCGACCTTTCGAAGCGCCCGTCCCGGAGTTCGCGCTCGTGCGCGCAGACGTGCTGCACTGACCGTTGCGCGGGCGCTCGGGCCTATGGGCGGGCATCGGGCGGGTTGCTGCGCCTTTAGCGTCTGTCCTCAGGGGGCGACGACTCCTCGCTACCTGCGGGTGCGCGCTCGCCGCGCCGCCGGCCGGAGAACATGGTCCACCACACCAGCCCCAGCAGCAGGGCCAGCGCAGCGAGGGCCTCGAGAATGAGCAGCCACATGGTTGACCTTGCGCAGGGCGGTCGGGGAGTCGGGAGCCGGTGGATGAAGGGCGCGGCAGGACGCGGCGCACTCACAACGATTCTAGGCAGCCTCGTGCTGGCGCTGACTGCCTGCACCGTATCGCCCCCGCGGCCTTCCGGGGCGTCCGGGGCACCGGTGAGGTCCTCGGACACTGCCACGCCGCCCACGGCCGAGCGCCTGCCCGGCAGCGCCGTGGACGGCGCACCGCGCACCCGCGGCCCGGCGCGCTGGGTACCCGTGGGCTGGGACGCGCTGCCCGGCCTCGAGCAGGACCGGCTCGCCCAGCTCTGGCCCGCGCTGCGGGCCTCGTGCAGCCGACCGGCGCCGGGCTGGTCCGAGGTCTGCGCCCGGGCCCTGCTGCAGCCCCCGACCGACGACCGGGAGGCGCTGGTCTTCCTGCAGACCTGGCTGCGCCCCTGGCGGCTGGAGACAACGGCCAGCCAGGACACCGGCTTGGCCACCGGCTACTTCGAGCCCCTGCTGCCGGCCTCGCGCCTGCCCTCGGCCGCCTTCCCGGTGCCGGTGCACCTGCCGCCGGCCGACCTGGCGCAGCGCCAGCCGCACTGGACGCGCCAGGAACTCGAGACCCTGCAGGCGGCGCGCGCCGCACTGCAAGGGCGCGAGATCGCCTGGCTGCAGCACCCGCTGGACCTGCTGTTGCTGCAGATCCAAGGCTCGGGGCGCCTGCGCGTGACCGAGCCCGACGGCCGCGTGCGCGACATCCGCGTCGCCTTCGCCGGCCACAACGGCCACCCCTACCGCTCGGTCGGCCGCTGGCTCGTCGAACGCGGCGAGTTGCGCGCGGACGGCGCGAACTGGCCCGCCATCCGCGCCTGGGCCGCGCGTCAACCGCAGCGCACCCGGGAGATGGTCTGGGCCAACCCGCGCGTGGTCTATTTCCGCGAGGAGGCGCTGCCCGACCCGGGCATCGGTCCACGCGGCGCCCAGGGCGTGCCGCTGACGCCCGGGCGCTCGGTGGCAGTCGACCCGCTGGCCGTGCCCTATGGCACCGTGATGTGGATCGACACCACCGAGCCGCTGAGCAGCCAGCCGCTGCGGCGCGCCGTCGTCGCCCAGGACACCGGCAGCGCGATCACCGGCGCGGTGCGCATCGACTACTTCTGGGGCTGGGATCCCGACGCCGAGCCGCAAGCCGGCCGCATGCGCCAGCCGCTGCGCGCCTGGGCCCTGTGGCCGCGCGGCGAAGCCGGACCGCGGGACGCGGTGGCGGGCGATTGACAACGGTTGATAACTTCCGGATTCATCCAGTTCCATGAGCACCAGCACCATGAGCTTCGCGCTGCCCGAGGCCTTGCGAAGCTACGTCAACCAGCGCGTGGCCTCCGGCCGGTACGGCAACGCCAGCGAATACCTGCGGGAACTGATCCGGCGCGACCAGGAAGAGCAGGCCCGGAAGCGGCTGCGGGACTGGATCGAAGAAGGCCTGATGTCCGGCCCCGGCCGTGTGATGACTCCGCAGCACCGGGCGGGCTTGAAGAGGCTGGCCTTGGGCCGTCCTTGAAGCCGGCCCTGTGGCGCCCGAAGGCAGGAGCCGATCTTGTCGAGACGGCCGCGTACGACGCCCATCAGGGGGAGCTGACCTGGCTGAGCGCATGTTCGACGCGGCCCTGAACGAGCTCGCGCCCATCGAGCGCATGCCTGGCATGGGATCACCCCGACCAGGTCAGATCTGCAACATACCCGGCCCGCCCGCCTGGCGGGTGGAGGGTTTCCCGATGCAGTGGCTGTATTTCGAAGCAGCCGACCTCCTCGACGTGGTCCGCCTGCTCGGCGACCGGCAGGATATCGTGGCCCTTCTCGAGGCAGGCGTCTGACCTGCCCGGGCGGGCAAGGGGACGGCTGAGGACCCCTCAGCGCCGCTCCAGCTGCCCCAGCGGCCAGGCGCCGTCGGCCTTGACTTCCTTCAGCGAGAAGCGGGTCTGCACGTCCTTCACGTTGGGCAGCTTGATCTGCGGAATTTCTGCTAATCTGCATCACATGAGGGCAACCGTCACCATCAGCAGCCGGGGCGTCGTCACGCTGCCCGCCAAGCTGCGCGCCGTGCTGGGCTTCAAGGCCGACGATGCCTTGATCGCCGAGGCCACCCCCGAGGGCTTGCTGCTTCGGCCCGCGGTGACCTTGCCGGTCGAGGTCTACACGCCGCAGCGTGAGCGCGAGTTCGACGAAGCCGAGGCTGATCTCGCGGGCGCCCTGGCGCTGCGCGGGCCGCCGCCTGCGGCCCAGCGGCCTGTCGCCACGGTGCGCACCGGGGGGCGCAAGCCCGCGCGTTGAAGTGCGCGTCTGCCTGGACGCCAACATCCTGTTCTCGGCGGCCAAGTCCGACGGCGCCCTGAGGCGCCTGCTCGGCTTGCTCATCGAGGCCGGGCACGTGTGCTGCGTTGACGACTATGTTGTGGACGAAGCGCGCCGCAACCTGGCCCGCAAGGGCGTCGAGGGTCTGGCCGTCCTGGATGGGCTGCTGGCGCGCGTCGAGACCTCGGCATCGCTGGTGCCTCGCGAATCGACGGGGATGCCCTGGGACTGGTTGCCCGCGAAGGATCGCCCGGTGCTGGCCAGCGCCATCCGGCTGCGCTGCGACGCCTTGCTGACCGGAGATCGCACCGATTTCGGGGCGGGCTATGGCAAGAGCTTCGGCGGCGTGTCCTTCCACTCGCCCCGCTCGCTGCTCGAACGGTTGTTTCCGATCGGGTGACGTCTGCTGGGCGTCTCCTCAGCGTCCGCTCAGCGCCGCTCCAGCTGCCCCAGCGGCCAGGCGCCGTCGGCCTTGACTTCCTTCAGCGAGAAGCGGGTCTGCATGTCCTTCACGTTGGGCAGCTTGTACAGGGTCTCCATCGCCCAGCGCGAATAGGCCTCCAGGTCGGACGCGACGACGTGCAGCTCGAAGGTGCCGGCGCCGCTGATGTAGTGGCAGGCCACCACCTCGGGCAGGCTGCGCAGGTGGTCCTCGAGCTCGCGCGTGGCCTGGGCGTTGTTGCGCTCGGCGTCCACGCGCACGAAGGCCAGCACGCCCAGGCCGATGCGGCGGCGGTCGATGACGGCGCGGTAGCCGGTGATGTAGCCGCGCTCCTCGAGCCGGCGCACGCGGCGCCAGGTGGGCGCGGGCGACAGGCCGATGCGCTCGGCGAGCTCGGCGTTGGACAGCCGCGCGTCGGCCTGCAGCTCGCGCAGCAGCGCCAGGTCGTAGCGGTCCAGGCGCTCGCCGGCGTCGGGGTCGACGGCGGCCGGCGCCGGCGGCGGGGCCGTGGCGCGGCGGCTTGGTGTTTTCCCTGGCCCTGGCTTGTTTGGCATCTTCCTGACAGATTGCAGCAATTCTGCGAACGATTGTTGCTCAAACCCCGTGTCCCGGGCACCCGAAAGAAAGCCCTTCGCGGCCGATGCGACCTACACTGCCCGCCAATGACAGCACAGCCCGGCGCCGGCCGCAGGCAGTGCGCCGCCCCGGGGCGCGCCCGGGGCCAGCCCTGGAGAGACGGCCATGAACGCCCCGCTGCCCGACGACATCCGCAAGGCCCTGGAGAGCGTCACGCTCGACGACAAGTACGCGCTCGAGCAGGGGCGCGCCTTCATGAGCGGGGTGCAGGCGCTGGTGCGGCTGCCGATGCTGCAGCGCCAGCGTGACGCGCTGGCGGGGCTGAACACCGCCGGCTTCGTCAGCGGCTACCGTGGCAGCCCGCTGGGCGGCTACGACCAGGCGCTGTGGCAGGCGCGCAAGCACCTGGCCGGCCAGAACATCGTCTTCCAGCCCGGCGTCAACGAGGAGCTGGCCGCCACCGCGGTGTGGGGCACGCAGATGCTCGACCTGTTCCCGCAGTCGCGCAAGTTCGACGGCGTCTTCGGCATCTGGTACGGCAAGGGCCCGGGCGTGGACCGCTGCTCCGACGTGTTCAAGCACGCCAACAACGCCGGCACCTCGCAGCACGGCGGCGTGATCGCGGTGGCGGGCGACGACCACGTGGCCAAGAGCAGCACCGCCGCGCACCAGAGCGACCACATCTTCAAGGCCTGCGGGCTGCCGGTGTTCTTCCCGTCGGACGTGCAGGGCATCCTGGACATGGGGGTGCACGCCTTCGCGATGAGCCGCTACGCCGGCGTCTGGGCCGGCATGAAGACCATCCAGGAGGTGGTGGAGTCGTCGGCCAGCGTGCAGGTGGATCCGGCTCGCGTGCAGATCGTGCTGCCCGAGGACTTCACCCTGCCCCCGGGCGGGCTGCACATGCGCTGGCCCGACCACGCGCTCGAGCAGGAGGCGCGGCTGTTCGACTACAAGTGGTATGCGGCGCTGGCCTACATCCGCGCCAACCGGCTCAACCACAACGTGGTGGCCGGCCCCGACGACCGCTTCGGCCTGATCGGCAGCGGCAAGGCCTACAACGACATGCGCCAGGCGCTGGTCGACCTGGGCCTGGACGACGCGACCTGCCGCCAGCTCGGCATCCGCGTGCACAAGGTCAACGTGGTCTGGCCGCTCGAGGCCACCACCGCGCGTGATTTCGCGCGCGGCCTGCGCGAGATCCTCGTCGTCGAAGAGAAGCGTCAGGTCATCGAATACCAGCTCAAGGAAGAGCTCTACGACTGGCGCGACGACGTGCGCCCGGTGATCCTGGGCAAGTTCGACGAGGCGCCGGGCGGTGACGAAGGCCGCTCCGGCGGCGAGTGGGCCAGCCCCAACCCCGCCTCGCGCACGCTGCTGCGCGCCAAGGCCGACCTCTCACCCGCGCTGGTGGCGCGCGCCATCGCCGCGCGGCTGAAGAAGCTGGGCGTGCCAGCCGACATCGAGGCGCGGCTGGACGCGCGCCTGGCCATCATCGACGCGAAGGAGCGCGCGCTCGCCACGGTGGACGTGCGCGGCGTCGACCGCCAGCCCTGGTTCTGCAGCGGCTGCCCGCACAACACCAGCACCCGCGTGCCCGAGGGCTCGCGCGCGGCCGCGGGCATCGGCTGCCACTTCATGGCGGTGTGGATGAACCGCAGCACCGTCACCTTCAGCCAGATGGGCGGCGAGGGCGTCAGCTGGGTCGGCCAGGCGCCGTTCTCGAAGGACCGCCATCTGTTCGCCAACCTGGGCGACGGCACCTACTTCCACTCGGGCTTCCTGGCGGTGCGCCAGGCCATCGCCTCGGGCGTCAACATCACCTACAAGCTGCTGTACAACGACGCGGTGGCCATGACCGGCGGCCAGCCCATCGACGGCACGCTGCAGGTGCCCGAGATCACGCGCGAGCTGCACGCCGAGGGCGCGAAGCAGATCGTCGTCGTCACCGACGAGACGCAGAAGTACGAGGACGCGGCCGTCAAGGCGCGCCTGGCCCCGGGCGTGACGGTGCGCCACCGTGACGAGCTCGACGCCGTGCAGCGCGAGCTGCGCGAGGTGCCGGGCTGCACCATCCTCGTCTACGACCAGACCTGCGGCACCGAGAAGCGCCGCCGCCGCAAGCGCGGCACGATGGCCACGCCGGCCAAGACGGTGGTCATCAACGAGCTGGTGTGCGAAGGCTGCGGCGACTGCTCGGCGCAGAGCAACTGCCTGAGCGTGGAGCCGGTGGAGACCGAGTTCGGCCGCAAGCGCCGCATCAACCAGAACTCCTGCAACAAGGACTTCTCGTGCCTGAAGGGCTTCTGCCCGAGCTTCGTCACGGTCGAGGGCGGCACGCTGAAGAAGCCGAAGAGGCAGGCGCGCGGCGCCGGCGCGGCATTGCCCGACATCCCCGAGCCGGTGCTGCCGCCGGCCGAGCGCGCCTGGGGCATCGTGGTGGCCGGCATCGGCGGCACCGGCGTCATCACCATCGGCTCGCTGCTGGGCATGGCCGCGCACCTGGAAGGCAAGGCCGTGGTCGTGCAGGATTCGGCCGGCCTGGCGCAGAAGGGCGGCGCCACCTGGAGCCATGTGCAGATCGCCGACGCGCCCGAGGCGCTGCGCACCAGCAAGGTGGACCTGGCCTGCGCCGACCTGGTGATCGGCTGCGACCCCATCGTCACCGCCAGCCGCACGACGCTGGCGACGATGCTGCAGGGCCGCACCTGGGTGGCACTGAACGCCCACCGCAAGCCCACCGCGGCCTTCGTCGCCAACCCCGACTGGCAGTTCCCCGAAGCCGGCTGCGAGGCCGCGCTGCAGGGTGCCGTCGGCGCGCAGGGCCTGGCGGCCTTCGACGCCGAGCAGGCAGCCGAGCAGTTGCTGGGCGACTCGATCTACACCAACCCGATGATGCTCGGCTACGCCTGGCAGCACGGCCGCGTGCCGCTGAGCCGCGCCGCGCTGCGGCGCGCGATCGAGCTCAACGGCGTGCAGGTCGACAACAACCTCGCCGCCTTCGAATGGGGCCGGCGCTGCGCGCACGACCTGGCCGCGGTGCAGGCGCTGTTCGCGGCGCGCCAGGTGATCGAGATCGTGCGCAAGCCCTCGGTGGACGAGCTGGTGGCGCGCCGGGTCGAGTTCCTCACCGGCTACCAGGACGCGGCCTATGCACAGCGCTACCGCGCCGTCGTCGACCGGGTGCGCGCGGCAGAGTCGGCGCTCGGCAAGGGCACGGCGCTTTCCGAGGCCGTGGCCCGCTACCTGTTCAAGCTGATGGCGATCAAGGACGAGTACGAGGTGGCGCGCCTGCACACCGACCCGGCCTTCACCGCCAGGATCGACGGCATGTTCGAGGGCGACTACAAGCTGGTGCACCACCTGGCCCCGCCCGCCATCGCCAAGCGCAATGCCAAGGGCGAGCTGGTCAAGCAGCCCTTCGGGCCCTGGGTGCGGTCACTGTTCCCGTGGCTGGCGCGGATGAAGGCGCTGCGCGGCACCGCGCTCGACGTCTTCGGCCGCACCGAAGAGCGCCGCATGGAGCGCCGGCTGCGGGCCGACTACGAGGCCTGCATCGACGAACTGCTGAAGACCCTGACCCCCGCCAAGCTGGCGCTGGCCGCCGAGATCGCCCGCATCCCCGAGGAGATCCGCGGCTACGGCCACGTGAAGGAGCGCCACGTCAAGGCCGCGCGGGCCAAGTGGGAGGGGCTGATGCAGAAGTGGCGGCAAGCCTGATCCTGCTGTCTTTCTTTCTATTCATCTTCGATTCATCTGCTATTCTCCATGGGCGGCAAGTTGTTGAAGCGTTTCGCTTTTTCTGACTTCATCTGCCATTCATGGAACCGACCGGCCACGCCCTCGAAGCCGAGCTGAGACGCACCCTCGACCGCCTGGGCGTGGCCACGGCGGCGCAGCTGCAGGCCGCGCTCGGGCGCAGCCAGCCCACCGTCTCGCGCCTGCTCGCCGCGCTGGGTGCCGAGTTGCTGGTGCTGGGGCGCGGGCGGAGCACCCGCTACGCGCTGGCCCGGCCCCACCCCGGCCTGCCGCCGCGGCTGCCGCTGCACTGGGTGCATGCCGACGGGCGCATCGAGGCCTGGGGCAGCGTGGCGGTCGCCGCGGGCTCGCATGTGCACGTCGAGGGCTCGGGCCTGGAGATGCTGACTCAGGGCGGTCTGCCCTGGCTGCTCGCGCCGCTGCGGCCCGAGGGCTTCCTCGGCCGCGTGCTGGCGCAGCGCCTGGCGCCACAGGGGCTGGATCGCCAGCCCGAGCGCTGGACCGTGCAGCAGCAGCTGTACGCCGCCTCGCTGCAGCCCGACGCGCCCGGGGCGCTGGTGGTCGGCGAGCCGGTGGCGAGCATCCTGCCGGTGTTCAGCCAGCCGGCCGACCTGGACGCACTCGCAGCCGACGTGGCCGCCACGCTGCCGGCCGGGTCTTCGGCCGGCGGCGAGCAGGCCAAGTTCCTGGCCCGCCGCGCCGATGGTCAGGCGGTGCTGGTGAAGTTCTCGCCGCCGCGCGACACGCCTTTCGGCGAGCGCTGGCACGACCTGCTGCACGCCGAGTCGCTGGCGCTGCAGGTGCTGCACGACCATGGCGTGGCCGTGGCCCGCAGCCAGGTGGTGCAGACGCCCGCGCGCACCTGCCTGGTGTCCGAGCGCTTCGACCGTCTGCTCCCCATGGGCGGGCGCAGCTTCGAAGGCCGGCGCCACGCCGTGCCGCTGCACGCCGTGCACGAGGCTTTCGTGGGCGGCCCGCGCCAGCACTGGGCCGCCACGGCGCAGGCCCTGGTGCGCCAGCAGCGCCTGCCGGCCGAGGCCGGGCCCCAGGTGGAGGCCCTGCTGCGCTTCGGCCGCCTCATCGGCAACAGCGACATGCACTTCGGCAACCTGAGCCTGTGGGTGCAGCCCGGCGACGTGGCCACCGGCCGCTTCACCCTTGCGCCGGTCTACGACATGCTGCCGATGCGCTGGCGCCCCGACGTCCAGACCGGCGCCCTGGACCTGTCTCCCTTCTCGCCGGAGCCGATGGACCTGCAGAGCCCCGCGCGGCCCGTGGCGCAGGCCTTCTGGGCCCGGGCGGCCGGTCATCCCGCACTGAGCGCGGAATTCCGCCGGCTTGCGGCACAGATGCTCGAGCGGGTGGCGGTACCGTGAAGAGGCTGGAGCACTCCCGGCAGGCACGGGGGGAGGCCCCATCAAGACCAGTGGTCGCTTGACGTGATCCACGACCACCTCCACCACCAATTCAAGGCTGCCACCGGCGACGCGGGAAGGCCCGATCACGCCTGCGCATCTTTCAAACCGTATAGACTTATTCCAAACAACATGGAGGAGACTGACATGAAGAAGTTCACCCGCGCCGCTGCGGCGCTCGCACTGGCCGCGCTGCCTTTCCTGGCCGCAGCGCAATCGGGCGACCGCCTGGTCGCCCTCAGCGCCGGCAACACCACCCCGCTGGCGCCGATCTACCTGGCCGAAACACTGGGCTACGCGCAGCAGGAAGGCTTGAGCCTGACGGTCAAGACCGTCTATGCGAACTCGCTCAACCTGGTGGTGGCCGGCGAAGGCGACCTCAGCGTGATCGGCGTCTCTTCGGCGCTGGTCCCGGTGCGCGAGGGCAAGGAGACGTCCATCGTCTACGCCATCAGCTCGGGCCTCGGCACCGGCTTCATGGCCGCGTCGGCCAACGTGAAGTCGATCGCCGACTGCACGCGCGTGTCCACCTCGCGGGCCGGCTCGGCCGTGTTCTCGTCGGCCATGGCCTACAAGGTCAACGGCGGCGGCAAGTTCAACATCCTGGAGCTGGGTGACGCCAACCAGATCGTGCCTTCGGTGCTCTCCGGCGGCAGCGACTGTGCGGTCAGCGCGCTGGCCGTCCTGCAGCCCGGACTCGAAAGGGGACTGCGCCTGCTGGTGGACCCGCGCAACCCCTCGACAGTCCCGCCCAACACGATCCAGAACACCGTGAGTTCGGGCCTGTGGGGCATGAAGGACAACCTGCGGCAGAAGCGGCCGGCTGTCGAGAAGCTGATGCGCGCGCTCAAGCGGGTCGAGCAGTTCATCAAGACAGCGCCGCCCGAGCAGGTCGCCGCCGAGTTGGTCAAGCACCCCGACTTCAGGACCTTCCCGGTCGACGTGATCGCCAGGCAGGTGGTCGCCGAGAAGCTGTTCTGGTTCCCTGACGGCGGCTATGTGCGCGGCAGTGCCTGGCCCGGGACTCTGGCCTACTTCAAGTACGGCCTGCCCTTCATCGACGGCGCCAACAAGCTCTACTCCTGGGACGAGCGCGTCGACATGTCCTACTGGATCGCCGCCAACGGCCAGCCGTCCAGCCGCTGACGCATGCCAGCCGTGGAGGCGACACGTGCGGAGCACGGGGTCGGCGGTGGCTTGAACGCTCCGGATTCAGGCCAAGGGCCCCCCGCACTGCTGCGGGCCGATGGCGTGCGCTTCGCCTACCCGGGTGGAGCGCCCGTCCTGGACGGCGTGGACATTTCCGTGCCGGAAGGCTCCATCACGGGGCTCGTCGGTCCGAGCGGCTGCGGGAAGTCCACGCTGCTGGCCCTGCTGGCAGGCCTGCTCCAGCCCGATGCCGGTCGCTTGACGTGGTCGCAAGACCGCGCCCAGCCGCCCCGGCATCCGCTGACCATGATGTTCCAGAAGGACACGCTGCTGCCCTGGATGACGGTCGAGGACAACATCGGTCTGCACTTCAGGCTCGCCAGATCGACGCTGGATCGCAGCGCGCAGAAGGCCCGCATCGCCGAGCTGATCCGGCTGGCGGGGCTGGAAGGCGCTGAACGCAAGTTCCCCTACCAGCTCTCGGGGGGCATGCGGCGCCGGACCGCCTTCCTGGCCTCGGTCGCACCGCATCCGCGCGTGCTGCTGCTCGACGAGCCGTTCTCCGCGCTGGACGAGCCCACGCGCATCGGCATCCACCAGGACATCTTCCACATCGTCAAGCGCGAGGGGATCACCGTGCTGCTGATCACGCACGACCTCGGCGAAGCGATCTCCCTGTCCGACCAGGTGCTGGTCCTGACGGCACAGCCGGCCCGGGTGTTCAGGCGCTTCGAGATCGGCTTCGGGGCGCAGCGCGACTTCCTGGGCCTGCGCGAGAACCCGCAGTTCCTCTCGTTGTACGGCCAGGTGTGGGAACAGCTCGCGGTGCAGATCCAGCGCAGCCGGCGCCCTGCCGGGGAGGCCACGACATGAGCGCCGGCACGCCCAGCCGCTGGCGAGCGCGCTTGAGCGCCCGAGGCCCGATCTGGCTCGCGCAGGTGGCGCTGCTGGCCCTCTTCCTGCTGGCATGGCAATACCTGCCGCAGATTCCCGCGCTCAAGGCGATGGGGCACCTGTTCGACCCCTACTTCGTGAGTTCGCCGCAGCGCATCGCGCGCGAGCTCTACAACCTGGCCACGGGCAGCGAGAACTCGCCGGTGATCTGGGGCTTCATCGGCGCCACCGTGTATGCCTCGCTGCTCGGCACGGCCATCGGCATGGTGCTGGGTGCCGCGTTCGGGCTGTTGCTGAGCAACTTCCGTTTCGCCAGCGAAGTGATGCGACCCTTCATCATCGGCATGAATGCCGTGCCGCGGATCGCCCTGGTGCCCATCATCGTGATCGTGTTCGGCCCGACCTCGACCTCGTGCGTGATCATCTCGGTGCTGGTGGTGTTCTTCGTGGCCTTCTTCAACGCCTACGAGGGCGGCACATCGGTGCGTCCGGAACTGGTGCAGAACGCGCGCCTGCTGGGCGCAGACAACTGGCGCATCCTGACCCGCATCCGTCTGCCCTTCGTCGTGGCCTGGACCCTGGCCAGCCTGCCGCTGTCCGTCACGTTTGCCGTCATCACCGTCGTCACCGCCGAGATCCTCACCGGCGTGCCTGGCATGGGGTCGCTGCTCGGCACGGCCGCAGTGACCGGCAACTCTGCGCTCACCTTTGCCGTGGTGATCGCGCTCGCCGTGGTCGGGATCACCATCACGCTGGCCGCGGACGCGCTGCGCGCGCGCGTGCTGCACTGGTGGGGGCAGTAGGCGCCGCGCCGCCGACCTACCAGCGCAGCGGCACCTCCACCGGCGACCACACGTGGCCGCCCCGCGTGCGCACCACCCCGTCACCTGCCAGGCTCATGCGCGGGATGCGGCGGGTCCACTCCTCCAGGAAGATGCGCACCTCCGTGCGGGCCAGGTGCGAGCCGATACAGCGGTGCGGCCCGGCGCCGAAGCCCAGGTGCGGGCTGACCGGCCGGGTGAAGTCCACGCGCAGGGGATCGTCGATCTTGCGCTCGTCCAGGCCGTAGAGCTGGGTCATGAAGAACATCTTGTCGTTCCTGCGCATCGAGATGCCCAGGTATTCGGTGTCCTCGCGCACCCCGCGCTGCACGGAAGCAACGCTGTGCACGCGGATCAGTTCCTCCACCGCGCCGGGAATCAGGGCCGGGTCATCGACCAGCTGCCGGTAGTGCTGCGGGTGGCGCGCCAGGAACAGCATGACGAAGCCCAGCGTCGATGCCACGGTGTCGAGCCCGCCAAGGAACAACAGCAGGCCCATGCCCAGCAGTTCCTCGTCGTTCAGCCCGCGACCCTGGAAGCGGCCCTGCAGCACCATGCTCAGCAGGTCCTCTCCCTCCCGGCCTCGACGCGCCTCGTAGGCTTTCATCACATAGGCGCCCATCGCATGGCTCGCGGCCTCGCGCGCGGCGCGGTCCGGATGCCGCACGACCTGCTCCGTCAGGTCGACCAGCATCTCCCGGTCGCCCTGCGGCGCGCCGGCCATGCGCAGGAAGACGTTGACGGGAAACTTCTTGGCCACGTCCTCGACGAAGCTGCAGCCCCCACGCGGCACGAGCTCTTCGACCATCTGCACTGAAAGTGCTCGCAGCCCGTCCTCCATGACCGCGACCGCGCGCGGCACGAAGGCCGGGTTGATGATGCGCCGGTACTCGGTGTGCTCGGGCGGGTCGGCCTGGTTGGGCAGCGTCCACGGCTTGCGCGAGTTGGCGTTGTACTGCGGCTCGCTGGAGAAGCGTTCGATGTCGCGCAGCATCTCCAGGCCTTCGACGGCCCCGGCGACGATCCAGTGACCGCCGTTGCGCGGCGTGAAGAAGATGGGCGGAACCTGGCGCGAGCGCAGCAACTCGACCATCGTGCGGTGCGGCTCGTGTTCGAGTTCCTTGGCCGTGTAGATGTCGAAATCGAACACCAGGTGCCGGGGCACGTGGTCTGGTACCTGAAGCTGCATGCCCGGGCTCCCCTCCAAGAAATCGTGATCGGCGCGCCGCGGATCGGCAGGCACGCCCCTCTGACGAGCGCCCCACCTCGAAGGCTGCCGTCGGCGGGCGGCATGGACCCGCCCTCGTACCGCAACGCCGGTTTGGTGTGATGTTACTGCGCGAGAGCCGGCCCCGACGACGTCAGGCCCGGCCCTCGCGCAGGGCTTTCGTATCATGCGAGCCATCATGAATGTCGGCCTTGCCATCTCCCGAATCGCTGCCCGCGCGCCCCACAGCCTGGCGCTGTTCGACGGGCCGCGCACGCTGGACTACCGCACCCTGGACGAGCGCAGCAATCGCCTGGCCCACTGCCTGCGAGACGCCCACGGCGTTGCCGCCGGCGAACGCGTGGCCCTGCTGGTGCACAACCGGATGGAAGTGGTGGAGGTGCTGGCCGGCTGCGCCAAGGCCGGCGCGGTCTACGTGGGCCTGAACTTCCGCATGACGCCGTCCGAACTGCAGTCGGTGTTCGACAACGCGCAGCCCCGGGTGCTGATCACCGAACCCGAATTCGAGGCCCTCGCGCACGCGCTGGCCGACGCGCGCGGCATCGCCGTCCTGGTGCTCGAGCGGCCCGCGAGCTACGAAGCCGCGCTCGCCGCAGCGCCGGCCTCGCTGCCCGCCAGCGCCTACACGGTGTTCCCCGCCGACCCCTTCGCCATCGTCTACACCAGCGGCACGACGGGGCTGCCCAAGGGCATCCTCTTCGACCACGCCGCGGCGCTGCAGCACGGCACCGTCGCCTGCCTGGAGTACGAGATCACGGCCGACTCGCGCTACCTGATCCAGATCCCGCACAACTCCTGCGTCAACATCACCATGGTGCCGGCGTTGATGGCGGGGGCGGCGATCGGCTTTGCCGAGAGCCGGGGCTTCAACAGCTACGCTCTGTGCGACACCGTGCAGCAGCACCAGGTGACGCACACCTTCCTCGTGCCCACGATGCTGGCCACGCTGCTGGAGCAGGACCCGGGCGACTTCCCGCAGCGGCTGCGCTCGATCACGACCCTGGGGTACGGCTCCTCGCCCATCCCGGCCGAACGTCTGCGCACGCTGATCGCCAAGTACGGGCCGATCTTCATCCAGCTCTACGGCATGGCCGAGATCGCCTCCATCGGCACCCTGCTGCGCAAGCAGGACCACGTGCGCGCGCTGGACGACATGCCGCATCTGCTGACCTCCTGCGGCCGCCCCTCGTTCGCCACCACGGTGCGCGTGGTCGACCCGGCCGGTGCCGAGGTGCCGCTGGGCGAGAACGGCGAGATCGTCTTCGGCGGGCCGCACACGATGCGCGGCTACTTCCGCGAGCCCGACCGCACCGCCAAGGCGCTGATCGGCGGCTGGCTGCATTCGGGCGACGTCGGCCGGGTCGACGAGCAGGGCTACTTCTACATCGTCGACCGCATCAAGGATCTGATCATCCGCGGCGGCTACAACCTCGCGCCGAGCGAGGTCGAGAAAGTGCTGTACACGCACCCCGCGGTGCTGGACGCCGCCGTGGTCGGCATTCCCGACGACAAGTGGGGCGAGTCGGTGCTGGCCGTGGTGGCGCTGCGGCCCGGGCACAGCGCCACGGCCGACGAGCTGCTGGCGGTCTGCCGCGCCTCGTCGCTGAGTTCGATCAAGCAGCCCGAGCGGGTCGAGATCGTCGACTCGATGCCACGCAACACCATCGGCAAGATCGACAAGCGCGCCGTGCGCGAGCGCTACTGGCAAGGCGCGCGCAAGGTCTGAGCGCGCGGAGCCGGCCCAGCGCTGCGGCCAGGTCAGAAATCGACGTTGCCGTCCAGCACCACCTGCTGGCGCACGATGCGGCCGGCCTGCACCTCGTAGCGGTCGCGGCCGCGCAGGCCGTCGGCCGGGCCGCCGACCAGCGTCCAGCGCACCTCGAGTCGGTGCTCGTCGAAGCCGGTGAACTCCACCCGGCCGCCCGCCAGGCGCGCCGGCACCGTGGCGAAGTAGGCGCTGATCTCGGTCAGGCCCCGCCAGCAGCGGTCCGGGCGTTCGAGCAGCGCATCCTGCGCATAGTCGGCCGCCATCGCCAGCGGGTCGAGCAAGCCCACCGCCTCGAGGTGGTGGCGCACCACCTCGACGGCCGTCCGGCCGTCCCCGCCCGGGTCGCCGGACCGGCGCTCGGGGTCGAACCCGGGCGAGGCAGGCATCAGAACTTCGACACGCCCAGACCGAGCCCGCCGTCCACCTCCAGCCCGACGCCGGTGACCCACTCGGCACAAGCCAGGTAGACGACGGATTCGGCCACCTCGGTGCCGGTGCCGATGCGGCCCAGGGCATGCTCGGGGGCAACCGCGGCGTAGCGTTCGACCGCCTGCTCGGCCGTCATCAGCCCGGCGCGCAGGTTGAGCTCGGTGCTGACGGCACCCGGCAGCACGCAGTTGACCCGGATCTGGCGCCGGCCCAGTTCGGCCGCCATCACCCGCGCCAAGCCCTCGACGGCCGCCTTGGTGGTGGCGTAAGGCGAGGCGCCGGGATAGGCCCGACGGTTGTGGATGGAGCCGATGAAGATGATCGATCCCTGGCGCGCCTCCAGGTGCGGCACGGCCAGCGACGACAGCATCATCGGCGCGATGACGTTGGTGTCGAAGGCTTCGCGCAGCACGGGCTCGGTGTAGCCGTCCACCGGCTGCCGGTACATGTTGGCGGCGTTGTTCACCAGCACGTCGAGACCACCGCCGTGTGCGACCGCAGCCGCCAGGAGCGCGCGCCGGTCGGCATCCGAGGTGACATCACCCGCCACGGCCAGGCAGGACGGCCCGATCGATGCCGCCACTGCGGCCAGCTTGTCGGCGCGCCGGCCGCCGATCGTCACCCGCGCGCCCTGCGCGGCGAACAGACGGGCGCAGGCTTCCCCGATACCCGAACCACCGCCGGTGACCAGCACCGACATTCCCTGGACCTTGCGCATCGATGTCTCCTGTTGGTTCTTGCAGCTGCTCGCGGCCAGCGCGGATGCCGAGAATCCGCATCGGCCGCCGCCCGGCTTGTTCATCCGGGCTGTGATCTTAGAGGGTGTGTGCCCGGGGACCTCAAGCCGCTGGCGCCTGTCGTCGCTCCCAGGCCTCGATCAGGTCCACGTGCCTGAGCGTCAGGCCGATGTCGTCCAGGCCCTCGAGCAGGGCGATGCGGGCGCCGGCGTCGATGGCGAACGCCATGCGCAGCCCGGCGGGGCCGCTGATCTCGCCCGCGCGCAGGTCGACCGTGAAGGGCTCGGCGCCGTCGGCGCGCTCGGCGGCCGCGGTCAATTCGCGCAGCGCCGGCAGCGGCAGGTCCAGCGCCAGCAGCCCGTTGCGCAGCGCGTTCTCGACGAAGAACTCCGCGGGCCGGTGGCCGATGACGCAGCGCACGCCGAAGGCCTGCAGCGCCCAGACGGCGTGCTCGCGCGAGCTGCCGCAGCCGAAGTTGCGCCCGGTCACGAGGATGGGCGCGGCGGCGAAGGCCGGGCGCTCGAGCACGAAGTCCTCGACACGCGTGCCGTCGGGACGGCGGCGCATGTAGGCCAGACAGCCCTGCGCCAGGTCGGCGTCCAGGCTCTTCAGCCAGGCCGAGGGGATGATCTGGTCGGTATCGACGTCGTCCAGCGGCAGCGGCGCCGCCGCGCCCGTGACGGTGCTGAAGGGCTTCATGCCGCGGCTCCCTCGGCGGGCGCCAGCCCGCGCACATCGACGATGCATCCGGCCACCGCGGCCGCGGCGGCCATCGCCGGGCCGACCAGATGGGTGCGCACGCCACGGCCCTGGCGGTTTTCGAAGTTGCGGTTCGTCGTCGACAGGCAGCGCTCGCCGGCAGCTGCGGTCTCGCCATTGGCGCCGGCGCACATCGAGCAGCCCGAGCGGTGCCACTCGAAACCGGCGTCGGTGAAGACGCGGTCCAGTCCCTCGCGCTCGGCCAGGCGCTTGACGGTGTTGGAGCCGGGAACGACCAGTGCCTGCACGCCCGGCGCCACGCGCCGGCCGCGCACCAGGGCCGCGGCCGCGCGCAGGTCCGTCAGCCGGGCGTTGGCGCAGGAGCCGATGAACACCCGCTGCACCGGCAGGCCCCGCAGCGACTGTCCAGGCTCCAGGCCCATGTAGTCGAGCGCGCGCCGCAGCCGCGCCGCGCCGGGCGTGGCGTCGTCGCCGGGGTCGGGCACCGGCTCGTCGATGCCCAGGGTCTGCGACGGATCCGTGCCCCAGGTGATCTGCGGCGCGATGCCCTCGCAGTCCACCACCTGCTCGGCGTCGAAGGCGGCACCGTCGTCGCTGCGCAGCCCGGCCCAGCCGGCGGCGAGTTCGTCCCAGCGCCGACCGGCCGGCGGTTCAGCATGGGCCTGCAGCCAGGCCAGCGTCTGCGCGTCGGGCGCGATCAGCGCCGAGCGCGCGCCCCACTCGATGCTCAGGTTGCACAGCGTCATACGGCCCTCGAGGTCCAGCGCCCGCACGGCCGCGCCCGTGTACTCCACCGCGTGGCCGCGCCCGGCGGCCACGCCCAGCTGCCGGATCAGGTGCAGCGCCAGGTCCTTGGCACCGACCCCCGGCCCGGGCCGGCCGTCCAGGCGCACGCACATCGACTTCGGGCGCGTCAGCGCCAGCGTCTGCGTGGCCAGCACGTGCACGAGCTCCGAGGTGCCGCAGCCGAAGGCCAGGCAGCCCAGCGCACCGACGGTCGAGGCGTGGCTGTCGGGGCAGGCGAGCGTGGCTCCGGGCAGCGCCCAGCCGCGCTCGGCGGAGACCACATGGCTGATGCCGTGGCGCTCGTCGTCGGTGGCCACGACGGGCACGCCCAGGCGCGCGGCAGCGGCCTCGGTGGCAACGATGTTGTCCGAGCGCAGCGCCAGCCCGGGACGGGTGGGCACGGTGTGGTCCTGCACGACCACGGTGCGGTCGGGCCGGCGCACCGGCCGCGCACTGCGCTCGAGCGCGGCAAAGGCATGCGGCGCATGCAGTTCGTGCACGACGTGACGGTCGACATACAGCAGTTCCCTGCCGTCAGCGCGGCGGCCGACGAGATGGGCGTCCCAGAGCTTGTCGAACAGCGTCCTCGGCCGGGCGTCTTCGCCAAGGCTGCCCCGCTCGGGGCCGGCACCCGGGTCGTGCGGGGCCTTCGCATCCGTGTGCGTGTCCAAGGGTGTCTCTCCTTCAGGCGGGGCGGGCCGGCGGCGCGTCGCCGAGCCATTGGCGCTCGAGCGCGAGCCAGGCGTCGAGCCCGAGCACGGCGTTGTAGTCATCGAAGCTGGCCAGCTGGTCGCGCACCGCGGCCGTGTGACCGTCGCGCCGCAGCGCGCCGAAGCTCTGCTGCAGCGCCCGCACCACGGCGTAGCGCGCGAGCCCGGCATGCAAGGCCAGCACGCAGCCGGCGGCCTCGAGGTCGGCATCGGTCAGCGCCGTGGTCGGGGGCGACTCCTGGATCACCGCCACCAGCGGCGCGCGCACGACGCCAGCGACATGGAGCAGCTCTGCCGGCGTGTTCGCCCCCATCACCATCGCCGCGTCGGCGCCGGCCTCGACGTAGGCGCGCGCGCGGGCAGCGGCCGCCTCCAGGCCGTGCATGGACTTCGCATCGGTGCGCGCGATCAGCAGGAAGCGCGGATCGCGCCGGGCCTGCGCAGCCGCCCGGATCTTGCGCACCTGCTCCTCGACCGGCACGACCGGAATGCCCTGCGGCAGCAGCCCGCAGCGCTTGGGCGTGACCTGGTCCTCGATGTGGATGCCGGCCACGCCGGCGGCCTCGAACTCCTGCACCGTGCGCACGACGTTCATGACGCCGCCGTAGCCGGTGTCGGCGTCGCAGATCAGCGGGATGTCGAGCTGGCGCGCGATGCGCCCGGCGTGGGCGACGTTGTCGCTGCCGTCCAGCACGCCGATGTCGGGCAGGCCGAGCAGGCTGGCCGACACCGCGTTGCCCGAGAAGGCCACGGCCGGAAAGCCGCACTGCTGCGCCACCCGCGCCGACAGGCCGTCGTAGGCGCAGGGCAGGCGAACGAGGCGGCCTGGGGCGAGCAAGGCGGCGAGCGCGGCGCGGGGGTCGGTCAGGGGCATGGCGGTGTCCTTCGGGCCCGGCGAACAACCCAGGCCCACGCTGCACCGTATCATGAAGAAAGGCCTGCGCCTGCAGGCAGCGCCCCGATACCTGCAGCCCCCAGGAGTGCCCGATGCCCCATCCCTCACCCCTCGACGCATCGTTCCCCATCGCCCGCCGGCGCTGGATGCAAACCCTCGCGCTCGCCGGCGTCGGCGCCGCGGTGGGGCCGGGCTGGGCCCAGGGCGCGGCGGGCCCCGGCGGCTGGCCCGCGCGGCCGGTGCGCTGGATCATCCCGACCTCGCCCGGCGCCGGCACCGACGTCTCGGCACGCCTGTTCGCGCAGATCGCCTCCGAGGCCTGGAAGCAGACCGTGGTGCCCGAGAACCGCTCGGGCGCCTCCGGCATGCTCGGGCTGGACGCGCTGGCCGGCGCCGCGCCCGACGGCTACACCCTGTCCTTCATGAGCGTGTCGCAGTTCATCGACGCGACCCTGCTGCAGAAATACGTCTTCGAGCCGACCAAGGACTTCACACCCATCTCGCTGCTGGCCTCGACCCCGCTGGTGCTGCTGGCCCATCCCGACGTCAACGTCTCTACCGCGGCGCAGATGATCGCGCGCGCCAAGGCGCAGCCGCGGGTGATGAACTACGCCTCGGGTGGCAGCGGCGGCCTGACCCACCTGGCCATGGAGGTCTTCCTCAAGGGCGCCGGCATCGAGGTCACGCACATCCCCTACAAGGGCAGTGGCCCGGCCGTCATCGACCTGCTGGCAGGGCGCGTGCAGTTCGCCCTCTCCACGCCACCGGCGATCGTCAAGCACGTCCAGGCGGGCAAGCTGCGCGCGCTGGCGGTGACCTCGGCCGCGCGCTTCGCCGGCCTGCCGGAGGTGCCGACGATGAACGAACTCGGCCACCCGGCGGCCGCGATCACGACCTGGTACGGGCTGTTCGGCCCGGCGAACCTGCCGGCCGAGCTGGTGGCCTACATCTCGCGCTCGATCGCTGCCGCGTCCAGGGCCGGCGGCACGAAGGACCGGATCGAGTCCACGGGCATCGACCCGGTGCTGATGTCGCCCTCGGATTTCGCCGCCGCGCTGCGCGTCGAGCGCGAGCAGATCATCGCGGCCGCGCGCGCGATCGGCTTCAAGAAGGAAGGATGAGTCATGAACCCGCCGACCTTCGAGCAGTTCCGCGACGAGGCCCTGCGCCAGGGCTGTGACGAGGCCCTGGTGCGCGAATGGGGGCCCGGCCATGAGACGCCGGTGCACGAGCACCCCTTCGATACGCGTGCCCTGGTCGTGCGCGGCGAGTTCTGGCTCACGGTGGACGGCCACACCCGGCACCTGAAGGCCGGCGACCGCTTCGAGCTCGCGCGCCACATTGCGCACGCCGAGCGCTACGGCCCCGAAGGCGCCACCTTCTGGGCCGCACGCGTGAACGCCGCGCCGAAGCCGCAGGCACAGGCGTAGATTCGCCGTCCAACGCAGCAGCACAGCACTGCCCCACCGGCGCCAAGCGCGGCGAAGGCCCGCCTTCGAGGACTGAAGCCGACCGACTCTCAGGCCGGAAGATAGCGCTCCACCAGCCGTGTCCAGAAGGCCGCGCCGGTGGTCAGGATGGCGTCGTTGAAGTCGTACTTCGGGTGGTGCAGCATTGCGCCTTCCTCGCCGTTGCCCAGGCGGAAGAAGCAGCCGGGCCGGTGCTGCAGGTAGTAGGCAAAGTCCTCGCTGCCCGTCACCGGCGGGTAGGGCGCGATCACCTGGTCGGCGCCGACGAGTTCCTCGGCCACCTCGCGCGCGAAGGCGGTCTCGGCCTCGGTGTTGACGACCACCGGGTAGCCGCGCTCGTAGTCGATCTCGGCCTCGCCGCCGTAGCCGGCCGCGTGCGCGGTGACGAGCGCGCGGATGCGCTGCTCGAGCAGCTCGCGCACGCCGGCGTCGAAGGAACGGATCGACAGCGCCATCGTGGCGCTGTCGGGGATGACGTTGGCCACCGTGCCCGCTTGAAGCACCCCCACGGTGACGATGGCCGTCTGGCGCGGGTCGACGTTGCGCGACACCACGCTCTGCAGCGCCACCACCAGGCTGCCGGCAATCAACACCGGGTCCACCGCCTGGTGTGGCCGCGCCGCGTGGCCGCCGCGCCCGCGCACCGTGATGCGCGCCGTGTCCGAGGCCGACATGAAGGGCCCGTGGCCGAAGCCGAAGCGGCCCGCCGCCAGGCCGGGCGTGTTGTGCAGGCCAAAGATCGCGTCGCAGGGGAAGCGCTCGAACAGGCCGTCGGCGATCATGCGCTGCGCCCCGCTGCCTGCACCCGCCTCCTCGGCCGGCTGGAACACCAGGTGCACCGTGCCGCTGAACTGGCGCGTGCGCGCGATCTGCTGCGCCGCCCCGAGCAGCATCGTGGTGTGTCCGTCGTGGCCACAGGCGTGCATCACGCCCCTGTGCACGCTCTGCCAGGGCCGGCCCGAGGTCTCCTGGATCGGCAGCGCATCCATGTCGGCGCGCAACGCGACGCTGCGGCTGGAACCGGGCACTCGCAGCGTGCCCACGACCCCGTGTCCGCCCACGCCACGCGTGACCTCCCAGCCCCAGCCCTGCAGCCGCTGGGCCACGAGCTCGGCCGTGGCCTCCTCCTCAAAGGACAATTCGGGGTGGCGGTGCAGGTGGCGCCGCGTCTGGGCCAGGAAGCCGGCGTCGGCGTCCAGGTCGTCGATGCGGCACAGGCAGCGCAAGCGGTCGTTCATCGAGGCTCTCCAAGCAGCCCGGACACTGTAGCAAGCGCGGGCGCGGCC
Source organism: Rubrivivax sp. (assembly GCA_027491255.1). GTDB lineage: Bacteria > Pseudomonadota > Gammaproteobacteria > Burkholderiales > Burkholderiaceae_C > Rubrivivax. Next base: position 43,904 of record JAIXWM010000112.1, on the reverse strand, counting down.
GGGTCGAGGGCCCGCCGGCCGCCTCAATCCGCCTTGATGCCGTTGTCGCGGATGACCTTGCCCCAGACATCGACCTGGGCGTCCAGGAAGCTGCGCGCGGCCTCGGGCGAGCCGGTGAAGACCTCGATGCCCTGGCCTGCCAGGCGCTGCGCCACGTCGGGCTGGCGCAGCACGGTGTTCAGCGCCTCGTTCATCTGGCGCACCACCTCCGGCGGCGTGCGCGCCGGCGCGAGCACGGCCCACCACGCCGGCGCATCGAAGCCGGCGAAGCCGCTCTCGGCGATCGTCGGCACCTCGGGCAGGGCCGCCGAGCGCTGGCTCGTCGTCACGGCCAGCGGACGCAGGCGCCGGCTGTCCAGGTGCGGCTTGATCAGGAAGACCGAGCCGATGCTCACCGGCACGTGCCCGGCCAGTGCGTCGTTCATCAGCGGGCCGCCGCCCTTGTAGGGCACGTGCACGAAGTTCAGGCCGCTGCCCTTGGCCAGAAGCGCCATGGAGAGGTGGCCCAGGCTGCCCGAGCCGATGGTCCCGTAGCTGACGCCGCGGGCCGTGCGCGCCGCCACCACGGCGTCGCCAAAGGTTTTGAAGGGTGAGTCAGGGTGCGCGGCGATGACCATCGCACTCGTGCCCAGCAGCGCCACGGGCGGCAAGTCGCGCTTGGTGTCGTAGGGCAGCCCGGGCAGCAGCGCCGGCAGCGAGGCGTGGCTGTCGAAGACGACGGCGAAGGTGTAGCCGTCGGGTGGCGAGGCCGCCACCGCCGCGGCGCCGATCGAGCCCGAGGCGCCGCCGCGGTTCTCGACCACCACGGTCTGCCCGAGCAGGCGCTGCAGCGCCGGCTGCAGGATGCGCGCGACCTGGTCCACCGAGCCGCCGGGCGGGAACACGGCCACGAGCTTGATGGGCTGGGCGCGCGGCCAGGGGGTGGCCTGGGCCCAGGCCGCGGCAGCGGGCAGCAGCAGGCTGGTGGCCAGCGCAAGGGCAGACAGGGCACGGCGTGTGGTCATGAAATCCTCCAGCGCCGGGAAAGGCGCCGCAACAGTGTCCGCCAGGCCTGCGGCAGTGACGAGCGCCGCGGTGCGAATCCGAGCGCGGTTCGCGGCTTTCGACGCCCACGGGCAACGCGCCGGCTGCACCCGACCCGACGCGACCGTTAGCATCGCCGGCTTGCCATGGACCGCCCGCACCCGATGACACCGACCCCACCCTGGCCCGCGCTGAGCGAAGCCCACCGTCGCGCGCGCCCCCGACGCCCCTTCGTCATCGACGACGAGGCCGTCGGCTGCGTCGACGAGGCGCACCTGCCGGCGCTCGCGCGCTGGCCCGCGGCGCTGAGCGTCACGCCGGGCGCGGTGCGGCTGCGACTGCCCCGCGACGAGCGCGACGCCTGGTTCGCCGAGGCCAACGCCAGCCTGCACGCCGACGGCCTGGTGAAGGCCTGGCGCGACGAGCCTTTCGCGCTGCCCTCGCCCGCCAGCGGCCGCACGCTGGCCGTGATCGAGCGCGCCGCCTCACGCTTCTGGGGCACGCTCACGCTGGGAACGCACTGCAACGGCTGGGTCGCAGGGCGCGACGGCCGCCCGGCGCAGTTGTGGATTGCACGTCGCTCGCCGACCAAGCCCACGGACCCCGGCAAGCTCGACAACCTGGTGGGCGGCGGAGTCCCGCACGGACAGACACCCTGGGAGGCCCTGCTGCGCGAGGGCTGGGAGGAAGCCGGCCTGCCGCCGCAACGCATGGCGCAGGCCCAGCCCGGCCGGGTGCTGCAGCTGTGCCGCGACATCCCCGAGGGCCTGCAGTTCGAGCGCCTGCACGTCTACGACCTCGAGCTGCAGCCGGGCGAACAGCCCGCCAACCAGGACGGCGAGGTCGCCGGCGTAGAACTGCTGTCGTGCGACGAGGCGGCTGCGGCCGCCGCGGGGGCCGGCATGACGGTCGATGCCGCGCTCGTCACGCTGGACTTCCTGCTGCGCCGGGGCCTGCTGTCCGCCGAGAAACACACGGCGCTGGAGATGGCCTTCACGGCGTGCCTGGCTGGCGGGCGCGACGGCGCGCCACGACCTGCGTGACCGAATGCCCAGGGGGCGTCAACCGCTGCGGCATTCGCCCCGCCAACCCCCGGGAACTCGGGTTTACCCAGTTGTGTTTCTTGCCGGACCGCGCGATATTCGCGCGCTCGCGCCTGTCCAGGACAAATTCAGGACTGTCCAAGCTCGCGCGATACCGACCTCGCCACTCCCTCTCCACAGGAGAACTTGCATGACCGTGAAGACCCAGCCCGCGCCGCAGCGCCGTGGCTTTCTGAAGACTGCCTCGGCCGGTGCCATCGGCGCCGCCGCCGCCGCGGCCCCGATGGTGAGCCGGGCACAGACCGTCAACCTGCGCTTCCAGAGCACCTGGCCGGCGAAGGACATCTTCCACGAGTTCGCCAACGACTTCGCCAAGAAGGTCAACGACATGGCCGGCGGCCGCCTCAAGATCGAGGTGCTGCCCGCGGGCGCCGTCGTGCCGGCCTTCCAGTTGCTCGAGGGCGTGTCCAAGGGCACGCTGGACGGCGGCCACGGCGTGCTGGTCTACCACTACGGCAAGAACTCGGCGCTCGCGCTGTGGGGTTCCGGCCCGTCCTTCGGCATGGACTCCAACATGCTGCTGGCCTGGCACAAGTACGGCGGTGGCGAGGCCCTGCTGCAGGAGGTCTACAAGAGCATCAACGTCGACGTGAAGTCCTACGTCTACGGCCCGATGCCCACCCAGCCGCTGGGCTGGTTCAAGAAGCCGATCGCGAAGTCTGCCGACCTGAAGGGCGTGAAGTTCCGCACCGTCGGCATTGCGGTTGACGTCTTCACCGACATGGGCGCGGCCGTCAACCCGCTGCCAGGCGGCGAGATCGTCCCGGCGCTGGACCGCGGCCTGATCGACGGCGCCGAGTTCAACAACGCCACCTCCGACCGCATCCTGGGCTTCCCTGACGTGGTCAAGAACTGCATGCTGCAGAGCTTCCACCAGAGCAGCGAGCAGTTCGAGATCATGTTCAACGGCCCGAAGTACCGCGAGCTGCCCGCCGAACTGCGCGCGATCATCGACCATGCCGTCGAAGCCTCCAGCGCCGAGATGAGCTGGAAGATGATCGACCGCAACTCGAAGGACTACATCGACCTGAAGAAGGGCGGCATCAAGTTCTACAAGACGCCCGACGCCATCCTGCGCGAGCAGCTCGTCGCCTATGACAAGGTGGTCGCGAAGAAGTCGGCTGAGAACGCGCTGTTCAAGAAGGTGATCGAATCGCAGCGCGCCTTCGCCGAGCGTGCCGGCTCCTGGCAGAACGACTACTCGGTCGACATGAAGATGGCTTGGAACCACTACTTCCGCAAGCCGGCGGCCCCGGCCAAGAAGGCCTGACCGCCTGACGCGGGCGCGCACCCGCGCGAGGGGCCATCGTCAAGGCGATGGCCCTGTTTTCATTTCATGGGGACCACATGCAACAGTGGCTGCTCAGGGTCGACAGGCTGTCGACCCGGTTAGGCCAGGGCTTCGCCTGGACCATCGTCATCCTCACGCTTGGCATCACCGGCGAGGTCTACGCGCGCTACGTGCTGAACGAGCCGCACGACTGGTCGCTCAACGGCCAGATCATGCTCTACGGCACGCTGTTCATGATGGCCGGCGCCTACACGCTGGCCAAGAACAACCACGTGCGCGGCGACGTGCTCTACGGCTTCTTCGAGCCGCGCACCCAGGCCTGGATCGACCTGGTGCTCTATGTCCTGTTCTTCCTGCCGGGCATCGTCGCGCTGACCTGGGCCGGATGGACCTACGCCAACGAGTCGCTGGCCATCCGCGAGAAAACCTTCTCCGCCACGCCCCTGCCGCTGTACCCCTTCAAGTTCGTGATCCCCTTCGCCGGCGGCCTGTTGCTGTTGCAGGGCTTCGTCGAGATCGTGCGCTGCGTGCAGTGCATCCGCGCCGGGGAATGGCCCTCGCGCGAGGAAGACGTCGAGGAAGTCGACGTCGACAAGCTCAAGGAGATGGTCAAGGTCAAGGACGAGGACATCGCTGCGCTCGACAAGTTCGTCAAGCCCGCCGGAGGCTCCAAGTGAAGCTGAAATTGCGCAAGGAACTCTGGTTCGGCTTCACCCTGATGGCGTTGATCATCGCGGGCACCGCGGTGATGCTGCTGTCGGCCGACAAGCTTGGCACCGGGCACCTCGGGCTGATGATGCTCGCGCTCGTCGTCGTGGCCATCATGCTGGGCTTTCCCACGGCCTTCACGCTGATGGGCATGGGGATGATCTTCACCTGGCTCGCCTACGAGCGCAACGTCACGAAGACGCTGGACCTGATGGTGCAGTCGGCCTTCAAGGTGATGAGCAACGACGTGCTGATCTCGATCCCGCTGTTCGTCTTCATGGGCTACCTGGTCGAACGCGCGAACCTGATCGACAAGCTGTTCCGCAGCCTGCACCTGGCGCTGGCCCGAGTGCCGGGATCGCTGGCCGTGGCCACGCTGTTCACCTGTGCGGTGTTCGCCACCGCCACCGGCATCGTCGGTGCCGTGGTCACGCTGATGGGGCTGCTGGCGCTGCCGCAGATGCTCAAGGGCGGCTATGACATCAAGTTGTCGGCCGGTGTCATCACGGCAGGGGGCTGCCTGGGCATCCTGATCCCGCCCTCGGTGATGCTGATCGTCTACGGGGCCACGGCCGGCGTGTCGGTGGTGCAGCTGTATGCCGGCGCGTTCTTCCCGGGCCTGATGCTGGCCGGCCTGTACATCGTCTACGTGATCCTGGTGGCCAAGATCAAGCCCAGCCTTGCCCCGCCGCTGTCGGCCGAGGCCCGGCATGTGGAGCTGCCGCCGGAGCTGGCCGCGCTGAAGGCCCGCGTCTCGCGCTTCGCGCTGCCGGCCCTGCTGGTGGGCGCGCGCGCAGACAAGTCCCTGCGCAAGCAGTTGCTGATCGTGCTGATGCCGGCGCTGGTGGTGGCTTCGGTGGCAGTCATCGCCTGGCGGCTCGACAGAGGGCCCGCGCCGGAGGTCACCGCGCCTGCCGCAACGGGCGTCGCGGCACCGGCAGGTGGTGTGCAGGAACCCCCGGCTGCGGCGGGCGTCCAGGAGCCCGCGGGTGCCGGCGACGTGAAGGAGCCTCCTGGCAGCACCCAAGGCGTGCAGGAGCCCCCCGGCAGTTCTGGCGGCGTGCAGGAGCCGCCGGGCAGTGGAGGCGGCGTCCAGGAACCCCCTGGCAGCGGTGGTGTGCAGGAGCCTCCCGGCAGTTCCAGCGGTGTGCAGGAGCCACCGGGCAGCGCGGGCGTCCAGGAACCGCCGACGGCCGGTGGCGTGCAGGAGCCTCCTGGTGCCGCAGCCACCGCCAGCCCGGCTGGCGGATCGGGCGTCCAGGAGCCCGCGGCCGCCGCCGTGGCGTCCAGCCAGGCGGCGCCGGCCTCCCACGGCTTGAGCTCGACCTACTGGATCGGCCTGGGCGCGGGCGTGGCGGCGCTGGTGGTGCTGTACGCGCTGATGACCTTCGAGCGCTTCGTCATCTTCAAGCTGCTGCTGTCGAGCTTCTTCCCGCTGATGGTGCTCATCCTGGCAGTGCTCGGATCCATCGTCTTCGGCCTGGCCACGCCCACCGAGGCGGCGGCCGTCGGCGCCTTCGGCGGCTACCTGCTGGCGGCCATCTACGCCGTGCACGCGCGGCGTGACGACCGCTGGCGCGTGTTCGCCGTCTGGTTGCTGATGTGGGCGCCGGCCCTGGTGAGCGTCGCCTGGTTCGTGCTGCATACCGATCAGGTGGTGGCCGCGCCGGTGCCGATGGCCCTGGGTGGGGTGGCCTTGCTTGGCGTGCTCGGCTGGACCCTGCTGGCGTACCGACAGGCCAAGCTCAGCAACGAGGTCAACGAGTCGGTCAAGCTCACCGCCAAGACCAGCGCCATGGTGTGCTGGCTCTTCGTCGGCTCGGCCATCTTCTCGGCTGCCTTCGCGCTGCTCGGCGGGCAGGAACTGGTCGAGAAGTGGGTGATGTCGATGAACCTCACCAAGACCGAGTTCCTGATCCTGAGCCAGGCCATCATCTTCATCCTGGGCTGGCCGCTGGAGTGGACCGAGATCATCGTGATCTTCATGCCCATCTTCATTCCGCTGCTGGACAACTTCGGCGTCGACCCGCTGTTCTTCGGCCTGCTGGTGGCGCTGAACCTGCAGACGGCCTTCCTGAGCCCGCCGGTGGCGATGGCGGCCTTCTACCTGAAGGGCGTGAGCCCACCGCACGTGACGCTGAACCAGATCTTCGCCGGGATGCTGCCCTTCATGGGCATCCAGGTCTTCGCCATCGTGCTGCTGTACAACTTCCCCGCCATCGGCATGTGGCTGCCGCAGGTGCTGTACCGATGATGGAAGCGGCCCCCTCCGCAAGGAGCGGGGCCTAGACAGCGGGCAGCCCGGCGTTCGCCGGGCGGACACGGCTACCGGGGCAAGGCGAGCTCCGGCCCGTCGTAATCGGTCTGCGGCACCACCTCGCCGCTCAGCAGACGCTGCTGCCAGGCAGCCAGCGCGGTGCCGTGCTCGGCCTGGAGCGCCGGGGCCATGACGAGGCGCACGCAGTCGGGTGACGCCAGCCCATGGATGCGCGTCGTGCCCGGCGCCAGCCGACCGGTCGTGAAATCCCCGATCGCTTCGGTCACGCCGCGCCCGGAGTCGGCGATGGCCGAGGCGACGAAGACCGCCGGGTCGCGCGCCACCCAGTCCAGCACGTTGCCGATCTGGCGCAGCGGTCCCTCGCGGCAGGCGCGGTTGACGCCCTCGCGTCCGCCATCGATCATCGCGAACACGAGGTCCACGCCTTCTCTTTGCAATGCCTGGGCCGTCGCGAAGGCCAGGCCCACATCGTGCTGGACGCCGCAGAAGCTGGTGACGAAGCGGCAATCCGGCGCCGCGGCACGCACCCCGTGCGCAAAGGCGGCCCGGCCCTTCAGGCCCGGGCGCACCTTCTCGCCCGACAGGTGACCGACGACGCGCGTCTTCGACGCCAGGCCGGCCAGCACCCCGGCCAGGAAGGCCGATTGCTCCTGCAGCACCTCGTAGCACGCGACATTGGGCGCGAGGAAGCTGCCCTGGGTGATGGCGAAACGGGTGTCCGCAAACTCGGCGCTGATCGCGGCGACTGGCGCATCACCTTGGCCGCCATGGGCGACCAGCAGGTCCAGCCCGCCGCGGCACAAGGCGCGCAAGGCCTCGGCCCGACCTGCGGCGTCAGGCGGCGCAATCCAGTGGACGTCCAGCGCATACCCGGCGGCACGCGCGCGCAGCGCGCCTTGCAGGCCGGACTCGTTGAAGCTGCCGCGGCCCTCGGGGCCGAACAGCGCGACCGCGATGCGCGCGCTCAAAGCTTGGCTCCGCTGGCACGCACCACCGGCGCCCAGCGCTCGGCCTGCTCCTGGATGAAGCCCGCGAAGGCCTCGGGCGTGCGGCTCTCGAGCTCGAAGCCCTGCGCCTCGAGCTTGGCGCGCAGGTCGGGCAGGGCCAGCACCTGGTTCAGCGTGCGCAGCAGCACCTGCTCCACCGCCGCGGGCAGTCCGGCCGGCGCCGAAACGCCGACGAAGTTCTCGGCCACGAGCTCGGGGTGGCCAAGCTCGACGACGGTGGGCAGGTCCGCGGCTTGGGCCACGCGACGCGCCGCGGTGACGGCCAGCAGGCGCAGCTGGCCGGTCTTGCGGAAGGCCAGGTTCTGCGGCAGCGCGTCGACGGCGACCTTGATCTGGCCGCCGAGCAGGTCGCTGCGCATCGGACCCGCCCCCTTGTAGGGCACGTGCACCATCTTCAGCCCGGCCTTCTGCGCCAGCAGCTCGCCGACGATATGCCCGACCGAGGCCTGGCCGCCGCTGCCGAAGGGCACCGGGTCCTTCTGCGCCCGCGCCCAGGTCAGGAAGCCGGCGAAGTCGTTCACCGGCAGCGAGGGGTGGACGACCAACACGGTGGGCACGTCGCCCACGTAGGCCAGGTGACGGAAGCTCTTCAGGGGGTCATACAGCGGCCGCTCGAAGAGCGCCGGCGAGATCGACAGCGGTGCGGAGTTCGACATCAGCAGCGTGTAGCCGTCAGGCTGGGCGCGCGCCACCGCGGCCGCGCCGATGGTCGCGGCGCCGCCGGGGCGGTTGTCCACCACCACCGCCTGGCCCAGGCGCTCGGCCAGCGGCGGAGCGATCAGCCGCGCGACGATGTCGCTCGCGCCCCCCGGCGGGAAGGTCACGACCAGCTTGACGGCCTGCGTCGGCCAAGCCTGTGCGAAGGCGGGGGGTGCGGTCAGCGGCACCGCCCACGGGGCGGCGGCCAGGGCCAGTGCTTGACGACGGCGGATCATCGGGACACTCCTTCAGGATGGCAAGCCTCTCGGCGGGACGATCGCGGGGGCCGCGCTGCGGCTGGGCGCGGGCTCTCCCGCCCCCCGCGCGCAGCCGCGGCAGATGCAGGCCCGACCCCGAGCCTCCACCGGCAAGCGCTGGAGCAAGGACGGCGGGAAGTGCTCCTGCGCACACCAGCAGACCACATCGGCCGCTGCGCCGGCGGCCAAGGCGCAAGCATTCGGGCCGCCGCACAGCGGGCAGTGCCGGGCATCCGCCAGGCCCGGGCGTTGCCCGTCCCGGCCCTCGGACGGAGCGCAAGAGTACTCGGGACGGCCCGGCGTTTTCTCGGGCGGCGCAGCAGGCGAAGAGGACATGGTGCGTCGGGGGGTGCAGACTTCTGCCCCGTGCGAGGCATTGTCGCGCCTGCAAGCGCCGACATGGCTGGCCTTGGCAGACCACAGGGCGGCCTCTCGCGGCCGCGAGACTGCGGCCGTGCAGGGGCAGAAGCAGCGACCGGTCAGTCGACCTTCGTTCCCGTGAGCTTGACCACCCGCGCCCACTTGTCCATCTCGGCGCGCACGAAACCCGCGAATTCCGGGGGAGTGGAGCTCACGGCCTCGACGTCGATGTTCCTCATCGCCGCCCGGTAGGCGGGGTCGCGCGCGGCCTTCACGAGCTCGGCGTTGATGCGCTCGACGATGGGCGCTGGCGTGCCGGCCGCCACGAACAAGCCGGTCCAGCTGTCGACCTGGTAGCCGGGCAAGCCCGCCTCGGCAAAGGTGGGCAGGTCAGGCAAGGTCGGCCAGCGACGGCTGCCGGAGTTGGCGATCGCGCGCACCTTGCCGGTCTTGGCCAGGGTGACGGCGTTGGTGACCGTCTCGATCATCAGCGACACATTGCCCGCCAGCAGGTCGGCGGACGCGGCGCCACCCCCCTTGTAGGGCACATGCAGCAGGTCGATCTGGGCGGTGGTCTTCAGCAGCTCCGTGGCGAGGTGCGAGATCGAGCCGTTGCCCGCCGACGCGTAGCTGAGCTTGCCAGGGTTCGCCTTCGCGTACCGGATCAGGTCCTGCAGGGACTGGATCGGCAGCGCCGCGTTGACGATCAGCACGCTGGGATTGAGCGCCAGGATCGACACGGGCAGCAGGTCGCGGGTCGGGTCGACCGGCAGGTTCTTGAACAGCACCGGCGCGACGCTGTTGGTGCCGATGGTGCCGTAGAGCAGCGTGTGGCCGTCGGCAGACGCGGACACCACGGCCTGCATCGCGGTGCCGCCGCCGCCCCCAGGCCGGTTCTCGACGATGACCTGGGTATTCATCTGCTCGGCCAGCTGCTTGCCCAGGGCGCGCGCCATGATGTCGGACGAGCCGCCGACCGCGAAGGGCACGACGATGCGGATCGGCTTGGAAGGGTAGGACTGCGCGCTCGCGGGCGCCAGCGGGAGCCAGGCTGCCGCGCAGGTGGCCAGCACTCCCCGTAGAAGGTTGCGTCTCATGGCGTCTCCTCTTGGTGGTGATCGAAGCCCAGTTGCTCGAGCCGGGCGTAGAACTCGTCGACGCGCGCCTGCGCCGTCGTCCTCATCGCGTCCAGGATGCCTGCATGCTCCTGCGGGTCGGACCGCGCGCCGCTGACGCCGACCTGCCGGGAGGCGTCCTGAACGAAGCGGCATGCAGGCGAGCGGACCGTGCTGAAGCGCTCCAGCGCCCGATCGATGTCGGTCGTCCGGTCAAGCAGTCGTGCGAGAACCACTGCATCCTCGACGGCCATCGCCCCGCCCTGGCCCATGAACGGCGTGCTCGCGTGCGCGGCGTCGCCGATGAGCAGCACGCGTCCCTGATGCCAGGCTGCAGGCATCAGGACCTCTTCCACGGCGGTGTAGAGCAGTTCGGACTGCGGGCCCAGCTCGTCCAGGAAGTGCGCGGCCGGGCCGCGGAAGACGCTGAAGCGCGATTGCATCAGCCTCGCCCAGTCTTCACGCGCATACCAGGCGTCCACGGGCTCGACGACGGTCCCGAACAGGTACAACTGCTGCGCCGAGATCGGCATGATGCCCAGCCGCAGGCCGCGGGCCATCATCATGATCTTGTCGCCCAGGCCCGCGGGCCGGTCGTGAACGCTGCGCCAGACGCCGAAGCCGCTGTACCGGGGCTGCACGTCCGGCCAGAGCAATTGGCGCACCCGGGAGCGGATGCCGTCGGCACCCAGCAGGAGGTCGCAGGCGACCACACGCCCGTCGGACAGCACGGCGCTGACGGCAGACCGGGCCTGTTCGATCGACTCCACCGTGCAGCCCAGCGCCACCTCCACCCCGAGGCGGGACAGGTGGCCCGACAGCACACGGTGCATCTCGGCGCGACGGATCCCCAGGATGGGCGTGACCTCCAGGCCGTCGAAGCGCCCTGGGTAGAAGGTCTCGAACAGCGACGAGCCGTCGGCGTCGAGGTAGACGTTGCGCCCGTCGGCAATCGCAAAGCCCGCGGCGACCATCTCTTCCATCACGCCCAGCGCGTGGAGCCGGGCCAGGCCGTTGCCGTAGACGAAGATGCCCGAGCTCTGGAAGCGCCACGCGGTCTGCTTCTCGACCAGGGTCACGGTCCAGCCCGAGCGGGCGAGCGCGATCGCCGCGCAGCACCCGGCGATGCCGGCGCCGCAGATCAAGACCGCCCTTTTCATCGTTGTTCCTGGCTGAACGGGACCCTCGGCCCCTCACTGGTCGGCCAGCGAATCGCGGACCTTCTTCAGCAGCAGCTTCAGCAGCACCGCCTCGGCCTGCGTGAGATCCCGGACCATCAGCTCGTTCACGGTCGCCGCCACCTCCATCAGCGCCGGCTCGATGGCCCGCCCCTGCGCCGTGAGCTCGATGCGGACCTTGCGCCGGTCCTGCGTGTCGCGGGTGCGGGTGACCAGGCCGTCACCCTCTAGGGCACGCACCATCTCGAGCACGGAGGTTTCCATCAGGCCCAGCCTCTGCGCCAGCTCGCGGTGCGTGATGCCCTCCTTCTCCCAGAGCGTGCGCAGGACGAACCAGCCGCCGCGGCGGATCCCGTGCTCGGCAATGCGCGCGAACAGCACGCGCTTGGAAGCCCGCTCGGCCTCGGCGATGAGAAAGCCCAGGCTCTCGTCAAGGCCGGATCGCGCACGCAACACGGCGGAGGCCGGCTCAGCAACGGCGACAGAACCCATAGGATCCAATGGATGGAGCAATCACGCTTTGCAGAAAGTGCACGAGAAGTGTAGTTGCCATCGGAGAAAAAAACACATAGGATCCAAAGCAATTTCACCGACCCTGGAGTCGCTCACCATGTTCACCAGCACCGTCGGCGCCCCGATCTCGGCGCGCACCCCGGACCAGACCGCCCGCGCCTACAGCAGCATCGTGGTGACACCTGCCTCGCCCCACATCGGCGCCGAGATCACCGGCATCGACCTGACTCGGGAGCTTTCGCCGCAGCAGGTCGCCGAAGTCAAGGACGCCTTCACGCGATACCAGGTGCTGTTCTTCCGCGAGCAGCCCATCGGCTTCGAGGACCACATCCGCTTCGCGAGCCTGTTCGGCACGCTGGGGCGGCACGTCGGGGCGCAGACGATCAGCAAACCCACCGACCATCCGCTGGTGCGCAGGTTCCACTACGACGAGACCTCCCAGCGCATCTCGGGCGAGAGCTGGCACAGCGACCAGTCGTGCGCACCGACCCCGCCCCTGGGCAGCATGCTCTACAACCACATCGTGCCGCCCGATGGCGGCGGTGACACCATGTTCGCCAGCACCTATGCCGCCTACGATGCCTTGTCGGAGCGCATGAAGGCCTTCCTGTCGGGGCTGACGGCCACACACGATGGCGCGCGCGTCTTCGGCCCCGGCACGCCCAAGGCTTCGCACCCGGTGATCGTGCGTCATCCCGAAAGCGGTCGGCGCGGCATCTTCGTGAACGCGGACTTCACGAGCCACATCAACGAGTTGCCGCGCAGGGAAGGCGACGCCATCCTCGGATTCCTCTACCGCCACATCGGCCGCGACGAATGGTCCTGCCGCTTCCGCTGGCGCGCGCACTCCATCGCCTTCTGGGACAACCGCTGCGCCCAGCACAAGGCGCTGTGGGACTACTGGCCGAATGTGCGCTCGGGCTACCGAGTGCAGATCGAGGGCACCGCGCCGCCGCTGGCCGGATGAGGGATGGTGCGCGGCCAGGGCGTGGACGCCCGGCAGCGGGCATCCAGCATGCGGACCTGCGGCCGCCCCATGGTTGCCTGCGGCACCGCGGGGCGCCGGGCCGGGCAGCCCTTGGTGTTGCTCAGTCGTCCTCGGCAGCGGCGGCCAGTCCGGGGAACAGCACCTCGGTGTAGCCGAAGCGCGTGAAATCGCGCACGCGCATCGGGTAAAGCTTGCCGATCAGGTGGTCGCACTCGTGTTGCACGACGCGGGCGTGGAAGCCCTCGACGCTGCGGTCGATCGGGCGGCCCTCGGGGTCGAAGCCGGTGTAGCGGATGCGCGCCCAGCGCGGCACCACGCCGCGCAGGCCCGGCACCGACAGGCAGCCCTCCCAGTCCTCTTCCTCCTCGGCCCCCAGCGGCGTGATGACCGGGTTGCACAGCACGGTCACCGGCACCCGCGGGCGGTCCGGATAGCGAGGGTTCGGCTGGTCGCTGCCGAAGACCACCAGCTGCAGGTCCACGCCGATCTGCGGCGCGGCCAGGCCGGCGCCGTTGACGGCGTGCATGGTCTCGAACAGGTCCTGCACCAGTTGGCGCAGTTCGGGCGAGCCGAAGGCCGAGGCGTCCACGGGCTGCGCGATGCGCAGCAGGCGGGGGTCGCCCATTTTCAGGATCTGGTGGACGGTCATGAAAGCTGCCTCGAAGCTCGATGGGCGCGCCGGCCCGACAGGTCGGGGGCGCACGCCGGAAGGGGGGCACGATAGGCCCGCCTCACCTCGGCAGGCTCTGTCGTCGCAGAATTGTCGGCCCAGCAATGCTGTGGCGCGGTGCGGTTCAGGTGGTGCATCGCGGCCTCGCGCCAGACCGGTCCGTCACCCCCCATCCCCCGATGCAGCAGCAACTCGACATCTTCGCCGACAGCCGCGACGTGGCCTTGCGCAACGATCTGGTGCAGGCGCTGCTGGACGCGGACGTGTCGGGCGCCCTGCGCGCAGCAGCGGCCCTGCAGGCAGCCTTCCCCGGCGACGCGGTGCTGGCCCCGGCGACCCGGCTGATCGAGCATCTTCAGGTGGCGCAGGGGCCGGGGGCGGCGCAGCGTCTGCAAGCCGCCGCCGTGGCCGACGCCCGCAGCCGCCTGGACGGCCCACTGACCGCAGCTGCCCGCGCCGTGCTGGGCGACGAGTCGGCGCCCTGGCTCGCCGGCCGCTGGCGGGCGCTGGCGCAGCAGGCCGCCGGCATCGCCTGGCACCCTGCCCATGCTGACGCCCATGCCGCGGGCCTGTACCTGCGTGCCCAGGCCTGGACGCTGGCGGCCGACGCGGTGGCCGGCACCGCGTCCTGGCGCCGCATCCCGCAACCGCTGCTGTGGATGGCCGAGGCACGCTGGCGCGGGGCAGGCGCCGACGCGGCATGGCCGCTGCTGGCCGAGGCACTGTGGCTGGCGCCGGCGCGCGCCGCCGACCTGGTGCAGGCGCTGGCCGATCCGACACTGAGCCGGCTGGCCGCGCGCTTCGAGGAATGCTTCGAGCCCGCCAAGGGCGCCGACTGGGCCTGGCTGCCGGCCTTCGCGCTGGTCGAGCGGCCCTTGCTGGCCGGCCCGCTGGCCACCGCCGAGCCCCCTGCGGACGAGGCACCGGCCGAGGCCTTCAAGACCGTGGCGGCCCTGCTGCGGCTCGAGCGCCAGGGGCGCCACCACGAGATCGTCGCGCAGCGCGCGCGGCTCAAGGCCTTGTCGGGCCCGCTGATGAAGGCCTACATGGCCACGCGCTGAGAGACCGGCCCTGCACGCGAGCGTGCAGCGTCCGGTCACTGCCACTTCGGCCGACGATTTTCCCGAGCGGCGGATCGAGACCGCAGAGTGCGTGGGCGTGCTCGCGATGCGATGTGGGATCGTCAGCGACCACATTCACCGCGCGCCGGGTCGGCAGCCGGGCGTCCAGCCCTCCAGCGTCAGTGATAGTCCTCTTCACGCTGGTGCCGCACCGCCAGCACCACGACCTTGGAAGGGCTGACGATCTCGTAGAGCGCGACGTAGCCGGTCGCACCGAACGGAATGATCAATTCCCGCTGGACGGGGTTCTGGGCCGCCTTGCGGAAACTGAAGGGCGTGATCGCCAACTGCTGCTGTACCGTTGTCCTGATCACGTCGATCGCGGCTTGGGCGCGATCGAGGTCTTCCGCCGTCTGGGCGCGGTCGAGCAGGAAGTCGAAGAGTCGCTCGAAATCGTCCTCGGCCGAAGGAGACAGTTCAACGACAAAGCTCATCGGCCAAGCTTCTTGCGCTTGGCGTCGAGCTTGGATTGCAGCTTCTCCAAGACGGTTTCGACGGGCACCGAAACGCCTGTCCGGTGGTACTCGTCAGACGCCGCCTGCGCCCGGGCATGGAACGAGGTCTGGACGCGCCTGAATGCGATGGCGCTTCGAACCGTCGCTTCCACGAAAGCGGTCAAGGTCTCGCCCTGCTTCAGTACGGATTCGAGCTCGGCGCGCAACTCGGGCTCGACGCGGATCTGGGGTATCACAGCGGACTTCATGAGCGGAGTGTATTGCGTTTGCTTTACGGGCACGGCTCCGGATGGTTGCCGCCGGGCAGGTGCGGGGTGAATGCGGCGGTGGTGCTGGCTTGATGTCAAGCCGGTGAGCTTGCAACTGCTGGCGAGTTGGGCTTGCCTGAGCCCACCTGCCTTGTCAAGCGGCCGGAGGAGCCCCCGTCAGCACCCGCAGTCCCTGCAGCCGGCTGAAGTCGCGATCATGGGTCACCAGGGCCACGGCGCGGCATTCGATGGCGGTGGCAGCCTGCAAGGCGTCAGGCAAGCGCAGCCCCGAGGTGGCGCGCAGGCGGGCGGCCGTGGAGGCGACCTCAGCGCTGACCGTCAGCACCTCAAACCCCGCCAAGGCCCGCTCATAGCGTCGGGCCAGAGTGTCTTGCCCCTGCCGCAGCGGCCCAACCAGGACTTCGGCCAAGGTGATGGTGGACAGCGCGATGCGCAGCCGCCCGTTGGCGTGATCCTCGAACAGCCCCAGGAACAGGGGCGCGAATGCAGGGTGGTCCTCCAGAACGTAGATGAACGGCGCGGTATCGACCACCACCAGGTCACCTTGCTGCAGACCACACCAGCAGGGTGCCGGAACCGCGATCCGAGGCGCTGCCGCGGGAGCGGACCCAGGGGTGGTCTGCCCCCTGCCCGGGGTCTTGCGCGTGGCCATACGCTTGCCTCGTGCCTGCGCATCAAGGCCTGTCGGCCCACTCGTCTCGCAGCGCTGACACGGTAGCAGCGGCAGTCGGCGCCCACAAGCCCCGTCCTGTTCCGCGAAGCGCCAGAAAGTTGGCACGAGGCCGCTGTGCCAGCAGCACCTCCGGTGCTACCAGCGCTGCCAAGGGTTTGCCATGACGTGTCAGCAGACTGGATTGGCCAGCATGCGCCAGCGCCGCCAGATGAGGCAGTTTGCTGCGGCCTTCGTCCAGGCCGATGCGCGGGATGGGCTTGGTGGTCATTGGCAGCTTCTCGGTTGATTTTCAAACTTCGTACGGACTGTACGGATTTTCGAAGATTCTATTCATCCCAAGGTCTGCAGGTGGGGGTTGAACACGACCTCCCAGAGGTGGACGTCCGGGTCATGGAAACAGCCGACGAAGCCGCCCCGGAAGGTGGGCCGGGCAGACTCGAGCCGGCCCCCGCCCGACCGCCGAAACAAAACGACAAGAAGCGAAACCGCGCCGACACCCAGGCCGCGGGCGCCGGCGCGACGATGGCGGCTCTGTTCAACCACCTTCCCGAAGGAATCGACATGAAGACCTGGATCCGGCGTTCTCTGATCGGCGTGGCCGTCACGGTGCTGCTGGCGGGCGGCCTGAGCGCCTGCGGGCACCGCGGCGGCGAGCACGCGCACGGGGCCGCCAGCGCCGAGCGCGTGGCCGAGTGGCGCGGCGAGGCCGTCAAGCGCGTGAGCCGCAAGCTCGAGCTCGACGCCGATCAGAAGCGCAAGCTCGAGGTGCTGGCCGACAAGCTGGTCGCGCAGCGGGCCGCGATGATCGGCGCCACCACCGACCCGCGTGCCGAGATGAAAGCCCTGGTGGCCGGCCCCACCTTCGACCGCACCCGCGCGCTGGCGCTGGCGGGCGAGAAGACCCGCGTGCTGCAGACGGCCACGCCCGAGCTGGTGGGTGCGCTGGCCGACTTCTACGACAGCCTGAACCCGAAGCAGCAGGCCGAGGTGCGCGAGTTCCTCGAGCAGCGCCGCGGCTGGCGTCGCGGCTGAAGCCTGGGCATCGCACACATGGCGCAGGCAGCCACCGGCCCGAGAATGCGGCGATGCCCCGGATCCTGCTGATCGACGACGACGCGCACCTCGGAGCGCCGTTGGCGAGCTACTTCCGGCGCTTCGACTTCGCGCTCGAGCACGCGCTGACGCCCAGCGACGGGCTGCAGCGGCTGGGCCGGGGCGGCTTCGACGCCGTGATCCTGGACGTGATGCTGCCCGAGATGGACGGCTTCGAGCTCTGCCGCGCGATCCGCAAGGGCAGCGACATCCCGGTCGTGATGCTGACTGCGCGCGGTGAGGTGACCGACCGCATCGTCGGGCTCGAGCTCGGCGCCGACGACTACCTGCCCAAGCCCTTCGAGCCGCGCGAGCTGGTCGCGCGGCTGCAGACCGTGCTGCGCCGCCGCCCGGCGGCCGCGGCCGCCCGCGCGCCGCAGCCCGAGGTGCTGGCTTTCGAGGGGCTGACCATCGACCCGGCGCGGCGCGAGGTGCTGCGCCTGGGCGAGCCGGTGGCGCTGACGGGCACCGAGTTCGAGCTGCTGCACCTGCTGGCGCGCGAGGCCGGCCGCGTGCTCAGCCGAGACGACATCCTGAACCAGCTGCGCGGCCACGAGTCGGAGCTGATCACGCGCGCGGTGGACATCGTCGTCAGCCGGCTGCGCCGCAAGCTCGAGCCGCTGGACGCCATCAAGACGCTGCGCCACGTGGGCTACTCGCTGGCGCTGCGGCGCTCGGCTTGAATCCGGGTCATGCGCTGGCGCCACTCGATCAAGCTGCGCCTGCTGGGCGTTTTCGTGCTGCTCGCGCTGGCCTTGTCCTTCGCCTTCGTGGCCGGCGCGCAGCGCGCCTTCTCGCTGGGCTGGCGCGAGGCCGGCCGGCCGCTGCTGACCGACTACATCGACCGGCTGGCGGCCGAGGTGGCGCCGGGCGGCACGCCCGAGCTCGACCGCGCGCGGGCGCTGGTGGCGCGGCTGCCGGTGGTCACGCTCGAGATCGAAGGGCCGGTGCTGCGCTGGCGCTCCCACCCCGAGACCGGGCACCCGGGCCGCTGGCACGTGGATCGGGTGGACCCGGGCGATCACGGGGACGACGCGCACGAGGGGCGGCAGTTCGTGCAGCGCACCACGGCCGACGGCCACCGGCTGAGCTTCGGGCTCGACGAAGCGGTGTTCGAGCGCCGGCCCGGGGCGCTGGGCGGGGCGTTGGCCGGCCTGCTGCTGATCATGCTGCTGGCCTACCTGTACGTGCGCCGCCTGCTGAAGCCGCTGGACGCGATCCAGGCGGGCGTGCGGCGCTTCGGCGCGGGCGATTTCTCGCAGCCTCTCGATCCCGGCGCGGTGCGCCGCCGCGACGAGCTCGGCGAGGTGGCGCAGGCCGTCGACACCATGGGCCGCGACATCGACCGCATGCTGCAGGCGCAGCGCTCGCTGCTGCTGGCGATCAGCCACGAGCTGCGCAGCCCGCTCACGCGCGCCCGCCTGAACACCGAGCTGCTGCCCGAGACCGACGACACCCTCCCCCAGCGACAGGCGCTGCAGCGCGACCTGGGCGAGATGGGACAGCTGATCACCGACCTGCTGGAGAGCGAGCGCCTGTCCGGCCCGCGGGCCGGCCTGCACCGCGAGCCCACCGACCTGCCGGCGCTGGCGCGCGAGGTGCTGGCCGAGCTGGCGACGGCCCGGCCCGAGGCGGCCGCGGTGGCGGTGCGCGCCGACGGCGCGCTGCCCGCCGTGGCGCTGGACCGCACCCGGGTGCGGCTGCTGCTGCGCAACCTGCTCGACAACGCGCTGCGCCACAACGCCAGCGCGACCGGCCCGGTGCAACTGACGCTGGCCGTCGAGAGCGGCCGCCTGCGCCTGACCGTGCGCGACCACGGCCCCGGCGTGCCCGAGGAAGTGATCCCGCAGCTGGGCCAAGCCTTCTACCGCCCCGACAGCGCCCGCACGCGCCACGCCGGCGGCGTGGGCCTGGGCCTGAACCTGTGCCGCCTGGTGGCGCAGGCCCACGGCGGCACGCTGCGCATCCGCAACGCACAGCCGGGGCTGGAGGTGGTGGTGGAGTTGCCGGGGTGAGTCCGGACGCGCCTTTTCTGATGCCGGATGGGTCGGCGACTCATAACAGCGGTTGCGGGCCCTTCGGCGGGGCAGGCCCACACCGGGCAGCAGGCCCAGCTTGCCGGCAAGGCGCGCGAAGTCCAGTTCAAGCACCACCGTCTTGCACACCATCAGTGCCTGGCCGGATTCGATCAGGCGCCGCGCAGCGAGCCGCTGCCTTGCGGCCTGCGGGTCCGTCGAGTCCTCGACGCAGTACCGGGCGAGGACGTTGGTGTCGAGGCCGATCACGGCCGCAGCAGGGAGGCCGGGTCGAAGTCGGCCGGCACGGCCTTGCGGCGTCTCTCGAGCATGCCGAAGCCGGACCCCGGCGCCGCAGCCGGTTCGACGGGCGAACTGCTCACGCGCATCTCGACGTGGTCACCGACCCGTTCGAAGCGGACGCGGCTGCCCTGACGGAGGCCCAGTTGCTGCCGCAGCGCCTTGGGAATCGTGACCTATTCCTTGCGGGTGACCGAGGTGATGCCCATGGCGTCTGTACTTCCAATCGAGCCATGAGTTGACGCGACCACCGGCCTCGGTACGTCGACGGCCGCTGCCATGGTGGGCGATATCGGGCGACGCGCTGCCGTTGTAGCTATCATGGACATAACTTCCATAAACAGAGGTGCAAAGTGACTGAAAAGTTCATTCCCTCACGCGAGGTTCAGAACCACTTTGGCGCGGTGCTGGACATGGCCAAGCGAGAGCCGGTCACCGTCACCCAGTACGGCCGCCCGGTGGTGACGCTGATGAGCCATGAACTGGCGCAAGAGGCGCAGCGGGCCTTGGCCGGGCGTCGCATGGGTGAGTTCCTGCGTGCCTTGCCCTTGGTCGATGCTGCGGAGTCCTTGAGCGAGTCCGACATCAACACCTTGGTGCATGAGCTCCGCGAGCCGGCTGGTCTTTGACACCAGCACGCTGGTCGGCGCCGTACTTCGGCCACGCTCTGTGCAGGCCCAGGCGCTGGCCGCAGCCTGGGAAGTGGCCGAGGTGATCGTGTCCGCCGACACCCTGGCCGAGTTGCGCCAGGTGTTGTCGCGTGCCCGGCTGGACACCTACCGCGAGCCCGCGCTGCGTCAGGCCTTTCTGGCGCACTACGAGGCCATGACGTGGCTGGTGGAGGGCATCGACGCAGTGGCCGCCTGCCGCGATCCCCAGGACGACAAGTTCCTGGCCCTCGCGCTCAGCGGCGGCGCCCAGGCCATCGTGTCGAGTGACGATGATTTGTTGAGCATGGGCCAGTTCCGAGGGGTCCGCATTCTGACCCCACGTGAGTTTCTTGACCAGTGTTCGTGGCTACGGTGAGCCGAGCCTGCACCATCACCTGCAACGGGCCCGGCCGATCGGGCATCGCCTGCTCGCGCAGGTGCGACAGGTTCTGGCTGAGCTGGCGCCGGCCCGGTGCGGCTGGCGCTGGCCGTTGCGGGTGGCCATTTGTGCCTGACTGAACTCTTCTTCAGTGGAATCACATGAAAAACGTCACCGTCACCATGGAAGAAAGCGTGGCTGACTGGGTCCGCATGGAGGCTGCGCGCCGCAACACCAGCGTCTCCAGGCTCATCGGGGAGATGCTGGCCGAGAAGATGCGGCATGACGATGCCTACGAGCGGGCGATGCGGGAGGCCATGAAGTTCGAGCCCTTGCCCTTCACGGCACCCTACGCGCGGCGGGACGACATCCATGCAGAGCGGATCGACCGGTTTCGTTGACACCAGCGTCCTGCTGTACGCGCAGCGAGCTGAACGCTAGCTGACAGCTACTTCTGGCAGCGTGCGCATTCGCCGGCCAACGCCGGAGTGCGGTTGACAATGCGTCGCGTAAACGCCGCCGCCGTTTCCTGCGCTGGCCCTCAGCCCCGCAACAGATCCAGCAGCGTACGAGCCACCACCTTCGTCGCCCGGCGCAGGTCTTCCAGCACCAGGTGCTCGTCGGCGCGCTTGGCGTTCGATTCGAGCACGGTGCGGGGGCCGGCGCCGTAGATGACGGCGGGCACGCCGTGCTCGCCGTACAGGCGCACGTCGGTGTAGAGCGGGGTGCCGCTCTCGGCGATGGGCTCGCCGAAGACGGCCTGGCCGTGGCGCTGCAGCGGCTCGATCAGCGCGCGGTTGCCCGGCAGGGGCTTGAGCGAGTTCGCCAGCAGCAGGCGGCGGATCTCGAGCCGGATGCCCGGGCACTGCGCGACCGTGGCTTCGATCAGCGCGCGCACCTCGGCCTCGACCGTGGCGGAGTCCTCCTCGGGGATCATGCGGCGGTCGAGCTTGAGCACCACCTTGCCGGGCACGACGTTGGTGTTGCTGCCGCCCTCGATGCGGCCGACGTTCAGGTAGGGGTGGGTGATGCCGGCCACCTGCGAGCGCCGCGTGCGCAGCACGTCGTTGTGCGCGTACAGGGCCGTCAGCAGCTTGTTCGCCGCCTGCAGCGCGTCGACGCCGGTGTGCGGGTAGGCCGCGTGCGAGGCCGTGCCGTGCAGCGTCACCTCCATCTGCAGGCAGCCGTTGTGCGCGGTCACCACCTGGTAGCTGAAGCCGGCGGCGATCAGCAGGTCGGGCTTGGTCAGGCCACGGGCCAGCAGCCAGCCCGGGCCGAGCTCGCCGCCGAACTCCTCGTCGTAGGTGAAGTGCAGCTCGACGCCGCCCTTCAGCGCCGTGCCGCTGGCGCGCAGGGCTTCCAGGGCGCGCACGGCGAAGGTGAAGCTGGCGAAGTCGCTCTTGCTCACCGCCGCGGCGCGGCCGTAGAGCCGGCCGTCGACGACCTCGCCGCCGTAGGGATCGTGCGTCCAGCCATCGCCCGGGGGCACGACGTCGCCGTGCGCGTTCAGCGCGATCGTCGGGCCCGAGCCCGGGGCGCCGTAGGGCCGGCGCACGATCAGGTTGGTGATGCTCTGCAGGCCATAGGCCTGCACGTCGGCCTCGGGGACGGCGTGCGCCTCGGCCTCCAGCCCGAAGCCGCGCAGCAGCTCGGCGGTGCGCTGCGCGTGCGGGGCGTTGTGGCCGGGCGGGGTGGGCGTGGGCACGCGCACGAGTTCCTGCAGGAAGCGCACCTCCTCGTCGAAGTGGGCGTCAATCCAGGCGTCGAGGGTGTCGTAGGGGGTGGTCATGGTGTGGCGGGCCTTCAGCAGGCCGTCAGTCGGTGTTCAATCGGCTGTCAATCGGCAAGGTGGTCGAGCAGGTGCTCGAAGGCGCGGACGACGAGTTCGGTGTCGTCGTTGGTGATCGACTCCAGCGGGTTGTGGCTGATGCCGGCGTTCAGGCCGCGCATGAAGAGCATGGCCTGCGGCATGATCTCGTGCAGCTTCATCGCGTCGTGGCCGGCGCCGCTGGGCATGCGAAAGACGGGCAGGCCCAGGGCCTGGACGGCGGCTTCCCAGCGGGCCTGCCAGGCCGGGTGGCTGGGCGCGGCGGCGGCGCGCAGCGTCTCCTCGAGCGTGTGGCTGACGCCGCGGCGCGCGCAGATCGCGGCCAGCTCGGCGCGCACATCCTCCACGCAGGCGTCGCGCGCGGCGTCGGTGGTGGCGCGGATGTCCAGGCTGAAGCGGCAGCGCCCGGGCACGACGTTGATCGAGCCGTCGGGCACCTGCAGCTGGCCCATCGTGCCCACC
The DNA here is from genome assembly GCA_027491255.1 of Rubrivivax sp. Classification (GTDB taxonomy): domain Bacteria; phylum Pseudomonadota; class Gammaproteobacteria; order Burkholderiales; family Burkholderiaceae_C; genus Rubrivivax. The sequence continues at coordinate 21,470 of JAIXWM010000112.1, read as the reverse complement.
ACGTCGCTCACCTGCGCGGCACGGCGCTCCAGGTAAAGGCACAGCTCGGCCACCGCGGCGGCGGCGTCGCGGCGCTGGCCCATCGGCGTGGTGCCCGCATGGCTGGCCATGCCCTGCACCTCACCGAGCAGGCGCACGCTGCCGTTGATCGAGGTGACCACGCCCAGCGGCAGGTCGCGCGCGTTCAGCACCGGGCCCTGCTCGATGTGCACCTCGACGAAGCCGAGGTAGCGCGACCCATCGCGCTGCAGGGCGGCGATGGCCTCCATCGTGCCCGGCAGCCCGGCGGCGCGCATCGCCTCGCGCATCGTGATGCCGTCGGCGTCGCGCTGCTCGAGCCACGCGGGGTTGAAATCCCCCGTCAGCGCGCCCGAGCCCAGGAAGGTGGCCTTGTAGCGCTGGCCCTCCTCCTCGGCGAAGCCCACGACCTCGAGGCCGAAGGGCAGGCGCCGGCCGGCGCGGTGCAGCTCGCGCACGCAGGCCATCGGCACCAGGATGCCCAGGCGCCCGTCGTACTTGCCGCCGTTGCGCACGGTGTCGTAGTGGCTGCCGGTGAGCAGGCGGGGTGCGGCCGGGTTGGCCGGAGCAAGGCTGCCGCCGGGTTGCACGCCGGAGGTGCCCGCAGCCCCGTGATACACGCCCACCACGTTGCCCACCGCGTCCAGGCCCACCTCGTCGAAGCCGCACTCCCGCATCCACTGCTGCAGCTGCGCGGCGGCTGCGCGGTGGGCCTCGGTGAGGTAGGTGACGGTGAGCTGGCCGCGCTCCTTGAAGCCGGGGTCGCTGTGCGCGGCGAGTTGCTCGGCCCAGTCCCACACCAGGTTGCCCAGTGCGGGCGTGACGCCGAACTTGTCGTTCAGCCGGATCTCGGCGATGCGGTGGATGTTGCGCAGGCACTCGGCGCGCTCGAAGTCGGGGTGGTGGGCCAGCCGCCGCGCGAAGGTCTCGATGATCTGGTGCCGGTGCAGCCCCTCGCCGCGCGGGCCGCGCACGGCCAGGATGAAGGGAAAGCCGAACTTCGCGTTGTAGTCGGCGTTGAGCTGCTGGATGCGCGCGAACTCTTCGGGCGTGCAGTCGGTCAGGCCGGCCTTGCCCTGCTCGTTGGTCGATTCGGCCGTCAGCGTGCGGCTGACCATGGCCTTGCCGGCCAGCTCGGGGTGGGCGCGGATCAGGCCCAGCTGCTCGGCCTCGGAGGCCTCGCGCACGGTGTCGGCCAGCGCCTGCTTCAGCGCGGTCAGCGTGGCGAAGGGCCGGTGCGCCCAGGCGCGCTGCGCGATCCACGGCGAGTGTTCGTAGGTGCCGTCCAGCAGCGCGACGAAGGCGTCGCGTTCGGCGGCGTTCAGTTGTTCCAGCGTCAGCGGCATGGCGTTTCCCGGCTCATTCCCAGGTGAAAGCCGTGGACGCTTCGAAGGGGTGCGCGGCCTTCCAGTGGCGCGCGATGTCCACCCGACGCGTGACCCAGACGCGGTCGTGCTTCTCGATGTGATCGAGGAAGCGCTGCAGCGCGCGCATGCGCCCGGGTCGCCCGAGCAGGCGGCAGTGCATGCCGATGCTCATCATGGCCGGGCGCTCTTCACCCTCGGCGTAATGCACGTCGAAGGCGTCGCGCAGGTACTCGAAGAACTCGTCGCCGTGGCTGTAGCCCTGCGGCAGCGCGAAGCGCATGTCGTTGCAGTCCAGCGTGTAGGGCACCACCAGGTGCGGGGCCAGCGTACCGTCGGTCTTGCGCACCTGGAGCCAGAAGGGCAGGTCGTCGCCGTAGTAGTCGCTGTCGTACTCGAAGCCGCCGTGGTCGGCCACGAGGCGGCGCGTGTTCGGGCTGTCGCGCCCGGTGTACCAGCCCGCGCCGTGCAGCCGGCGCGGCGCGCCGCCGGCGCCGTCGCCGGTCAGGCGGGCGATGATGTCCATGCCGATGCGCAGGTGCTCGCGCTCGGTGGCCTCGTCGGTGTTCTGGTAGTGGATCCAGCGCCAGCCGTGGCAGGCGATCTCGTGGCCCAACTCGACGAAGGCGGCCGTGACCTCGGGGCAGCGCTCGAGCGCCATCGACACGCCGAAGACGGTGAGCGGCAGGCCGCGCTGCTCGAACTCGCGCAGGATGCGCCACACGCCCACGCGGCTGCCGTATTCGTAGATGCCCTCCATGCTCAGGTGGCGGGCCGGGTAGGCCGCGGGGTTGAACATCTCGGACAGGAACTGCTCGCTGCCGGCGTCGCCGTGCAGCACCGAGTTCTCGCCGCCCTCCTCGTAGTTCAGCACGAACTGCACGGCCACGCGGGCCTGGCCAGGCCAGCGCGCATGCGGCGGGTTGCGGCCGTGGCCGAGGAGGTCGCGCGGGTAGCGGGTTGCGGGGGCAGGGGCGTTCATGGGCATGGGGTCGCGGAGCTGTAGGGGCTTGGTCAGTAGGGCCGGGGCGCGGACAAGGCCGATCGCACGGTTCGATCGAACAGGGTTGCCGTACCCTGAGGGCCGGGCGGACCGTTCGTGCCGCCTTCAGCCTCCGGGCGGCAGCGCAGGCACAGCGAATTAGTGTATACACGCGCCCATGGTCGCAGCGGGCTCCATGCCCGGCCTCCGTCGATGTGCGGCGGGGCTGGTCGATGGCAGTCGCGACCCGTCCGCCTCACAGGGCCCGCGGTGGTGAGGAGCGTCGCAGGCGCAGGCCTGCGGCGGTTTCCTGCCTGACCGAGACTCTTTCGATGGACGCCTACCTGCTCGACCTGCTGAACCTGCTGCTGCGCTGGCTGCACGTGATCACCGCCGTGGCCTGGATCGGCGCGTCGTTCTACTTCGTGATGCTCGACAACAGCCTGACGAAGCCGCAGCACCAGGACCTCAAGGACAAGGGCGTCGACGGCGAGATGTGGGCCGTGCACGGCGGCGGCTTCTACCACTCCAACAAGTACATGCTGGCGCCGCGCTGGCTCCCGCTGCCCGAGAAGCTGCACTGGTCCTACTGGGAGAGCTATTCCACCTGGTTGACCGGCTTTGCGCTGTTCACGGTGCTGTACCTGTTCAACGCGCGCAGCTTCCTGATCGACCGCAACGTCTTCGACTGGTCGCCCGCGGCGGCCATCACCACCTCGCTGGTCTTCCTGGTCGCGTTCTGGCTGATCTACGACACGATCTGCCGCATCTTCGGGCGCCGCCCCAAGGGCGACCTCATCGTCGGCCTGCTGGTGACGGTCTTCGTCGTGTTCGCGTCCTGGCTGGCCTGCCAGCTGTTCGCCGGGCGCGCGGCCTTCGTGCTGGTGGGCGCGATGATCGCCACGGCGATGAGCGCCAACGTGTTCTTCGTCATCATCCCGGGCCAGCGCAAGGTGGTGGCGGCGCTGCGCGCAGGCGAGCAGCCCGACCCCATCCACGGCCAGCGCGGCAAGCAGCGCAGCGTGCACAACACCTACTTCACGCTGCCGGTGATCGTGGCAATGCTGTCCAACCACTACGGCTGGCTGTACCAGGGCCGCGACAACTGGGTGGTGCTGGTGCTGCTGATGCTGGCCGGCGCGCTGATCCGCCACAGCTTCGTCGCCCGCCACCGGGCGCACGCGATGGGCACGCGCACGCCCTGGGAGCACGCGGCGGTCGGCGTGGGGGTGCTCGTGGGCCTGGCCTTCTGGCTTGCGCCGCGGCCGTCGGCGGTGCCCCCTGCGGCCGCGCCGGCGGCGCCGGTCACCTTTGCGCAGGTGCAGCAGGTGATGGAGCAGCGCTGCCTGATCTGCCACAACGCCCAGGTGCAGAGCAAGAACGTGGCGCTGCACACCCCCGAGCTGTTGAAGCAGCACGCGCAGTCGGTCTACCAGCAGGTCTGGACGCTGAAACTGATGCCGATGAACAACGCCACGCAGATCACCGATGCCGAGCGCCAGCTCGTCAAGCGCTGGTTCGAGGCCGGCGCGCCGACGAACTGAGCGACGTTCCGACCCCCTGGTCCCCCCCGCCAAAATGCGCCACCGAAGCAGGAGCCACCCCATGGGACGCCTGAGCACCCACGTCCTCGACACCGCGCACGGCTGCCCCGCGGCCGGCATGAAAGTCACGCTGCAGCGTGTGGCTGCCGACGGCAGCGCGCAGACCGTGCGCCAGATCGAGCTCAATGCCGACGGGCGCAACCCCGACGGCCCGCTGCTGGATGCCGCCTCGATGGCGGTGGGGCGTTGGCGGCTGCTGTTCGAGGTGGCACCGTACTTCCGCGGCCGCGGCGTGGCCTTGCCCGAGCCGCCCTTCGTCGACACCGTGCAGCTCGACTTCGGCATCGCCGATGCCGGCGGCCACTACCACGTGCCACTGCTCGTCAGCCCCTGGAGCTGGAGCACCTACCGCGGCTCCTGAGCGCCGCCGAGGCCGCCCTCCACTGCCGACATCTGGAGAACCCGATGTCCCTTCCTCGGCTCCATCCGACTGGACTGATCGGCCCTCGAGACCTGCGACCCTGCCCTGGAGGCCTGTCGATGTCGAAGAGGGCCGCTGCCCTGTTCGCGGCCTGGCTGCTGCTTCCCGCGCTGGCCAGCGCCCAAGGCAGCGCGCGTTTCATGACGGCCGGTGAGCTGCACCTGCGCCTGTCGGCGCCCGAGCCGGCCGCGCGCGAAGCCGGCCGCCACTACGTGCTCGGCGTCGTCGACGCTCTGGCGCTGGCGCGTGACCCGCGCGCCTGCCTCGGTGCCGGCGTCGCGGCCACGCAGCTCGTCGAGGTGGTGGCGGCGCAGCTGCGGGCCCGCCCCGACCTGCACCGCTTCAATGCGGCCAGCGTGGTGCGCGAAGCGATCGCGGTGGAGTTTCCCTGCGTGTGAGGCTCCCGCGGCGGCCGATCACCAATTCCAGGGATGTCACCGGCTGGGATAGGCGGCAGCATCGCAGCGAGGCCGGAGTGGACGTGCTTGGTCCACGGCCCCGGGACACGCGCTTGGGACTGTCCCGGTTGCGGACGGTCCGGTGTTCCGCCCCATGCTCAGGAGTCTGTCGATGCCAGCCATGCTGACGAAATCGGTTCTGGCCGGCGCTGCGGCGCTGGTGCTGTGGGGAGCCCCGGCCCAGTCTGTGGCCCTGCCGCCCTGTGCCGGCCCCGACCCGCAGGCCTGGAACCAGTGCACCGGCACCTGGGAGGACCGGGCGCTACTTCTTCTACGCGGGCGAGTTCCGCAACGGCCGCCCCGCGGGGCTGGGCGTCCTGCGCACCGGATCGAGCCTGTACGCGGGCGAGTTCCTCGACGGGCGGGTGCACGGCCATGGCGTGCTGACCTTCCTGGGGGACCGGTCCAAGTACGTCGGCGAGTTCCGCGAGGGCAATATGCACGGTCGGGGTACCACCTACCGGGGCGACGGCAGCGTGGCCCAGTCCGGTGTGTTCGAGGCCGGCGTGTTGCGCCAGGCCGATCCCGCCCCCGCCCTCGCGCCCGCGCCTTTGCCGGCGCCGGTGGCGGCGACCACACCCCCGGTTGCGGCTACGGCGCCCCCGGCGGCCGCAGCGCCTGCCCCCGCCCCCGCCCGCCCGAGGGCACCGGCGGTGGCGGCGCAGCCCGGATGGGCCGCTGGGCGGGTGGCGACGGTCGACGGCAGCCGGCTCGGCGGCAAGCTCGAGGAGGTCGTCTTGTCGATCAACGGCATCAGCATCGCCGGCGAGCGCGTGTCCTACAGCCCCGAGCTCGCCGACGACGGCAGCTACCGGCAGCGCCTGGCCCCGGGCCAGTACCGCTTCGGCACCGGCGCGGTGACGGCACGTCTGGGCGAGCGCGAGTTCCGCCTGCCGCTCGAGCCCGTGGGCGAGCGCTGGAACCGCAACCGCGATGCGGCCGACGGCATCGCGCAGGACTTCGTCTGGAAGACCACCGGGCCCACGCCCTACGGCCGCTCGTCGGGGCCGGATGCGAACAACCACACGCACTGGTACGGCGCACACGTCCGCGCAGCCTGGCAGACCTGGCGCGCTGACATCAACAAGGGCACGACGCCGCCGCCGGCCGGCTCGAGGCTGCGATTCACAGTGCGGCCCCTGTCGCCCACTGTCGACGGGCAACAACTCGCGCCCTTCGTCGTCGAGCGCGACTGGGATCCGCGCACCGGCAACAAGGACCTGAACGACCTGCCGCCGGCTGACCTGGAGATCACCGGCGTCGTCGTGCTGCCCGACGGCAGCAGCAAGCCCATGCGCTTCCAGGGCCGTGGCGACTACCCCAACTTCAAGCCCGCGTTGCAGGCGCCGCTGACGCCCGGCGGCGTCGGGGGCGCCTACGCGCCGCTGAACGCGGGGTGGGTTGTCGATTGAGCCCCGTTCAGCCGATGCGCACCGCCCGCGTGAGCATCGGGTGGTGCAGCACCCGCCCCGTGTCGGCCGGGAAGCTGGCGAAGTCGCGCCGCATCTGCTCTCGCACCGGCGACTGCAGCGCGGCATCCAGCGCGGCGGCGCTGTCGAAGGCGACCTTGTTGCGCTGCAGGTGGCGCACCCGCCGGCCGGGCACGAAGGCGACGGCGTCGAGGCTGCTGCAGATCTCCAGTTCGCGCAGTCCCGGCAACTGGCGCATCAGCGGCGGGTGCTGCGTCAGGTAGTGGTGCATCCAGGCGTTGGCATCCTCGGCCGGGCCTTCGTAGGCGACGCGTCGGGTGCTGCAAGGCGCGGTGTCGTAGGCCCGGCGCGGCGCGCGGCCGACGACGGCGGTACGCAGACCGTGCGCAAGATGGTGCTGAACGCCGACGGCCGCAACCCCGACGGCCTGCGACTCGACACCGCGCCCTACGTCCGGGCACGCGGCGTCGAGCTGCCCGAACCGTCCTTCGTGGACGTCGTGCAGCTCGATTTCGACATGGCCGGGGCCGCCGGCCACCGCCAGGTGCCGCTGCTCGTCAGCCCGTGGAGCGGGAGCCTGTGCCGGGGTTCCTGGCCCTCGTGCATTCCAGGGCCCAGGTCGATCGCAGGTCACTCCAGAGACCGCGCTGCGGCCAGGGCGCGCAGCAAGGCCGCGTTGACCTCTTCGAGCTCGAGAAAGCTCTGGTCAGCCGCCGCCAGGATGTCGCCGCGCACGCCCTGCTCGAGCGCCTGCACCAGCGCCAGGTAGGGGTGATAGGGACCGTCGCCGCTCACCAGCGCCTGCTGAACACGCGCAGACACGGGCAAGCTCTGGAACAGCTGTGCAAAGGATTGGCCCAGCATGCGGTCCAGCAGCGAGAACACGCCGCAGATGAACATCTCGCCGCGCATCTCGTCGTCCGCGGTGGCGCGCACGAGTTCCTCCAGCAGCAGGCCGCGCCGCACGGCCGCGAACATCGCCGGTTTCAGCGCCGGGGCGCGGCCGGCAGAGACGAGCATCAGCGCGAGCCAGCGCTTGAGCTTGCGGTAGCCCATCATCATCAGCGCGTGGCGGAAGGTGGACACCTCGATCGCCAGTCCGTAGGCGGCCGAGTTCAGGTGGCGGATCAGGCGGAAGGCGAGCTGCGGATCGTTCCTGACCACCGCCTCCAGGCGTTCGACGGGCTCCTCCCGGTCGACGCGCTGGATGAGTTCGGTCACGACGGCGACGTCCGCGCCGACGTTCCCGGCGCCCGCGCTGGCGAACTCACCCTGGATGGGCCAGCCCATCACGCCCACCGCGCCGCGCGCGACCGCCGCATCGAGATCGGCCAGCGTGGACACGCCGACGTGGATGGCACCGATGCGGTGCACCGCGCTGCCGGCCTGGACGGGCCGCGGTGCAGGATCGTCGTCACGGTCGACCAGCGCATAGCGGAAACAGGACACCATCTCCGGGGGCAGGTCGTCGACGGGTCGGCCCTTGACCATCAGGACGCTGCCCGCCGCACGCAGCGCGTGCAGGTCCGCCGCGTACGCCGGATTGGCGGCCATGAAGGCCGGCACCTCGAGCATCACATGCGGGGGAGGCCGGCAGGCCAGCAGGGCGCGCAACCAGGGCTCGGAGGTGATGTTCAACAGCACCGGTGCCGCAGGACCCGGCGCCGCAGGGGCGGCTGGGAGCGCCTCGGACGGGACCGGCCACACCGTGGCCAGGGCCTGCAGCAGGCCCAAGGCATCCGGCGCGGCCGTGCGCGGCTCGGGAAAGACCGTCAGGCGCACGGCCACAGGGCTGTGCTCACGGTCGATCAGCGGAGAGTAACCGAGGACGACCTGGCCGAGGACGGGCAGAAGTGACATGGCGAGGGGCGCGTGGCTTCGGGCGAGAACGTGGACGGGCGGGCAGACCGACAGGAGCGGCCAAGCGCCGCATGGCCAACGCCTGCACAGCAAGGATCGTATCCGCTCGTCACGCGGCCAGCAGTTCACCAGGCGGCGCGCCGGCGCCGGTACCCGGCCGCCCGCGCGGGAGGCGCAGCCCCGGGAAAACTCCGGAGTGCGGGCGCGCTGCGCTTCGCTACATTCGAACCCTTCATCAAGAAGGGGTTTCCATGTCCGATTTCCTGCCGATCAGCCGCCGCGCCTTGACGCTGGGCACGCTGGGTGCCGTTGCGGCCGCCACCACCCCCTGGTCCGCGCTCGCCGCGACGCCGCGCGACACCCTCGTCATGGCCTCGACCTTCGACGACATCATCTCGCTGGACCCCGCCGAGGCCTTCGAGATCTCGGCCGGCGAGCTGATGGGCAACGGCTACGAGCGCCTGCTGCGCTACGACATCAACGACCCCTCCAAGCTCGTGCCCGATCTGGCGCGCGAGTGGTCGGTTGCCGCCGACGGCCGCACCTACAGCTTCACGCTCAAGCCCGGGTTGCGCTTCGCCTCGGGCAACCCGCTGACGGCCGAGGACGTGGTGTTCTCCCTGCATCGTGCGGTCATTCTCGACAAGACCCCGGCCTTCATCCTGACCCAGTTCGGCCTCAGCAAGGCCAACGTGGCCGAGAAGGTGCGCCAGACCGGCCCGCTGACGCTGACGCTCGAGACCGACAAGGCCTACGCGCCGACCCTGGTCTACAACTGCCTGACCGCCAACGTCGCCGGCGTCGTCGACAAGAAGCTCCTGCTCTCGCGCGAGGCCAACGGCGACCTTGGTCACGCTTGGCTGAAGACCAACTTCGCCGGCTCGGGGCCGCTGCGCATCCGCGAGTGGCGTGCCAACGAGATCGTCACGCTCGAGCGCAACGACAACTACCACGGCGAGAAGAGCCGCCTGACGCGGGTGATCTACCGCCACGTCAAGGAGTCGGCCACGCAGCGCCTGCTGCTGGAGAAGGGCGACGTCGACATCGCGCGCAACCTGACCCCGCAGGACCTGGAGGCCCTGGGCTCGAACCCGCAGATCGTGATCAGTGGCACGCCCAAGGGCTACGTCACCTACTTCAGCCTGAACATGAAGAACCCGATCCTCGCCAAGCCCGAGGTGCGCGAGGCCTTCAAGTGGCTGGTCGACTACGACACGCTCGGGCGCACGCTGCTGAAGAACATCGCCGTCGTGCACCAGAACTTCCTGCCGCTGGGCCTGTTCGGCGCCGTGACCGAGAACCCCTACAAGCTCGACGTGGCGCGCGCGAAGGCGCTGCTGGCCAAGGCCGGCCACCCCGACGGCTTCAAGGTCACGATCGACATGCGCACCGTGCAGCCCATCCAGGGCGTGACCGAGGCCATGCAGCAGACCTTCCGCCAGGCCGGCATCCAGCTCGAGATCCTGCCCGGCGACGGTCGCCAGACGCTGACCAAGTACCGCGCCCGCAACCACGACATCTACATCGGCCAGTGGGGCGCCGACTACTGGGACCCGCACACCAACGCCGACACCTTCGCGCGCAATCCCGACAACGCCGAGAACGCCAAGAGCAAGCCGCTGGCCTGGCGCAACGCCTGGGACATCCCCGAGCTGACAAGGAAGACCGACGCTGCGGCGATGGAGCGTGACAGCGCGCGGCGCGCGCGCATGTACGCCGAGATCCAGGCCGACTTCCGCCGCACCAGCCCCTTCGTGATGCTCTACCAGCAGATCGCGATGACGGCGATGCGCAACAACGTCGAGGGCCTGCAGGTCGCGCCCACCTCCGACCAGACCTACCTGTTCAAGGTCAGCAAGCGTTGATGCGCCGCCGAGCCGCCGTCGCGGGCCGCTGGCTCGCGACCGTGGCATTGACCTACCTCGGGCTGCTGGCGGTCACCTTCTTCATCGGCCGGGTGATCCCGGTAGACCCGGCGCTGGCCATCGTCGGCGACCGGGCGCCTGAGCACGTGGTGCAGCGCGTGCGCGAAGAGCTCGGCCTGAACGAGCCGCTGCCGGTGCAGTTCGCGATGTACGTCGGCAAGGCGCTGCAGGGCGACTTCGGCACCTCGGTGCTGACCTCGCAGCCGGTGTGGCTGGACATCGTCAAGACCTTTCCGGCCACTTTCGAGCTCGCCACCTGCGGCATCCTGATCGGCGCCGGACTGGGCATCCCGCTCGGGGTGTGGGCGGCGGTGCGGCAGGGCGGCTGGGCCGACCATCTGGTACGCGTGGTCGGCCTGATCGGCTACTCGGTGCCGGTGTTCTGGCTCGGGCTGATGGCGCTGGTGCTGTTCTACGCCCGGCTGGACTGGGTGGGCGGGCCGGGCCGCATCGACGTGGCCTACGAGTACTCGGTGGAGCGCGTCACCGGCGTGCTGCTGGTGGACGCGGCGCTGGCGCGCGAGTGGGAAGCCTGGCGCAACGCCTTCAGCCACCTGGTGCTGCCGGCCTCCTTGCTGGGCTACTTCTCGCTCGCCTACATCAGTCGCATGACGCGATCCTTCATGCTCGCCGAGCTGGCCCAGGAATACGTCGTCGCGGCGCGCGCCAAGGGGCTGTCGGAAGCCCGCATCGTCTGGCGCCACGCGCTGCGCAATGCCGCGGTGCCGCTGACCACGGTGGTGGCCTTGTCCTACGCCGGGCTGCTGGAAGGCTCGGTCCTGACCGAGACCGTGTTCTCCTGGCCCGGCCTGGGCCTGTACATCACGAACTCGCTGCAGAACGCCGACATGAACGCGGTGCTCGGCGGCACCATCGTCGTCGGCTCGGTCTTCATCGGCCTGAACCTGCTGAGCGACCTGCTGTACCGCTCGCTGGACCCGCGCACCCGGGAGCGCGCATGAAGAAGAAGGCGGGGGCGCGATGGCGCTGAGTCAATGGCAGGCCTGGCTGCTGTCGGAGCGGCCCGCTTCGCGCCGGCAGGCCGCACTGGGCCGCGCCTACAGCGTCTGGCGCGTGTTCGCGCGCAACCGGCTCGCACTCGTCGGGCTGGCGATCGTCGTCGCGCTGTTCGCGCTGGCGCTGCTGGCCGACCTGATCGCGCCCGCCGGCCCCACCGTCGGCGTGCTCGACCAGCGCCTGCAGCCGCCGTCGGCGGCGCACTGGTTCGGCACCGACGACCAGGGGCGCGACATCTTCGCGCGCATCGTCCACGGCACCCGCATCACGCTGATGGTGGTCGTGCTGGTGGCGGTGCTCGCAGCCCCGATCGGCCTGCTGGTGGGCACGGTCGCGGGCTACATCGGCGGCCGCACCGATGCGGTGCTGATGCGCATCACCGACATCTTCCTCGCCTTCCCGCGGCTGATCCTGGCCCTGGCCTTCGTGGCCGCGCTCGGCCCGGGCATCGAGAACGCGGTGATCGCGATCGCGATCACGTCCTGGCCGCCGTACGCCCGCATCGCGCGCGCCGAGACGCTGACCATACGCCGGGCCGAGTACATCGAGGCCGTGCGCCTGCTGGGCGCGGGCCCCTGGCGCATCGTCTGGCGCCACGTGATGCCCTTGTGCCTGTCCTCGGTGATCGTACGCGTCACGCTCGACATGGCCGGCATCATCCTCACCGCCGCGGGCCTGGGCTTCCTCGGGCTGGGGGCGCAACCGCCGACGCCGGAGTGGGGCGCGATGATCTCCACCGGGCGGCAGTACGTGCTCGACCAGTGGTGGGTCGCGGCCGCGCCCGGGGCGGCGATCTTCATCGTCAGCCTGGCCTTCAACCTGCTGGGCGACGGCCTGCGCGACGCGCTCGACCCCAAGGCCACGCGATGAACCCGCTCCCCGCCCCCGGCACCGACGACCTCACGCCGCTGCTGCAGGTCGAGGACCTGCGCGTGTCCTACCCCGCGCGCGAGGGCGGCTGGTCGGAGGTGGTGCGCGGCGTGTCGTTCAAGCTCGGGCGCGAGCGCCTGGGCATCGTCGGCGAGTCGGGCTCGGGCAAGAGCCAGACCGGACGCGCCGTGCTCGGCCTCACCGCCCCCGGTGGGCGCGTGACCGCGCAGCGCCTGGCCTTCCGCGGCCAGGACCTGCTGGCGCTGCCGCCGCCGGCGCGTCGGGCCCTGCGCGGGCGCCGCATCGCGATGGTGCTGCAGGACCCGAAGTACTCGCTGAACCCGGTGCTCACCATCGGCGCGCAGATCGTCGAGACGCTGCAGGCGCACCGCCCGGCGGATGCGCGCGCCGCACGCGAGGCGGCACTGCAGGCGCTGGCGGCGGTGCAGATCGACGACCCGCAGCGCGTCTTCGGCCTGTTCCCGCACGAGGTCTCGGGCGGCATGGGACAGCGCGCGATGATCGCGATGATGCTGATCGCCGGCCCCGAGCTGCTGATCGCCGACGAGCCGACCTCGGCGCTGGACGTGACGGTGCAGCTCGAGGTGCTGGGCATCCTGGACCGGCTGGTGCGCGACCGCGGCATGGGGCTCATCTTCATCTCCCACGACCTGCGCCTGGTCTCCTCCTTCTGCGACCGCGTGCTCGTGATGTATGCCGGCCGGGTGGTGGAGGAACTCGCGGCAGCCGACCTGCCGCGCGCCCGTCACCCCTACACCCAGGGACTGCTGAACTGCCTGCCGCGCCTGGGCGGCACGACGCGCCCGCTGCCGACGCTGGACCGGCAGGCGCAGTGGGCGCGATGAGCACGGACCCGGCCATGCAAGCCGCCACGCGCACCCCGCCCGTGCCGGGCCTCGGCGCGGCCGCCGCCCAGGCCGCCCGGCCGCTGGGCCTGCGCGTCGAGGGCCTGCAGGTGCGCTTCGGCGACTTCGTCGCCGTCGAGGGCCTGGACCTGGACATCGCCCCGGGCGAGAGCTTCGGCATCGTCGGCGAATCCGGCTCGGGCAAGAGCACCGTGCTGCGCGCGGTCTGTGGCCTGGCGCCGGTCAGCCGCGGCCGGATCGCGTTGCAGGCCGCCCCCGGCGACCCCGGCGCCCCGCCCGCGCCCGGCACGATGGCCTTCCGGCGCCAGGTGCAGATGGTGTTCCAGGACCCCTACGGCTCGCTCCATCCACGGCAGACGGTGGACCGCATCCTGGCCGAGCCGCTGGCCATCCACCGCATCGACCAGGCCGAGCAGCGCATCCGCGGCGTCCTCGACGCCGTGGGCCTGGGCACGGGCTTTCGCTTCCGCTACCCGCACCAGCTCTCGGGCGGGCAACGCCAGCGCGTGGCGATCGCGCGCGCGCTGATCCTGCAGCCGCAGGTGCTGCTGCTGGACGAGCCGACCTCGGCGCTGGACGCCTCGGTGCAGGCCGAGGTGCTGAACCTGCTGGAGCAGTTGCGCCGCGAGCGCGGCCTGACCTTCGTCATGGTCAGCCACGACCTGGCCGTCGTCACCCACCTGTGCCAGCGCCTGGTGGTGATGCACCAGGGCCGCGCCGTCGAGTTCGTCGATGCCGCCGACCTCGCCGCCGCGCGCGTGCAGGCCGACTACACGCGCCGCCTGATGCGCGCCGCCGAGGGCTTCAGGCGCGACGAGCAGCCCGAGCAAGCACCACCGCCCGCCCACCCGAGGACGCCCGCATGACCATCACCTGGGAAGCCCACGCCTGCCTGCCGCTGCATCCCGAGGCCGACTTCGCGCCGCTGGAGGACTACCGCGCCTGCGGCGTGCACTACGTGTCGCTCAACATCGGCATGGACATGAACCCGCTGGAGCAGATGCTGCCGGTGATCGCGGCCTTCCGCGCCCGTCTGGCGGCGCAGCCCGACCGCTACGTGCTGCCGCGCACCGTGGCCGACATCGAGGCCGCGGCGGCGCAGGGACGGCTGGCCGTGGGCTTCGACCTCGAAGGCGCAGTGCCGCTGCTGGGCCGGCCCGAGATGGTGGCCCTGTACCGTGACCTGGGCGTGCGCCAGGTGCACTTCGCCTACAACCGCAACAACGCCGTGGCCGGCGGCTGCCACGACGACGACGCCGGGCTCACGCCGCTGGGCCGGCGCATGGTCGAGGCCGTCAACCGCGCCGGCGTGCTGATGGACTGCTCGCACACCGGGCGACGCTCCTCGCTCGACATCATGGAGGCCTCGGCCGCGCCGGTGATCTTCAGCCACGCCAACCCGCAGGCGCTGATCGACCACGGGCGCAACATCACCGACGAGCAGATCCGCCGCTGCGCCGCCACCGGCGGCGTGGTCTGCGTCAATGGCGTCTCGCGCTTCCTGGGCACGACGCGCCCGGCCGCCACCGACGTCGCGCGCCACGCCGCCTACGTGGCCGACCTCGTGGGCGTGGAGCACGTGGGCATCGGGCTGGACATCAGCTTCAAGCAGCCCGGCATCGACGAGACCCCGCCCGGCGACCACGATCCCCGGTGGTGGTGGCCCCCCGAAGCAGGCTACGACCGCCAGGGCGCCCCATCCACCTACCCGCCCGTGGGCGCCTGGCGCGAACTCGGCCCGGCGCTGCAGGCGCTGGGCATGAGCGCGGACGAGGCGGCGCTGGTGCTGGGGGGCAACATGCAGCGGGTGGCTCGCGGGGTGTGGGGCGGCTGAACCTGCGGCCCCGGGGTCATTGCGTCGTCGGTCAGAATCTTGCGCCGCTCCTCGACAGGAGCCCTCCAAGGCCCTGCGGCCTGAGCGCCGGGCTGTCATCCATTCCGGAGTCCTCACCATGTCCCTTCCTACCCGCCGCCTGACGCTGCAGCGCGGCATGAGCTCCCTGGTGGCCGGCCTGCTCGCAGCCGCCGGTTTTTCCGCCGCCGCCCAGGAACGCTGGCCCACGCGGCCGCTGCGCATCGTCGTGCCCTTCGCGCCGGGCGGCAGTGCCGACGTTGCGGCGCGCTTCCTGGCGCCCAAGCTCGCCGAGCGCCTGGGGCAGCAGGTCGTGGTGGAGAACCGCCCAGGCGCCGGCGGCACGCTGGCAGTCGGGCAGGTGGCCAAGGCGGCAGCGCCCGACGGCCACACGCTGCTGCTGGCGGCGGCCGGCGCGCTGACGATCAGCCCGCACCTGATGACGGGCCTGCCCTACGACCCGCTGCAGGACCTGGCCCCGGTCAGCGGCTTCGCGCGCATCCCGCTGGTGCTGATCGCCAACGCCGCGGTGCCGGCGCAGACGGCGCCACAGCTGATCGAGTTGCTGCGTCGCCAACCCGGGCGCATGAACTACGCCACCACCGGCAACGGCTCGGCCATGCACCTGGGCGGCGAGAGCTTCAAGGCCGTCACCGAGACCTCGATGACGCACATCCCCTACAAGGGCAGCGCACCGGCGGTGGCCGCGGTGATGTCGGGCGAGGTGGAATTGGCCGTCGTCGACCTCACCAGCGTCGTCGGCCGCGCCGATGGCAACCGCTTCAAGACGATCGCGCTGCTCGGCAAGGACCGCTCGGCGCTCGCGCCCTCGGTGCCGACGCTGGCCGAGGCCGGCCTGGCCGGCTTCGACGTCAACGGCTGGTTCGGGCTGTTCATGCCCGCGCGCACCGACGCCGCGATCGTGCAGCGCCTGAACGCCGAGATCACCGCGCTGCTCGGCGCCGAGGACACCAAGGAGCGCTTCAAGGGCTTCGGCATCGAGGCC
Organism: Rubrivivax sp.; assembly: GCA_027491255.1. Taxonomy (GTDB): domain Bacteria; phylum Pseudomonadota; class Gammaproteobacteria; order Burkholderiales; family Burkholderiaceae_C; genus Rubrivivax. The sequence continues at coordinate 5,776 of JAIXWM010000112.1, read as the reverse complement.
ATGCCCACCAGCCCGGCCCAGCTCGGCGAGTTCATGGCCACCGAACTGCGCAACTTCGGCGCCGTGATCCGCCGCGCGGGCATCCGCGCCGAGTGACCGGCTCTCCCGGGCGCCCGGCACCGCGGCGCGCCCGGTCTCAACCCCGATCCAGGAGTCATCGATCGTGACCGTCATCGATGTGCACACGCACATGTTCACCGCGAAGTGGCTGGAGCTGCTGAAGACGCGCGGCGGCGAGTTCAACCTCCAGACCCGCCCCGACGGCAAGCAGGAGATCTTCCGTGGCCGCACCCCGGTGGTGATACCGCAGGTCGGCCACTTCGACTACGAGCTGCGCATCCGCGAGATGGACCGCCACGGCATCGACATCTCCATCGTCTCGCTGACCTGCCCGAACGTCTACTGGGGCGACGAAGCGACGAGCGCGCTGGCCGCGCGCGAGTCCAACGACGCGATGCAGGCGGCGCAGCAGCGCTGGCCCGACCGGATCCGCTGGTTCACCTCTCTGCCCTGGGAGTACCCCGAGGCCGCGATTCGCGAGCTCGAGCGCACGCGCGCGAACGGCGCCGTGGGCGTGATGGTCCTTGGCAACATCGCCGGCCGCAGCCTGACCGACCCGCTGTTCGAACCCGTCTGGCAGGCCATCGACGCCGCGGCGATGCCGGTGCTCCTGCACCCGACCGACCCGCAGGGCGCCGAGGCCATGGGCATCGCGCCGCACAACCTGTTCTGGTCGGTGGGTTTCACCTACGACACCACGCTGGCGGTGGCGAAGATGATCTTCAGCGGCTTCTTCGACCGCCACCCGAACCTGAAGCTGATCGCCTCGCACGGCGGCGGCATGCTGCCCTACCTCGTGGGCCGATTCGAGATGGGCGACCGGGTCGAGTTCGACCACCTGCGCGAGATGAAGCGCAAGCCCACCGACTACCTGCGCCACATCTACTACGACAGCATCACCTACGACCTGGCGCCGCTGCGCTACCTGATCGAGGTCGCGGGCGCCGGCCAGGTGATGCTGGGCACCGACTGGCCGCACCGCGTCCACGAGGCCGACGTCGCGGTGTCCCGGCTCGATGCGCTGCCTGCGGCGCAGCGCGAGGCCATCCGCTGCGGCAACGCGGCGCGCGTCTTCGGGCTGTAGCCGGTCGGCCTTTGACGACTCGCCTGGATCACGCAACGATTCCCACCACCGCCGGTGTCCACCGGCTTTACAGGAGACAAGCCATGAAACAGCACCGCATCACCACCAGCGACGGCGTCGGCCTGAACGTGCTCGAGGCCGGCAGCGGCCGCCCGCTCGTCCTCATCCCCGGCTGGTCGCAGGCGGCCGAGCAGTTCAGGTTCCAGATCGAGGGCCTGTCCGACCGCTACCGCGTGATCGCCATCGACATGCGCGGCCATGGCGACTCGGACAAGCCGGCGCACGGCTACCGCATCCAGCGCCTGGCCAAGGACGTGTGGGATGCGCTGCGCGCGCTCGACGTGCAGGACGTGACCATCCTCGGCCACAGCATGGGCTGCTCGGTGCTGTGGTGCTACTTCGATCTCTTCGGGGCCGAGCGCATCGGCCGCTTCGTCTTCTGCGACGAGCCGCCCTTCCTCACGTCCAACCCGGCCTGGGGCGAGGAAGAGCTCGCCAACGCGGGCGCGATCTTCGCGCCCGACGCGGTCACCGGCACCGCCAACGCGCTGGCCGGCCCCGACGGCGTAGCCACCTCCAAGGGCTTCGTGGGCGGCATGGTGACCTCGGCCATGCCCAAGGAGCAACTCGACTGGATGATCGACTGCAACCTGAAGCTCCCGCGCGCGCAGTCGGCAGCGCTGATCTACAACCACTGCCATCAGGACTGGCGCGACGTGATGCCGCGCATCGACGTGCCCTCGCTCTACATCGGTGGCCGCGTCAGCCTGGTGCCGTGGAAGAGCGTGGCCTGGTCGGCCTCGGTCACGCCGGGGGCCCGCCTGGAGATCTTCGAGGAAGCCGAGGGCGGGCAGCACTTCATGTTCGTCGAGAACCCGGGCAAGTTCAACCGCATCCTGGCGGAGTTCATCGGCTGACATGCCTGGCGGCCTGCACGCGACCTCCGGCCGGGCCAATCGCACTCGCGGCGCCTGAAAGCCCGGCGCGCGCAGGAACCCTCAGGCGGCGCTCTCCAGCGCCGCCGCGGCGCCTTGCAGCGCCACGAGCGTGTCGGTGATGACCGCGGTCGGCACCGCGGCGAGGTAGGCGCTGGAGCGGCCCTTGGCCTCGAAGCGGGCACGGAAGGCCGATTCGAAGAAGAACTCGCCCAGGCGCGGCACGATGCCCCCGCCGATGTAGAGCCCGCCGCGCGCGCCCAGGGTCAGCGCGACGCTGCCGCAGAAGCTGCCCAGCAGGGCACAGAAATGCTCGAGCGTGCGCCGCGCCAGCGCGTCGTCGCCCTGCAGGCCGCGCTCGACGATCTGCGGCGTCGTCAGCCCGGCGTCGGGCGCACCCGCGAGCGCGCACACCGCGCGGTGCAGCACGGGCAGCCCGATGCCCGACAGAAGGCGCTCGGCCGACACATGGGTGTGCCACTGACGCACCTGCGCGAGCAGGCGCGACTCCTCGTCGTCGGTGGGCGCGAGCGTGGCGTGCCCGCCCTCACCCGGCAGCGCCATCCAGCCGCCCGCCGTCTGCACCGCGGCGCCCACGCCCAGGCCGGTGCCGGGGCCGACGACCGCCAGCACCCCCTGCGGCCGCGGTGGCTGCGCGTGGGCACGGAACTGCGCCGACCGCAGCGACGGCAGCGCCAGCGCCAGGGCCTCGAAGTCGTTCAGCACCCGCACCGTGGCCACGCCCAGCGCCGCCGGCAGCGCCGAGCAGGCGAAGCGCCACGACCCATTGGTGTAGCTGATGACGTCGCCGGTCACGGCCGTGGCCACCGCCAGCGCCGCCGCACGCGGGGCCGGCAGCGCTGCGCCGCCTTCGGCACGCAGGTCCTGCAGATAGGCCGCAGCAGCTTCGGCCGGGCCCGCATGGTCGGCCGTGGCCAGTGTGCGCACGTGCTGCACCGCAGCGCCCGGCGCGTCGATCCAACCGAAGCGCGCGTTCGTGCCGCCGATGTCGGCGACCAGACAGGGGTGGAAGGAGCTCATGTCAAGAGTCGATGGGAACGGACTCGACCGGACCGGGCCGGCCAGCACACGCAGAAGATCCCGGATCGCAGGGGGTGCGTGGTGCAGCGAACGCCGCGCAGTATAGGCAGGCGTCTGCACGGTGCCGGACGGCGCAAGGGCGCGCAGGACGGCCACCGCGGCTGCGCGCGCCCGGCCCACCGCCGCCCGCTCCGGACACACCCCCATGTGTGTCCCTGCCCCCACGCAAGCCTGGGCCCGGCACGGCTTTCGTAAAATGTGGGCCGGTTCCGAGGAGCGCTGCGATGGCTGCCGCAAGGCGAGCCCCCAGGCTCGGGACCCCGCGTCTGCAAGGGTTCGCCCCTTGCCCGGCAAGGCGCGGCAGGCAACGGCGCTCATCCACCCCGCCCGGAGTGCATGAGCATGAACGCCACCGCCGCAAGCCCCGTCCCCCCGATGCGCCTGTCCGGCCTGGAGCCGGTCGCCATCGGTGCGGGCAGCCTGTTCGTCAACATCGGCGAGCGCACCAACGTCACCGGCTCCAAGGCCTTCGCGCGGATGATCCTGAACGGCGACTTCGAGCAGGCGCTGGCGGTGGCGCGCCAGCAGGTCGAGAACGGCGCGCAGATCATCGACATCAACATGGACGAGGCCATGCTCGACAGCAAGGCCGCGATGGTGCGCTTCCTGAACCTGATCGCCGGCGAGCCCGAGATCGCGCGCGTGCCGATCATGATCGACTCGTCGAAGTGGGAGGTCATCGAGGCCGGGCTGAAGTGCATCCAGGGCAAGGGCATCGTCAACTCGATCTCGCTGAAGGAGGGCGAGGCCGAGTTCAAGCGCCAGGCCACGCTGGTGCGGCGTTACGGCGCGGCCACCGTGGTGATGGCCTTCGACGAGCGCGGCCAGGCCGACACCTACGCGCGCAAGACCGAGATCTGCGCCCGGGCGTACCGCATCCTGGTCGACGAGGTCGGCTTCCCGCCCGAGGACATCATCTTCGACCCCAACATCTTCGCGATCGCCACCGGCATCGAGGAGCACGACAACTACGCGGTCGACTTCATCGAGGCCACGCGCTGGATCAAGGCCCACCTGCCCGGGGCCAAGGTCTCGGGCGGGGTCAGCAACGTCAGCTTCAGCTTCCGCGGCAACGAGCCGGTGCGCGAGGCCATCCACACCGTCTTCCTGTACCACGCCATCCGCGCCGGCCTGGACATGGGCATCGTCAACGCCGGCATGATCGGCGTCTACGACGATCTCGACCCCGAGCTGCGCGAGCGTGTCGAGGACGTGGTGCTGAACCGCCGGCGTGACGCCGGCGAGCGCCTGGTCGAGATCGCCGAGCGCGCCAAGGGCGCGGCGCGCGACGACTCCGCGCGCCTGGCCTGGCGCGTGGGCAGCGTCGAGCAGCGCCTGAGCCACGCGCTGGTGCACGGCATCACGGAGTTCATCGACGCCGACACCGACGAGTGCTGGGCGGCGGTGAGCGCGCGCGGCGGCCGGCCGCTGCACGTGATCGAGGGCCCGCTGATGGACGGCATGAACGTCGTCGGCGACCTCTTCGGCGCGGGCAAGATGTTCCTGCCGCAGGTGGTCAAGAGCGCGCGCGTGATGAAGCAGGCCGTGGCCCGGCTGCTGCCCCACATCGAGGCCGAGAAGCTCGCCCTGCCCCAGGCCGAGCAGGCGCGCGCCAAGGGCCGCATCGTCATCGCCACCGTCAAGGGCGACGTGCACGACATCGGCAAGAACATCGTTGCCGTCGTCCTGCAGTGCAACAACTTCGAGGTCGTCAACATGGGGGTCATGGTCCCGTGCCAGGACATCCTCGAGAAGGCCAAGGTGGAAGGCGCGGACATCATCGGCCTGTCGGGCCTGATCACGCCGAGCCTGGAGGAGATGCAGCACGTGGCCGCCGAGATGCAGCGCGACGAGCACTTCCGGCTGAAGAAGATCCCGCTGCTGATCGGCGGGGCCACCACCAGCCGCGTGCACACCGCGGTGAAGATCGCGCCGCACTACGAGGGCCCGGTGGTCTACGTGCCCGACGCCTCGCGCAGCGTGGGCGTGTGCTCGGACCTGCTGTCCGACGAGCGCGCGGCGAAGTACGTGGCCGAGCTGAACGCCGACTACGAGCGCGTGCGCCAGCAGCACGCCAGCCGCAAGGTCACGCCGCTGGTCAGCCTGGCGGCCGCGCGCGCCAACAAGACGCCCGTCGACTGGACCGCCTACACCCCGCCGCGCCCGGCCTTCCTGGGCCGGCGCGTGTTCAGGAACCAGGACCTGGCCGAGCTGGCCGCCTGCATCGACTGGGGCCCCTTCTTCCAGACCTGGGACCTGGCCGGGCCCTTCCCCGCCATCCTGCGCGACGAGGTCGTCGGCGCCGAGGCGGTGCGCGTGTTCAGCGACGGCAAGCGCCTGCTGCAGCGCCTGATCGAGGGCCGCTGGCTGCAGGCCCACGGCGTGGTGGCGCTGCTGCCGGCCAACACCGTGGACGACGACACGATCGAGGTCTACGCCGACGAGTCGCGCCAGCAGGCGGTGCTGCGCTGGTCGCCGCTGCGCCTGCAGACCGAGCGCCCGGTGGTCGACGGCGTGCGCCGGCCCAACCGCTGCCTGGCCGACTTCATCGCCCCGAGATCAGGCCCCGGCGCGCGGCCCGACTACATCGGCCTGT
>JAIXWM010000103.1 GCA_027491255.1 Rubrivivax sp. | reverse complement strand
GCTGTTGGCGCCGACCGAAAACTGAGCCACTTTTGAGGGTTGTGCCGACCGAAAACTGAGCCAGGTGAACCACCTACCCTGCTGCTTTTTGCGGCAGCGGGGAAGCGGAGTGATCACCATGGACATGATTGGCAGGATCCGGCGGTTGCACAGCCGGGGCAAGAAGAGCGAGCGCGAGATTGCGCGCATGACGGGGCTGTCGCGCAACACGGTGGCCAAGTGGCTGCACGGTGAGGTCGACGGCCCGCCGAAGTACCGGCGCGGCGAGATGCCGAGCAAGCTCAAGGCCTTCGAAGAGGCGATCAAGCTGGCCCTGAAGGCCGACGCACGACGGCCCCGGCACGAGCGTCGGACGGCCCGTGCGCTGTACGCCGAGATCAAGGCGGCGGGCTACGAAGGCGGCTACAGCCGCGTGACCGATTTCGTGCGCGCGTGGCGCCAGGGCGAAGGTGCTGGCGTGGTGGCCCGGGCCTTCGTGCCGCTGAGCTTCGAGCTCGGCGAGGCCTTCCAGTTCGACTGGAGTGAGGAGGGGCTGGTGGTCGGCGGCATCTACTACCGGCTGCAGGTGGCGCACATGAAGCTGTGCGCTTCGCGGGCCTTCTGGCTGGTGGCGTATCCCAGCCAGGGCCATGAGATGCTGTTCGACGCCCACACGCGCTGCTTCGCGGCGCTGGGTGGCGTGGCGCGCCGGGGCATCTACGACAACATGAAGACGGCGGTCGACAAGGTGAAGAAGGGCAAGGGCCGGCTGGTCAATGCGCGCTTCGCCGTCATGTGCAGCCACTACCTGTTCGACCCGGACTTCTGCAATGTTGCCTCGGGCTGGGAGAAGGGCGTCGTCGAGAAGAACGTGCAGGACAGCCGCCGGCGCATCTGGATCGACGCGGCCGCGCAGCGCTTCGGCAGCTTCGCCGAACTCAACGCCTGGCTGGGCCAGCGGTGCCGGGCGCTCTGGGAAGAGGTCCGCCACCCCGAGCATGACGAGTTCAGCGTGGCCGAGATGCTGGAGCATGAGCGGCCGCACCTGATGCCGATGCCGGCGGCGTTCGACGGCTACGTCGAGCAGCCGGCGCGCGTGAGCAGCACGTGTCTGGTGTCGGTGGCCCGAAACCGCTATTCGGTGCCGTGCGAGCTGGCCGGGCAGATGGTCAGCACCCGTCTGTACCCGGGTTCGGTTGCGGTGGTGGCTGGCGACACGGTGGTGGCCAGCCACGAGCGGCTGAGCAACCGGGGCGAGACGCGCTACGACTGGCAGCACTACATCCCGCTCGTGCAGAGAAAACCCGGTGCGCTGCGCAATGGAGCGCCGTTCATGGACCTGCCGGCGCCGCTGCAGCAGTTGCGCCGGGCGCTGCTGAGGTACCCGGGCGGCGACCGCGTGATGGCGCAGGTGCTGGCCATCGTGCCGACGGCGGGGCTCGATGCGGTGCTGGTGGCGGTGGAGTTGGCGCTGGAGAGCGGGCCACCGTCAGGGCGGGTCAGCGTGGAGCACGTGGTCAACGTGCTGGGTCGACTGAACGCCACGCCGCTGCCGCAGACGGCGACGACGCAGCTCAAGGTGAGGGTGGCGCCGCTGGCCGACACGGCGCGCTACGACAGCCTGCGCGCCGAGGCCGATACGGCCCGTCAGGAGGCTGACCATGCGTGACGTGATGGTGGAGCTCAAGCAACTGCGCCTGCACGGCATGGCCGGCGCCTGGGGTGACCTGGTCGAGCAGGGTTCCAGTGCCGGGCTGGACAGCGCGCGCTGGCTGGTCGAGCATCTGCTGCAGGCCGAGGGCACCGACCGGGCCATGCGCTCGATCAGCCACCAGATGCACGCGGCCCGGTTCCCGATGCACCGCGACCTGGCGGGCTTCGACTTCGAGGTCTCACCGGTGGACCGCAAGCTCATCATGACGCTGGCGAGCACCGCGTTCACCGAGAAGGCGCAAAACGCGGTGCTGGTAGGTGGCCCTGGCACGGGCAAGACGCACCTGGCCACGGCCATCGGCGTGGCCGGCATCACCCAGCACGGCAAGCGCGTACGGTTCCACTCGACGGTGGACCTGGTCAACGCGCTGGAGCAAGAGAAGGCGCAAGGCAAGGCCGGGCGCATTGCCAGCAGCCTGCTGCGCATGGACCTCGTCATCCTGGACGAACTGGGCTACCTGCCGTTCAGCCAGGCTGGTGGGGCGCTGCTGTTCCACCTGCTCAGCCGCCTGTACGAGCACACCAGCGTGATGATCACGACCAACCTGGACTTCGCCGAGTGGTCCAGCGTCTTCGGCGATGCCAAGATGACCACGGCGCTGCTGGACCGGCTGACGCACCACTGCCACATCGTGGAGACGGGCAACGACTCGCAGCGCTACCGGCACAGCGAGGCGCAGGCGAAGAAGCGGATCAAGGCGCGGGAACAGGCTCGCAAGGCAGCCACGCAGCAGGCCGAGCCGGAGCCGTTCTGAGCGGCGCCGCGCGCGGGGGAAGACGCTTCGGGCTACGCCCTTCGCGTCTTCCCCCGCGCGGTCTCAAACCACCATTGAGGAGCTCAACGAACCAGGTCAAGACCTACACTTATCCACAGCCAGCGACCGAAAAGCTGGCCTGCGCCCCTGGCTCAATATTGGGTCGGCACGGTGGCTCAGATTTGGATCGGCGCTGACACCCCAGTCGATCTCCCGGACCTGATGCCTTACTTCCAGAATGTGTTGGCGCTGAACCGCCGACGTCCCAAGGTGGAAGGGCACGCTCTGTCCTTCAAGACCCCCGAGGACTGGCTGACCACCCACGCTCTCCGCAAGAGCTACGAGAACCTGGTCTTCGACCGGGGCGCGCCCAATTCAGCCGATCTCATGGGGGTGGGGCATCCTCTTCTCGAAAAAGCGCTTCATCAGTCGGCGCGACTTCAGGGAACCGTCTGCGTCGTCGACGGAATGCCTGCGCCGCTGATGGTGTTCGACGTCTCCAGCAGGGTTACGGATGTCTCCCAATCCACGCGAAGGGTCATTGTCGGGGTGACCGGTGTCGCGGGCGAGTTCACGCTTCTTCGGGACTGGGAGGTTCTCCGGTTGCTGAACCGTTGTGCCTTGCGATCGGAGCCGTTCGCAGGGCCCGTTGATGCAGATGCGGTCACGCGATGGCGCGCCGCTGCCACCCAGGCATTCGATCCGCTTCTCGACTCTCTCGATCTGCAGTTTGGGTCGCGTGTCGTAAAGGAGTCCGCGCTGATCTGGCCGGACAGGCGATAGAGGTGATGGGTCGGGCAGGATGCTCGACGGTAGATTCCTGGCAAAAAAGCCTATGTACGACAATGAGTTAGTCAATATGCGTCGGTATCGGCGTAAACATTCGGTGATCACACCCCCGCTCAGCGCTTGAGCACTTCGGCGAAGTCACGGCGCAGCGGGTATAGCCAGATGTCCTTGGCCGGCAGGGTGGGCTGGTGGCTGGTGCTGAGCTTGCCCCTGCCGGTGGTTCGGCCCACGCGGATCCAGTTGGCGGCCTTGTAGCAGGTGCCCTGGTGGCGCGGGCTTTCCACGAAGGTCTCGAGCAGCACGGGTTCGTAGCCGTAACGCTCGCGCCAGTGGATGGGCAACTGGCGTGCTGCCATGCCCAGGATCTTGGAAGCCAGACCCTTGCAGCGGATCCAGGGCAGGATCAGGAACCGGGCGTTGTTGACCACCAACTGCAGGTTGCGTTGGCGCTGCTGCGCGTCCCAGCCGATGAAGCGCTCGCGGTCCGCGAGCTTCCAGGCGCTGGCCCCGAAGCTGATCAGCGCCACCAACTGCTCGCCGGCGAAGACGCTGTAGCGGATCTGGCTGCCCGACATCGGCTTGTAGCCCAGGTAGTGGTAGCGCGCGACGTATTCGTTCCACAGCTGCGAGGCGGGGCTGCCGCCGACGACCATCTGCAGCTTCAGAGGTCCCAATTCGTGCACTGCACACGCCACGGGGGCGCCGGGATCGGTGGCCGGCGTCGGGCGGGGCGTTGCCGGCTGACGTGGTTGCCGCAGCTTCGAGGCCGGCAGCACGATCAGGCCATCGGCCTGCATGCGCAGCATCGCCACCCGGCAGCTCATCTCGCGCAGCCGGCCATCGGGGCGCCGCCAGTCCAGCCGCTCGCATACCTGGCGCGACAGCTGCGCGCGGTGGAACTTCGGGTTCGACGTGATGAGCTCGGCGATGAGCTGCATGTCTTCGTCGCTGAAGTCTCGTCCGCTGTAGCGCCTCATGACGTGTCGATTGTCGGGGCGGCGCGCAGGTGGGCCAGGCGCTGCGGATCCATACGCCACGGCAGGAAGGGATCCAGTTGCGGCGGTGGCTGCCCACCGGCCCGGGCGCACGCCTGCAGGTAGTCGCCCAGCCAGGCTCTGGGGTTGACCTGCCACCGCTGGAGTGTGGCGAAGAGTCCGAACATCGCTGCGGCAAGCGCGCCCGACCATTGGCTGCCCGAGCCGTAGTAGCCCTTGCGCCCGACCACCGGTGTCCTCAGGGCGCGTTCGCTGGCGTTGTTGTCGAGGTCGATGCGAGGGTGGTCCACGAACAGCGTCAGTCCGTCCCAGAAGTGGTTCATCGAGCGCAGCACCTTGGTCGCCGCGCAGGCGAGCTTCGTGTCGGCCAGCTCGGTGTCGCAGCGCTTGCGCATCGCGTCGAGCGCGGCACGCAGTTGCTCGTCCACCCGGGCTGCGTCTTCGGGCGCATCCGCGCAGGCGCGTCTGCGGGCATGCAACGCGTACAGGACGCCGATCTGTTCGACCCAGCCCATGGCCCAGCCCCACAGCGGCGGGTGGTCATTGGCCACGCGCAGGAAGTCCCGCCGCTGGTGCGCCCAGCAGATCGCAAGCTCCACCCCCGGCGTCTGGCGCGCGAACTTGCCGTACGCCGAGTAGCGGTCCACGCTGAGCACGCCAGACTGCACGCCCTGCAGGGCCTGGGCCGGCACCGCTGCCGAGCGCGAAGGGTCGAGCACGAAGCTGACCACCTGCTCGCTCTTGAACACCCACAGATACCAGCGGTGACCGACCTTGCCCTCGATGTCCTCGAACACCTGCCAGCGCGTCTCGTCGGCGTGCCAGTGGCTGGCGCTGCGCAGGTGATCGAGCCCCGCCTGGACCACAGGATCGAACAGCGGTTGCAGCCGCCGCAGGCCGTCGGTGAGCGTGCCCTGCGCCACACGCAGACCCTGGCCAGCCCAGTCCCGCAGCAGCCGATGCGCAGGCTGGCCGTAGTGGTACTTCGACAGCAGTGCCTGCACCCATATCGACACCCCGAGCTTGCCGCGCGGAATCAACTGTGCGGGCACCGAAGGCATCACCACCCCGGGCATGCAGCCGCAGCCGCAAGCGGGCCGGTAGCGGTGACGCCGCACCACGCGACGATAGGCCTGGACCTCGATCTCCAGGATCTCGGCGTCCTGTGTGCCGGCGATCTCCTGCAGGGGCAGCCCGCAGCGCGCGCAGCTGGCCCCATCCAGGATGTGATGCTCCTCTCGCGCGGGCAGATCCGACACCCGGGTGCGGCCGTGCCCGGGCTTGCCGCGCTGCTGCCCACGGGGCCGCGACGCGGGGGCGTCGGATACGACGCCCATGCGTGCCTCGATCGAGCTTGACTGCTCGGTCTTGATGCCGAAGACGCGCTGGTGTGAGCGCTGGTCAGGAACCGCTTCTATTCGACGATCAGGAGGCGGTTTTTGCTGATCCCTCGGCGTCGTTGACCAGACACCGCAGGCTTGTTCCAAGGTCTTGATGGCGGGGT
>JAIXWM010000108.1 GCA_027491255.1 Rubrivivax sp. | reverse complement strand
CGGAAAGCAACCCGTTCGCCCTGAGCCCACCACCGTTCGCCCTGAGCCTGTCGAAGGGCGCGCGCACCAAGCCACCCCCGCCCCCGTCACGCCCCGCCGGCAGCCCCCGCCACGTCCTTCACCACCCCCAGCATCCGCTGCGCCAGCGCCCTGCGGTCATAGTGGCCGGCGGCCTTCAGCCCCGCCTGCCGCAGGCTCGCCCGCAGCGCGACGTCACGCTTCAATTCCAGCAACCCAGCCACCAGTTCCTGGACGTTCTCGGGCTCAAAAACCACGCCCACGCCCTCCCGGCGGACGATGTCGGCCGACTCGCCGGCCACGCCGTGCAGCACCGGAATCCCCATGCCCATGCACTCGAACAGCTTCGACGGGATCACCGTGGTGAACAGCTCTGTGCGCTGCAAGTGGATGATCGACACATCCAGCAGCGACCAGTAGCGCGCCACTTCTGCCTTGGGCACCGCGCCGACGGCCCAGCCTGCCACCGCGGTGAAGAACTGCGGCGACGTCCTGACCACGATATCTACCTGCCGGCAAGTCCAAGGACGCCGGCATTGCGCGCCAGATGATGCTGTCGCTGGTGCAAACCGCCGACGGACTGCCCATCTCGCACAAGGTGCACCCCGGCAACACGGCCGACGGCGCCACGCTGCTGCCGATGATCCGCAAGCTGCTGCAGCGCTACCCACGGTGGACCTGACCAGCGACCTGTTCAGCTTCAGCGTCGACGAGCAGCAGCAGCGCCAGATCGAGCAGTTGGCCGGCAAGTTGCTGGTGGTGACCAACACCGACGCGCCGGCCGAAGAAGTGATCTGCCGCTACAAGAGCCCGGCCGACATCGAGCGTGGGTTGCGCACGCTCGAGAGTGGTATCGAGATCGGGCCGATGCACCACCGGCTGCCTCGGCGCGTCCGGGCGCACGCGCTGGTGTGCTTCCTGGCGCTGATCTTGCACCGGTTACTGCGGATGCGGCTGAAGAACACCCAGCGCGAGGAATCGCCGGGCCGCATGCTCGAGCAGTTGCGCCGCATCCAGCAGCAAGCTGCAGCCACGCCCGACGGCCAGGTGGTGCGCGGCCTGACCAAGCTCGCCGCCGAGCAGAGGCAACTGTTCGCCGCCATCGGCGTGCCTACGCCCAAGGCCCAGGACCGGCCGAGGAGGTGCAGCGCTACAAGCGCCCTGGCCGCGTCCACCAGCGGCAGCCCGTTTCACGCCACCAGCCGACACAACGCACTTTGATCAGCGTGAAAGACCAGAACAGGGTGCACTATGTGGCAACATCAAGCCCGATGGAATCTTCGACCTTTGGGCTTTTCTCCCCGGTTGGCCGGCGTGCTCTGGCACGAGGTTTCTGGCGCGGCCTGGTCGCGCCAGCCTCCCTCTACGAGGCCCATGACATCCCCGGTGCTGAGCAATCCATCAAGTTCGTTCCGTTGCCGCGCCGCAGTGGCCCGCCGTTGTCCGACTGGGAGAGGGTGGGCGCCGATCTCCGCGAGGCCGCGTGCAAGGTGCGCGACCAGCGTCTGAACCCTCGACTGGAAGAGCCGGGCCGCGCCTAGCGGTTTGGAGTAGCCACTTGGCCAAGGCTTCGCGATCCGCTCCATCTGCGCCGCAACGCGCCACGGTATCGGGGGCCTCAGGCCCGATTCAGGCTGTGATCAGCAGCCGGTCCGGGCCACTGCCGACACCAACAGAACTGGCTGCCTACGACGAGCTTCTACCTGGAACGGCAGATCGCATCATTTCCATGGCCGAACGGGAGCAGGCTGCACGGCACAATCTCGAAGAGTCGGCTCAGCGTGCCGACATCAACCACCGCGAAGACCTGCTCGAAGCGCAGCGAGCCCATACGCGTGCTGTTTTCGTTCTCGAACTGATCGGGCAGATTTTTGGTGTGACAGTCGCGCTGGCATGCACCGCTGGTGCCATCTACACCGCGATCATCGGTGCACACCCAGTGGTTTCGATTGCTTTGGTAGGGCTGCCCATCGCTGCCATCATCAAGGCCTTGCGCGCCAGCCCTGCAAACAGCAAAGTACGCCAGCCCTGAGCGCAGCGCGCGAACTGACGCTGCGCCCTATCCGTTCATGTGGACCAGCCAAGATCCCTGATCGCCAGCCCCACCGATTCCAACTTGAATCTGCATAGCTGGTCGAGGATGCTTGTGTCCACACACAACTGCGTGGACACATGGACACAATCGAGACCAAGCCCGGTGTGGCAAGGCCGGCCAAGCGAGGCTGGCGCCAGCACTCTGACGGGTTCAAGTGTCGGCGCCGATCCAAATCTGAGCCACCGTGCCGACCCAATATTGAGCCAGGGGCGCAGGCCAGCTTTTCGGTCGGCGCCAACAGGCGTGGACACGTACCCACTTTCGCGGATGGCGGATACGTGTGTTGACAAGGTGGGGCCGAACTCTGAGGTGCCAGAGGCAGGGGACTCTCACCGGTCTTGCGGCAGGATTCCAACGATGGTGGCTTTCATGATCCTCTGATCTCCTCTAATACGCGGTCGACTTCAGTGAAGAAGTCGGCCAGTAACCGGTGGGCATTGCGAAACTCGTAGGGCACACCGTTGTCACTGATGTGCCGATGCTTATGGTCGTGCCATTGCCCTGATGGCCGCCTCGATGGTGGTCTTGAGCAGGTGCTCCCCCTGCCTGGCCCAGGATCTTGCGAAAGCGGCTGATCTGCGCAGGTCACAGGGCGGCTTGGGGCTGTAGTACTCCATGCCGCAGAAGAACTGCCAGACCACGTTGTCGCTTCAGCGCTCGACGACCGCGGCCACCGACAAGGTGGGGCCGAACATGTCCGCGCTTCCTAGGCCGCGTGGCCTTTACCTGACAGTACGGGCAACGGGCAGCGGCCCCTCGGCCGAGAGTTCCACCAGGTAGCGCGGCGTGAAACTCTGGCGCGTGACCGAGGCATTCTGTATCTTGTCCACCCGGTAAGAGCGATGCTCGCCCGAGTCGCTGCGGATCGCGTGAAGTACAAAGTTGCCTTCGGTCGTCTGACGCAGCGAGTAGGGCTCGAGGCGGCGCTGGCTTCCGGCGTAGCCAAGGTCCACGCAGAGATGGTTTGCCGCTGCGAAGCGGATGACCTCCAGCGGAGCGCGTGCGCGCAACGGGACCGCCATGGGCAAGACACGGCTACGGATGGTGATCTCGGATGATCCCGGCTGAATGCGCGCACGCTGCGGCGCTTCCGCCAGCCCCATGAGCCATGTGAACACCTCAGGCAGCACCGCCCAGAAGTCGGCCACAGGTGGCTAGACCGGAAGCTGGTGCGCGAGCATGTTCTCCCACATCGTTTCCAGATCGGCGCGGTGCGGCTCCAGAGATGCGATGGTGGGGACAGCGATACCCTTGTAGGCGCACTTCTGCTCCAGCACATCGAGCAGCACCGAGGCCGATGGTCGCGTATCACCATGCCGGTAGAGATTAACCACGTCGTAGAGATCGCGGGGCCGCGTGCGCTCGCCGAGCGCGCGGATCTTCTCGCCGAACGCCTCCTCGTAGGCGTAGCAATTGATCCACATGCCGTTGTCGGGGCGGTCCGAGTAGGGATGGAAGACCTCGCGCCGCACTCCAGGCATCACGAGGTGCTCGTCTGCCGTCAGATCGAGCTTGATCTTCGGCCAGCCACCCGCGCTGGAGCCGGGTGAGACCGGCCCACGATAGCCGACCTTGCCTTGACACGAAAGACGGCCGCGCGGGTTCCTGTAGATGTCAAAACCCACTTGATCAGCAGGCAGCACGAGTCCCGACTCATCGGCAACCCACGCTACGACCTCGCCAAGGACACGCCGCAGGAAGCCTTCATCGATCTGAACCTCGTCGCGTGTGAGCGCTGGTCAGGAACCGCTTCTATTCGACGATCAGGAGGCGGTTTTTGCTGATCCCTCGGCGTCGTTGACCAGACACCGCAGGCTTGTTCCAAGGTCTTGATGGCGGGGTGCG
>JAIXWM010000123.1 GCA_027491255.1 Rubrivivax sp. | reverse complement strand
TGGCTATGAACCAGACGGTAAGTGACGTAGGGCTCGCCAGAGATGCGACTGCGGGTCTGCGTGCGGCGAATGAACATGCACGCGATGTTGCACCAAAAAAGGGGATTTGGATCGGAAGGCGTATAATATTATGGCCCTACATTATGGATCTGCGAGTGGGGTTCAATCCAGACAAGGGCTTACGGCTGGCCAAAGACAGGTACGGGGGAAAAGTTGACAAAGTCGGGCTAGAGGGGGCTGCAGGAGAGAACATGCGGCGCGCGGCGCTGCCGGCTGGTGCCCTGGAAGCGGCCCCGAGGGGGAGGTTCCTGGGTAGACCGATGCAGCACGCTGCGCTGCCGGCTGGTGCCCCGGAACCATGCGACGACTTCCGGGTGGCCCCCGATCCCATTCGCTCTGAGCTTGTCGAAGGGCCGGCCGTCGACCGCCGACCGCCGACCGCCGTTCGCCCTGGCCTGTCTAAGGGCGCGAGCACCAATGTCATCCGAAAGGGCTTCGACAAGCTCAGCCCGAACGGATCCGGAGACCCCGAGCTCCGCGGCGGCACGGTGTTTCCTGGGTAGGGGCCGAAATCCGCGGATCGCGGCTGGCGCCAACCAGCGAACGCCCGTCGGTTGCACACCGTCATCACCCCAGCCCGACCACCGCATCGTCGATCACCAAGTGCGTGACCATGACCTCGACGCCGCCCGTCGCACCTGCGCCCGTGCCCAGCCGCCGCAAGCTGCCGCCGGCCTCGGCGCTGCCGAAGCCCTGGCTGTCGATGATCTTCGGGTGCCGCACATCACCGGCGTCGCCGATGGCACCGCATTCGCGCACCCTGGCGCATTTTCAGCGTGGCGATGAACTGGTCCGCTTCCATCAGGCTGTCGTGCGTGCCGGTGTCCATCCAGCCAGGCATAGCCGCAGCCCAAGATCTCCACGCTCAACTGCTGATGGTGCAGGTAGTACTCATCGACGGTGGTGATCTCCAGCTCGCGCCGGGCCAAGGGCTTGATGTCGGTGGCGGTATCGCACTTCAAGCGTTCGGGCCGACAGCGATGTACACGGCGCTGTTCAGATTGGACGCCATGAGACTTCAATCGCGGAGCGTCAGGCTTTCAACATCGGCAATCAGGTCCTGCACCAAGGAAATCAGTTCGACCACCAAGCTTTCCTCGATGTCCAAGTAGCCCTCGTACTCTGCCAAGTTGCGCTTCTGATGTGCAGAGTCCAGCACACGCCACCGGTGTGGTGGCCAACCCAGAGTGTGCTGCAGACATTGAAAAACGGTGAAGCGGTTTTCACTCCGGTAACCGTGCCACCGCAGCGCCGCCAGAGCAGCCGCATGCCCGGCGCCATAACCGCTGGTGAACCGGCCATCCCGGGAGACATGCAGCAACTGCGCATCCGTCAGCCTCGTCTTCGCCAGCTTCAACATGCGCGCAACTTCCGCCGGGTTGCGCGGTTCCACCTTCAGCTGCCCGATCCGTGCCAGATTGGCCAGCGGATCATGCTCTACCGCTTCCGCCCTCCATCAAGGGGATCACCGGCTGTGCAAGCACCTTGTTGACGAAGGAATCAGCCTCAGCACGGCGGGACATGAACTCTTTCAAGGTGTAGCAGGTGGGATTGATCTTGCGGCCCAGGGCCTGTTCGGCAGGTTGCAGATGCGCCAGCACCTCGGCCAGGCGCAGATCCTCGCCCACCAGCATGACATCCACATCGCTGGCCGCAGTGTCTTGCTGCCTGGCCACAGAGCCGTAAATCCACGCATGGGCCAGTTTGTCACGCAAAGGCTGTACCGCTTGGGTCAGCACGGCTTGCACACCACAGGTCTTGCGCGTCAGCGACACCAACTCCGGGTACAGCGGGCAGGCCGGGTTGGCCTTGAATTCCCGCAGGTTCCCCCTTCGGATGCTCAGCACCACACCCGCGCCCGTCAGGCGCTTGAGTTCCTGCTGAAGCGAGGCGCTGCCGAGCCCCGTCAAGCGCAGCAACTCGTTAAGGAAAAACGAGCGTTCGGGTTGGCCAAACAGCCAACGGAACAAGCGTATCTGACGATCGGAAAGAATGGCATTGGCCAGAGACATCCTCAATTTATAGCACGATCATGCCATTTTTTGACATGATCGTGCACATCCTTGGTGTGGAGCAGAGCCCGGGCGTGTCCAAGAGCAGGCCGGGGCCGGCAACCAAGGCGAGGATAGATGCATCTCGCACGGCTTGACCTGCAGCCCGGCGTCGCGGGGGGCGCCCTCCCGGCTAGCGCCAGTGGGGTGCCCCTTAATGCCCCATCCCTACCACCGCACCGTCCACCACCAGGTGCGTGATCGCGACCTCGGCGCCGCGCGCCGCATCCCCACCCAGCCGCCGCACGCGCAGCGTCTGCACGCGGCCCGGCCTCAGCAGCGGGTGGGCGATGCCGATGTGCAGGTTGCCTGACGAGCAGCGTGTTCGGGCGCGGGCGGGTGCCGGGGCCACCGGCGACGATGAGGTGCCTTCGCGCAACGCAAGAGAGTCTCTGGGCGTCAGTTCAAGACACGTTCACCGTTGACGATGACGGGTTCCCCTGTGACGTGGGGGTCAAGGACATCCGGGCAAACGTCCGCTCCGTGAGTGCGATCACCCCTCACCCTTCACCGAACACCGCTTGCAGCGTAGGAGCGTCGAGGATTCGGTCGAGCCAGGAGTCGATTTCCTCGCTCGAGGCCTCCTGCACGCGCTGCAATGCCCATTCGGGCAACGCGCCAAAACGGCGGGTCAACTGCCTGGTCAGGGTGGAAGTCTTGGCCAAGGTCAGTCCTTCCTGACGACCTTCCTCCCGACCTTCCTCCCTGCCTTCCTCCCGCGCATCCCTCAGCAGCGTCAGCTCGTTGTACAGCGCCCGCTCGCGTGCGATGGCGCGGTAGCGGTCTTCCTCGTTGCGGCTCAGGTCCTGCAGCTTCTTCAGAGCCTGCTGCACCGGTGGGTAGGCCAGGTCGGACATCTCTTTTGCCTCCTTCCAGCGGTTAAGGAATGCAATCCAGGCGTGCAGTGCGCCGTGCACAGCATCTGGGGCGGGATCATGCGACTTGACTGCCGCAGCGGGTTGATCTGCGCTTGTGTGGATATCGACAACCGCGCTATCGCCAGCCACGCTCGCATCATCCCCCCGCCAGTGCCACGCCCGATCGGCCTTGCGCAACTCCACCACATGCAGCGACAACTCGTCGCCCAGGCGCACCGCGGGATCGTGACGGTCGCGCATCTCGAAGTGCCACAGCGCCGACGGATGACCCTCGAACAGCTCGAAATCTAGCAGATTCACCCCCACCACCGGCTTCAACTCCAGATAGGCCTGCCCCGCGTCGATCTGCGAGGCCAGCAGCCGCGACAGGTAGAACGCGCTGCGCGCGCTCCAGCGCGGAAAGCGCTGCACCTGGATTTCGACGTTGAACAGTCGTCCACGCGCGTCACGCGCCAGCACGTCGAGCTCGATGGCCTTTCCGGTGATGTCCTCGGGCAGGATGCGAGGGTTCAGCACCTGCAGCACCTGCACCGGCGGATCGTCGCGCCGCACGGCGCTGATCAACTCGGCCAGCAGCTCGGGGCTGTCGGCGAACAGACGCTTGAAGACGTAGTCGTTCTTGGGGTCGAGCAGTTCCATGCCCGGCACTGTAGGCAGACCGGGCTTGAATGACCATCACCCAGATGGGGGTGCCAATCTGGGTGATGTCAGCCCGCTCTATGGGGGCTGGGGGAGATGGGCTGAACTCCGCGGACCGCGGCTGGCGCCCGCCAGCGAACGCCCGTCGGTTGTCACCGCCATCAACCCAGCCCCACCACCGCATCGTCCACCACCAGATGCGTGATGACGATCTCGGCGCCGCGCGCCGCATCCGCATCCCCACCTAGCCGCCGCACGCGCAGCGTCTGCACGCGGCCCGGCCACAGCAGCGGGTGGGCGATGCCGCTGTTCAGGCTGCCCGGCGCCGCCAGCGTGAAGCGGCGGCACTGGACGCCGTTGACCTCGAGTTCCAGATGCACCGATGCCCGGCCTGGCCCCACCCGCCTGCAGACGAACACGTTGCGGGCCCCGGGCGGCGCGGTGAACCGGATCGTGCCCGCGTTCAGCAGGCGCAAGCTACCGCCGGCCTCGGCGCTGCCGAAGCCCTGCGTGTCGATGATTTCAGCGTGCGGGGCGCCCGCCGTGCGGCTGGCGCCGCACTCGCGCGCCCAGCGCGCCTCTTGCCGCAAGAGCATCTGCTCGGCCACCAGCCCTGCCATGGCCTGCGGTGCGGCCAGCGCCTCGGGCGTCAGCGCGCCGTCCAGCCACGGGTGGCCTGCCGTGGCCCCGGCGCCGGCCAGGCGGCGGCGCCATACCGCCGCCAGTTCACGCCGGATCTCGGGCCGCCAGCGGCTGAACAGGCGACGGCTGTTGGCCTCGTTCTGCCCCGGCGCGCGGCCGCGGCTCAGGCTCACGTGGTGGCGCACCGCGCTGTCGCCGGCCAGCACCACGCGCAGGCCGGCGCGGCGCAGTTTCAGGCACAGGTCCGCGTCCTCGGCGCCGTTGACGTAGCCGGTGTCGAGCCCGCCCACGCGGTCGAAGACCTGCCGGTGCAGCAACACGCAGGCCCCGGTGACGGCCAGCACCTCGCTGCGGGGCTGTGCAGGTGGAGCGCCGATGTGCTCGAACTGCCCGCCCGGGCTCAGCCCGATACCCGCGTGGTCCAGCCCGCCGTCGCTCACCCGGTACTGCAGGTTGCCGACGATGCCCACGCGCGCCGCTGGCGGCCCCAGGGCGGCCTGCATCGGCGCCAGCCAGCCGGGGCAGAACAGCAGGTCGCTGTTCAGCAGGGCCAGCACGCTGCCGCGGGCCGCCGCGGCGCCGGTGTTGATGGCCGCGGCGTAGCCGCGGTTGCGGTCGTGCCGGAGCGTACGCAGGTTCGGCAGGCCCGCCAGCGATTGCAGCCAGTCGCCCGTGCCGTCGGTGGAGCCGTCGTCCACCAGCACCACTTCCCAGCCCTCGATGCCCTGCAGGCTGGCCCGCAGCGAAGCCAGCATCTCCCGGCTGTGCTGCAGGTGGTTGAACAGCGGGACGACGAGGCTCAGCGATGCTGACAAGGGCGGGGTGCCGGTGGCAGGTGCTGCGGTCCCCGTCGATCCCGATCAAGCCCACGCTTTCGGCTTGTGGATTGCTGAGTAGGGAATACGGTCCGGCAGTTGAGCTTTGGCAACATGCGCGACGCTCAAGGGCTTGGCCCAGTGTGCGTGTCGCTTGAGATCGCCGGAGATGTACCGATGATCAGAGGATGGTACGGGGGCGACCAGCCCGATGCGAAGTGCTGGATGGTAACTGCGGACCGTCTTGAGAGCAGCTTCGAGATCGGTGTCGTTGGAGCAAATGACGGCTTGTTCATAAGCCCCCGTCCAAGCGCCTGCGATCATGTCGGACGCGAGATTGACGTCTGACTTCTTCTCATTGAAGTCAAGAACCTTCACTCGCTCGAGATGAGGGACCTCGGGGATGGGTTCGGCCAGCCTTTGGTAGGGCTTCGTGGCTGCGATCCGGCCCTCGACAATCTTCAGCCGCGTCGAATGCATTTGCCGCAGCGCCTGGATGTAGATGCGCTGCCGGGCCGGTGACTCGGGGTCATCGCACATCCTGGCGAGTACCGGCGCGGTGTAGTAGCGAACTTCAAGCAGCTCGGCGTCGGGCGCCAGCACATAGTGCTCGAAGAGCCCAAAGAGGTCGAGCCATTTGAGCTTCGTTCCCCGGAGTAGACCGTAGTACAGGTTGTACCCGTCAACGTAGACGACGGTTCTCACAGCCCCTCCAAAAATGGCAAAGCCGCCCGGAGGCGGCCTGCCGCCCTAGGAGCATCTGGCCAAGCCAGACGGTCTAAGGGTGAGTCGTATCGATAGTGTATGCGATGCACCAACGATTTCGCCATACGTGCCACCCGAGCCTTGCTCGGTACTCTGCACGTGTCAATCTGGTGCTCCACAGCTACCCGAACACCTCCGCCCGCCCCAGCCGCGGCGCCAGCGCGTCCTTGGCCGAGACCTGTGGCGTCAACCTGTCCAGCGGCCAGTCGATGGCCAGGGTCGGGTCGTCCCAGGCGATGCAGCGCTCGGCTTGCGGCGCGTAGGGTGCCGTGGTCTTGTACAGGAAGTCGGCGCTGTCGCTCAGCACCACGAAGCCGTGGGCAAAGCCGGGCGGGATCCACAACTGGCGGTGGTTGTCGCCTGACAACCGCTCGCCCACCCAGCGGCCGAAGGTGGGTGAGCCCTGGCGGATGTCCACGGCCACGTCGAACACCTCGCCGCGCACCACGCGCACAAGCTTGCCCTGGGCGTGTGGCGACAGCTGGTAGTGCAGCCCGCGCAGCACGCCCTGGCGTGAGCGCGAATGGTTGTCCTGAACGAAGTGCCAGGGCTGCCCCACAGCGCTTGCGAAGGCTTCCTCGTTCCAGCTCTCGAAGAAGAAGCCGCGCTCGTCACCGAAGACCCGCGGCTCCACGAGATACACGCCCTGCAGCGCCAGTGCCGTGGCCTTCATGCTGCGAACCTCGACGCCGCAGCCTCGCTGCCGCTGTCTTCAGCGCCTACCGCCCCCCATGAGCCCGGCGACGAGGGCGATTCGTGCAGCACCCGCACCAGGTACTGCCCGTAGCCGTTCTTCAGCATCGGCTGGGCCTGGCGCTCGAGCTGCTCGGCGCTGATCCAGCCGGCGCGGAAGGCGATCTCTTCCGGGAACGCGACCTTCAGACCCTGGCGCTTCTCGAGCGTGGCGATGAACTGGCCGGCCTCCATCAGGCTGTCGTGGGTGCCGGTGTCGAGCCAGGCGTAGCCGCAGCCCATGATCTCGACGCTGAGCTGCTGCTGCAGCAGGTAGCGCTCGTTGACGGTGGTGATCTCGAGCTCGCCGCGCGCCGAGGGTTTGATGTCGGCGGCGATGTCGCAGACCTGCGCGTCGTAGAAGTACAGGCCGGTGACCGCGTAGTTGCTCTTGGGCGCGCGCGGCTTCTCCTCGATGCTGAGCGCGAGGCGCTGGGCGTCGAACTCGACCACGCCGTAGCGCTCGGGATCGTGCACGTGGTAAGCGAAGACGGTGGCGCCGTCGGGGCGCCCCGGCGCGCGCCGCAGCATGGGCTGCAGGTCATGGCCGTGGAAGATGTTGTCGCCCAGCACCAGCGTGCTCGGGGCCCCACCGATGAAGCGCCGGCCCAGGATGAAGGCCTGCGCCAGGCCATCGGGGCTGGGCTGCACGCAGTAGCTCAGGTCCAGGCCCTACTGCGCGCCGTCGCCCAGCAGGGCCTCGAAGCGCGGCGTGTCCTGCGGCGTGCTGATGACCAGGATGTCGCGGATGCCGGCCAGCATCAGCGTTTCGCGAGAGTTCGCGGCTGATCGTGGCGAGCGAACGTCCGAGCGCGCGGGCCATGGCCCGCACGCCCGAACGTGCCAGGCGCATGCTCGCGATCGTCATCCGCTCCTCAGGCTGAAGCTGCTTGTAGGTCGTTCTGGTCTGCATCTGTGCACCTTACCCGAAGACGGGTGTTGCACTTCAGATTTGAGGCCGCTGTGCTGGCCGAGCTGCTGGACGTGCAGCCCGAGGTGCTGCGCTACGGCGAGGCTGTGCGGCAGATGGTGCAGCACAAGAAGGAGCGGTGGGAACGGGGTGTGGGCTACCTGGAGCGCGAGACCTTCGACGCCTTCCTGAAACTGCCCGCGGAGCAGCGGCAGATCGTCCGCCAGACGATCCTGCTGTTCGAGCAGGCCAACAAGGTGCAACCGGAACGGCGACGAAGGCGTTGACGCCGTGCCGAAGCGGGGGCGGTCAGTACGTCCGCCCGCCCCGGTACTGCGCGTGTTGGCGCCGCTGCAGCGACCCGGCCTGCGCCAGTGCATCGAAGGTGCGGGCGGCATGGGCGTGCGAGATCGCCAGGCCCAGCGCGTCGGCCGCGTCCTTGCCGGGCAGCGCGGGCAGGGCCAGCAGACGGCGCACCATCTCCTGCACCTGAGACTTGGCCGCCAGCCCGTGGCCGACGATGGCCTTCTTCATCTGCAGGGCGGTGTACTCGGCCACCGGCAGTCCGGCCGAGACGAGGGCGGCGAGCGCGGCGCCGCGCGCCTGCCCCAGCAGCAGCGTGCTCTGCGGGTTGACGTTGACAAAGACGATCTCGGCCGCGGCGCACTGCGGCGTGTAGCGCTCGACGACCTCGCGCACGCCTTCGAAGATGATCTTCAGCCGCGCCGGCAGGTCGCCGCGCGCGGCCTCCAGCGTGCTGATGGTGCCGCTGGCCACGTAGGCCAGGCGCGTGCCCTCGGCATCGACGACGCCGAAGCCGGTCTTCTGCAGGCCGGGGTCGATGCCGAGGATGCGCGTGGCAGTCATCGTGGGCTGGTCGTTCAGCGCCGCCGCGGCTGAAGAGGGTCGACTCGGAACTTCTCAGTGCCGGAAGTGCCGCACGCCGGTCAGCACCATCGCCACGCCGCGCTCGTCGGCTGCGGCGATGACCTCGTCGTCGCGCACCGAGCCGCCGGGCTGGATGACGCAGGCGGCACCGGCGTCGACCACGACATCCAGGCCATCGCGGAAGGGAAAGAAGGCGTCGCTCGCGACCGCCGAGCCCTGCAGCGACAGCCCGGCCTGCGCGGCCTTGATCGAGGCGATGCGGGCCGAGTCGATGCGGCTCATCTGCCCGGCGCCCACGCCCAGCGTCATGCCACCGCCGCAGAAGACGATGGCGTTGCTCTTGACGTACTGCGCCACGGTCCAGGCGAACAGCAGGTCCTCGAGCTGGGACGCGGTGGGTTTCAGGCGCGTCGGAAAGCGCAGGTCCTCATGCCGCAGCACGTGCTCGTCGGCGCTTTGCACCAGCAGCCCCGAGCCCACGCGCTGGTAGTGCCAGCGCGGGCTGGGCGCAGCGGCCTGTGGCGGCAGCGCGATCTCGAGCAGCCGCACATTGGTCTTGGCGGCGAAGACGGCGCGTGCCTCCTCGGTGTAGGCCGGGGCGAGCAGCACCTCGACGAACTGGCGCGCCACGAGCGCGGCGGCGGCGCCGTCCAGCGGCCGGTTGAAGGCGATGATGCCGCCGAAGGCCGAAGTCGGGTCGGTCTTGAAGGCTTGGGCATAGGCCCCGGCCGCGTCGGCACCCGTGGCCACGCCGCAGGGGTTGGCGTGCTTGACGATGACGCAGGCCGGCGTGGCGCCGAAGCGCTTGACGCACTCCCAGGCCGCGTCGGCGTCGGCGATGTTGTTGTAGCTGAGCTCCTTGCCCTGCAGCTGCTGCGCCGTGGCCAGCGAGCCCGGCGCAGGCTCGAGGTCGCGGTAGAAGGCCGCCTGCTGGTGCGGGTTCTCGCCGTAGCGCAGGTCCTGCAGCTTGACGAAGCGCGGGTTGAGCTGGCCGGGGAAAGGCGTGCGCGCGCCGTCGGGCTGGAGCGCGGAGAGGTGGTCGCTGATCGCGCCGTCGTAGGCGCTGATGCGGTTGAAGGCCGCGACCGCGAGCGCAAAGCGCGTGGCCTCGCGCGTGCGGCCCTCGGCCTGCAGCTCGGCCAGCACGCCCGCGTACTGCGCGGCATCCGTCAGCACGGTGACATGCTTCCAGTTCTTGGCCGCGCTGCGCACCATCGCTGGCCCGCCGATGTCGATGTTCTCGATCGCGTCCTCGAGCGTGCAGCCGGGCCGGGCCACCGTCTGCTCGAAGGGATAGAGGTTGACGACGAGCAGGTCGATGGTGCCGATGCCGTGCTCGGCCAGCGCCTGGCGGTGCGCCGGCAGCTCGCGCCGCGCGAGCAGACCGCCGTGGACGACCGGGTGCAGGGTCTTGACGCGCCCGTCGAGCATTTCCGGGAAGCCCGTGAGCTCGGCCACTTCGGTGACGGCCAGTCCGGCGTCCGCCAGCAGCTTGGCCGTGCCGCCCGTGGAGACCAGACGCACGCCCAGCGCGTGCAGGCCGCGGGCGAAATCGACGATGCCGGTCTTGTCGGAGACAGACAGCAGGGCCGTGAGGCCGGTGGCGTGTGGGGTCATGGGGCGATCCCGTGCTCGGTCAGCTTGCGCCGCAGCGTGTTGCGGTTGATGCCCAGCCACTGCGCGGCCCGGCTCTGGTTGCCCTCGGCGCGGGCGAGCACTTCCTCGAGCAGCGGCTTCTCCGCGGCGCCGAGGATGAGCGTGAGCAGCTCGCGTGGCTCCTCGCGACCGAGGTCGGTGAAGTACTGTTGCAGCGCGCGGCGCACACAGGTGTCGATGTCCTGGCGGCTCATGATGCAGGGTCCTGGTTCAAGCGCGTTGCGCGAGCAGCGGCTCGTTGGCAGCCGGCAGCAGCGGGTGCGCGACGGCCAGTTCGTCGAAGAAGGTCGAGACGGCGCGCAACTGCGCCGCGCAGTCGTCCAGCGTGTTCATCGCCGCGCGGAAGGCCTCGCCGCCGGGCAGTGCGCGCACGGCCCAGCCGATGTGCTTGCGCGCGCTGCGCACGCCGGCGTCCTCACCATGCAGCACGTAGTGGTCGTGCAGGTGCTCCACGAGCCAGCGCTTGACGTCCTGCGTGGGCGGCGCGGGCAGTTCCTGCCCGGTGGCGAGGAAGTGCGCGATCTCGCGGAAGATCCACGGCCGGCCCTGCGCGGCGCGCCCGATCATCAGCGCATCGGCCCCGGTCAGCCGCAGCACCTCGAGCGCCTTGCGCGGGGAGTCGATGTCGCCGTTGGCCACCACCGGCACCCGCAGCGCCGCCTTGACCGCAGCGATCGTCTCGTACTCGGCCTGGCCGGTGTAGCCCTGCTCGCGCGTGCGGCCGTGCACCGTGACCATGGCCACGCCCGCAGACTCGGCGCCGCGCGCCAGCTCCACGGCGTTGCGCTGCGCCGCGCAGGCGCCGGTGCGCATCTTCAGCGTCACCGGCACGCCCAGCGGTACGCAGGCCTCGACCACGGCCTCGACGATGCGCAGCGCCAGCGGCGGGCGGCTCATCAGCGCCGAGCCGGCCCAGACCTTGCACACCTTCTTCGCCGGGCAGCCCATGTTGATGTCGATCACCTGCGCGCCGCGGTCGACGTTGTACCTTGCGGCGTCGGCCATCTCGGCGGGGTCGACGCCTGCGATCTGCACTGCGATCGGGGCGGGCTCGCCGTCGTGGTTGGCGCGGCGCGAGGTCTTCAGGCTCGTCCACAGCTCGCGCCGCGACGTGACCATCTCGCTCACGGCGTAGCCGGCGCCCAGGCGCTTGCACAGCACGCGGAAGGGCCGGTCGGTGACGCCGGCCATCGGGGCGACGAAGAGCCTGTTCGGCAGCTCGAGAGGGCCGAGACGCATGGCAGTGCAGGGGGATGTGGCGGGCAGGAAAGCAGCCCGAAAGCGGACGGCGAGTATAGCCAGCGCCCCTGGCGGGACAGCGCGCGCCTTCTATGATGTCTGTCGATGATGGAGGCCTGGCTGCACACCCTGCTCGAGACGCTGTCGCTGCCGCAATTCGGCCTGAGCACGGTGTTCCTCGTGGCCACGCTGTCGGCCACGCTGCTGCCGATGGGCAGCGAGCCGGCGGTCTTCGGCCTGGTCAAGCTCAATCCTGAGCTGTTCTGGCCCGCGGTGCTGGTGGCCACGGCGGGCAACACCCTGGGCGGGGCGATCTCCTGGTGGATGGGCTGGGGCGCCGAGCGCGCCTACGAGAAGGTGGCCCACCGCAAGCCCCACGAGCTGCGCGCGCTGGCCTGGCTGCAGCGCTTCGGCGCCAAGGCCTGCCTGCTGAGCTGGCTGCCCGTGGTCGGTGACCCGCTGTGCGCGGTGGCGGGCTGGCTGCGTCTGCCGTTCTGGCCCTGCGTGGCCTACATGGCCATCGGCAAGTTCGCGCGCTACGTCACCATGACGGTGGCCTTGCTCTGGATCTTTCCTGGACGCTGGGGCGGCTGAAGTTCACCCGGGTGCCCGGCCTCGACACGCTCGTCACGACCCATGCCAACCTCCGCCACCCCCGCCTACGACCACCTGCACGCGCTGAACCTGCGGCTGCACCGCCTCGGCCACCTCGCGGCCATCGCCGGCTGGGACCAGGCGGCGAACATGCCGCCCAAGGGCAACGAGGCCCGCGCCGCGGCGCAGGCCGAGCTCGCCGAGCTGATGCACGGCCTGCGCACCGACCCGACCCTGGCGGACGTCTTCGCCCGCGCCGGCGACGAGCCGCTCGACGCCGCACAGCGTGCCAACTTGGCCGAGACCGAGCGCGAATGGCGCCTGGCCACGGCCTTGCCGGCGGCGCTGGTGCAGCGGCGCCAGCTTGCCACCGCGCGTTGCGAGCACGCCTGGCGGCAGCAGCGCCCGGCCAACGACTGGGCCGGCTTCCTCGTCAACTTCCGCGAGGTGCTGGCGGTGGCGCGCGAAGAGGCGGTGCTGCTGGCGGCACAGAGCGGGCTGTCACCCTACGATGCGCTGATGGACCGCTTCGAGCCCGGCATGCGCAGCGCCACGGTGGACCGCCTGTTCGGCGAGCTGCGCCAGTGGCTGCCCGGCCTGATCGCGCGTGCGCTCGAGCATCAGCGCGCGCGCGATGCGGCAGCGCCGCCGCTCGAGCCGGCGGGGCCCTTCGCCGTGGACGCGCAGCGCCGCTTGTGTGAGCAGGTGATGCAACTGCTCGGCTTCGACTTCGACGCCGGCCGCCTGGACGTCAGCACCCATCCCTTCTGCGGCGGTGTGCCCGAGGACGTGCGCATGACCACGCGCTTCCGTGACGACGAATTCCTGGGCAGCCTGATGGGCACGGTCCACGAGACCGGCCATGGCCGCTACGAGCAGAACCTGCCGCGTCCCTGGCTGGGGCAGCCGTTGGCGCAGGCGCGCTCGATGGCGATCCACGAGAGCCAGTCGCTGGCCTTCGAGATGCAGCTCGGCGGCCACCCTGGCTTCGTCGCGCGCCTTGCGCCCCTGGTCAGCGCCGCCTTCGGCCCGCAGCCGGCCTTCGAGCCGGCCAACCTGGCGCGGCTGATGACGCGCGTCAAGCCCGGGCTCATCCGCGTCGACGCCGACGAGGTGACCTACCCGGCGCACATCATCCTGCGCTACGAGATCGAGCGCGCGCTGATCGAGGGCCAGATCGAGCCCGAGGACGTCCCGGCGCTGTGGGACGCGAAGATGCAGGCCTTGCTCGGTCTGGACACGCGCGGCAACTTCCGCGACGGGCCGCTGCAGGACGTGCACTGGCCCGAGGGCCTGTTCGGCTACTTCCCCTGCTACACCCTGGGCGCGATGTACGCGGCGCAGTGGTTCGCCGCGATGCGGCGCGAGCTGCCTGAGCTGGACGCACGCATCGCGGCGGGTGAGCTGCAACCGGTCTTCGACTGGCTGCGCGAGCGCATCTGGAGCCAGGGCAGCCGCTGGCGCACGGACGAACTGGTGCGGCGTGCCAGTGGCGAGCCGCTGAACCCGGCGCACCTGCGCGCGCACCTGGAGCGGCGCTACCTGGGGGCATGAGCATCGGCTGCTGGGCGCGCGCTGCGCCCCCGCGCAGGCCCTTCCTACAATGGGCTGAACGCAGCGCGGGCCTGCGCGCAGGCCTGCCCCACCCCTCACCCACCCTGCTGTCCCCGCCACGCCCATGACCACGGCCTCCGAACACTCGCTCGACCACATCACCCCGCGCGACCAGGCCGAGATCCTGGCGCAGGCGCTGCCCTACATCCGGCGCTTCCACGGCAAGACGCTGGTCATCAAGTACGGCGGCAACGCGATGACCGACCCGGCGCTGCAGCAGGACTTCGCCGAGGACGTGGTGCTGCTCAAGCTCGTGGGCATGAACCCCATCGTCGTGCACGGCGGCGGCCCGCAGATCGACGAGGCGCTCGCGCGCATCGGCAAGAAGGGGCAGTTCATCCAGGGCATGCGCGTGACCGACGCCGAGACGATGGAAGTCGTCGAATGGGTGCTGGCCGGCGAGGTGCAGCAGGACATCGTCGGCCTGATCAATGCCGCCGGCGGCAAGGCGGTGGGCCTGACCGGGCGCGACGGCGGCCTGATCCGGGCGCGCAAGCTCAGGATGCTCGACCTGAAGGACCCGAGCATCGAGCACGACGTCGGGCAGGTCGGCGAGATCACGGCCATCGATCCCTCGGTCGTGCGCGCGCTGCAGGACGACCAGTTCATCCCCGTGATCAGCCCGATCGGTTTCGGCGAGCACAACGAGAGCTACAACATCAACGCCGACCTGGTGGCGAGCAAGCTTGCCGAGGTGCTGAAGGCCGAGAAGCTGATCCTGCTGACCAACACGCCCGGCGTGCTCGACAAGGCAGGCAAGCTGTTGACCAACCTGAGCGCGCGCGAGATCGACGCCCTGTTCGCCGACGGCACCATCAGCGGCGGCATGCTGCCCAAGATCAGCGGCGCGCTGGATGCTGCCAGGAGCGGTGTCAATGCGGTGCACATCATCGATGGGCGCGTGCCGCACGCGATGCTGCTGGAGGTGCTGACCGACGGCGCCTACGGCACGATGATCCGCTCTTACTGAACGCGCCCGCAGCGCCGCCGTGAGGCCCGCCCGCCACCCGGTGTGGCTCTTCGATCTCGACAACACGCTGCACGACGCGTCGAGCGCCGCCTTCGGCCACCTTCACCGCTCGATGGGCGAGTACATCGAGCGCGAACTCGGCCTCACCGAGGAGGAGGCCAGCGCGCTGCGGCGCCGCTACTGGCTGCGCTACGGCGCCACCCTGCTCGGGCTGATCCGCCACCACGGCGTCAAGCCGCATCACTTCCTGCACCACACGCACCTGCTGCCCGGTCTGGAGCAGCGCGTGCGCGGTCATGGACATGACCTGGCGGTGCTGCAGCGCCTGCCCGGGCGGCGCTGCATCCTGACCAACGCGCCGGCGGCCTACACCGCCCGCGTGCTCGGCGTGCTCGGCATCGCGCACCTGTTCGACCACATCTTCTCGATCGAGGACATGCGCATGTTCGGCCACTGGCGGCCCAAGCCCGATGCGCGCATGCTGCGCCGCACCGCGGCACGGCTGCGCGTGCCGCCATCGCACTGCATCCTGGTGGAGGACACGCTGGAGCACCAGAAGGCCGCGCGCCGCATCGGCATGCGCACGGTGTGGATGCAGCGCTGGGTGCGCGCCGCCGTGGCGGCTGGGCGCATGGCGCCCAAGCGCCTGGCGGGCCGTCCGGCCTACGTGGACCGCCGCATCGCACGGCTGCGTGAACTGAGGAATCTGCGCGCCCTGCGCTGAGGGGCTGAGAGGCTGAGAGTCCTTCCCCCATGCCCGCCTTGCACGCCCAAACACCCTGGCTCTTCGTTGCAATCCCTCGCCATGGCCCGGACCATGGCTGCGGTTTGCGCCTCGATCCAGGGCGTTTGGACGCGCCTTTCGGGCACGGCGGAAAAACTCTCAGGCTCTGAGCCGGCAGCCCGCGCGGTGGCTGCGGCTTCGGTGTTTTCCATGCCCCTGGCCCCGCCAGGGCCTGTGCAAGAATCGATCGGCATTCCCCATCCCCACCTGTCCCTGACGCGCCGCATGGCCTCGCCCGATCCGTCCGACGACGAAGCCACCCGCGCGGGCCCTGCCAGCGCGGCGGCCGCTGTGCCGGCGGCAGGGCAGGGTCGCAGCCCCGGCGTTGCGCGCAAGCGCCCCCGGCCCGGCGAGCGCCGCATCCAGATCCTGCAGACCCTGGCGTCGATGCTGGAGCAGCCCGGCGCCGAGCGCGTCACCACCGCGGCGCTGGCGGCGCGCCTGGAGGTGAGCGAGGCGGCGCTGTACCGGCACTTCGCCAGCAAGGCCCAGATGTTCGAGGGCCTGATCGATTTCATCGAGAGCAGCATCTTCACGCTCGCCGACCAGATCGTCGAGCGGGAGGCCGACGGCGTGCAGCAGGCGCGGCGCATCTGCGAAGCGGTGCTGCAGTTCGGGGCCGCCAACCCCGGGATGACCCGCGTCATGGTGGGCGACGCGCTCGTGCTCGAGCACGAACGCCTGGGCGAGCGCATGAACCAGTTCTTCGACCGCGTGGAGTCGCAGTTGCGCCAGTGCCTGCGGCCCGCGGCGCAGGCGGCGGGGTCGCCTGCGCCCAACGCCGATGCGGCAGCCGCGGCGTCGGCGCTGGTGAGCTTTGTCGCGGGGCGGCTGCAGCGCTACGCGCGCTCGGGCTTCCGGCGTTCGCCGCTGGAGCACCTCGAGCTCGCGCTGCTGCGGCTGGCCGCTTGAGACCGCCCCCGCCCGGCGCCGCGGTCGTGACGGCAGGCGGCGGCGTGCTGTGGCTGCTGCCGCAGCGCGCCGCCTTCGCCGTCGACGCCGGCGCGTTGCTCGTGGCCGACGCCCACTTCGGCAAGGCCCAGGCCTTCCGGCGGCTGGGCGTGCCGGTGCCCGAGGCGACGACTGCCGACAACCTGGCCCGGCTGGACGTCCTGCTCGAGACCACCGGGGCGCAGCAGATCGTCTTCCTCGGCGACCTGTTGCACGCCAGGGCGGCGCGGGACGGGGCCGCGGCGCACGCGGTGCATGCCTGGCGCCGCGGCCGGCCCCGGCTCGGTCTGACGCTGGTGCGGGGCAACCACGACCGCGCTGCCGGCCCTCCGCCGCCCGACTGGGGCGTGGAGGTGGTCGAGGAGCCCTGGCCGCTGGGCGCCCTGGCGCTGTGTCACGAGGCGCGGCCCGTGCCTGGGGCCTGCGCCATCGGCGGGCACCTGCACCCGGGCATCGTGCTCGGGCGCGGGGCTGACCGGCTGCGGCTGCCCTGCTTCCACTTCGGTGCCGGGTTCGGCGTGCTGCCCGCCTTCGGCGACTTCACCGGCCTGCACTTGGTACGGCCTGCGCCATCGGACCGTGTGTTCGTGGTCGCGGGCGACGCAGTCCGCCCCGTCCTTACACTTCCGTCATGACTGTCGCCTCGAGCTCCTTCGAATCCCTGATCGCTCGCGCCGAGGGCCTGCTCGCGCGCCTGGAGGCCGTGCTGCCGCACCCGGCCACGGCTCCCGACTGGGGCGCCTCGGTCGCCTTCCGCTACCGTCGGCGCGGCAGCGTCGGCGTGCTCGAGCCGGTGCGCCACGTGGCCCCCATCCGCCTGACCGACCTGCAGGAGATCGACGGCCAGAAGGAGCGCCTCGTGCGCAACACCGAGCAGTTCGTTGCCGGCCGTGGCGCCAACAACGTGCTGCTGACAGGCGCGCGCGGCACCGGCAAGAGCTCGCTGATCAAGGCCTGCCTGAACGAATTCAGCGGCCGCGGACTGCGCCTGATCGAGGTCGACAAGGCCGACCTGGTCGACCTGCCCGACCTGGTCGACCTGGTCGCGGAGCGCCCAGAGCGCTTCATCGTCTACTGTGACGACCTGAGCTTCGAGGACGGCGAGCCCGGCTACAAGGCGCTGAAATCCATCCTCGACGGCTCGGTGGCGCAGTCCAGCGACAACGTGCTGATCTACGCGACGAGCAACCGGCGCCACCTGCTGCCGGAGTACATGAAGGAGAACCTCAGCTACCGCCACACCGAGGACGGCGAGGTGCACCCGGGCGAGGTCGTCGAGGAGAAGATCTCCCTGTCCGAGCGCTTCGGGCTGTGGATCAGCTTCTATCCCTTCAGCCAGGACGAGTACCTGGCCATCGTGGGGCAGTGGCTGCGCAGCTTCGGGCTGGACGAGGCGGCCATCGCCGCCGCGCGCGCCGAGGCGCTGCTCTGGGCCCTCGAGCGCGGCTCGCGTTCGGGCCGGGTGGCGCAGCAGTTCGCGCGCGACTGGGCGGCGCGCCGAGATGGCTGAGAAGCCGGGGGGCGCCCGCCGTGCGGGGGGCGAAGCGTCGGCGCCGCCGCGCCGTCCGGTGGATGTTGCGGTAGGCATCCTGATCGACGCCGCCGAGCGCTTCCTGCTGACGAGCCGCCCGCCGGGCAAGGTCTATGCGGGCTACTGGGAATTCCCCGGCGGCAAGCTCGAGGCCGGGGAGTCGGTCGAGCAGGCGCTGCGGCGCGAGTTGCACGAGGAGATCGGCGTCACCATCGGGCCGGCCGAGTTGTGGAAGGTGGAGCTGTTCGACTACCCGCACGCGCTGGTGCGGCTGCACTTCTGCCGCGTGCGGCAGTGGCTGGGCGAGTTCGAGATGCGCGAGGGCCAGCAGATGGCCTGGGAGAGCCTGCCCGTGCGCAGCGCGCCGGTGCTGCCGGGCACGGTGCCGGTGCTCGCCTGGCTGGCGGCCGAGCGCGGACACGCCGGGCCCACGCACACCGGCACCGCGCCGCCCGCGCCATCGGCCGCCCGGTAGACTGCGGGCGATGGACACCCCTGGCAACTGCACGACCCCGGCCGCCTGGCTCGATGCGGTGCGCTGGGACGCCGACGGCCTGGTGCCGGCGATCGCCCAGGAGGCCGCCAGCGGCGACGTGCTGATGATGGCCTGGATGAACCGCGACGCGCTGGCGCAGACGGCCGAGCGCGGCGTGGCCGTCTACTGGAGCCGCTCGCGCCGGCGCCTGTGGCGCAAGGGTGAGGAATCAGGCCATGTGCAGCAGGTGCACGAGATCCGCCTGGACTGCGATGCCGACGTCGTGCTGCTGAAGGTCACGCAACTCGGCCACGAGCCCGGCATCGCCTGCCACACGGGGCGGCATTCCTGCTTCTTCCAGCGCCTGGAGCCTGCCGTCGGCGGCGCCCGCGACTGGTCGTCGGTCGACCCGGTCTTGAAGGACCCCGAGCGGATCTACAAGTAGACATGATGGACACCCCCAACGCCGACGACACGCTCGCCCGGCTCGCGGCCGTGATCGAGTCCCGCCGCGGCGGCGACCCCGAGCGCAGCTATGTCGCGCGCCTGTTCGCCAAGGGTCTCGACGCGATGCTGAAGAAGGTCGGCGAGGAAGCCACCGAGGTCGTGATGGCGGGCAAGGACGGCGACGCGGCGAAGCTGACTGCCGAGGTCGCCGACCTGTGGTTCCACACGATGATCGTCCTGGCGGCGCACGACTTGCGCCCGGCCGACGTGCTGGCCGAGTTGCGCCGGCGCGAGGGCCTGTCGGGGCTGGAGGAGTTCGCGCTGCGCAAGCTGGCGGCGCGCGAGCAGTCCGAACCGGCACGATAGACTGCGTCGAGGCGTCGCTTTCGGCGATGACCCTCCAATTTGCTGTTGCATCTCCCTGTTGTTGAGGTCACGTTCATGGCAACGCGCATCGCGATGAGGCACAAGGAAACAGGGATCATGAAGAACGGCTACTACGGTTTTTCATGGACCACGCTCTTCTTCGGTTTCTTTCCCTCGCTGTTTCGCGGGGACTTCATCACCTTCATCGGCGGGTTCGTGATCGCCGCGATGATTTCGATCATCACGGCCGGCGTCGGGTGGTTCATCATCTCCCTGATCTGGGCGTTCATGTACAACAAGTACTACAGCAGGAAGTTGCTGGAGAAGGGCTACATCTTTGCCGGGAGCGAAGGTGACAACGCCCTGGCAGCGTCGGCGCTGGGCGTGGTGCAGCCCCTCAGGTCCTGAGCCTGACCTGCCAACCTGTGTGCAGCGCGAGAAGAATTCCTCGAGCGCGCGCGCCGGGGAATCCTGAAGTCGCTTCCCACCCCAGGCTGATCGACGCATCGATCTCGAGACCGCCGAATGTTTCGGAGACGATCCCCGGGCCCTGAAGACGTGTCTGCAGCGGCGCACAATGCCGTGAACTCGACGCACCCATTCCATCCCTCCATATGAACGCCGACCCGAACTGCATCTTCTGCAAGATCGTCGCCGGACAGATCCCGTCGAAGAAGGTCCACGAGGACGAGCAGGTGCTCGCCTTCCACGACATCCACCCGTGGGCGCCGGTGCACGTGCTGGTGATTCCAAAGCAGCACATCGCCACGCTGGCCGAGGTCGGGCCCGAGCATGCCGCGCTGCTGGGCCACATGCTCGGCCTCGCGCCGCGGCTGATGCGCGAACTGGGCGTCGTCGACGGCTTTCGCACCGTCATCAACACCGGGCGCGACGGTGGGCAGGAGGTCTACCATCTGCACATGCACGTGATGGGCGGTCCGCGCCCATGGGCGCGGGGCTGAAGCCCGCACCGCAGCGACTGCCGGCCCCCCGCCCTAGAATCATCGATCAGTTTTC
This sequence comes from Rubrivivax sp., assembly GCA_027491255.1. GTDB lineage: Bacteria > Pseudomonadota > Gammaproteobacteria > Burkholderiales > Burkholderiaceae_C > Rubrivivax. The sequence goes on along the minus strand of JAIXWM010000123.1, from coordinate 29,426 downwards.
GGGAGCAAGACCATGGGATCCTTCAGCATCTGGCATTGGCTCATCGTGCTGCTGGTGGTGGTGCTGATCTTCGGCACCAAGAAGTTGAAGAACATCGGCTCCGACCTCGGCGGCGCGGTCAAGGGCTTCAAGGACGGCGTCAAGGGCGGGCAGGAGGCGCCGGACGCAAACGCCGCAGCGGCCCCCGCGCAGCAGGTGACCGGTGCGGCCAAGACGGCCGACGCCAACACCGTCGACGTCGAAGCCAAGACCAAGGGCTGAAGGCAGCGGTGCGAAGCCTGGTGCGGGCATGGCCCGGACCGGGTCTCCGCGCACCTGCCAAGCCCGCCGCAGCCCACTGAGCCCGCATGATCGATTTCGGCTTTGACAAGCTCGCGCTGATCGGCGCCGTGGCGTTGATCGTCATCGGGCCCGAGAAGCTGCCCAAGGTCGCGCGCACCGTGGGCCACCTGGTCGGCAAGGCGCAGCGTTACGTCGCCGACGTGCGAGCCGAGGTCAATCGCTCGATCGAGCTCGACGAACTCAAGAAGATGAAGTCGCAGTTCGAGGATGCGGCGCGCAACGTCGAGCAGACGGTGCACAGCACGGTCAGCGAGGCCTCTTCGTCGTTCGACAAGGAGTGGTCATCCATCGGCTCCTCGCTCGACGGCAGCGACAGCACCGCGGGCAACGCGTCCGAGCCGCTGCCCACCCCGCCGCCGGAGTACAAGCACCCAGGCAAGAAGTGGCGCCTCAAGCGCGGCGCCATGCCGCAGTGGTACAGGCAGCGCCACGGCATCCGCGCCAAGGCGCAGTCCGGCGCGGCGCGCGTTGCGCGCTTCCGTCCCTCCGGCGTGAAGGTGCCACGTTGAGTGCCGGCCGGGCCCTCGCGCCTGCCGGTCACCGTCCCATCCCGTATCTCCTCCCATGACCGCGCCCGACCCCAAGTCCAAGGAAGACGAGCTCGCCGGCACCGAGGCGCCCTTCGTCTCGCACCTGGTCGAGTTGCGCGACCGGCTGATCCGGGCGCTGATCGCCGTCGTCATCGCCTTCGCCGCGCTGGCGTTCTGGCCTGGCCCGGCGGGCCTGTACGACCTGCTGGCCGCGCCGATGGTGGCCCACCTTCCCGACGGCGCCAAGCTGATCGCCACGAACGTGATCTCGCCGATCCTGGTGCCGCTGAAGATCACGCTGATGGCGGCATTTCTGGTCGCGCTGCCGGTGGTGCTCTACCAGGTCTGGGCCTTCGTGGCGCCCGGGCTTTACTCGCACGAGAAGAAGCTCGTGCTGCCGCTGGTGATCTCGAGCACGTTCCTGTTCTTCCTCGGGGTGGCTTTTTGCTACTTCATCGTCATCCCCGGGATGTCGAAGTTCATCCAGGCCTTCGCGCCGAGCGCGATCACCGCGGCGCCGGACATCGAGCAGTATTTCGGTTTCGTGCTCACGCTGTTTCTTGTCTTCGGCATCGCCTTCGAGGTGCCGGTGGCGGTGATCGTGCTGGCGCGCATGGGCATCGTCACGATCGAGCAGTTGCGCAAGTTCCGCGGCTACTTCGTCGTTGCGTCCTTCATCATCGCTGCGGTGGTGACGCCACCGGACGTGATATCGCAACTCGCGCTGGCGGTACCGATGTGCATCCTGTACGAGATCGGGATCATCGCGGCGCAGATCTTCATCAAGCACACCAAGGCGCCTGACAGCGAAGACGCGAAGGCGGGCTGATCGCGTTCGCGCGGGGTCAACGGGCGTTGTCGTTGGGGGGTGGTCTCTGTCCTACTGCGACCTGCACGTTCAGCGTCTGGCCGGCCCGATGGAGGCCCAGCGTGGTGCGGGACTGCGGCTTCAGGCCAGCCACCGCCTTCAGCAACTGCGCAGTGCTCTGCACTGCCTGACCCGCCACCTGCGTGACGACATCGCCGGGGCGCACGCCGGCCTGCGCGGCCGGGCCATTCTGCAGCACGCCGGTGATGAGAACCCCGCTGACGGAGCCCAATCCGAGCGAGGCTGCGAGGTCGGGCGGCAGGTCGCGCGGTTCGACGCCGATCCAGCCCCGGATCACCCGACCGTCGCGCACGATGCCTTCCATCACCTCGCGCGCCAGATCGACCGGAACCGCGAAGCCGATCCCCATGTTGCCGCCGCTGTCCGAGTAGATGGCGGTGTTGATGCCCACGAGCGTGCCGCGCGCATCGACGAGCGCTCCGCCGGAGTTCCCGGGGTTGATCGCCGCGTCGGTCTGGATGAAGTTCTCGAAGGTCGACAGCCCCAGGCGGTTGCGCCCCAGGGCGCTGACGATGCCGCCCGTGACGGTCTGGCCGACGTTGAAGGGGTTGCCGATGGCCAGCACCGGGTCGCCGACCTGCAGCGCCGCGGCATTGCCCAGCGCAATCACGGGCAGCGACCCGAGCTCTACCTTCAGCACGGCAATGTCCGTCTCGGGGTCGGTACCGACGAGCCGCGCGCGTGTTTCCCTCCCGTCGGCCAGCCGCACCTCGATCTCGTCGGCGCCCGCGATCACATGGTGGTTGGTGAGCAGGTAACCCTCGGGCGAGACGATGACGCCCGAGCCCAGGCCGGCCTGCGGCGCCGGCGGGCGGTCGCCATGGAAGAAGCGCCAGGCGGGGTCGTCGGTGTGCGGCGTGCGCTGGCCCGCCCGCTGGGCGGTCACGCTGACCACGGCCGGCATCGCCATGCGCGCGGCGGCACTGAGGCCGCTGCCCGGCAGCCCGGAGCCCGCTGATGCAGGCGCCTGCACGACCGACACCGTCACCGGCAGCAGCGACCGACCACGCAGCCAATCGGGCTTGAGCGTGGCAACGACGAACAATGCCGCCGCGAACACGGTGACGGCCTGCGAGAAAATCAGCCAGAGCCTGTGCATCGCCAGACCGTCCGCAATCCTTCGCCCCAATGCATTCGATGGCCCACCGCAACGAAGTTGACACCTGGCTGCGCGAGCAACTCGCCGTGGACCGGTTCAAGGATTATGGGCCGAACGGCCTGCAGGTCGAGGGCCGCGCCGAGGTGCGGCGCGTGGCCAGCGGCGTGACGGCGAGCCGCGCCTTCATCGAAGCCGCGATCGCGGCTGGGGCCGACACCCTGCTCGTGCACCACGGCCTGTTCTGGCGCGGCCAGGACGGACGCCTGACCGGCTGGTTGCGAGAGCGCGTCGCGCTGCTGATGCGCCACGAACTGAACCTCTTCGCCTTCCACCTGCCGCTGGATGCGCACCCGCAGTGGGGCAACAACGCCCAGCTCGGGCTGCGGCTGGGGCTGCGGGCCGACGCCCGCTTCGGCGAGCAGGACCTGGGTTTCATCGGTACGGCCGGAGACCTCACGGGCGCCGCAGCCCTGGCCGCGCGCGCGGCGCAGGCCCTGGGTCGCGCGCCGCTGCTCGTGCCCGGCGACGGCCGGCCACTGCGGCGCGTGGCCTGGTGCACGGGTGGGGCGCAGGGTTATTTCGAGCCCGCCATCGCCGCCGGCGCCGACGCCTTCCTGACCGGCGAGATCTCCGAGCCGCAGGCGCACCTGGCACGCGAGACGGGCGTGGCCTTCCTGGCCTGCGGCCACCATGCCACCGAGCGCGACGGCGCGGCGGCGCTCGGGGCTGAGCTCGCGGCGCGCTTCGGTCTCGAGCATGGCTTCATCGACGTGCCGAATCCGGCCTGACCTCACCCCCCTGCACGCTGCATGCCGCCAAACCTTCCTTTGCTGCTGACCATGGGGGATGCTGCCGGCATCGGCCCGGAGTGCATCGTCCGCGCCTTCGTCGAGGGGGCGGCTGCGAACAGCGTCGTCATCGGCGACGTCGGTGTGCTGCGGCGCGCCGCCGCGCTGCGGCCGGGCCTGCCCGTGCCGATCGCGCGCATCGAGGTGCCGGCCGATGTGGCCCAGGTGCCCCCGGGCTGCCTGCCGGTGATCGAGCCCGCCGACTTGCCTGCGGCCCTGGCCGACTTGCCCTGGGGACGCATCGACGCGCGCTGCGGCGCTGCGGCCGCGCAGTGCATAGCGGCCGCGGTGGATCTGGTGCAGCACGGCCAGGGTGCCGCGATCGTGACCGCGCCGCTGCACAAGGAGGCGCTGGCCGCCGCCGGCGTCGACTTCCCCGGCCACACCGAGATGCTGCAGGCGCTGGCCGCGCGCGCGGTGGCCGGTGGCACGCTGCCGCCGGTGCGGATGATGCTGGCCAACGAGGAGCTGCGCGTCGTCCTCGTCACGATCCATCTCGCGCTGCGGCGCGCGATCGAGGCGGTCACCTTCGACGCCGTGCTGCAGACCCTGCGGATCGCCCACGACTCCGCGGCGCGGTGGGGCCAGCCGTGCCCGCGCATCGGGGTGGCGGGCCTGAACCCGCACGCTGGCGAGGGCGGGCTGTTCGGTGACGAGGAACTGCGCATCATCGGCCCGGCCGTGCAGGCCGCCCGGGCCGAGGGGATCGACGCGAGTGGACCGCACGCGCCGGACACCGTCTTCATGCGCGCGCGCGCCGTGGTCGGGCATCCCGGCGAGTTCGATCTCGTCGTGGCGATGACGCACGACCATGGGCTCATCCCGGTGAAATACCTGGGCGTAGAGCACGGCGTCAACGTCACCCTCGGATTGCCTTTCGTGCGCACGAGCCCGGACCACGGAACGGCCTTCGACATCGCCGGCCACGGCCGCGCCGACGCGTCCAGCCTGAAGGCCGCGCTGGGCATGGCGCGCGCGCTCGTCCAGGGCCGCGCCACGCCCTCGCGCGGTGGGACCTGACGCCGGGTCTGCTGCAGCATGGCTGTTGGTGGGGCGAAGACGGCCGTCCGCTAGAATCCCTGGGTTTCGTCCATCGAACGAATAAAGCAAGAGGGTTTTCATGAGTGAGGCCGTTGTCGATCCGGGCCGCCGGACCTGGATCGCGATCACGTGCGGCGCGGGCGCCGTCGGCGGCGTGGCCGTCGCGGTGCCCTTCGTCAGCACCTTCACGCCTTCGGAGCGCGCGCGCGCCGCAGGCGCTCCCGTGCAGGTCGACATCTCGGCGCTGAAGCCGGGGGAGAAGCTGACGGTCGAGTGGCGCGGCAAGCCGGTATGGATCGTGCGCCGCACGCCGGAGCAGCTCGAGTCCCTGAAGAAGACCGAGGCCCAGGTGGCCGACCCGGCGTCGGACCGCAAGCAGTACCCTACGCCTGCTTACGCGAAGAACCCGCACCGCTCGATCAAGCCGGAGTTCTTCGTCGGCGTGGGCATCTGCTCGCATCTGGGCTGCTCGCCTGCCGACAAGTTCCAGCCCGGGGCCCAGCCTTCGCTGCCCGACGACTGGACCGGCGGCTTCCTCTGTCCGTGCCACGGCTCGACCTTCGACATCGCCGGTCGCGTGTTCAAGAACAAGCCGGCGCCCGACAACCTCGAGGTGCCGCCGCACATGTACCTGTCGGACACCGTGCTGCTGATCGGCGAGGACAAGAAGGCTTGATCGGCCGTTCTTGCGCTTACTCCAGATTCCACCGAGGACTCCATGGCTGAATTCAAGGAAGCTCCGGCCGGCGCCAACGCGGGGCAGAAGCTGCTGACCTGGGTCGACAACCGGTTCCCGGCGTCGAAGTTGTACAAGGAGCATCTGTCCGAGTACTACGCGCCGAAGAACTTCAACTTCATGTACTTCTTCGGTTCGCTGGCCATGCTGGTGCTGGTGATCCAGATCGTGACCGGCATCTTCCTCGTGATGCACTACAAGCCTGATGCGGCGCTCGCCTTCGCATCGGTGGAGTACATCATGCGGGACGTGCCTTGGGGCTGGCTGGTGCGCTACATGCACTCCACCGGCGCCTCGGCCTTCTTCATCGTCGTCTACATGCACATGTTCCGGGGCATGCTCTACGGCAGCTACCGCAAGCCGCGCGAACTGGTGTGGATCTTCGGCTGCGCGATCTTCCTGTGCCTGATGGCCGAGGCCTTCTTCGGCTACCTGCTGCCTTGGGGTCAGATGAGCTACTGGGGCGCGCAGGTCATCGTCAACCTGTTCGCCGCCGTGCCCTTCGTCGGTCCGGATCTCGCGCTGCTGATCCGCGGCGACTTCGTCGTCAGCGACGCGACCCTGAATCGTTTCTTCAGCTTCCACGTGATCGCGATCCCACTGGTGCTCATCGGGCTCGTGGCCGCCCACATCATCGCGCTGCACGAGGTCGGCTCGAACAACCCGGACGGCGTCGAGATCAAGGCCAAGAAGGACGCGCAGGGCCGGCCGCTGGACGGCATCCCCTTCCATCCCTACTACACCGTGCACGACATCATGGGCGTGTCGGTGTTCCTGCTGCTGTTCAGCGCCGTGGTCTTCCTGGCGCCGGAGATGGGCGGATACTTCCTCGAGTACAACAACTTCATCCCGGCTGACCCGCTGAAGACGCCGGCGCACATCGCCCCGGTCTGGTATTTCACCCCCTACTACTCGATGCTGCGCGCGACCACGGATCCCATGGTCAACGTCTTCGTCGTGCTGGTGGCCATCGGCGCGGCGGTGACGCTGCTGCTGGGCGGCCTCTCGCGCAACGCCAAGGTTGTCGTGGGCGTCTCGGCGCTCGTGTTCATCGGCCTGCTCAAGGGCTTCGACGCCAAGTTCTGGGGCGTGGTCGTGATGGGCGGCGCGGTCGTCATCATGTTCTTCCTCCCCTGGCTCGACAACAGCCCGGTCAAGTCGATCCGCTACCGGCCGGGCTGGCACAAGTGGATGTACGCGCTCTTCGCGATCGACATGCTGGTGCTCGGCTACCTCGGCATCAAGCCGCCTTCCGACGCGGGCACGCTGGTCTCGCAGATCGGCACCATCTTCTACTTCGGTTTCTTCCTGCTGATGCCCTTCTGGAGCCGCATCGGCGAGTTCAAGCCCGTGCCCGAGCGCGTGGTCTTCCAACCGCATTGACGAGCCGGTCTCCTTGCACAGAGCTGTTGCATCCATGATGAAGAAACTCCTCCTGACGCTGCTGGCCGCGCTGTCCCTGGTCGGCGGGGGCGCGCGCGCCGCCGGCGACGGAATTGCCTGGGACAAGTTCCCGGCCGAGCGTGTGACCGATTTGGCCGCTCTCCAGAATGGCGCCAAGCTGTTTGCGAACTACTGCCTGAACTGCCATGCGGCCGAGTTCATGCGCTACAACCGCCTGCGCGACATCGGACTGACCGAGCCGCAGATTGCGGCCAACCTGATCTTCACCGGCGCAAAGGTCGGCGAGACGATGAAGGTGGCGCTCGCCGCCAAGGACGCCAAGGAGTGGTTCGGCGCCTTGCCGCCCGACCTGACGGTGATCGCGCGCTCGCGCTCGGCCGCGGGCAAGGGCAGCGGCGCCGACTACATCTACACCTACCTGCGCACCTACTACCGGGACGACACCAAGGCCACCGGCTGGAACAACGCTGCCTTCCCGAACGTGGGCATGCCCCACGTGCTGTGGGAACTCCAGGGGCAGACGCGTGCGGTATGGGCCGACGTGGCGGACGCCCACGACCCGAAGAAGGTCACGCACGTGTTCAAGGGCGTCGAGCAGATCTCCCCGGGCCAGTTGTCGCCGGTCCAGTACAACGAGGCCGTGGCCGACCTCGTGGCCTACCTGAAGTGGATGAGCGAGCCGATGCAGGCCGACCGCATCCGTATCGGGGTCTGGGTGCTGCTGTTCCTGGCCGTCTTCACCGTGATCGCCTGGCGTCTGAACGCGGCGTTCTGGAAAGACGTCAAGTGAGTTTTCCCCGGGCCCGGCCGGTCCGGGCCCGCGTGCGCAGTGGCGGCGTCGAGCCCCCACTGCGTTTGCATTTTTCGATGGGCCCGCGGGTCCGCTGCTGAAGGAAATCCTGTTGCCATGATGGTCCTCTACTCCGGCACCACCTGCCCCTACTCCCACCGCTGCCGCTTCGTGCTGTTCGAGAAGGGCATGGATTTCGAGATCCGTGATGTCGATCTGTTCGCCAAGCCCGAGGACATCGCGCTGATGAACCCGTACAACGAGGTGCCCATCCTGGTGGAGCGCGACCTCATCCTGTACGAATCGCACATCATCAACGAGTACATCGACGAGCGCTTCCCGCACCCGCAATTGATGCCGGGCGACCCGGTGGCGCGTGCGCGCGTGCGGCTGTTCCTGTTCAACTTCGAGAAGGAGCTGTTCTCGCAGGTGAACCTGCTCGAGGGGCGCAGCGTGAAGGCCACCGAGAAGCAACTCGAGAAGGCGCGCGAGCAGATCCGCGACCGCCTGACGCAGCTCGCGCCGATCTTCATCAAGAACAAGTACATGCTCGGCGACGATTTCTCGATGCTCGACGTCGCCATCGCCCCGCTGCTGTGGCGCCTGGACTACTACGGCATCGAGTTGTCGAAGAACGCTGCGCCGTTGCTGAAGTACGCCGAGCGCATCTTCTCGCGTCCTGCGTACATCGAGGCGCTGACGCCTTCGGAAAAGGTGATGCGCAAGTAATCGGGCCCGGGCCGCTTCTCCACCATGGTCACGACGCTGTCCCCGGAGTCGCAGGGCACCTCCACGCGCCCCTACCTGATCCGGGCGCTGCACGACTGGTGCACGGACAACGGCTTCACACCCTACGTTGCCGTCTTCGTCGACGAGACGGTGCAGGTGCCCGTGGAATACGTGAAGAATCGCGAGATCGTGCTCAATGTCAGTTTCGAGGCCACGAGTGGCCTGCAGCTGGGCAATGAGTTCATCGAGTTCAAGGCCCGGTTCGGCGGCGTGCCGCGCGACATCCTCGTGCCGGTGGATCGCGTCGTGGCGATCTACGCACGCGAGAACGGGCAGGGCATGGCCTTCCCGGTCCCGATCGAGGCACCCGCCACGCCTGCGACGCCCCCACCGGAACCCGCCCCCGAGCCCCGCCGCTCGGCCCCGGTCATCAAGCTGTCGGGCGTCGAGGCGCCCGCGGCGCCGAAGCCCAAGCGCTCCTCGGGCGCGCCTGCGCCTGAGCCGCCTCCGCCCACACCGGTACCGCCGGGCGGCCGGCCCTCGCTCAAGCGCATCAAGTGAGCCGTGTCGAAGAACCCGTCTGCGCACACTGGCCTGGTGCGGAGCGTCCCGTCCTGAAACGGTCTGACCGAGCGCCCTCCTAGAATCTGCATTTCGCGCCGACTTAGCTCAGCTGGTAGAGCATCCGCCTTGTAAGCGGGAGGTCATCCGTTCGATTCGGATAGTCGGCACCAACCCCAGCGCGGGTGCGGCGGTTCGGTACTGCGGTCGTTGGCCGATTCGGCGGCTCGGCCGGTTCGAGCCTTGCGCGCGGGCGATTCACTGGCTCGCCGGTCCCCCGGGTGGCTGCGCCGGACGCGGAACGACGCGAACCTTCACTTCGGACACCGGCAACCCGGCTTGCTGCAGCACGGCGCTGACGCGGGGCAGCAGCTGCCGGGCCTTGGATGCGGCCGTGCCGTTGTCTGCCAGGATCACCCAGCAGCCGTCCTCGATCGGTCCTGGGCGCAGTGCCGTCGACAAGGCTGCGCCGATCACCGGCCGCGAGGCCTGCATACACTGTTGCGCGGTGTGCCAACGGTTGAGCAGCGCACCCAGGGTTTCGTGGCCCTGGAGCGCCTCGGCTACAGAGCGTGTGCCCGACGGGCTGGAGCGCCTCATGCGGCCCAGTGTACCGGCGGGGCCGGCAGGAGCCTTGCGATGCAGATCATGATCACCCACGGCACGTTGGCGCGTACGCGCGTGCTGCAGATCAGCCGCTTGCAGCTGGCTGGCTTGGCCGCGGCGCTGGCCGTGCTGCTGATGCTCACCTCGGGCGCCACCTACCACTGGTTCTTCCTGAAGGCCGCGCGCGAGGGCTGGCCGGTCGTCAGCACGCTCGTGCGCTTTGTCGCTCGCGACGAGGTGGCTCAACGTGAACGGTTCATGCGCGAGAACCTCGACGCCATGGCGAAGAGGCTCGGCGAGATGCAGGCCCGCATGATCCGGCTGGAGGCTGTGGGCGAGCGCGTCACGGGGCTTGCCGGGGTGAAGGCGGAGGATCTTGCGCCCTTGCAGCGGAGCTCGCCGCCGGCGCAGGGTGCACCGAAGTCCCCCCCAGGACGCAGCACGCCTGCGACGGCGCCGCGCGGCGGCGCCCAGGCGCCAGCGGACAAGACAGGGCCGGGCATCGCCGCCGCGGGCGGGCAGGGTGGTGTGTACCTGCCGCTGGAGCGCCCGACCCTGGAGCAGCTCGACCAGGTGCTCGATATGCTCGGTGACCGTGCCGACCAGACCGCCGATCTGTTCACGCTGGCCGAGTCGCGCCTGTTCGAGCAACGGATGCGCGCGCTGATGGTCCCCAGTGTCATGCCGGTCGAAGGCCCGGTCGGCTCGGGCTTCGGCTTCAGGCTGGACCCCTTCAGTGGACGCACGGCGCTGCACACGGGGCTGGACTTCCCGGCCGACATCGGTACGCCGGTGCGCGCCGCGGCGGGCGGTGTCGTGGTGACGGTGGGCTGGCACCCCCAGTACGGGCAGGTGCTGGAGATCGAACACGGCAGCGGCTTGACGACGCTGTATGCGCATTTGTCGACGGCCCGCGCGGCGGTCGGCGACATCGTCCGCCGCGGTCAGGTCGTCGGCGAGGTCGGCAACAGCGGTCGCTCCACCGGCCCGCACTTGCACTTCGAGGTATTGCTCGAAGGCGTGCCCCAGGACCCTGCCCGCTTCCTCGCTGCGCGTTCGGCAGCAGTGCCCCCACTGGCCGCCTCGCCCCGACGCTCGCGCTGAAAGCGCCGGCCGATCGCTGCCGGCCGCGCGCCTGGCCGCCGGCGTCCGCGCTTGCCACGTCATGAGCAGGCGCTGCCCCCGGGCCCGGCCCTCCGGCTGACGCACGGATGGTAAAGTGACCGGCTTTGTCCGCGGTCGAGGTCGCGGCGCCGGGGGGCTTTCTGCCCGGTGTCGCCAGGTGCCCGAGACCCGCGTGCAAGGCCGACCCCACCCGAGCGAGCCACCCCGCATGTTGCCCAAGTTCCTGACCCAGATTTTCGGCAGTCGCAACGACCGCCTGCTGAAGACCTACCGGAAGGTGGTGCAGCAGATCAACGCTCTGGAGCCGGCCTTCGAGAAGCTCGACGACGCGCAGTTGCGCGCCAAGACCGACGAGTTCCGTCAGCGCCTGAGCCAGGGCGCGACGCTGGACGCCTTGCTGCCCGAGGCCTTCGCCGCCGTGCGCGAGGCCGGCAAGCGCACGCTGAAGATGCGCCACTTCGACGTGCAGCTCATCGGCGGCATCGCGCTGCACCAGGGCAAGATCGCCGAGATGCGCACGGGCGAGGGCAAGACGCTGATGGCGACGCTGCCCGTCTACCTGAATGCGCTGGCGGGCCAGGGCGTTCACCTCGTGACGGTCAACGACTACCTCGCGCGGCGCGATGCCGACTGGATGGGCCGGCTCTACGGCTTCCTCGGCCTGACCGTGGGCGTGAACGTGCCGGGCCTGACGCGCGAGCAGAAGCAGGCGGCCTTCGCCGCCGACGTCACCTACGGCACGAACAACGAGTTCGGCTTCGACTACCTGCGCGACAACATGGTCTACGAGGTGGCCGAGCGCGTCATGGCACGCGGCCAGCAGTACGCCATCGTCGACGAGGTGGACTCGATCCTGATCGACGAGGCTCGCACGCCGCTGATCATCAGCGGCCAGGCCGAGGACCACACCGATCTCTACATCAAGATCGATGCCATCGTCCCGCACCTGAAGAAGCAGATCGGCGAGGCCGATCCGCGCACCGGCGAAGGCGTGATCGAGCCGGGCGACTTCACCGTCGACGAGAAGCAGCACCAGGTCTTCCTCACCGACGCCGGCCACGAGCGCGCCGAGGAACTGCTCACGGCGGCCGGCCTGCTGGCCGAGGGCGCAAGCCTGTACGACCCGTCGAACATCACGCTGATGCACCACGTGTACGCGGGCCTGCGCGCGCACCAGCTCTACCACCGCGACCAGCACTACGTGGTGCAGAACGGCGAAGTCGTCATCGTCGACGAGTTCACCGGCCGCCTGATGACCGGGCGGCGCTGGAGCGACGGTCTGCACCAGGCGGTGGAGGCCAAGGAGCGGGTGCAGATCCAGAACGAGAACCAGACCCTGGCCTCGGTCACGTTCCAGAACTACTTCCGCCTCTACCGCAAGCTCGCCGGCATGACCGGCACCGCCGACACCGAGGCCTACGAGTTCCAGGAGATCTACGGCCTGGAGACGGTGGTCATCCCGCCGAACCGGCCGACGGTGCGCAAGGACGAGCTCGACCTCGTCTACAAGACCACCAAGGAAAAGTACGACGCCGTCATCGCCGACATCCGCGACTGCCACGGGCGCGGGCAGCCTGTTCTCGTGGGCACGACCTCGATCGAGAACTCCGAGATCGTCGCCTCGCTGCTGGCCAAGGCCGGGTTGCCGCACCAGGTGCTCAACGCCAAGCAGCACGCGCGCGAGGCCGAGATCGTGGCCCAGGCCGGCCGTCCCGGCATGATCACGATCGCCACCAACATGGCCGGTCGCGGCACCGACATCGTGCTCGGGGGCAATGTCGAGAAGCAGATCCAGCTGCTCGAGGCGGACGCTTCGCTGTCCGAAGACGAGCGCAGCGCGCGTGCGCAGCGGCTGCAGTCCGAGTGGCAGGGCCTGCACGAGCAGGTCAAGGCCCAGGGCGGCCTGCGCATCATCGCCACCGAGCGCCACGAGAGCCGGCGCATCGACAACCAGCTGCGCGGCCGCGCCGGACGCCAGGGTGACCCGGGTTCGAGCCGCTTCTACCTGAGCCTCGACGACGCGCTGATGCGCATCTTCGCGGGCGACCGCGTGCGGGCCATCATGGACCGCCTGAAGATGCCCGAGGGCGAGGCCATCGAGGCCGGCATCGTCTCGCGCAGCATCGAGAGCGCGCAGCGCAAGGTGGAGGCGCGCAACTTCGACATGCGCAAGCAGCTGCTGGAGTACGACGACGTCGCCAACGACCAGCGCAAGGTCATCTACCAGGAGCGCAACGAGATCCTCGAGGCCGAGGCGCTGGACGACCGCATCGCCAAGCTGCGCCGCGGCGCGCTGACCGAGGTCGTGCGCGCGCACGTGCCCGCCGAGAGCATCGAGGAGCAATGGGACCTGCCCGGCCTGGAGAAGGTGCTGCGCGAGGAGTGGCAGTGCGAGGTGGCGCTGCAGGCCACGGTCGAGGGCAGCGAGTCGATGACCGACGACGACGTGCTCGAGAAGGTGCTGGCCGCCGGTGACGCGCTGTTCCAGGGCAAGCTGGATGTGGTCGGCGCCGCGCAGTTCACGCCTTTCATGCGCATGGTGCTGCTGCAGTCGATCGACTCGCACTGGCGCGAGCATCTGGCGGCGCTGGACTACCTGCGCCAGGGCATCCACCTGCGCGGCTACGCGCAGAAGAACCCGAAGCAGGAGTACAAGCGCGAGGCCTTCGAGCTCTTCGCCAAGCTGCTGGACATGGTGAAGATGGAGGTCACGCGGCTGCTGCTGACGGTGCGCATCCAGACGCAGGAGCAGGTGGCGCAGGCGGCCGAGTCCATCGAGCAGACCGCATCACAGATGGCCAACGTCACCTACACGCACCCGAACGAGGACGGCAGCGTCTCCCAGGAGACCGACCCCGCCACGCTCGCCGGCGAGGTGCCCAAGGTGGGCCGCAACGATCCCTGCCCCTGCGGCAGCGGCAAGAAGTACAAGCAGTGCCACGGCAAGCTGGCGTGATCGTGGGCGCGGCGGGTCGGCGCTGACGGCCGTCGCTGCACCGGCGCCTGCATCGCGAAGAACCGCGCGCCCCCCGGCCTATCCGCATTCCAGGAAGGAGATCCTCATGCCCGTCAACCTGAGCGCCCCCGATCCTTCCCGACTGCACCCGGTGGCCGGCCTGCGCATCGGCACCGCGATGGCCGGCATCCGCAAGGCGAACCGGCGCGACCTGGTCGTCTTCCTGCTCGATGAGGGCGCGGCCGTGGCCGGGGTCTTCACGAAGAACCGCTTCTGCGCCGCGCCGGTGCAGTTGTGCCAGGCGCACCTGGCGGCCGGTGGCGGCGCCGGCATCCGGGCGCTGGTCGTCAACACCGGCAACGCGAACGCCGGCACCGGGGCCGAGGGACTGGCACGCGCCACGCGCACCTGCGAGGCCCTGGCGCGCCACCTCGGCGTCACGCCGCAGCAGGTGTTGCCCTTTTCCACCGGCGTCATCCTGGAGCCGCTGCCGATCGAGCGTGTCGAGGCCGGACTGCCGGCGCTGCTGGCCAATGCCGCGGCGCCCGTGCCGGCGGATGGCGCGCGCTGGGCTGAAGCCGCCCAGGGCATCATGACCACCGACACGCTGCCCAAGGGCGCGTCGACGCAGGTGCAGATCGGCGGGCGCACGGTCAGCGTGACCGGCATCTCCAAGGGCGCCGGCATGATCCGCCCGAACATGGCGACGATGCTCGGCTACGTGGCCACCGACGCCGTGATCGCCCCGGCACTGCTGCAGCAGCTCGTGCGCGAGGCGGCGGACGAGAGCTTCAACCGCATCACGATCGACGGCGACACCTCGACCAACGACAGCTTCGTGCTGATGGCCACTCAGGCTGCCGGGCATGCGCCGATCACGACGCTGGATTCACCTGAAGGCCAGGCACTGCGCGCAGCCGTGTTCGACGTCTCGCGCCGCCTGGCGCAGGCCATCGTGCGTGACGGCGAGGGCGCGACCAAGTTCATCACCGTGCGCGTCGACGGCGGGCGCAACGCCGAGGAGTGCCGCCTCGTCGCCTACGCGATCGCGCACTCGCCGCTGGTCAAGACCGCCTTCTATGCCAGCGACCCCAACCTGGGCCGCATCCTCGCGGCGGTGGGCTACGCCGGCATCGACGACCTGGACCAGGGCCTGATCGACCTGTTCCTGGACGACGTGCACGTCGCCCGCGCCGGCGGTCGGCATCCCGACTACCGCGAGGAGGACGGCCAGCGCGTGATGAAGGGCAGCGAGATCACGGTGCGGGTGGACCTGCATCGCGGCAGCGCCGCCGCCACCGTCTGGACCTGCGACCTCTCGCACGATTACGTCAGCATCAATGCCGACTACCGCAGCTGAGTCGTGAGCTGGCACGCGCGCCAGCGGGTGATGGCGAGGCCGCCGTCGTCGCCTCACCCGTGGCCGCAGACTCAGCCCTTGCTGGGGCTGCTCATGTGACGCTCAGGCCGCCGTGGCGGTCTCGATCGCCTTGCGCATCTTCTTCATCGCCGCGACCTCGATCTGGCGGATGCGCTCGGCGCTGACGCCGTACTCGGCCGCGAGCTCGTGCAGCGTCATGCCGCCAGAGGCGTCGTCGTTGACCTTGAGCCAGCGTTCCTCGACGATGCGCCGGCTGCGGGAGTCCAGCGAGTCGAGCGCGCGGGCGATGCCGTCGCTGGCCATCCAGTCGCGCTGTCGCGCCTCGATCGCCCGCGTGGGCTCGTGACGCTCGTCGGCCAGGTAGGCGATCGGTGCGTAGTCCTCCTCGCCGTCGTCGCCGGTGGGTTCGAGCGCGACGTCACCGCCGGCCAGGCGGGTTTCCATCTCGACCACCTCGTCAGGCTTGACGTTCAGCTCGCGCGCGACGATGGCCACCTCGGCCGCCGTCAGCGTGTTGCGGTGCGCGTCAGCGTCGTCGACGTCGGCCTTGAAGCCCTGCTTCATCGAGCGCAGGTTGAAGAAGAGCTTGCGCTGCGCCTTGGTCGTCGCGACCTTGACCATGCGCCAGTTCTTCAGGATGTATTCGTGGATCTCGGCCTTGATCCAGTGCAGCGCGTAGCTGACCAGGCGCACGCCCTGCTCGGGGTCGAAGCGCTTGACCGCCTTCATCAGGCCGACGTTGCCTTCCTGGATCAGGTCGCCCTGCGGCAGGCCGTAGCCCAGGTACTGGCGCGAGACCGAGACCACGAGCCGCAGGTGCGACAGCACCAGCTTCCCGGCGGCCTGGAGATCGCCGTGGTCGCGCAGGCGGCGGGCGAGCGAGGTCTCCTCGCTCTGCGTCAGCAGCGGCAGGCGGTTGACGGCGCTGATGTAAGCGTCCAGATTGCCCAGCGAGGGGACGAGCGACCAGGGGTCGCGGACGGCGACAGCAGTGGCGTTGATAGTGTTCATGTAGCTCTCAGAGTAAACCCTGATCTGCAAGTTCCCAAAATATTAGCACTCTCTAGGGGGGAGTGCTGATGACAGGGTCTGCGAACAAGCATGCAGTCCCCGGGCAGTTTCGAGGACTGTGGCGGGCCCGCGGGTGGGGGGCGGTGCGCATTCAGCGCGCCGGTCGGTCTGTCTCGTCCCGGGGCCGCAGGTCCATCGCCACCTTCACCGTGTCCGGGTCGGGGTGGCTTGTGTCGGGCTGCATGCCGAGGTCGCGCGCGAGCTGCAGCATGCGCTCGTTCTCGCGCAGCACATAGGCCACGAGCCGGCGTGTGCCGCGCTGGCGCAGGTGGTCGATCAGTGCGCGCATCAGCAGCGAGCCCAGGCCGCCGCCCTTGAGATCGGAGCGCACGGTGACGGCGAACTCGGCTTCCTCGTTGTCGGGGTCGCAGGTGGCGCGCGCCACGCCCAGGGTGCGCTCGGGCCCGGCGGCGTCGGCTTCGGTGGCGATGAAGGCCATCTCGCGCTCGTAGTCGATCTGCGTCAGGCGCGCGAGCTCGCTGTGCTCGAGCGTGCGCCGGCTGTAGAAGAAACGCATGCGCAGGTCCACGGGGTCCAGGCTTTCGACTAAGGCACGGTGCTGGGGCTCGTCCTCGGGGCGTATCGGGCGCAGCGTCAGTGTCCGGCCCTGCCAGGCGATCTGGCGCACGAGCTCGGCCGGGTAGGGCCGGATCGCGAAGTGCGCCGCGCCGCCTGGGGCGGCGGCGCTCAGGCGCACACGCGCGTCCAGCGCGACCACGCCCTGGGCGTCGGCGAGCAAGGGGTTGATGTCGAGCTCGGCGATGCGCGGCTCTTCGGCCAGCAGCGCCGACACCGCCGTCAGCACACCGACGACGGCATCGGTATCTGCCGGCGGCACGTCGCGCCAGCCTTGCAGCAGGCGCGCGACGCGTGTGCGCCCGATGAGCGCGTGCGCCAGCGGCGCGTTCAGCGGCGGCAGGCCGATGGCGCGGTCGGCCAGCACCTCCACCGCGGTGCCCCCCTGGCCGAACAGCACCACGGGCCCGAACTGGGCGTCGATGCTCGCGCCGACGATGAGCTCGAGCGCGCGCGGCCGCTGCACCATGGCCTGGACGGTGAAGCCGGTGACGGTGGCGCCGGGCCGGCGCTGGGCCACGCGCGCGAGGATGGCCTGGGCGGCGTCCGCCACCTCGGCAGCGTTCTCCAGGTTGCGGGCAACGCCGCCGACGTCACTCTTGTGGGTGATCTGCGGCGACAGCACCTTCAGCGCGACCGGGTAGCCGATCTCCGAGGCCACCTGCAGCGCCGCCAGCGGATCCGCAGCGGCAACACGGGTGGCGACGACCGGGATGCCGCAGGCCGCCAGCAGCGCCTTGGCCTCGGGTTCGGTCATCAGCGTGCGGCCGCTGGCAAGTGCGGCATCGACAAGACGGCGCACCTCGGCCCGGCCCGCGCTGCCCGCCGGGGCCGGGCGGGCGTCGGCGGCTTCGGGCGCGCCCGGCGCGGGCAGCGCGGGCGGCGGTGACTGCCGCGCCGGCGGGGCTTCCATCAGCTGCACCTGGTTGCGCCGGTACTCGGCAAGCATCGCGAAGGCGTGGACCGCCGCCTCGGGCGTGTCGTGGCAGGCGATGCCCTCGGCCTCGAACAGGCTGCGCGCCTCCTGCACCGCCGGCCCGCCGAGCCAGCAGGCGAGCAGCCGCCCCGGCTGCTCGCGCAGCACGGGCAGCAGCGCGCGCGCGATCTCGGCGCTGGGCACGATGGCGGTGGGCGCGTGCATGAACAGCAGCGTGCCGCTGCTGCGGTCGGCCAGCAGCGTGCGCAGCGTGTGCACGTAGCGCGTCACCGGCGCGTCGCCGATGATGTCCACCGGATTGGCGTGCGACCAGTTCGGCGGCAGCCCGGTGTCCAGCGCCGCCAGGGTGGCGGGCGCGAGCGGCGCGAGCTCCACCCCTTCGCGCGCCGCGGCGTCGGCCGCCATCACGCCAGCGCCGCCGCCGTTGGTCACGAGCGTCAGGCGCTGGTGCCGCGGCTCCAGCCGCGCGACCTCGGTGGCGATCGAGCCGCGGAAGTGCGCCAGCGTCTGCGCGGCGTCGAACAACTCGCGCAGCGTGTCCACGCGCAGCATGCCCGCGCGCCGGATCGCCGCATCCAGCACCAGGTCGGAGGCGGCGAGCGCGCCCGTGTGCGACGCCGCCGCTGCGGCGCCCTGGGCGCTGCGGCCGGCCTTCACGATCAGCACCGGCTTGTTGCGTGCCGCCGCCCGCGCGGCCGACATGAACTTGCGCGCGCCCTCGATCGACTCGGCGTACATCAGCACCGAGCGTGTGCGCGGGCAGGTCGCCAGCCAGTCCAGCATGTCGCCGAAATCCACGTCGGCGTGCTCGCCGAGCGAGACGAAGTGCGAGAAGCCGATGCCGCGTCCGCGCGCCCAGTCCAGCATCGCGGTGACGAGCGCGCCGGACTGCGAGACGAAAGCCAGGCTGCCGGGCTCTGCCCCGGTGTGGGCGAAGCTTGCGTTCAGTCCGAGGTGCGGCACCAGCAGCCCGAGACAGTTCGGCCCGAGGATGCGCAGCAGATGGGGCCGCGCGGCGTTCAGCATCGCTGCTTTCGTGGCCGCGTCGAAGCCGGCGCTCAGCACGACGGCGGCCCGGGTGCCGCGCGCGCCGAGCTCGGCGATCAGCCCCGGCACGGTGGCCGGCGGCGTGCAGATGACGGCGAGTTCGGGCGCTGCCGGCAGGCTGCGCACGTCGGGGTGGCAGGGGTCCCCTTCGAGCGTGGCGTGGCGCGGGTTGACGGCCCAGCGCGGGCCGGCGAAGCGGCCCTCGCGCACGTTGCGCCAGACGGTGGCACCGACGCTGCCGGGGCGCGTGGACGCGCCGATGACGGCCACGGAGGCGGGGTCGAAGAAGTGGTCGAGGTGGCGAATGCTCATGCGCGAGTCCCGGGGTGGCCACGGGGGCCCCTGCAAACCTTGTGCGATCCATGCGAAGCCTTGATGATGCCTTGGCGGCATGACGCCGCATCGGCAGGGTCGCACAGTGCCTGAAGACGGGGCCTGCGGCTCGCCTGCGGCGCACCGGCCTTGCGCTGCAGCAAGCCCTTTTCGGCGCGTCCGCCTAGCCTTGAGACTGTCGACTGCCCGCTCCGATGCCGCTGCCGCGCAACCACCTGACCCAACGCACCTACGCCGTCGTGCTCGCCGGCGGCCGTGGCAGCCGCCTGCAGCAGCTGACCGACGGCCGAGCCAAGCCTGCCGTGCCGTTTGCCGGGCAGCTCAAGATCATCGACTTCGCGCTCAGCAACTGCGTCAACTCCGGCATCCGGCGCATCGGCGTGCTGACGCAGTACAAGGCGCAGAGCCTGATCCGCCATATCGAGCGCGGCTGGGGTTTCCTGTCGCACTCGCTGGGCGAGTTCATCGACATAGCCCCGGCCCAGCAACAGCACGGGCAGGGCTGGTACAGCGGCACAGCCGACGCGGTGTGGCAGAACCTCGGTCTGGTGCGCGAGGCCCGGCCCGAGCACGTGCTGGTGCTCGGCGGCGACCACATCTACAAGATGGACTACTCGGTGCTGCTGGCCGAGCACGTGGAGCGCCGGGCCGAGCTCACCGTGGCCTGCGTCGAGGTGCCGCTGCAGCACGCGTGCGATTTCGGTGTCATGGCCGTGGACGAGGCCGACCGCGTCGTGGCCTTCGACGAGAAGCCGCGCCATCCGGTGGGCCTGCCGGCGCGGCCGACGCATGCACTCGCCAGCATGGGGGTCTATGTCTTCGATGCCGGCTTCCTGTACGACCAGCTGATGCGCGACGCGGCCGCGGCCGACTCCACGCACGACTTCGGCCGCGACCTGATCCCGCGCGCCATCGGGCACCACCGCGTGCACGCGCACCGCTTCGCGCGCAGCAGCGTCAACACTGTCGATGGCGAGCCCTACTGGCGCGACGTCGGCACCGTGGACGCCTACTGGGAGGCCAACATGGACCTCACGCGCGTGCTGCCCGAGCTCAACCTCTACGACGACGGCTGGCCCGTCCTGAGCCAGATCCCGCAGTTGCCGCCGGCGAAGTTTGTCTTCGACGAGCCTGAAGGCCGGCGCGGCTATGCCGTCGACTCGCTCGTGGCCAGCGGCTGCGTCGTCAGCGGCGCCGTCGTGCGTCGCTCCGTGCTGTTCTGCAAGGTACGCGTGGAGGAGGGCAGCGTGGTCGAGGACTCGCTCGTGCTGCCGGATGTGACCGTGGGCCGCGGCGCGCGCCTCGCGCGCGCCATCGTCGACAAGCGCTGCCGCCTGCCCGACGGCTTCCACGCGGGCGTGGACCGCGCTGCCGATCTGGCGCGCGGCTTCCACGTCACCGAGTCCGGCGTCACGCTCGTCACGCCGCGCATGCTGGCGCAGTGCGGCCCGGCGCGCTGATCAGCCGCCCAGCCAGGCCTGGGCCAGCACCATGCCCAGCAGGAAGCCGAAGGCCGCCCAGCCCAGGCCGGTGAGCAGTCGATTGGTGCGCCGCTGCTCGGCCAGCAGCGCCAGCAGCACCGGCGAGTCCCGCTCGGGCGTGCGCTGCAGTGCCTGGTGTGCCAGGCGCGGCAGTTCCGGCAGCAGTTGCGCGTAGCGCGGCGCCTCGGCCTTGAAGCGCTCCAGCCAGGCGCGCCAACCCACCTGCTCGCTCATCCAGCGCTCGAGGAAGGGCTTGGCCGTCGTCCACAGGTCGAGGTCGGGGTCGAGCTCGCGGCCCAGGCCCTCGATGTTCAGCAGCGTCTTCTGCAGCAGCACGAGCTGGGGCTGGATCTCGACGTTGAAGCGGCGCGAGGTCTGGAACAGCCGCAGCAGCACCTGGCCGAGCGAGATGTCCTTCAGCGGGCGCTCGAACTGCGGCTCGCACACGGCGCGGATGGCGCTCTCCAGCGCGTCCACGCGCGTGTTCGGCGGCACCCAGCCCGACTCCACGTGCAGCTCGGCCACGCGCTTGTAGTCGCGGCGGAAGAAGGCGATGAAGTTCTGCGCCAGGTAGTCCTTGTCGCGCTCGGTGAGCGTGCCGATGATGCCGAAGTCCAGCGCGATGTAGCTGCCGAAGGTCTGCGGCGCCAGGCTGACCTGGATGTTGCCCGGGTGCATGTCGGCGTGGAAGAAGCCGTCGCGGAAGACCTGGGTGAAGAAGATCGTCACGCCGTCGCGCGCGAGCTTCTTGAAGTCCACCCCGGCCTCGCGCAGGCGCTGCACCTGGCCGATGGGCACGCCGTGCATGCGCTCCATCACGATCACGGTCGGGGTGCACAGGTCCCAGATCATCTCGGGCACGAGCACCAGACCGAGGTCCTGCATGTTGCGGCGCAGCTGCGTGGCGTTGGCCGCCTCGCGCACGAGGTCGAGCTCGTCGTGCAGGTGCATGTCGAACTCGGCCACGACCTCGCGCGGGCGCAGGCGCCGGCCGTCGGCGCTCAGGCGCTCGACCCAGCGCGCCAGCGTGTGCAGCAGCTCCAGGTCGTTCTCGATGGCGCCGAGCATGCCCGGGCGCAGCACCTTGACCGCGACCTCGCGTCCGGCCGTTGCGCCGCGCGCCACGCCTTCGCGCAGGCGCGCGAAGTGCACCTGCGCGATCGAGGCGCTGGCCACGGGCTCGGCCTCGAAGTGTTCGAAGACCTCGTCCACGCCACGCCCGAGCGCGCGCTCGACGAGCGCGCGCGCCTGCGCCGCCGGGAAGGGCGGCACGCGGTCCTGCAGCTTCGCCAGCTCGTCGGCAAGGTCCGGGGGGACCAGGTCGCGCCGTGTCGACAGCACCTGGCCGAACTTGACGAACAGGGGCCCCAGGCGCTCGAGCGCCCGCCGCAGGCGCACGCCGCGCGGCTCGTCGAAGCGGCGTCCCACCGTGACCACGCGCACCAGGGCGCGCACCCAGGGCTGGCGGAAGCCGCGCAGCGCCACTTCGTCCAGGCCGAAGCGCAGGACGGTGAAGACGATGAACCACAGCCGCGCGAGGCGCCTCATGGCATGCGCGGCGCAGGGCGCTTCATCGTGGCGGGCCGGCCGCGCTCAGCGCGCCGGGCCGGGACCGGCGGCGAAACCCTCGCTGCCCCGTGACGCGCCGGGGCCGAAGCGCGCCGCCAGCGCCTGCGCCGCGGCGGCGGCGCGCGCGAGCCCGGCGCGGGCCGCCGTCAGCACGGGCACCAGGGCCTGGGCCGCGGCCGGGCCGAGCAGACGTTCCACATCGTCGGCGATATCCCAGCGCAGGTTCTCCACGAGCCAGCTCGCGTCGGCGGCAAAGCGCGCGTCGCCCTCGACCTGCACCTCGGGCGGACGCCCCGACAAGGCCTGCAACGCCAGGCGTGCCGGGTCGGCGTCGGGCAGGCGCAGCCGCAGGTCGGGCGCGGTCTCGGACTCGGCGCCGCACCACTCCAGCAGCCCGGCCGGCGTCACGCGGAAGGCCAGCGCCGGCAGGGGCGGCAGCCAGGCAGGCCAGCCCTCGGGCTCGACGCGCAGGCTGCGCCCGGCGTGGGGCAGGAGCCGCTCCACCGCGGCGGGCTCGCGCCGCAGCACATGATTGATGAGCAGCGTCAAGCGCTCCATCGCCGCCGGAGCGAGCATCTCGTGCAGGGTTTGCAACATGGATCGATTGTAGGGAGAGGGCTTCACGCCGGGCGGCCGATCGGGTCGGTGCGGTGCCGAAGCCGGCAACCGGGGGGCTGCAGGCGGTGCAAGGAACAGATCGGGGCGGCGCTGGCACGCCGTCCAGGGGGCTTGGCCTTCCCGCGGGCGATGCGGGGGCGCGCGTGATCGGCTTCCCGGGTTCGCGGGCGCGCGCGCTGCCTCGTGTGGCCACGTCCGCTGGGGCCGCTGAAACCGGCCCGGGCGCGCGCCGGCCCGTCCGGGCCAGCGGGCCGGAAGCGGCAGTGGCAGCGGCAGCGGCGCTCCCGCGTCGCAACTTCCACACCGTGCCAGCCACGGTGCCGGCGCTGCTCGCCGCAGTCGCCGACCCCGCGATCGCGGCGGGCGGCTATCTGGCGCTCGTGCTCGTGCTGGCGGGCCCGCTGCAGCGCGCCGACCTCGTGTTCGCGCTGCTCGTGGTCGCGCTGTGCGGGCGCGGCCGTCACCGTCCTGACCAGCGGCTGGCGGGCGCGCTGGGCGATACCGTGGCCGCTTTCGCCGTCCTTGCCGGCCTGCTGCTGCTGTGCGGGGTGCTGACCGACAGCCTGCGCCTGTTCGACGCCCGCGTGCTCGCGGCCTGGGCGGTGCTGACCCCCTCGCTGCAGGGCCTGGCCCTGGCCGCCGGGCGGGGCGTGCTCGCGCGATGGCAGGCCGACCCGACGCGGCGCCGCCGTGCGATCGTCGTCGGTGCCGGGCCGCTGGCCGCCCGCGTGAGCCAGGCGCTGCGCCACGAGGCCGCGCGCGGGCTGGACCTCGTCGCTTTCTTCGACGACCGCGGCGATGTCCGCCTCGACGCGGCGGCCGCCGCGCGGCGCCGCGGGCGGCTGCGCGACGTCGCCGACTTCGTGCACCGCGAGGGCATCCACGAGGTCTACGTGGCGCTCCCCCTGGTTTCCGGCGACGTTCTTGCCGGATCGGGCAGCGCGGGCCATGCGCTCGCGCAGCCCAACGGCAGCCGCATCGTCGAGCTGCTGCGGGCGCTGCAGGGCACCACGGCCTCGATCTTCCACGTGCCCGACATCCTCGGCCTCACCATCGTCCAGGGGCGGCTGCAGGACGTGGGCGGGGTGCCGGTGGTCGGCTTGTGCGAGTCGCCCTTCACCGGCGTCAACGCCCTCGTCAAGCGCGTGGAGGACGTGGTGCTTGCCAGCGTGATCCTGCTGGCGATCGCGCCGCTGCTGCTGGCGCTGGCCGTGGGCGTCAAGCTCAGCTCGCCCGGGCCCGTGATCTTCCGCCAGCGCCGCCACGGGCTGGACGGGCGCGAGATCGTGGTCTGGAAGTTCCGCTCGATGCGCGCCCTGGACGACGGCTTGGTCGTGCCCCAGGCCGTGCGCGACGACCCGCGCGTGACGCGCTTCGGCGCCTTCCTGCGCCGAACCTCGCTGGACGAGCTGCCGCAGTTCTTCAACGTGCTGCAGGGCCGCATGAGCATCGTCGGCCCGCGGCCGCATGCCGTGGCCCACAACGAGTTCTACCGCGGGCTGATCGGCGCCTACATGGTGCGTCACAAGGTCAAGCCCGGCATCACCGGTTGGGCCCAGGTGAATGGCCTGCGCGGCGAGACCGAGACCGTGGACAAGATGCGCGCGCGCGTCGAGCACGACCTCGAATACCTGCGCCGCTGGTCGCTGGCGCTGGACCTGCGCATCATCGCCCGCACCGTGGCGCTGGTGCTGTTCGACCGCCATGCCTACTGAACCCCGATCCGGCAGATGACCGCTTTCTTGCGCGAGCAAGTACTTGCCGGGTCGGACGATGGCGTCCACGACCGGCTGCACCGGAAGGGCGACAGCGCTGCGCACCCTCCTGCCGATCTCGGCTGAATCCCACCTGAACCACCGGAAGGCCCTGCCCTTGATGAGCTCCAAGAACCGATCGCGCGCGCTCCTGGCCGCGCTTTGTGCGAGCGCCGTCACCTGCGCTGCTGCCCAGACCCAGCCCTGGACGCTGACCGCCTCGCAGGAACTCAGCCGCGACACCAACGTCTACCGCCTGGCCGACGGGGTGGCGGCGGCGGGTGGCCTGAAGCGGGGCGACACGCTGTCGACGACCACGCTCGCTGCCGGGCTGGACCAGCGCATCGGCCGCCAGCACCTGCTGGGGGAGGCGGCCTTGCGCGTGCTGCGCTACCGCGACAACGGCCGCCTCGACCACGAGGGGCACACGCTCGCCGCCGCCTGGGCGTGGGAGACGGTGGAGCGCCTGTCGGGCACGCTGCGCGCCGGCAGCACGCGCAGCCTGCGCCCGTACGCCAGCGTGGCGGTGCCTGGCTCCACGGCGCGCAACCTGGAGACCACCAACGAGGTCGCGGCGCTCGCGCGCCTGGGGGGGGCGGGTCGGCTCAGTCTCGAAGGCGCGCTCGGCACCCGGCAGGTGGACTACAGCGACCCTGCCTACGCCACGGCCGAGCTGCGCACGGACACGCTGGCCCTGGGCGGGCGCTGGCGCACGAGCGGCGCCCTGGTCTACGGTGCTGCCTGGCGGCACACCTGGGCGCGCTACCCGGTGCTGGGTGACCGTTACCACGTCGACGCGCTGGATTTCAGCGCCGAGTCCGCCCTCACGGGCGCGAGCCGCCTGTACCTGCGTCTGAGCCCGACGCGGGCGCGCTACGACGCGGCCACCGAGCGCGACTTCAGCGGCCTGACCGCCGCGGCGCAATGGCGGTGGCAGGCCGGGGGCAAGCTCGCGTTGACGCTGCGCGCGGTGCGCGATCTCGGGCAGGACGCCTACCTGGAGCGCTACGGCACCGACGGCGGTGCCGCCGCGGTGCGCGGCAACGTCGATGACAGCACGGTGTTGACCCGCGTGGCGCTCGAGGGCGTGTATGCGTACAGCGACAAGACGCAGCTCAGCGCGAGCCTGGGGACGACGCGGCGCGAACTCAGCCGCCTGCCGCCGGGCCAGACGGCGGTGCTCGAGGGGCGCGACACGACGGCGGCGGCCACGCTCGGCCTGCGCTGGTCGCCCACGCGCCACGCCGCGCTCGGCTGTGACGCGGGTCTGGAGCGCCGCACCGCCAGCGGCGCGCTCAGCGGCCCCTACAACGCCAGCACCTTGACCTGCTTCGCGCGCCTGGGCTGGCGGTGACGCGGTGGCACCGAAGTCCGGGTCGGCGGCCCCGGATTTCGGGGGAAGGCCGCGGGTGTCGCGGGCCGACAATGCGGGTCTGCACCACGACCGCCGCCGCTGTCCCATGCCCGTTGCCTCGCCCGTCCTGCCGATGCACCCCGGCCGCGCCGGACCCGCGGTCGCCGCGCGTGATGCCGCCGCGGTCGGCGCCGCAAGCGGTGCGCACGACATCGACCGCGTCGAGCGCCTCGACGGGGGCGACCGATGAGACCGGCCCTGTCCTGGCGCGAGCGTGCCCGCAGCCGCCTGGCCGCGGTGATGCTGGGGCTGGCCGCTGCCCTGCCGGCTGCCGACACGGGCGCCATGACGGTGGTGCGCGAAGGGACCACGCTGTTCGCCACGGGGCTGGTCGCCGACGACGACTTCGTGCGTTTCAAGACCGCCTTCGCCGAGGGCGGCCTGCAGCGCGTGGTGTTCGTGAACTCGCCCGGCGGTGACCTCTGGACCGGTTTGCAGGTGGGACGCCTGATACGCGACGCCGGCCTTGAAACCCGCGTGTCGGGCTACTGTCATTCGGCCTGCTCGATCATGTTCCTCGGCGGCAGGGACCGCCGCTTCGCCACCGGGTTTCCACCCCGGGCCACGATGATCGGCCTGCACGGACCGCACAACCGCATCACGCGCTCGGTCAGCACCGAGGCGGCGCCGCAGATCTACGCCTTCTACCGCATGCAGATGGGCGAGCGTTTCCACAGCGGCATCATCAACCAGGCGCTCTACGACTTGAAGGATGCCGCCGGCATGCTGCGGGTGCGCGACACCGGCCGCAACCCGGTCGAGGACCAGGTGCCCTGGTTCTGCCCCGCCGGCACCACGCCGCTGGCGCAGTGCGAGCGTCACGTCGGCCACGACGCGTACACGCTCGGCCTGGTCACCGAGCGCGAGACGCAGGCGCTGGAGTTGCCACCGGCGATGCGCGCGAACTTCAGCTTCTACGGGGTGCGCCCGAACCAGGCGATCACGTCGCTGCAGGACAGCGCGCCGTCGAGCCTGGCAGGGTATGGATGTGAAGGCGCCTCCCTGTGCGCGGTCATGGCCCTGCCCGAGTGGCGCCAGTGGCGCGAGCTCGAGCCGCACCGCGCCTTCGCCATCGGCGTGGGGCGGCGCGGGTACGGCGGGGTGCACCGCGCCGACGATCCCTGGAGCGCGGCGGCGCGCGCCCTGTACCTCTGCAACCACGCCCGCAACAACCCCAAGCTGTGCCGCCTGGTCGCTGTGGACGACCACCTCGTGCCCGACCTGCAGGCCCAGGCGCAGCAGCGCACGCGCGCCGTGCTGCAGGCCTTGCCGGCCCCTGACGCGCAGGCGCTGCAGGAGGAGCGCGACGAGTCCGGCGGCGCGCCGGTGTCGACCCTGCGCACCGGCGACGCGGGCGGCCTCACCCCGCGGGCCCTCGAAGGCGTGACCCGCTGGGACACGGCCACCCTGGCCCAGGCGCTCGCGGGGCCGCAGCCGCCGCTGCTGGTCGATGTGGGGGGCATCGTCGACGCCATGCTGCCGGGCGCCGTGCACTTCCTGCGCGGCGGTCTCGCGCTGGCCGACGCGGCGGCCGACAAGGCCTTCGATGAGCGTTTTCGCCGCATGCTCGAGGCTGCGGGCGCCCTGCCGGGGCGGCCGCTCGTGTTCTACGGCGACCATTCCTGGAACTGGTGGGCCGTGAACGCCGCGTTGCGCGCGCGGGCGGCCGGGCACGCGCAGGTGGGCTGGTACCGCGGCGGGCTGGCGGCCTGGGTCAAGGCCGGCCTGCCCGTGGTACCCAAGTCTCCTTCGGCCGTGTTGCACGTGGGTCCGGTCGTTGACCGCTGACCTGTGCGCGCCATGGATCGATCCGGCAAGTCCCGCCCGGGACCGTCGCACCGCCAGATACCGGCGGCGCCGATGACGCGAACGCCAGCGTGCCGGCAGGCCCTGTCGTGGTGCCGGTGGCCGATGCGCCGCCCAGTACCCGGCTCGGCTGGGGTTGCGGCCTGGCTTGCGGTTGTGCTGGTGCTCGCTGGCGCGTCCCCGGCGCGGGCCATGACCTTGGAGCGCGTGGGCAGCGACCTGTACGCCACCGGCCCCATCGTCGGCGCCGACGTCGAGGCCTTCCGCGCCGAGATCACGCGCGGCGGCCTGCAGCGCGTGGTGCTGGTCAATTCCTTCGGCGGCGAACTGCGCGCAGCCCTGCACGTGGCGGTGATGGTGCGCGACGCCCGGCTCGACACCCTGGTGTCGGGGCAGTGCCATTCCTCGTGCTCGCTGATCTTCATGGCCGGGCGGGAGCGGCGCTTTGCCACCGGCAGCAAGCCGCGCAGCACGGTGGTCGGCATCCACGGCCCGAACCACCGCCAGACGCGCGAGCCCACGCCGCAGGCGGCCAGGCTGATGGAGCGCTTCTACCGCGAGCGCATGGGCCCGCGCTACGACGAGCGCATCATCGGCCAGGCGCTCTACGCCATCACCGAGCACAACGGCATGCTGCGCCTGCGCGAGCTCGAGCGCACGACGCCCGAGGAGCGCGTGCCCTGGTTCTGCCCGAGCGCTCAGACGCCCGCGGCAGCCTGTGTGCGGCACCACGGTCACGACGCCTACACGCTGGGCGTGGTCACGCACCGCGAGACGGTGCCGCTGACGCTGCCGCCTTCGATGCGCCAGGCGCTCGAGTACTTCGGCCTGCGCCTGGACGAGGCCGGTGAGCCCTTGCCGGCGCGCCTGAGCGAGATCTCCGGCACGAATTGCCGCGTGCTGCCGACCTGCGTGCGCAGCTTCGACGAAGCGGGGGCGCGCTGGCTGACGTCGGAGTACCACCGCGCCGCGGCTGTGGGGTTGGACAAGCCCGGCTTCGTGTTCAGCCGCAACGCCGACAGTCCCTGGCAGGCCATGTTGCAGGCCTTGTACGCCTGCAACCACATGCGTGACAACCCGCGCCTGTGCCGCGTCGTCGCGGTCGACGACCGCAGCGTGCCCGACTTGGTGGCCGTCGTCGCGCAGCGTGCGCGCGAACTGCTCGCCCGGCTGCCGGCACCCGACCCGCAGGCCGTCGAGGCCGAAAACGCCGGGCCCGGCGCCGAGGTGCCGTGGACCTACCGGAAAACCGATGTGCGCAGCCCCACGCCGGTGGCGCTGGAGGGGGTGCAGCGCATCGACACGGCCGAACTCGCGCGCATGCTCAGGCTGCCGCGGCGCCCGCTGCTCATCGACGTCTCCGGCAGCGAGCCGCAGATGCTGCCCGGCGCGCTGCACTTCGTCAACGGCGGGCTGGCTTTCGGGGACGTCCCGACCGAGAACGCCTACGAGGCGCGCTTCCTGTCGATGCTGCGGGCGGCGGGCGCGCAGCCCGACACCGAGATCGTGTTCTACGGCTCCGATGTCTCGAACTGGCAGGCCGTCAACGCCGCGATGCGCGCGCAGCGCAACGGCCACACCCGCGTTCACTGGTACCGCGGCGGCCTGGCTGCCTGGCAGCGCGCCGGCCTGCCCACGGTGCAGAAGACGGCCGTGGCGGTGCTGCGCTGAGAGGGTGTAGACGTAATGTTTTACGTTGCCAACCTAGTAGCAAGGATACGCGCCTCGGCAAGCCAGACCCAAGCCAGCGGGGCCCAGTCGGAGCGGTCATGATGGACGATGA
>JAIXWM010000060.1 GCA_027491255.1 Rubrivivax sp. | reverse complement strand
TATTTCCGCACGACGGATGTGACGGGTGCGGTGGAGCTGCCCAAGGACAAGGAGATGGTGATGCCTGGCGACAACGTCAGCATCACGGTCAAGCTGATCGCGCCGATCGCGATGGAAGAGGGTCTGCGGTTTGCGATCCGCGAGGGCGGCCGCACCGTGGGTGCGGGCGTCGTCGCGAAGATCATCGAGTGAGTGTTCTGGCGCAGGGGCATAGCTCAACTGGCAGAGCGTCGGTCTCCAAAACCGAAGGTCGGGGGTTCGATCCCCTCTGCCCCTGCCACAGCCTGAGGCTGCGGCGCCTACACAGTCAACCGGGCCCCGCGGGGTCCACGTCGTGCCGGTGTTGTACCGGCGAACCATTGCGGGTCCCGGCCCGCAGGATGTCCTGACGATGAGCGCACCCACCACGGTCGAGACGGTGTCCACCGGCGCCGACAAGGCCAAGCTGGCCGTCGCAGTGCTGCTCGTCCTGGGCGCCGTGGTGGTGTTCTATTTCCTGGGCAAGCAGAGCCTGTGGCTGCGTCTGGGCGCGTTGCTGGCGCTGCTGGTCGCGGGTGTTGCCGTCTTCTTCACGACCGAGCCCGGCCGGCAACTGATCGCCTACGGTCGCGACTCCGTGCGTGAGGTCAGGAAGGTGGTCTGGCCCACGCGCAA
Source organism: Rubrivivax sp. (assembly GCA_027491255.1). GTDB lineage: Bacteria > Pseudomonadota > Gammaproteobacteria > Burkholderiales > Burkholderiaceae_C > Rubrivivax. The sequence continues at coordinate 15,843 of JAIXWM010000060.1, read as the reverse complement.
CGAAGCGCTGCAGATGACGGGGTATGTTTTCGCCTTCGTCTTCGTGATGGCGCTGTTCCTGTGGCTCACCGACAAGACGCTCGAGTGGCTGCTTTACGACCTGATCCTGGGCTGGCGGCGCTGAGCCCGTGCCGGAGGTGTTGCCGATGAGCGAAAGCCAAGCCGAGACCGCCGCCCCTGCCGCGGCCTCCCCGATGCGCTGGTACGTCGTCCATGCCTATTCGGGCATGGAAAAGGCTGTCGAGCGCAACCTGCGCGAGCGTATCGACCGTGCAGCCATGCAGTCGAAGTTCGGGCGCATCCTGGTGCCGACCGAAGAGGTGGTCGAGCTCAAGAACGGCAAGAAGGCCGTGACCGAGCGCCGTTTCTTCCCCGGCTACGTGCTCGTCGAGATGCTCATGGACGACGAGAGCTGGCACCTCGTCAAGCACACGAACAAGGTCACCGGTTTCGTCGGTGGCGCGCGCAACCGTCCGGCCCCCATCTCCGAGGCCGAGGTCATGAAGATCGTCAGCCAGATGCAGGAGGGCGTGGACAAGCCGCGGCCCAAGGTGCAGTGGACGGTGGGCGAACTGGTGCGCGTGAAGGAGGGCCCGTTCACCGACTTCAACGGCGCGGTCGAGGAAGTCAACTACGAGAAGTCCAAGGTCCGCGTGTCAGTCACCATCTTCGGCCGGGCCACGCCGGTCGAACTCGACTTCTCGCAAGTCGAGAAAGTCTGATCCGCGCCGCGGGTCGGATGGCGCCGCGATCCTCAGGGTCGCCGGCGCTTTCAGGCGAGATTCTGCCGTCGCAACCCCGGCAGGTTCTTCGATTCCCAGGGTTGATCGACGAGGAGACCGTTTCGGCGGTCGCTTGAACTCGAGGAGCCATTCATGGCAAAGAAGATCGTCGGCTTCATCAAGCTGCAAGTTCCGGCGGGCAAGGCCAACCCTTCGCCCCCGATCGGTCCGGCGCTCGGCCAGCGCGGCCTGAACATCATGGCCTTCTGCAAGGAGTTCAATGCCCAGACGCAGGGCTATGAACCAGGACTGAAGCTGCCGGTGGTGATCACCGCCTACGCCGACAAGTCCTTCACCTTCATCCTCAAGTCCCCGCCGGCCACCGTGCTGCTGAAGAAGGCGGCCAAGATCGAGAAGGGTTCGGGCAAGGCGCACCTCGAAAAGGTGGGCAAGGTCACCCGGGCGCAGCTCGAGGAGATCGCCAAGACCAAGATGAAGGACCTCACCGCGGCCGACATGGACGCTGCGGTGCGCACGATTGCTGGTTCGGCCCGCTCGATGGGCCTCGTGGTGGAGGGCGTCTGACATGGCCAAGCTGACCAAGAAGGCCAAGGCCCTGCAGGGCAAGGTCGACAGCACCAAGCTGTATCCCATCGACGCCGCGCTGGCCCTCGTGAAGGAGTGCGCGACGGCCAAGTTCGACGAGTCCATCGACGTGGCCGTGCAACTCGGCGTCGACGCGAAGAAGTCGGACCAGGTCGTGCGGGGTGCGGTCGTCATGCCTCATGGCACCGGCAAGACCAAGCGCGTGGCGGTGTTCGCCCAGGGCGCCAAGGCCGAGGAGGCGAGGGCTGCCGGCGCCGACATCGTCGGCATGGATGACCTCGCCGCCGAGATCAAGGGCGGCAACCTGAACTTCGACGTCGTGATCGCTTCGCCCGACACGATGCGCGTGGTCGGCACGCTGGGCCAGATCCTGGGTCCTCGTGGCCTGATGCCCAACCCGAAGGTCGGCACCGTCACCCCGGACGTGGCCACCGCGGTCCGCAACGCGAAGGCCGGTCAGGTGCAGTTCCGCGTCGACAAGGCCGGCATCATCCACGGCACCATCGGCCGCCGATCGTTCGAGTCCGACAAGCTCACGGGCAACCTGCGTGCGCTGCTCGATGCCTTGAACAAGGCCAAGCCTGCCAGCAGCAAGGGTATCTACCTACGCAAGGTGGCGGTGTCCTCGACCATGGGCGTCGGGGTGCGGGTGGACCCGTCGACGCTCGCGACGGTGGCAGGCTGAGTGTCGGCCCTGCCGGCAGAAGGACAAGTCCCGCGCGAGTCTGGCGCGGGGCAGGGTTTGGTGGGCTGGTGCCCGCCCGTGGGACGGTTTCGCAGCGCGCTGCGGTCGTCCCGTCGGGCAGGTGTCAGGTCATCGAAGACCGTTGGCGGCGTCGCAGGGCGCCTTAATCGAATCGGCGGCCTGACCAGGGTCGTCGGTGCGGCCAGCGCAGATGGCGGTCCCGCTGTGAGAGATGGGTTTCTCGAGCAGAAGGTCGCTGAACCAGGGTGCGGTGCTGCGCGGCGCAAGCCGTCTCACCGCGTTGTGCAAGGAGTGGACCTTTGAGTCTCAATCGCAACGAGAAGGCGGCCGTGGTGGCTGACGTGTCGGCCCAGGTCGCGCGTTCGCAGACCCTCGCGCTGGCCGAGTACCGTGGAATGACGGTGGCTCACCTCGACGCGCTGCGCCGGCAGGCGCGGGAGAAGGGTGTGTATCTTCACGTGCTGAAGAACACGCTCGCTCGCCGCGCTGTCGCCGGTACGCCGTTCGAGGTGGCCCAGCCCACGATGGTCGGCCCGCTGATCTACGGCTTTTCCGAGGACGCGGTGGCTGCGGCGAAAGTCGTGGTCGACTTCGCCAAGGGCAACGACAAGCTGGTCATCAAGGGCGGCGCGTACGCCGGCCGGGCCCTCGACGCCGATGGCGTCAAGGCGCTGGCTGCGATTCCGTCGCGCGAGGCGCTGATCTCGCAGGTCGCTGGCCTGCTGATGTCGCCGATCCAGCGTCTGGCTGGCGTGCTGGCTGCCGTGGCCAAACAGAAGGGCGGAGGCGGCCAGGAAGCCGCTGCCTGACCCGACGTCCTGACCTTTCATTGAATCTTTCCCATCTGAGGAATCCCAAATGGCATTCGACAAAGACGCATTCCTGACCGCCATGGACAGCATGTCCGTGATGGAACTCAACGACCTCGTCAAGGCGATCGAGCAGAAGTTCGGTGTGTCCGCTGCGGCGATGGCGGCACCTGCTGGCGGCGGCGCTGGCGCGGCCGCAGCGCCCGTGGTGGAAGAGAAGACGGAGTTCACCGTCATGCTGCTGGAAGCTGGCGCGAACAAGGTGTCGGTCATCAAGGCCGTTCGCGAACTCACCGGTCTGGGCCTGAAGGAGGCCAAGGATCTCGTCGACGGTGCGCCCAAGCCCGTCAAGGAGGGGATCTCCAAGGCCGACGCCGAGGCCGCCCAGAAGAAGCTGGCCGACGCCGGCGCCAAGGTCGAGCTCAAGTAAGTCTCTCGCATGCAGGCCGGGACTGCCGCTTCGGCAGGCCCTGCCGGCGAGAACAGCGCGAAGCCCCCGCGGCTTCGCAGTGTTCTCTGATCCGACTGCAGAGAACGGGTTTGGTCGGACTCCGGTGCAATGCCGGGGTTGTCCGCCAGCGGCAGGTAGTGGCCTGCCACCAAGCTATCAGGCACCAGTCCGGGGCGAGCGCGGGGCTTTCCGCGTCGCCCGTCCCCATCCCGGGGCAGGGTCCGCAAGGCGGCCTGCGGTGGGCCTGTGCAGCCAGTCGCCGACTTCCACGCCCGCCCAGGCCAGGCGGGCCGGGTCGATACGGAGAGATTCATGGCGCAAGCATCCCCGAGCTACAGCTACACCGAGCGCAAGCGCATCCGCAAGAGCTTCGGCAAGCGCGAGAGCGTCCTCAAGGTGCCCTACCTGCTGACGATGCAGCGGGAGTCCTACGTCGCCTTCTTGCAGAAGGACGTGCCGCCTGCGCGACGCAAGCCCGAGGGCCTGCAGGCGGCCTTCCTGTCCGCGTTCCCGATCGTTTCGCACAACGGGTTCGTGGAGATGCGGTTCATCGAATACAACATGGCCAAGCCCGCGTTCGACGTGCGGGAATGCCAGCAGCGCGGCCTGACCTTCGCCTCGGCCGTGCGCGCCAAGTTGCAGATGATCATCTACGACCGCGAGTCGCATCCGCAGAAGGCGGTCAAGGAGATCAAGGAGCAGGAGGTCTACATGGGCGAAGTGCCGCTCATGACGGACTACGGCTCCTTTGTCATCAACGGCACCGAACGCGTCATCGTCAGCCAGTTGCACCGCTCGCCGGGCGTGTTCTTCGAGCACGACAAGGGCAAGACGCACAGCTCGGGCAAGCTGCTGTTCTCGGCCCGCATCATTCCGTACCGCGGTTCCTGGCTGGACTTCGAGTTCGACCCGAAGGACATCCTTTACTTCCGTGTCGACCGCCGTCGCAAGATGCCGGTGACCATCCTGCTGAAGGCCATCGGCCTGAAGCCCGAGGCCATCCTCGGCCACTTCTTCGTCAACGACAACTTCACGCTGATGGAGGCGGGGGCGCAGATGGAACTGGTGCCCGACCGCCTGCGCGGCGAGGTCGCGCGGTTCGACATCACCGACAAGACGGGTGCTGTCGTCGTCGAGAAGGACAAGCGCATCACCGCCCGCCACCTGCGCCAGCTCGAGCAGACCGGCACGACCCACCTGTCGGTGCCCGAGGACCTGCTCGTGGGGCGTGTGGTCGCGCGCAACATGGTCGACCCGGAGACGGGCGAGATCGTCGCCAAGGCCAACGACGAGCTGACCGAGACGCTGCTGAAGAAGCTGCGCAGTGCCGCGATCCGTGACCTGCCCTGCCTGTTCACGAACGAGCTCAGCCAGGGCGCGTACATCAGCCAGACGCTCGCCATCGACGAGACCGCGGACCAGTTGGCCGCGCGCGTGGCGATCTACCGCATGATGCGCCCCGGCGAGCCGCCGACCGAGGACGCCGTCGAAGCGCTGTTCAACCGCCTGTTCTACAGCGCCGACACCTACGACCTGTCGCGCGTGGGCCGCATGAAGTTCAATGCCCGCGTCGGCCGCGAGGTGCCCGAGGGCCCGATGACGCTGTCCAACGAGGACATCCTGGACGTCGTCAAGATCCTGGTGGACCTGCGCAACGGCAATGGCGATGTCGACGACATCGACCACCTCGGCAACCGGCGCGTGCGCTGTGTGGGCGAACTGGCCGAGAACCAGTACCGCTCGGGCCTGGCACGCATCGAGAAGGCCGTCAAGGAGCGCCTGGGCCAGGCCGAGACCGAGGCGCTGATGCCGCACGACCTGATCAACTCCAAGCCGATCTCCGCGGCGCTCAAGGAGTTCTTCGGCGCGAGCCAGCTCAGTCAGTTAATGGACCAGACCAACCCGCTGTCGGAGATCACGCACAAGCGCCGCGTCTCCGCACTGGGCCCGGGTGGCCTGACCCGCGAGCGTGCCGGCTTCGAGGTGCGCGACGTGCACCCGACGCACTACGGCCGTGTCTGCCCGATCGAGACCCCCGAGGGCCCGAACATCGGTCTGATCAACTCGCTCGCGCTGTTCGCCCGCCTCAACGAGTACGGCTTCCTGGAGACGCCTTATCGGCGCGTGGTCGACGGGCAGGTCACCGACCAGATCGACTACCTCTCGGCGATCGAAGAGGGCAAGTACGTCATCGCCCAGGCCAACGCCTCGCTCGACGATGCCGGCCGGCTGGTGGACGAGCTCGTGAGCGCGCGGGAGAAAGGCGAGTCGGTGCTCCTGTCGCCCGAGCGCGTCCAGTACATGGACGTCGCACCGGCGCAGATCGTGTCGGTTGCCGCTTCGCTCGTGCCTTTCCTGGAGCACGACGACGCCAACCGCGCGCTGATGGGCGCAAACATGCAGCGCCAGGCCGTGCCGACCTTGCGGCCCGAGAAAGCCTTCGTCGGTACCGGTGTCGAGCGGGTGGCGGCGGTGGATTCCGGCACGGTCGTGACGGCGCGCCGCGGCGGCGTGGTGGATTTCATCGACACCAACCGCATCGTCATCCGCGTCAACGACGCGGAGACGCTCGCGGGCGAGGTCGGCGTGGACATCTACAACCTGATCAAGTATCAGCGCAGCAACCAGAACACCAACATCCACCAGCGGCCCATCGTCAAGCGCGGTGACCGTGTGGATGCCGGCGACGTGGTGGCCGACGGGGCGTCCACCGATCTGGGCGAGCTCGCCCTCGGGCAGAACATGCTCGTGGCCTTCATGCCCTGGAACGGCTACAACTTCGAGGACTCCATCCTGATCTCCGAGCGCGTGGTCGGCGACGACCGCTACACCTCGATCCACATCGAGGAGCTCGTGGTGATGGCGCGCGACACGAAGCTCGGTTCCGAGGAGATCACCCGCGACATCCCCAATCTGTCCGAACAGCAGCTCGCGCGGCTGGACGAATCGGGCATCGTCTACATCGGTGCCGAGGTCAACCCCGGTGACGTGCTCGTGGGCAAGGTCACGCCCAAGGGCGAGACCACGCTGACCCCCGAGGAGAAGCTGCTGCGGGCGATCTTCGGCGAGAAGGCCTCCGATGTGAAGGACACGTCGCTGCGGGTCGACCAGGGGACCAACGGCACCGTCATCGACGTGCAGGTCTTCACCCGCGAGGGCATTCCCCGCGACAAGCGCGCCCAGCAGATCATCGACGACGAGCTCAAGCGCTTCCGTCTCGATCTGAATGACCAGCTGCGCATCGTCGAGGCGGACGCCTTCGACCGCATCGAGAAGCTGCTCTCGGGCAAGGTGGCCAACGGCGGACCGCACAAGCTTGCGCGCGGAACGACGATCGACAAGGCCTACCTCTCCACGGTCGACCGCTACCACTGGTTCGATGTGCGCCCGGCCGACGAGGAGGTGGCCAACCAGCTCGAGAGCATCAAGAACTCACTCGAGCAGACGCGTCACAGCTTCGATCTCGCCTTCGAGGAGAAGCGCAAGAAGCTGACGCAGGGCGACGAACTGCCCGCCGGCGTGCTGAAGATGGTCAAGGTCTACCTGGCTGTCAAGCGCCGTCTGCAGCCTGGCGACAAGATGGCGGGCCGCCACGGCAACAAGGGCGTGGTGTCCAAGATCGTCCCGGTCGAGGACATGCCCTACATGGCCGACGGCACGCCGATGGACATCGTGCTCAACCCGCTGGGTGTGCCCTCGCGGATGAACGTCGGCCAGGTGCTGGAAGTGCACCTGGGCTGGGCGGGCAAGGGCATCGGCCAGCGCATCGGTGACATGCTGCAGGCCCAGGCCAAGGTGGCCGAGCTGCGTCGCTTCCTCGAGGAGCTGTACAACCGCTCTGGCGGCAAGAGCGAGCGCATCGACGAGCTCGGTGACGCCGACGTGCTGGAAATGGCCGGCAACCTGGCCAAGGGCGTGCCCTTTGCCACCCCGGTGTTCGACGGCGCCTCCGAGGACGAGATCCGCGCCATGCTGAAGATCGCGTACCCCGAGGAGATCGCGCGCGCCAAGGGCCTGACCGCCACGCGCACGCAGGCCACGCTGCATGACGGCCGCACTGGCGAGGCCTTCGAGCGTCCGGTCACGGTGGGCTACATGCATGTGCTGAAGCTGCACCACCTGGTGGATGACAAGATGCACGCGCGCTCCACGGGGCCGTACAGCCTCGTCACGCAGCAGCCGCTGGGCGGCAAGGCACAGTTCGGCGGCCAGCGCTTCGGCGAGATGGAAGTCTGGGCCCTGGAGGCCTACGGCGCCAGCTACGTGTTGCAGGAGATGCTGACGGTGAAGTCCGACGATGTCAACGGCCGCACCAAGGTCTACGAGAACATCGTCAAGGGCGAGCACGCCATCGACGCCGGCATGCCGGAGTCGTTCAACGTGCTGGTCAAGGAAATCCGGTCGCTGGGTATCGACATCGAGCTGGAGAAGAACTGACGTGGCGCCCCGCCCGTCATTTCGTCCTCCCACCGCGCTCTACGACTCCAAGGAGAAAGCATGAAAGGCTTGTTGGACCTTTTCAAGCAGTTCACCCCTGATGAGCATTTCGATGCCATCAAGATCGGCCTGGCCTCGCCCGAGAAGATCCGCTCGTGGTCTTTCGGCGAGGTGAAGAAGCCCGAGACCATCAACTACCGGACCTTCAAGCCCGAGCGAGACGGGCTGTTCTGCGCCAAGATCTTCGGTCCGATCAAGGACTACGAGTGCCTGTGCGGCAAGTACAAGCGCCTGAAGCACCGCGGCGTGATCTGCGAGAAGTGCGGCGTCGAGGTCACGCAGACCAAGGTGCGGCGCGAGCGCATGGGCCACATCGACCTGGCAGCGCCGTGCGCGCACATCTGGTTCCTCAAGAGCCTGCCGTCGCGCCTGGGCCTGGTGCTCGACATGACGCTGCGCGACATCGAGCGCGTGCTGTACTTCGAGGCCTACGTCGTCGTCGACCCGGGCATGACGCCGCTGAAGAAGTTCGCGATCATGACCGAGGACGAGTTCGAGGCCAAGCACACGGAGTACGGCGACGAGTTCACCGCACTGATGGGTGCCGAGGGCGTCAAGCGCCTGCTCGAGGAGATGGACATCGATGCGGAGATCGAGAAGATCCGCAACGACATGACCGGCTCCGAGCTGAAGATCAAGAAGAACGCCAAGCGCCTGAAGGTGCTGGAAGCCTTCAGGAAGTCGGGCATCAAGCCGCAGTGGATGGTGATGGACGTGCTGCCGGTGCTGCCGCCGGACCTGCGTCCCCTCGTGCCGCTGGACGGTGGCCGCTTCGCGACCTCCGACCTGAACGACCTGTACCGCCGCGTCATCAACCGCAACAACCGGCTGGCGCGCCTGCTCGAGCTGAAGGCGCCCGAGATCATCGTGCGCAACGAGAAGCGCATGCTGCAGGAGGCGGTGGATTCGCTGCTGGACAACGGCCGCCGCGGCAAGGCGATGACGGGCGCGAACAAGCGCGCGCTGAAGTCGCTGGCCGACATGATCAAGGGCAAGGGTGGCCGCTTCCGCCAGAACCTGCTGGGCAAGCGTGTCGACTACTCCGGCCGCTCGGTCATCACCGTGGGCCCGACGTTGAAGCTGCACCAGTGCGGCCTGCCCAAGCTGATGGCGCTGGAACTGTTCAAGCCCTTCATCTTCAGCCGGCTCGAGGCGATGGGTATCGCCAACACGATCAAGGCGGCGAAGAAGGAGGTCGAGGCCGGCACACCCATCGTCTGGGACATCCTCGAGGAGGTGATCCGTGAGCACCCGGTGCTGCTTAACCGGGCGCCGACGCTGCACCGCCTGGGCATCCAGGCCTTCGAGCCGGTGCTGATCGAGGGCAAGGCCATCCAGTTGCATCCGCTTGTGTGCTCGGCCTTCAACGCCGACTTCGACGGCGACCAGATGGCCGTGCACGTGCCGCTGTCGATCGAAGCGCAGATGGAAGCCCGCACGCTGATGCTGGCCTCCAACAACGTGCTCTTCCCGGCGTCGGGCGAGCCTTCCATCGTCCCGAGCCAGGACGTCGTGCTGGGCCTGTACTACGCCACGCGCGAACGCACCAATGGCAAGGGCGAGGGCATGCTCTTCACCGACGTCGGCGAGGTGCAGCGCGCGCTCGACAACAACCAGCTCGAGCTGACGGCGCGCATCAGTGTGCGCCTGACCGAGCAGGTGCGGCAGGCCGACGGCAGCTTCGAGCCGCGCACGAGCCTGATCGAAACCACGGCCGGGCGCGCCCTGCTGTCGGAGATCCTGCCGCGTGGCCTGCCCTTCAGCAACCTGAACAAGGCACTGAAGAAGAAGGAGATCTCGCGCCTGATCAACACGAGCTTCCGCAAGTGCGGTCTGAAGGAGACCGTGGTCTTCGCCGACAAGCTGCTGCAGTCGGGCTTCCGGCTGGCCACCCGCGCCGGCATCTCGATCGCCATCGACGACATGCTCGTGCCCAAGGAAAAGCAGGACGTGATCGAGCGTGCCGAGAAGGAGGTCAAGGAGATCGAGCAGCAGTACGTCTCGGGCCTGGTCACTGCCGGCGAGCGCTACAACAAGGTCGTCGACATCTGGGGCAAGGCCGGTGACGACATCGGCAAGAAGATGATGGAGCAGCTGCGCGTGGAGAAGGTCGTCGACCGCCACGGCAAGACGGTGGACCAGGAGTCCTTCAATTCCATCTACATGATGGCGGACTCGGGTGCGCGCGGCTCGGCGGCGCAGATCCGCCAGCTGGCCGGCATGCGCGGCCTGATGGCCAAGCCCGACGGCAGCATCATCGAGACGCCGATCACCGCGAACTTCCGCGAGGGCCTGAACGTCCTGCAGTACTTCATCTCGACCCACGGCGCGCGCAAGGGCCTGGCCGACACGGCGCTGAAGACGGCGAACTCGGGCTACCTGACCCGCCGTCTGGTCGACGTCACGCAGGACCTGGTCGTGACGCAGGACGACTGCGGCACGCAGAACGGCATTGCGATGCGCGCGCTCGTCGAAGGCGGCGAGGTGATCGAGAGCCTGCGTGACCGTATCCTCGGACGCGTGGCGGCCGTCGAGGTCATCCACCCCGAGACGCAGGAGATGCTGCTGCCCGCAGGCTCCATGCTCGACGAAGACGCGCTCGACACGCTCGAGCTCGCCGGCGTCGACGAAGTCAAGGTCCGCACGCCGCTGACCTGCGACACGCGCTTCGGCCTGTGCGCCAAGTGCTACGGGCGCGACCTGGGCCGTGGTGGCTTGGTCAACGTGGGTGAGGCCGTGGGCGTGATCGCAGCGCAGTCCATCGGCGAGCCGGGTACCCAGCTGACGATGCGCACCTTCCACATCGGTGGCGCGGCATCGCGCGCGGCGGTGGCCTCCAGCGTCGACGCCAAGAGCGACGGCATCATCGGCTTCAATGCCACGATGCGCTATGTCACCAACGGCAAGGGCGAGCTCGTGGTCATCTCGCGTTCGGGCGAGATCATCGTGCTCGACCCGCACGGCCGCGAGCGCGAGCGTCACAAGGTTCCCTATGGCGCAACGCTGAACATCAAGGCCGACCAGCACATCAAGGCCGGCACCGTGTTGGCGAACTGGGACCCGTTGACGCGCCCGATCATCACCGAGTTCGCCGGTCGGGCGAAGTTCGAGAATGTCGAGGAAGGCGTCACCGTTGCCAAGCAGGTCGACGAGATCACCGGCCTGTCGACCCTGGTGGTGATCGACCCGAAGCGCCGCGGTTCGACCAAGATCGTGCGTCCTCTGGTCAAGCTGCTCGACGCGATGGCGCAGGAGGTCAAGATCCCAGGCACGGACCACTCGGTGACCATCGGCTTCCCGGTGGGCTCGCTGATCCAGGTGCGTGACGGTCAGGACCTGACCCCCGGCGAGGTGCTCGCGCGCATCCCGGTCGAGGGTCAGAAGACCCGCGACATCACCGGCGGTCTGCCGCGCGTGGCCGAGCTCTTCGAGGCGCGCAGCCCGAAGGACAAGGGCACGCTGGCCGAGATCACGGGCACGATCAGCTTCGGCAAGGAGACCAAGGGCAAGGTTCGCCTGCAGATCACCGACCCCGATGGCAAGGTGTACGAGGAACTCGTGCCGAAGGAGAAGAACATCCTCGTGCACGAGGGCCAGGTCGTCAACAAGGGCGAGCTGATCGTCGATGGACCGGCCGATCCGCAGGACATCCTGCGGCTGTTGGGCATCGAGGAGCTGGCGCGCTACATCGTCGATGAAGTGCAGGATGTCTATCGCCTGCAAGGTGTGAAGATCAACGACAAGCACATCGAGGTGATCGTGCGCCAGATGCTGCGCCGCGTGCAGATCGTCGACACCGGCGACAGCGGCTACATCTCGGGCGAGCAGGTCGAGCGCAGCGAGCTGCTCGACACCAACGACCGCTTGCGCGGTGAAAGCAAGATGCCGGCTACCCATGCCGATGTCCTGCTGGGGATCACCAAGGCGAGCCTGTCGACCGACTCGTTCATCTCCGCGGCCTCCTTCCAGGAGACCACCCGCGTGCTGACCGAAGCCGCCATCATGGGCAAGCGCGACGAGCTGCGCGGACTGAAGGAGAACGTCATCGTCGGCCGCCTGATCCCCGCGGGGACCGGCATGGCTTTCCACGGCGCGCGCAAGGCCAAGGAGGAGATGGACGACAGCGAGCGCCGTGCCATCGCGCAGCAGGAGGCCGAGGAACTGGCCGCGGCGCAGCTGGCAAGAGTCGACGCCGCCTCTGCTGTCTGAGTGGCAGGGCGAGTGGCACCGAAGGCGGCCTGCGGGCCGCCTTTTTTGTCAGCCCGGTGACGACAACGTGCTCGCGAACGAGGCCTCGCCACAACGCGCTTGCGGGCCATCACAGTTAGCCCCTATAATTTTCGGTTCTTCGGCACGACGTGCCCCGCTCCTTGCCGAGCGGTCGTCCACGCGCAACCCGGAGGCTTGGCGGCGTTTTGCATGGTTGACCATGCAGCCGGTCGAGCCCCGGCGTCCTGCACAGTTGAGCGGCCACAGCGCGCGAGCGCCAGGCAAGCAGCGTCGCCCCACAGATATCGCCATCACACAGTCCAGACGGGAACTGCAAGCATGCCCACCATCAACCAGCTCGTGCGCCTGGGTCGCGAGACCGAGACGACCAAGTCGAAGTCGCCGGCCCTTCAGGGCAATCCGCAGCGCCGCGGCGTGTGCACCCGCGTCTACACGACCACACCGAAGAAGCCGAACTCTGCGCTGCGCAAGGTGGCCAAGGTCCGTCTGACGAACCAGCAGGAGGTCATCTCCTACATCGGCGGTGAGGGTCACAACCTGCAGGAGCACAGCGTGGTGCTGGTGCGTGGCGGCCGGGTCAAGGATCTGCCGGGTGTGCGCTACCACATCGTGCGCGGTTCGCTGGATCTGCAGGGTGTGAAGGACCGCAAGCAGTCGCGCTCGAAGTACGGCGCCAAGCGTCCCAAGAAGGCCTGAGCGGCCGAAGGAATCCGTCGCCTGCAATGGTGCAGGCGACTGTGGCGGGTGGCCTCGGGTCGCCCTGCCGAGGCGGCTGTGTCCTGCGGACGCGGTCGCCGAGTAAGCGAAGGTCCGGGATGGGCCTTCGGGGTGGTGGCCATCCTGTCGCCCCCAGCTGAAACCGAAGAAGGAAGTCAGTCATGCCACGTCGTCGCGAAGTACCCAAGCGTGAAATCCTGCCCGATCCCAAGTTCGGGTCGGTGGATCTTTCCAAGTTCATGAACGTCGTCATGGAGTCCGGCAAGAAGGCCGTGGCCGAGCGCATCATCTACGGCGCACTCGACCAGGTCGAGAAGAAGATCGGCAAGGATCCGCTCGAGATCTTCATGATCGCCTTGAACAACGTCAAGCCGATGGTCGAAGTCAAGTCCCGCCGTGTCGGTGGCGCGAACTACCAGGTGCCCGTCGAGGTTCGTCCCATCCGTCGTCAGGCTCTGGCGATGCGTTGGCTGAAGGAGGCGGCGCGCAAGCGCGGCGAGAAGTCGATGGCCGCACGTCTGGCCAACGAACTGCTCGAGGCCAGCGAAGGGCGCGGCGGCGCGATGAAGAAGCGCGACGAAGTGCACCGCATGGCCGAGGCGAACAAGGCGTTCTCGCACTTCCGATTCTGAACGTCCCCTTTTTTCACCGCCTCTTCCGGCCGCCTCTCAGGGTAAACACTGAGATCAAGGCGGCCCCTGTGTCTGGAGTTTGACCATGGCCCGCAAAACCCCCATCGAGCGCTACCGCAACATCGGCATCTCAGCGCACATCGATGCCGGCAAGACGACCACCACCGAGCGCATCCTGTACTACACCGGCGTCAATCACAAGATCGGCGAGGTGCACGACGGCGCCGCGACGATGGACTGGATGGAGCAGGAGCAGGAGCGCGGCATCACCATCACCTCCGCGGCGACGACCTGCTTCTGGAAGGGGATGGACCTGACCTTCCCCGAGCACCGCTTCAACATCATCGACACGCCGGGGCACGTCGACTTCACGATCGAGGTCGAGCGCTCGATGCGTGTGCTCGACGGTGCCTGCATGGTGTACTGCGCTGTCGGTGGCGTGCAGCCGCAGTCCGAGACGGTGTGGCGTCAGGCGAACAAGTACAAGGTGCCGCGGCTGGCCTTCGTCAACAAGATGGACCGCACCGGCGCGAACTTCTTCAAGGTCTATGACCAGATGAAGGCGCGACTGAAGGCCAACCCCGTGCCCATCGTCGTGCCCATCGGTGCCGAAGAGAACTTCAAGGGCGTGGTCGATCTGTTCAAGATGAAGGCCATCATCTGGGACGACGCCAGCCAGGGCATGAAATTCGAGTACGTGGACATCCCGGCCGACCTCGAGGCCGAGTGCCAGAAGTGGCGCGAGAACATGATCGAGGCCGCTGCCGAGGCCAACGAAGAACTGATGAACAAGTACCTCGAATCGGGCGAGCTCTCAGAGGCGGAGATCAAGCTCGGCCTTCGTACGCGCACGATCGCCACCGAGATCCAGCCCATGCTGTGCGGCACGGCCTTCAAGAACAAGGGCGTGCAGCGCATGCTCGATGCCGTGATCGAGTTCCTGCCCTCCCCGGTGGACATCCCGCCGGTGTCCGGCACGGATGACGACGAGAAGGCGGCCTCGCGCAAGGCTGATGACAACGAGAAGTTCGCCGCACTCGCCTTCAAGCTGATGACCGACCCCTACGTCGGCCAGTTGACCTTCGTGCGCGTGTACTCTGGCGTGCTGAAGTCGGGCGACTCGGTCTACAACCCGATCCGCGGGAAGAAGGAGCGCATCGGCCGGATCCTGCAGATGCATGCGAACCAGCGCGAGGAGATCAAGGAGATCCTGGCGGGTGACATCGCGGCTTGCGTGGGCCTGAAGGACGTCACCACCGGCGAGACCCTGTGTGACCCCGACGCCATCATCACGCTGGAGAAGATGGTCTTCCCCGAGCCCGTGATCAGCCAGGCCGTCGAGCCCAAGACCAAGGCCGACCAGGAGAAGATGGGTGTCGCGCTCGGACGCCTGGCGGCCGAGGATCCCTCCTTCCGCCTGCGCACCGACGAGGAGTCCGGCCAGACCATCATCTCCGGTATGGGCGAGTTGCACCTGGAGATCATCGTCGACCGCATGAAGCGCGAGTTTGGCGTCGAGGCCAACGTCGGCAAGCCGCAGGTGGCTTACCGCGAGACCATCCGCAAGCAGATCACGGATGTCGAGGGCAAGTTCGTTCGTCAGTCCGGCGGCAAGGGCCAGTACGGTCACGTGGTCCTCACCGTCGAACCGCAGGAGCCGGGCAAGGGCTTCCAGTTCGTCGATGCGATCAAGGGCGGTGTTGTCCCGCGCGAATTCATCCCTGCGGTGCAGAAGGGCGTCGAGGACACGCTTCCGAACGGCGTGCTGGCCGGCTACCCGGTGGTCGACGTGAAGGTGACGCTCACCTTCGGTTCGTACCACGAGGTCGACTCGAACGAAAACGCGTTCAAGATGGCGGCGTCGATCGGCTTCAAGGAAGCCTGCCGGCGCGCAAGCCCGGTCATTCTCGAGCCGATGATGGCTGTCGAGGTCGAGACCCCCGAGGACTATGCCGGTTCGGTGATGGGCGACCTGTCCTCGCGGCGCGGCATGGTCCAGGGCATGGACGACATGGCTGGCGGAGGCAAGGTCATCAAGGCCGAGGTGCCGCTGTCGGAGATGTTCGGCTACTCGACGACGCTTCGTTCGATGTCGCAAGGTCGCGCGACCTACACGATGGAATTCAAGCACTACGCCGAGGCGCCCAAGAACGTCGCCGACGCGATCATCACTGCGCGCGCGAAGTAATTCCTCGGCCGCTGAATCAACTCGGTCTTCGAGCGGGGGCCGTCCGCTGCCGGTGGCGGACGAACCAGCACCCTGTTGGAGACCCTAAACCGTCCACCGGCAACGTTCTTTTCTCAGGAGAGATGAAATGGCAAAAGGTAAATTCGAGCGCACGAAGCCGCACGTGAACGTGGGGACGATCGGGCACGTGGACCATGGCAAGACGACGCTGACGGCGGCGATCACGACGGTGCTGTCGGCGAAGTTTGGTGGCGAGGCGAAGGCCTACGACCAGATCGACGCGGC
>JAIXWM010000138.1 GCA_027491255.1 Rubrivivax sp. | reverse complement strand
CGAGAAGATCGTGACACTGAACCCTGAGCGCAAGGACGTGGCCGCGGAGCAAGCGGCGGCGGCGGTGAAAGGCGCACTCGCGGCATGAATCGTGCGACAACTACCTTGACACGCACCGCGCCGCGCACGAAAGCATCCAAGCTGCCGGACCCGACAGGCCGTGCAACCTGGCCTACGCCCAGACCGTCCTGCAGAGCACCGTCCCGCGGCTGCTGGTGTTCGCCGCCGAGATCGTCACCCTCGTGCGCGGGGCACTGGTCGCCATCGCGCGCACCATCAAACGCCGCAAGCCGCAGCGATCGGCGCCCCGAAACCATCCCCCGATCAAGCCTCATCCGAAGGCGGCCTATAAGGGGTGAATCGCAAAGTTCGCGGCATTGACCCTGGACGTTGATGCTAAAAGTACCCAGAGGATCGGTGTAGCTGGCGCGAACCAAGGCTTGAGCGGCGAGATGCATCACGATATGGGGTTGAACCGCTTGAATGCATTTGGCGACCAACTTCGAGTTACAAATATCAAGATCATGGTTTTCTAAGAGCATATGTAGCTGATTAAGTTCAAACAAGTTTTTCTTAGTATGCGGCGCCAAAGCGAGCCCACTAACGCGTGCACCCAACTGATTGAGCCACAGGGCGAGCCAAGTACCCTTAAAACCGGTTCGCCCGGTAAGGAGTACACGCTTGTCTCGCCAGAAATCACTGTTTGACAACATCAAATCCACTTCTTCCAGGGTGCTTGACTATTACGCCATAACTCTTCTAGGTGGTTCTTGTCGCGCAATGTGTCCATAGGCTGCCAGAAACCACGGTGCTCAAAAGCTTCTAACTGTCCTTGGTCAGCAATAGATTCAAGCGGATGACCCTCCCACGAGCTTCGATCGCCGTCGATGTAATCCATAACATCAGGATTCAGAACAAAAAAGCCGCCGTTGATCCAGGCGCCATCTCCAGGAGGTTTTTCCTGAAATCCAAGAACCGATGTTCCCTGCCTCAAGAGAGCTCCGTAGCGACCAGGGGGCTGTACCGCAGTAACCGTAGCCAACTTCCCGTGATTGCGATGGAATTCTATCTGGGAGGTGATATCGATATCCGCAACTCCATCGCCGTAAGTGAAGCAAAAGGCCGGCTCATTCCTAACGTATTCTTGAACGCGCTTCAGTCGCCCCCCTGTTAACGTGTCATCACCAGTATCCACTAAAGTAACACGCCATGGCTCAGCTTTCTTATGATGTACAGACATTTCGTTGATTGCCATGTCAAAGGTAACATCAGACATGTGAAGAAAGTAGTTGGCAAAGTATTCTTTAATTACATATCCTTTATATCCACAACAGATGATAAATTCATTTACGCCATGAGCAGAATAAATCTTCATTATATGCCACAGAATAGGCTTACCACCAATCTCTATCATGGGCTTGGGTTTAAGGTGAGTCTCTTCTGAGATACGTGTGCCAAGACCACCAGCGAGAATTACGGCTTTCATCTATTTCCTCGAATTTCAAGTCATACACCAAGCCAGCGCATGGGTAGCGCCTTGTTGCAGAATGCAAGTTTTAAAGTAAGAATCGAAACGTTAGAAACACATGTCAGGTCCCGCCTGACCACCTTTTCCGGCACCGGCCTGCACCGCGCCACATCGACGATGAATGTAGCAAGCAGGCCGCGCAGGTCGAAGCGCCGGCTGAACCGGTAAGCGAAGGCAGCCAGGTAGGTCTGGCCGTACTTTCGGCACCTCGGCGCGTGAAACGCGCCGGAGGGCGTGGTCTTCAGGTTGCCGAGAACGGTGTTGATCCACTTGAACTCGGGCAAGTCCTTCGGCGTGAGGGTGCCCACCACGTGGGGGATGTGGACGCAACCAGCTTCAGTGACGACGGCGAAGCAGCCCAGGCCGTCGCTGAGGACGACGCAGCCGGGCTTCAAGCGGGCCTTGGCCCACGTGGCGATGGCCTGGGAAGTGAAGCCACTGACCACATCGAGCTTCAGGTGCGTCGGCCCGCTGTTCTCATCCAGCGACATCGCAGCCACGAACGGCACCTTGATCTCAGAGCCCCGGCCCGCCTTGCCCTCCGAGCGCTCTCCACGGAGGTAGGCATCGTCCAACTGCACCGCACCTTCCAGCAGGTGGGTGGCCCCCCGATCGGCCATGGCGCGATTAATCTTCTGGTGCAGCAGCCACGCGGTGGGGTAGCTCACGCCCAGATCACGCTTGAGCGCTAGCGCCGACATCCCGGTCTTGGCCTGGCTGATGAGATGGATGGCCAGAAACCAAGCGGTCAGCGGCAGCTTGAAATGCTCCATCATCGTGCAGGCCGTCACCGAAGCCTGATGCCGGCAGCCGATGCACTGGAACAGCTTGCGCCCCCCCTGACTGACGAGGCAGTGCCGCGCGTCGTCGCAGCGCGGGCAGCGGAAGCCCTTGGGCCAGCGCGCTCGCTGCAGAGCTTCGGCGCACTGCTCTTCGGTGCCAAAGTGACGCATGAATTCGGGGATCGACATGCCGGGCTGGAACTGGATCTTGTAACTGAACATCGTGGCTCTCCGTCGCCGGAAGAGCTCAGGTTATGAGGTTAGTGGCTCACTGGCTGAGTCTGGCTGAGGCAAGTTTCCAATCAAGAAAAGGATTTCACGTAACCGAGCTATATTGTAATCTTGAATTGCGCTCCGTAGAACACCAAGCGATTCAAACATAAATGATGCAGATTGCGTCGGCTCACTTGCGATGTGAATCCTTGGATGACTAGTGGACACATATTCACCATTAGCGATCAGTAGTTCCTCGTACAGTTTTTCGCCGGGGCGAAGCCCGACAAAATCCACCAGAATCCCTCCATCTTCTCGAAATCCACTGCGTAAAGAATACCCACTTAACTCAATCATTCTTTTGGCCAGATCGACGATCTTGACCGGCGACCCCATATCGATCAGGAATATTTCTCCGCCGCGCGACAAGCTACCTGCTTGAATGACCAATGCTACAGCCTCATGAATCGACATGAAGTATCGCGTCACATCGGGGTGGGTAACCGTCACTGGCCCGCCACGAGCAATCTGCTCCTTGAATAACGGCACCACTGAACCGCTCGATCCCAAGACGTTGCCAAAACGCACGGCGCAGAACCGTTGACCAGACCCAGCCTCGCGGGCTCGCGCAGCCAGATTCTGCACGATGAGTTCGGCCCACCGCTTGGTGGCACCCATCACGCTCGTAGGCCGAACAGCCTTATCGGAGGAAATCAGCACGAAGGTGCGCGCCCCGGACTCGAAGGCTGCTTCGGCAACGGTCAGAGTGCCTAGCACGTTGTTAGCTGCGCCCTCGATCGGATTGCTCTCGACCAGCGGCACATGCTTGTGTGCGGCCGCATGGTAAACAGTTTCCACACCATGCTCGCGAAGTAGGCTGACCACCATCTGACGGTTCTGCACCGACCCCAGAATCGGCACGCTCTCGCAGGCCTCCCAACCGGATAGCCTGCGATGGATTTCGTACAGTGCGTGCTCGCTTGAATCCAAAAGCAGCAAACGCTTGGGCGCCAGCCCTGCCACTTGGCGGCACAGCTCCGAGCCTATGGAGCCGCCCGCGCCGGTGACCAGTACCACCTTCCCGGTGATGCACGCCGCCAGCAGCTCCGGGGCAGGGATCACCGGATCGCGCCCCAGCAGGTCATCGATGTCGACCTCACGCACCAGGTTGACCACGTGTCTGCCGCTGGCGATGTCTGCCAGGGCTGGCAGCACGCGCACGCGGATCGACCTGCGCTCCATCTCTTCGACGATCTCGCGCCGGCGCGAAGCGGGTGCCGCTTCCGTCGTGATGATCAGTTCGTCGATGCCCAGACTTTCCAGCAGCGTCGGCAACTGTGCCGGAGTGTGGACCCGCAGGCCCTCCACCTCACGCCCTACCAGAGCAGGATCGGAGTCCACGAAAGCCGCGGGGATGCATTCGCGCCCGAGCCGCAGCGAAGCTGCCAGTTGCCGCCCCGCCCCACCCGCGCCGTAGATCAGCACCCTCTTGGCCGGCGTCCCGGGTGTCGACGGCCTCCAGAGCAGCCAGCGCGCCGCAAATCGCGATCCGCACAGCAATACCCAGCCGAGCAGGCCGAAGATCAGCGGCATTGACCGCGGAACGTTCTCGTAGCCTGCAAACTGCGTCATGAAACCCAGCAAGGCCCAGACCAGCGACGACACCACCATGCCTTGCGCCACCCTGCCAGCCAAGGCGGGGCCGATGAAACGGATCACCGGCCGATAGAGCCCCAGCCGATGAAAGGCAGCCACCGACACGCCAGACGCCACACCCATCATGGTGAGGACACGTGCGCTCGGCTCGAAGAAATCGCCCAGGCGGGCTGAAAACGCCAGCCAGGCCGCCAGCACGAGCAGCAGCAGGTCTATGCCGGCAAGCATCCACAGCTTGGTGCGCCGGCTGCGCGAGCGCAGGTGCTGGACAAGCCAACCCGCGGGCGCAAGATCGGTATCCACGGCCCCCTTTGAGGCACGCCAGTGGCTGGACGGCGAGACTACACGCGCTCGCACCGCTCCTCCCCTACCTCGTACACCGCCCCACATCCGCACGCCACCCGACCAGTCCCCTGCAACTGCACCCCACAGCTGCACATCCACCCCCTCCTCCTCGCCGGCACCCCCAGCATCAAGGCATACGCCGGCACGTCCCGGTTGACCACCGCCCCCGCCCCGACAAAGGCGTGCTCGCCGATGGTCACGCCGCAGACGATGGTGCAGTTCGCGCCCAGCGTCGCGCCGCGGCGCACCATCGTGGGCCGGTACTCGGCCTTGCGCTGGATGGCCGACCGCGGGTTGTAGACGTTGGTGAAGACCATGCTCGGGCCGCAGAAGACGTCGTCCTCCAGGCGCACGGCGTCGTAGACCGAGACGTTGTTCTGCACCTTGACGTAGTCGCCGATGACCACGTCGTTGCCGACGTAGACGTTCTGCCCGAAGGAGCAGCCGCGGCCGATGCGCGCGCCGGCGCAGATGTGGGCGAAGTGCCAGACGCGGCTGCCTGCACCGAGCGTCGCGCCTTCGTCGACGATGGCGCTCGGGTGGACGAAGACCGGCGCGTCAGCCATGGCGCTGCAGGGCCTCACGCAGTGCCGGGTGATAGTCGCCGACCAGCCCCACGGCCCGGGCCTCGCGGATGGCCGCCACGGCGGTGATCGCCTGCAGGCTCTCGCCCGCCCCGAAGCCCCGCCCGGCCAGGATCTCGCGGTAGCTCTGCGTATGCAGGTCGGTGAAACCTTCCGAGAACTCGATCTCGCGCCCGTCCATCGTGATCGAGCGAAAGGTGCGCTTGCCGGCCGCGCGGGCTGCGGCGGGCACGTCGGCCACGTCGATGGACAGGAACCAGCGCACCCGGGCGCGTTCGAACTCGAGGTAGCCGGCCGCCCTGTCGGGGTCGGTGTGGTGAACGGTGCTCGACTGCAGCGCCCCGAACACGTGCCCGAGCATGTCGAAGAAATGCACGCCGATGTTCGTTGCCACGCCGCCCGACTTGCGCTCCTCGCCCTTCCAGGACTGGTGGTACCAACGCCCGCGGGAGGTCACGTACGCCAGATCGACCGCGTGCTTGCCGGGCCGGGCCTCGGCCTGCACCTGCTCGCGCAGGGCGATGATGGCGGGATGCAGCCGCAATTGCAGGATGGTGTGGATGCGCCGGCCCGTCGCCGCCTCGATCTCCAGCAAGGCGTCGATGTTCCAGGGGTTCAGCACCAGCGGCTTCTCGCAGATCGCATCGGCGCCGCTGCGCAGTGCGAAGCGGATGTGCGAATCGTGCAGGTAGTTCGGCGAGCAGATCGCGACGTAATCCACCTGCTCGCCGCCGCCCCGCCGGCGCAGTTTGTCGACGTGCCGGTCGAAGCGCTCGAACTCGGTGAAGAAATGCGCTTCAGGGAAGTAGCTGTCGATGATGCCGACCGAATCGTTCGGGTCGAGCGCGGCCACCAGCCGGTGGCCGGTGTCGCGCACAGCCTGCATGTGGCGCGGGGCGATGTAGCCCGCCGCGCCGATCAGGGCGAAGTTCTTGCTCATGGTGCCGGGTTGTCGCCGGTGAAGACTTTCTGCAGGGACCGCTGCCAGAACCCCGGCTGCCCCAGCACCTGCGCGAAGCGCTGGGCCGCGTCGCCGCTGCCGAACGTCGCGTCGCGCGGGTGGCGACGGCCCCACTGCTCGCGCAGGAAGCACGCCACGGCCTCGGTGTCGAAGGCGGAGGCGGCAGCGATGGACGGAGCGCTGGCGCGCTGATTCTGCCGCGTACCCACATCCAGGCTGGGCAGCCCCAGGAAAGGTGCCTCGCGCACGCCGGCGCTGCTGTTGCCTACCATCACCGCGGCGTGGCGCATCAGCTCCGAGAAGTAGGCAAAGCGCATCGAAGGGATGAGCCTGAAGCGCTCGCGCGGCAGGGCCTCGATGACGCTGAAGATGGCCTCGTTGCCCGGGTCGTTGTTCGGCGCGATGACGACGAAGCAGCGGCCGCTGTCGCGCAGCGCGCCGAACAGGGCCTGGGCCTGGCGCGCCATGGTCTCGGTCTCGGACGTCACCGGGTGGAACACGACGATGCCGAACTCGTCGAAACCGATGTCGTAGCGCCGGCGCACCTCGGCCAGGCTCACACCCGAGGGCCGGGCGTGCGCGTCGAGCTCGGGCGAGCCGATGTTGAACACGCTGTCGGGCGCCTCGCCCAGCGCCAGCACGCGCTCACGCGCTGCCTCGCAACTGACGAAGTGCGTGCTGCACAGCTTGGTGTTGCAGTGACGGATGCTCTCGTCGATGGTGCCCGAGACTTCGCCCCCCTCCACGTGCGCGGACGGGATGTACTTCATCGCGCAGACGATGGCCGCGGCCATGGCCTCGACGCGGTCGCCATGGACGACGACCAGGTCGGGCCGGTGCTCGTGCACGAAGTCCGAGAAGCCCATCACCGTCTTGGCGAGGATGAAATCCAGCGCGTCGCCGGCGCGCTGGTTGACGAATTCGAAGAACTCCGCGCCGGCAAAGCGCTTGACCTCGAGCTTGGTCTCGCCGTAGCGAGCCATCATGTGCATGCCGGTGATGAAGAAGCCGACCCGGAACCCCGCTTCGCGAACCGCGATCGCCAGCGGCTCGAGCTTGCCGTAATCCGCCCGCGTGCCGGTGACGAACAGGATCTTGCGCCCGCCGTGCTGGTACCACGGCGACAGCGGCGCTTCCTTCTCGGGCGGCAGGGGTTGGGACATGGGCGTCTGCTCGAGGCCGCAGGCGGTGCGCGGCGTCAGTCCGGCACGCGGGCCACGCCCACCAGGTCGGCCCAGCGCAGCTGCTCGTTGCGCCGCAGCGCGCGCGCCGTGCGCGCGCCGATCAGGCGGTCGAAGTGCTGCACCGAGATCTCGCCCGAGCCCGGGCGCCGCGCCCACAGGTCGGCCTCGCCGATCACGTGGCCGGCGGGCAGGTCGCGGTCGGCCACCACCGAGCCGCGCGCAAAGCGGTAGACGTCCTCCTCGGGCGCGGTGCGCTGCTTGGGGTTGCGCAGCGCGGTGTGGATCTCGCGCGAACGGTCGATCAGGAAGCGCAGTTCGGCGGGGTCCATCGAGCAGGCGATGTCCGGGCCCTTGCGGTAGCGCGTGTCGGTGTAGTGGCGCTCCAGGATGCAGGCGCCCAGCGCCACCGAGGCCAGCGCCATCTCGGGGCCGATGCTGTGGTCGGAGAAGCCGATCACCGCGCGCGGGAAGGCCTGCCGCAGCTCGGTGACGCCCTGCAGGCTCACGATCTCGGGCGGCGAGGGGTAGAGGTTCGTGCACTCCAGCAGCGCGTAGTCGATGCCGGCGGCGTCCAGCGCTGCCACCGAGGGGCGCAGCGAATCGATGGTCTGCATGCCGGTGCTCATGATCACCGGCTTGCCGAAGCGCGCGATGTGCCGCACCAGCGGCAGGTGGTTGCACTCGCCCGAGCCGATCTTGAAGGCCGGCACGCCGATGTCGTGCAGGAAGTCGGCCGCGGCACGCGAAAAGGGCGTGGAGATGTAGATCATCCCCAGCGCCTCGGCATGGCGCTTCAGCGCGATCTCGTCCTCGGGGCTCAGCGCGCAGCGGCGCATCACCTCCCAGATGGAGACGTCGGCGTTGGGCGGAAAGATGCCCTTGGCCTCGTCGGTCATCTCGTCCTCGACGAAGTGCGTCTGGTGCTTGACCATCTCGCAGCCGGCGCGGTGCGCCAGGTCGACCATGGTCTTGGCTACCTCGAGGCTGCCGCCGTGGTTGATGCCGATCTCGGCGACGACCAGCGGCGGGTGCTCGGGGCCGATGGGGCGGTGGGCAATCTGCATGCGTGAAGCTCTCAGCAAAAACGGGGGGCCGCCGGGGGATGTGGGGGGCTCAGACCGCCGTCCAGCCGCCGTCGACGAAGTACTGCTGGCCGGTGGCGTAGGCCGCGGCGTCGGACATCAGGTAGACCACCATGCCCACCATGTCCTCGCGCCGGGCCATGCGCCGCAGCGGGGTGCGCTCGGCGTAGCGGCGCACGAACTCGGGGTCGTGCCGGTTTTCCACGCCGCCGGGCACCAGCGTGTTGACGCGGATGCCCTTGTCGCCCCAGTAGGTGGCCAGCCAGCGCGTGAGCCCGTGCACGCCCGCCTTGGTGGCCGAATAGCCCGGGAAGGACGTGAACTTCATGCCCTCGTAGATGCGGTGGTCGGGCCCGACGACGCCGTAGGTGCTCGAGACGTTGACCAGGCTGCCGCCGCCGCTGGCCAGCATGGCCTTGCCGCCCTCGCGCGCGACCAGGAAAACGCCGGTCAGATTGACGCGCAGCACCTCCTCCCACACGGCCAGCGGGTACTCCTCGAAGGGCGAGAACACCGCGCCCTGGCGCATCAGGTGCTCGCCGGTGGCCGCGGCGTTGTTCATCACGCCGTCGACGCGGCCGAAACGCTCCAGCGCGCGCGCGAACAAGGCCACGACTTCGGCCTCGCTGGCCACGTTGCACTCCACGCCGAGGGTGGCCGCACCGGTGCGCGCGGCCAGTTCTTCGGCGGCACGCTGGGGGCCGGCCTGCGGCAGGTCGGCCACGACGACCTGAGCCCCGTGCTCGGCCAGGGCCTGGCAATAGGCCGAACCGAGCAGGCCGTTGCCGCCCGTGACGACGATCACCTTGCCCGAAAGATCAAAACGCTTGCTGCTCATCGAGTCGCTGCTCCAGTTGAGGCGGCAGAACGGCGCTCACGCCGCACCGAGCCGCCTGCGCATCAGGTATTCCACCCATTCGAAGTCGAATTCGCAGTCGATGTCCGGACAGCGCTCGGGAGGCATCATGTAGCCCTGCGTGAAACCGCTCAACAACCCGGTGCCGCGCCGAAGGTAGTCCGGAGACAGCACGTAGACCGAGGCCACGTGCTCCAGCACCTGCGGCGCGTCCTGGCGCCGCACCAGGGGGCGGGGCAGCGTCTTGCAGATGCGCAGGCGGCCGTCCTCGACCTCGAGCATGTTGAAGTAGGGATTCTTGCGCGCCTCGCAGACGCTGAACACGGCGTCCACCCCCGGGCTGCGCTCGAACTGCTCGATCGCGCGCGTGATGTCGTCCACCTCGCGCAGCGGCGAGGTGCAGTCCAGGTCGACGAACAGGTCCACCGGCTCGCCTGCGTAGTGCGCGTCGCACGCCCGCAGCGCGTGCTGCCAGACCTCCCACTTGCCGGCGGTGGAGGTGGCCAGCTCGGCCGGCCGCATGAAGGGCACCTGGGCACCATGGGCGCGCGCCACCTCGGCGATCGCCGGGCTGTCGGTGGAGACCACCACGCGCCGGATGCGCTGGCAGGCCAGCGCCTGCTCGATGCTCCAGGCGATCAGCGGCTTGCCCAGCAGCGGGCGGATGTTCTTGCCGGGCACCCCCTGGGAGCCGCCGCGTGCGCCGATGACGCAGGTGATGTTCATGGGTTCAATTCTCGTGGGCAGGCTGCTGGTCACGCCTGGGCCGGACCCGGGATCATGCCCGAACGTGGGTCGACAGCGTGGCGCTCGCGACTGGACTGGTGCGCCGCGAGCGCTGTGCGCAAGACGGCGACGGCGTCCGCCAGCGGCGACACCGCCTGCGCCGCCCGCCCCTGCGCCCGGTCGAGGAAGCGGCGCATGTGGTCAAGAAACATGTCGTTGCGCTGGAAACCCTCGGGCACGCGATGCACGGTGACGGGGGCCGAGCCGGCGCGCTCGAGGCTGACCGTGCCTGCCACATAGTCCCAGGCGAGCACGCCGTTGCGCCCGACCAGCTCGAAGTGGCGCCCGTACCCCGGCCTCACGTAGTCCAGGTGCACCTGCGCGAGAGCCCCGCCCGCCAGGCGCAGCCCGATCTGGGCGACGGCCTCGGTCTCGATCTCCAGCGCGGGCACCGTTCGCGTCATCGCGGTCACGTCCTCGGCCGGGCCCAGCAGCCACAGCACGAGGTCCAGTTCGTGCACCAGGTCGAAGATCACCCCGCCGCCCTTGTCGCGGAATGCGCCATAGCCCTGGCGATGGTCGGTGCCCGGTCGCCAGTCGGGCAGCCACTGTCCGACCGCTGCACGCGCGCAGAACACCTCGCCGATGAGGCCCTCGTCCAGGGCCTGGCGCAGCCACAGCAGGTTCGGGTGGCGGCGCAACATGAAGCCGGCCTCCACCACCAGCGCCCGGGCAGACACCTCGTCCTGCAACTGCTGCACGCCGAGCAGATCTGCCGCCAACGGCTTCTCGACGAACAACGCACGGCCGGCCCGCGCGGCCTTCAGGGCCGCCGCCACGTGCTGGTCGGTGCGGTTGGCCACGACGACGGCATCCACCTCGGGCAGCACCGCCTCCCAGTCGGCCACCAGCGCCACACCCGCAGGCAGATCGCGCGAAGGCGCGAGGGCAGGCAGACCGGCTGCCGCCGCCCGATGGCTGTAGGCTGTGACGCGCGCACCCAGGGCCAGCAGGTTGGCGATGTGGCGACGCCCGATGGAGCCGGTGCCGACGACGAGAACGCGCGGGGGCATCAAGAAATGGGTCGATGACAAGGTTCGAGGAACGGCCTGCGCGGCCGGGCGGAAACCGTATTGTCGTTACGATCGCTTCCGAGTCGCACCTAGGCCGTCGCCGCGCGAAAAATCCCTTGCAACACCGCTTCGAACCCGGCCTCGTCTGGTGGCTGATCTACCACACCTACCGGGCCGCATGGGTGCTCGGCCTGCCTGCAGCGCTGGCCTGGCTGTGGCGACGAGGCCGCCGGGAACCCGCGTACCGGCAGCACCTGGGCGAACGTCTGGGCGCCGTGCCTGCGCGCCAGGACCGCCCGGTGTGGGTACACACGGCGTCGCTGGGCGAGTTGCGCGGCGCCGCGCCGCTCATCCGCGCCCTCTGCGCAGCGGGGTTCCCCGTCCGCCTGACCACGCTGACACCCGCGGGCCGGGCGGCGGCGGGCCAGCTCGCGGGCGAAGAGGTCTGCCGCGCACGTCTGGATGTGGCCTATGCGCCGCTGGAGCTGGGGGGGTGCGTCGACCGCTTCATCGCCCGCACCGGCCCGCGGTGTGCCGTCATGGTGGAAAACGACAGCTGGCCTGTCCTGCTCGTGCGGGCCCGCCGCGCGGGCCTGCCGCTGGCCATGGTCAACGCCCAGTACTCCGAGCGCAGCCTGCAGCGCGACCAGAAACTCTGGGGCTTTCGGCACCGCCTGTTCGCCATTTACGACCTCGTGCTCGCGAAATCCGAACGCCATGCGGCCCGGTTCCAGGCTGCGGGCAGCGCCGAGGTGGTGGTGGCCGGCGAGACGCGCTTCGACGTGCCGCTGCCGCAGGCGCAGGTCCGCGCCGCCGCCGGGCTCGCGGCCCGGTGGGGGCTCGAGCCCGGCAGCAGGCCGGTGTTCGCCGTGGCGAGCGCCGTGCAGGGCGAGGAGTCCCTCTGGCTCGACGCCCTCCAGGCGCTGCGCGAGCGCAGCCGCGACAGCGGTCGCCCGGCGCCGCTGTTCGTCCTCGTGCCCCGCAGCCCGCAGCGTTTCGACGCCCTCGCGCAGGCCTTGGAAGCCCGCGGCTGGCGCTTCCTGCGCCGAAGCCGCTGTCTCGACGAGCACCTGCAGGCCCTGCCACGGCCGCAGGTGGCGCAGGACAGGAGGGGCGATGCGATGGACGCCGGCGCCGAGCCGGGTCCGCCCGAGCTGCTGCTGGGCGACTCCTTGGGAGAGATGTTCTTCTACCTGGCCCTCGCCGACGCGGTGGCCGTGGGCAGTTCCTTCCTGCCCGCGGGCTCCCACAACGTGATCGAACCGCTCGCACTCGGCAAGCCGGTGGTCGTCGGGCCGGTCACCTGGACCATCGAATTCCCCGCCGTCGAAGCGCTGCAGGCCGGCGTGCTCCACCAGGAGGCGAGCCCGCAGGCCCTGGTCGAGCGTGTGCTCGAACTGCTGGGCGGCGGATCCCAGGCCGAGTCAGCACGGCAGGCCGCCGCCGCCTTTTGCCAGGCCCACCGCGGCGCCGCCGCGAGGCACCTCGCGGTGCTGCGACACTGGATGCCGGCGTGAGACGGCACCCACCTCGAAGCCAGCAGTCCGGCCAGGTGTCCGATGACCGGGACATGACAGATTCATGAGCGCCTTTCGCGCCCCCACACGCGCCGATCGCGCCGTGCTCGCGGCGGCGCGTTTCCTGCTCGCGATGCTCGCCCCCGTCTGGCAGTGGCAGCTCCGGCGCCGCCTGGCGCGCGGCAAGGAAAGCGCCGTCAGCATCGCGCAGAAGCTCGTGCAGGCCCCCGCGGACCGGCCCCCCGGGCCGCTGGTGTGGGGCCATGCGGTGGGCGTCGGCGAAGCGCAGGCCCTGGTGGGCCTGTTCGCCGCGCTCGCAGAGCGCCTGCCCTCGCACCATTTCCTGGTGACCTCGAGCGCCCGCACGTCGGGCCAGGCCCTGTCGCGGGGCTTGCCACCGCGCTGCCTGCACCAGTTCGCGCCCATCGACACCCCGGCGACCGTCGCCCGCTTCCTCGAACACTGGCACCCGAGCCTGGCTGTCTGGTGCGAGATGGACCTGTGGCCCGTGCTGGTGGCGCAGACGGCGCGCCGCGGGGTGCCGATGGCGCTGGTCAACGCGCGCGTCGAGCCGTCGTCACTGCCGGCACGGCAGCGTCTGCGCCCCTTCTACGCGGCCCTGCTGCGCCGCTACGACGCGCTGTGGGCGCAGAACGATGACTCGGCGCAGGCCCTCGTCGCGCTGGGCGCCCCGGCGCAGCGCGTGCGAGTCGCTGCCACCGTCAAGGCGCTGGCGCGACCCCTGCCCTGCGACGACGCCGAACTGGCACGCTGGCGCGCCCTCGTCGGGCACCGGCCGGTCTGGCTCGGCGCGTCCACGCACCCCGGCGAAGAGACCCTGCTGCTCGCCGCGCACGAGCGGCTGCGCCGCACGCACCCGCAGGCCCTGCTCGTGCTCGCTCCGCGACTGCCCGCACGGGGCGCCGAGGTGGCCGCACTCGCCCCGAGTGTTTCGACGCGCCGACGCTCGGCGGGCGAGACACCCGAGAGCAGCACCGAGGTCTATGTTGCGGACACGATCGGCGAGATGGGACTGTGGTACCGGCTCGCCGGTGTGGCCTTCGTCGGCGGATCCGTGGCGCCGGTGGGGGGCCACAACCCCTTCGAGCCGCTGGCGCTGGGCTGCGCAGTGCTGCATGGGGCCGACGTGCGCAACTTCACGGAGAGCTACGAGGCTCTGGCAGCCGAAGGCCTTGCGCTGCGCGCCGGAGATCCCGCCGCCCTGGAGGCCGCGGTGGCTGCTGCCTGGCAGGCCGGCCGCGGGGAGACTGCCGCGCGCTGGTCCAGGGCGCCGCTGCGCCGCGAGGCCCTGGCGCTGGTGCAGGCCCTGCAGCACATGGTGGAGTCGGGAACGAGCGCCTGAACCTGCCTGCGCTCCCCGCCATCGGCCGCGATGGCCAGAGGCGAACCGCAGCCACGGCCGGTGCCAAGGCGAGGGTTCGCAACGCCTCCAGCGTGGTCGAGGCCGTTCAGTGCGCCGCCGTCGCGATCTGCGCGTCAGGCTTGACTGCCCGCAGCGCCGCCATGAAATCGCGCTCGATGCGGGCGAGGGCGCGCCGGTTGTGGCCCTCGAAACGCAGCACCAGCACCGGCGTCGTGTTCGATGCCCGGATGAGGCCGAAGCCGTCGGGGTAGTCGGCGCGCACGCCGTCGATCGTCGAGACCTCGGCCCCGGGAAAGCGGGCCTGCTGCTGCAGCGCCTCGACGACCCGCCGCGGCTCGCCCTCGGCGCACGGCACGTTCAGCTCGGGCGTGGAGTGGCTCGTCGGCAGCGCGTTCAGGACCCGGCTCGGGTGGCGGCTGCGAGACAGGATCTCCAGCACGCGCGCCGCGCAATACGTGGCGTCGTCGAAACCGTACCAGCGTTCACCGAAGAAGATGTGGCCGCTCATCTCGCCGGCGATCGGCGTGCCCAGCTCCTTCATCTTGGCCTTGATGAGCGAGTGGCCGGTCTTCCACATCATCGGCACGCCGCCGGCCGCGCGGATGGCCGGCGCCAGACGCTGGCTGCACTTGACGTCGTAGATCACGGTCGCGCCGGGGTGGCGCTGCAGCACGTCGGTGGCCAGCAGCATCAGCTGACGGTCCGGGTAGATGATGTTGCCCTCCTTCGTCACCAGACCCAGGCGGTCGCCGTCGCCGTCGAAGGCGATGCCGAGCTCGGCGTCGCTCGTCTTCACGGCATGGATCAGGTCGGCGAGGTTCTCGGGCTTGCTCGGGTCCGGGTGGTGGTTCGGGAAGTCGCCGTCGACCTCGGAGTACAGCTCGCGCACCTCGCAGCCCAGCGCGCGCAGCACGCCGGGCGAGGTGGCGCCGGGGATGCCGTTGCCCGAATCGACGACGATCTTCATGGGCCGCGCCAGCCTGCAATCGCCGGCGATGCGCTGCGTGTACTCGGCGCGCACGTCCATCGCCGCCGTGCGGCCACGGCCGCGGGTGTAGTCCTCGGCCTCGATGCGCCGGCGCAGGCCCTGGATGTCCTCGCCGTAGATGGCGCGCCCGGCCAGCACCATCTTGAAGCCGTTGTAGTCCTTCGGGTTGTGGCTGCCGGTGACTTGAATGCCGGAACGGCATCCATGCGCGCCGCGGGTGGCGGCCACGTAATAGAGCATCGGCGTCGTCACCGCGCCGAGGTCGACGACGTCCAGGCCCGTGGACGCCAGGCCACGCATCAGCGCCCCCGCCAGGCCCGGGCCCGACAGGCGGCCGTCGCGCCCCACCACCACCGCCTTCTCGCCCGCCGCCCGGGCCTCGGTGCCGAAGGCGCGGCCGAGGTGCTCGGCCAGACGTTCGTCCAGAGTCTGGCCGACGACGCCACGGATGTCGTAGGCCTTGAAGATCGAAGCGGGGGTCTGCATGGTGAACTCGTTGCGGTGTCTGGCACAGGAAGACCACAGCATACTTCGTGCCTGCCTCAGCCGCCCGGGCTGAGCGCACGACCGGGCAGGCCGAGCACCGGGCCCGTTGCGCGCCCTCAAGCGGCATCGTCACGGCCGAACCTAGTCTGCGCAGGTTCCTGGAGCCTGCATGACCCCGACCGACCTTGCTTACCGCGTGCCCCCCGCATCCCTGCCGGACGACGTCGTCCCCCTGGTGCCGATGCGCAACCTCGTGCTCTTTCCCCAGGTCCTGGCGCCCGTGACGATAGGCCGGCCGCGCTCGGTGGCCGCGGTGGCGCAGGCCGCGGCCACGCGCGGGCCGCTGGCGGTGGTGCTGCAGAAGAACCCCGAGCAGGACGATCCGGGCCTGGATGACCTGTGTCCTGTCGGCACGCTGGCCAGCGTCGTGCGCCAGACGCGCGCCGAGCCGGGTCAGATCCATGTCGTGTGCCAGGGGGTGCAGCGGGTACGCGTGCTCGCGCTCGTCGAAGGCCACCCCTTCATGGCCGCTCGGATCGAGCGCCTGCCCGAGCCCGACCCTGACGTCCAGCCCTCGGCGCAGGCCGAGGCGCTGGCCATGCAGTTGCGCGAAGGCGGCGCCGAGATCCTGGCCCTGATGCCCAGCGTGCCGGCCGAGCTGAGCCAGGTGCTGCAAGGCACGGCCTCGCCGGCCCAGCTGGCCGACCTGGCAGCGAGCCTGGTCGACGCCGAGCCGGCGGTCAAGCAGGAACTGCTGGAGACCGACGCGCTCGAGGACCGCTTGAAGCGCGTGCTCGGCCTGGTCACGCACCGGCTGCAGGTGCTGCGGCTGTCCCAGGAGATCGGCGCGCGCACCAAGGAGCAGTTCGACGACCGCCAGCGCCGCGTGCTGCTGCAGGAGCAGCTGCGCGCGATCAAGAAGGAGTTGGGCGAGAACGGCGAGCAGGCGCAGGACTTCCATCGCCTGGAGGAAGCGATCGCCAAGGCGCAGATGCCCACCGAGGCCGACGCGCAGGCGCGCAAGGAGCTGCAGCGCCTCAAGCGCATGGGCGAAAGCGGGGGCGAGGCTTCGATGCTGCGCACCTGGCTCGAATGGATGACCGAGCTGCCCTGGGCCGAGCCGGCGCCGCTGCACATCGACCTCGAGACCGCGCGCGCCACGCTCGAGGCCGACCACCACGGCCTGCCCAAGGTCAAGCGCCGCATCGTCGAGTACCTCGCCGTCAAGAAGCTCAACCCGACCGGACGCGCGCCC
Source organism: Rubrivivax sp. (assembly GCA_027491255.1). Taxonomy (GTDB): domain Bacteria; phylum Pseudomonadota; class Gammaproteobacteria; order Burkholderiales; family Burkholderiaceae_C; genus Rubrivivax. The sequence continues at coordinate 79,029 of JAIXWM010000138.1, read as the reverse complement.
ATCCTGTGCTTCGCCGGCCCGCCGGGCGTGGGCAAGACCTCGCTCGGCCAGAGCATCGCGCGCGCGCTCGGCCGGCCCTTCGTGCGCGTCTCGCTGGGCGGCGTGCACGACGAGGCCGAGATCCGCGGCCACCGCCGCACCTATATCGGCGCGCTGCCGGGGTTGGTGGTGCAGGGCCTCAAGCGCGCCGGCGCACGCGACTGCGTGATGATGCTCGACGAGGTCGACAAGCTCGGCGCAAGCCTGCGTGGCGACCCGGCCGCCGCGCTGCTGGAGGTGCTGGACCCGGAGCAGAACGCCACCTTCCGCGACCACTACCTCGGCCTGCCCTTCGACCTGAGCCGCGTCGTCTTCATCGCCACGGCCAACGTCATCGACAACGTGTCGGCCCCCGTGCGCGACCGCATGGAGGTCATCGAGCTGCCCGGCTACACGCTGGAAGAAAAGCTCCAGATCGCGCGCCACTACCTGGTGCAACGCCAGCGCGAGGCCTGCGGCCTGCTGCCCGCGCAGGTCGAGCTCACCGATGCGGCGCTGCGCGAGATCGCCTCGCACTACACCAGGGAGGCCGGCGTGCGCCAGCTCGAGCGCGAGATCGGGCGCGCATTGCGGCACGCGGCCACCCAGGTGGCGCAAGGGCCGGCGCAAAGCCACGCCATCCGGATCGATGCGGCCGACCTCGAGCCCGTCCTGGGCCCGCCGCCCTACGAGCACGAGACCGCGCTGCGCGCCGGCTTGCCGGGCGTGGCCACGGGGCTGGCCTGGACGGCCGCCGGTGGCGACATCCTGTTCATCGAGGCCACGCGCGTGCTCGGCAACGACCGGCTCATCCTCACCGGCCAGCTCGGTGATGTGATGAAGGAGAGCGCCCAGGCCGCGCTGACCCTCGTGAAGTCGCGCGGCCCGTCGATCGGCATCGGCTCGTCGGCCTTCGAGCACATGGACGTGCATCTGCACGTGCCCGCAGGCGCCATTCCCAAGGACGGCCCGAGCGCGGGCGTGGCGATGTTCATCGCGCTCGCATCGCTGTTCTCGAACCGGCCGGTGCGGCCCGACGTGGCGATGACGGGCGAGATCAGCCTGCGCGGTCTGGTGCTGCCGGTGGGCGGCGTCAAGGAGAAGGTGCTCGCCGCGCTGCGCGCGGGCGTGCGCACCGTGCTGCTGCCGGCGCGCAATCGCAAGGATCTGGTCGACGTGCCGGAAGAGGCCCGCAAGCAGTTGACGTTCGTCTGGCTGGAACAGGTGGACGACGCCCTGGCCGGCGCCCTGGCAGACCGCCGCCACCGCGCCGCCGAGGAGACGCTGTTCGTGTGAGCGAGTTCACGGAGGTCCGCAGGGCCGCGCCGGGCTTCCCGGACCCCCGGAGAACGTTCAGAACACCTCGGTGTCGACCTCCGAAGCGGCCTGCGCGCTGTAGCGCGAGCCGCTGACCGTCGACTGGTTGATCATCGCCCCGGCCCGCTCGAGGATGTGCGGCGGCAGCCGCAGGTCCCAGGCGGCGAGGTCTTCACGCAGGTGCTCGAGGCTGGTGGTGCCGGGAATCGGGACCACGTCCTCGCCCTGCGCGAGCAACCAGGCCAGTGCCAGTTGCGCCGGCGTGCAGCCGGCCTCGGCCGCCAGCGCCTCGTAAGCCGGCAGGAGTTCGACGTTGCGGGCGTAGTGCGAGGCCTCGAAGCGGGGCATCGACCGGCGGATGTCCTTCTCGTGCAGATCGGCGACACCACGCAAGGTCCCCGTCAGGAAGGCACGCGCCACCGGGCTGAAGGCGACGAAGGCGGCACCGACCTCGCGGCAGGCCTGCAGCACCGCAATCTCGGGGTTGCGGGTCCACAGCGAATACTCGGTCTGCACGGCGGCGATCGGGTGCACCGCGTGCGCGCGTCTCAGCGTCGCCGCCGAGACCTCGCTCAGCCCGAGCGTGCGCACCTTGCCCTGCTCGACGAGGCGGGCCATGGCGCCGACCGAGTCCTCGATCGGCACCTTCTTGTCCCAGCGGTGCAGGTAGTACAGGTCGATGACGTCGGTACCCAGGCGCCTGAGGCTGTCCTCGCAGTTGCGCTGGATCGTCTCGGGCCGGCCGTCGATGACGCGCTTGATGCCGTCGGGAAACTGCACCCCCGCCATGCCGCCCTTGGTGGCGAGCGTGATGCGCTGGCGCTGGGGCCCGAGCACGCGCCCGACGAGCGTCTCGTTCGCACCGAAGCCATACAGCGCCGCGGTGTCGAACAGCGTCACCCCTTGCTCCAGCGCTGCGAGGAGCACACGCTCACCCTGCTCGGGCGTGGGCGGCACGCCGTAGGCGTGACTCAGGTTCATGCACCCCAGGCCGATGGGGGCGACTTCAAACGGGCCGATGCGACGTGTCTTCATCGCTGCATTCTCACCCGCGCGCCCTTCCCTGCGCCCCCGGGGCCGGCAGGTCGGGCGCAGCGGGCCCGTCAAGCGGCCAGCTGCTGCTCCAGCGCGTGCAGCACCTCGTAGCACGGCAACACCTGCGCTACGCTGGCATTGGGCTCGCGGCCTTCGCGGATGGCGGCGAAGAACTCGCGGTCCTGCAGCTCGATGCCGTTCATCGAGACGTCGACCTTCGACACGTCGATCTTCTCCTCCTTGCCGTTGACGAGGTCGTCGTAGCGCGCGATGTAGGTGCCGGTGTCGCCGATGTAGCGGAAGAAGGTGCCCAGCGGCCCGTCGTTGTTGAACGACAGGCTCAGCGTGCAGATCGCGCCGTTGGCGGCCTGGAGCTGGATGCTCATGTCCATCGCGATGCCCAGCGCCGGGTGGATCGGGCCCTGGATCGCGTTCGCCTTCACGATCGGGCTGCGCGCCTGGTAGGCGAACAGGTCCACGGTGTGCGCGGCGTGGTGCCACAGCAGATGGTCGGTCCAGCTGCGCGGCTGGCCGAGCGCGTTCATGTTCGTGCGCCGGAAGAAGAAGGTCTGCACGTCCATCTGCTGGATGTTGAACTCGCCGGCCACGATGCGGCGGCGCACCCACTGGTGGCTGGGGTTGAAGCGCCGGGTGTGGCCGCACATCGCGACCTTGCCGGTCTGCTTCTGCAGCTCGACGACGGCACGGCCGTCCTTCAGCACGTCGCACAGCGGGATCTCCACCTGCACGTGCTTGCCGGCCTCGAGGCAGGCGATGGACTGCGCCGCGTGCATCTGCGTGGGCGTGCACAGGATCACCGCATCGACCTCGCGGATGGCCAGGCTGTCGGCCAGCTCGGTCGTGACGTGGGGGATGCCGTACTTGTCGGCCACCTCCTTCGTCTTGCCGAATTCACGGCCGACGAGCGAGACGACTTCGACACCGGCGATGTTGCGGATGCCGTCCAGGTGCTTGATGCCGAAGGCGCCGGCACCGGCGAGGGCGACCTTGATCGTCATGTTCAGTTCTCCAGGATCAGGTGGCCGACGGCGGTGTTCGACGCCGGCACATGGTAGAAGCGGTGCGCGACCCGCGGCTTGGGCCCGCCGGCCACGTCGGCCATCGCGCCGCGCGCGATCAGCCACATCACGAGCTCGATGCCCTCGCTGCCGGCTTCGCGCACGTAGTCGATGTGCGGCATCTGCGCCAGCCCGGCGGGGTCTTCGACCAGGCGGTCGAGGAAGCGGTTGTCCCACTCGCGGTTGATCAGGCCGGCGCGCGGGCCCTGCAGCTGGTGGCTCATGCCGCCGGTGCCCCAGATCTGCACGTTCAGCGGCTCGTCGAACGATTCGACGGCCCGCCGGATGGCCTGGCCGAGCGCAAAGCAGCGCCGCCCCGAGGGCACCGGGTACTGCACGACGTTGACGGCGAACGGGATCACCGGGCAGGGCCAGGCGCCGGTCTTCGGATCCTGCGCGCCGCACATCAGGCTCAGCGGCACGGTCAGGCCGTGGTCGACGTCCATGCGGTTGACGAGGGTGAGGTCGAAGTCGTCCTGGATCACGCTCTGCGCGATGTGCGCGGCCAGTTCCGGGTGCCCCTGCACCACCGGCACCGGCCGCGGGCCCCAGCCCTCGTCGGCCGGCTGGTACTGCGCCGCGGTGCCGATGGCGAAGGTGGGGATCATCTCCAGGCTGAAGGCGGTGGCGTGGTCGTTGAAGACGAGGAAGATGACGTCGGGGCGGTGCTCGCGCAGCCACTGCTGGCTGAACTCGTAGCCCGAGAAGACCTTCTGCCAGTAGGGCTCGTGGCTCTTGCCGAGATCGAGCGCGGCACCGATGGCCGGCACGTGGCTGGTGTAGACGGAGGCGGTGATGCGGGCCATGGCTCAGAACCCCGCGATCTTGCTGCTGCCCTGGGGCTGGCGGTGCGGCTGCGCGCTGCCGTCCTCGCCCCGATGGCGGTTGCCTTCGACGCTGCGGCCGCCGGAGATCATCATGTCGCGGTACTCCTCCTCGGTCATGCCGGTCATGCTGCCGGCCATCTGCTGGAAGCTCTTGCCGTAGGTGGCGCCGATCTTGGCCAGGAAGTAGATGTTGCCGCCTTCGGCGATGCAGCGATTCAGGTCGCGCGCGAGCACGGCCTGCTTCTGCGCCTCAGTCATCGGCCATTGGTCGAGGTAGGCCCGCGGGTCGGCCAGGAAGGCCTTGCGGTTGTCGGCCTTCATCAGGCTCATGCAGAACTGGTTCAGGTGGTAGCCCTTGCGGGACTGCTCGGCATCGAAGATGGTGGTGCCGGGGATGTCGAGGTAGGGTTTTTGGAGGGCCATGTCAGCCTCTTGGGGGTGGCGGTGGAACTGGGTGGCTTTCGTGAGGAGTTTGGCCTCGGCTTCTGTTGGCGCCGTACCGGGATTTGTTTGCCTGCGTCTTGCATGCCGGCCCTTCGCGGGCCATCGGGGCGGGGTGACCCCCTCCGCTCATGTCCTCCGCCATCGGCCTGCGGCCGACGGCTCCCCCTTTACTTCGCTGCGGGGGTCACCCCACCCCGATGGCTGGCTGGCGTGGGTGGGGGCGCCGCGTCTGGATGGCGGGCTTACATGGGTGGCGAACCCGTCCGTTGGCCGCCCGGGACGGTGTGGTGCCCTGCGCAGCGAAGTAAAGGAGGAGCCGGGGGCCGCAGGCCTCCGGCGGGGGACATGAGCGGAGCAGGGCACCGCGCCGTCCCGGGCATCGCGGGATGCAGGCATGTCCAGGTCAGGCGGGAGACGCCTCCTCCGGCCAATACAAGCGCATCGGGTTGTCGACGAGCAGCTTGCGCTGGAGTTCGGCGGTGGGGGCGATGTGGGGGATGAAGTCGACCAGCAGGCCGTCGTCGGGCATGTGGTCCTTCAGGTTCGGGTGCGGCCAGTCGGTGCCCCAGAGCACGCGGTCGGGGAACTCCTCGACCACGCGGCGGGCGAAGGGGACGACGTCGCGGTAGGCGGCCTGCTCGCCGTGCAGCGCCGGCGGGCCGGCCACGCTCAGGCGCTCGGGGCAGCTGACCTTGCTCCACACGTTGGCGTGCTCGCGCATGAAGCGCAGGAACAGGGCGAACTCGGGGCCGTCCAGCGGCTTGCGCACGTCGGGGCGGCCCATGTGGTCCACCACCACCGTCGTCGGCAGAGCGGTGAAGAAGTCCCACAGCTCGGGCAGGTCCACCGCCTCGAAGTAGATCACCACGTGCCAGCCGAGCTGCGCGATGCGGCCGGCGATCTCCATCAGCTCGTCCTTGGGCGTGAAGTCCACCAGGCGCTTGACGAAGTTGAAGCGCACGCCGCGCACGCCGGCCGCGTGCAGGGCCTGCAGCTCGGCGTCGCCGATGCTGCGCCGCACCGTGGCCACACCGCGCGCGCGCCCGCCCGAGGCCAGGCAGGCGTCGACCAGCGCGCGGTTGTCGGCGCCGTGGCAGGTGGCCTGCACGATCACGTTGCGGGCAAAGCCCAGGTGGTCGCGCAGCGCGAACAGCTGCTGCTTGCTCGCGTCGCAGGGCGTGTACTTGCGCTCGGGCGCAAAGGGGAACTCCGCGCCCGGGCCGAAGACGTGGCAGTGTGCGTCCACGCTGCCCGGCGGCAGCGCGAAGCGGGGCTTGCTGGGGCCGGCGTACCAGTCCAGCCAGCCGGGGGTCTTCTCGAAGGGGGTCGTGCTCATCTCGCGGCGGCCCCGGGCGGGGCGGTGGTGATGTCGGTTCAGCAATCCTTGCGCCGGTTCGCGTGCGCCAGCAGGCGGTCGGCCTCGTCGCGCCAGTCGGCGCTGCGGGCGAAGCCGGGTTCGCCCCGGCGGCCGAACAGGCCGGCGTCGGCCAGGTCGGCCACCCAGGCCTGGCGCTCGGCGGTGCCGCTGGCCGACCAGGGCTCGAGGCCGGCCTCGCGCACCGTTTCGGCGACTTCGCGCACCTCCTCGCTGCGGCGGCGGCCGTGCTCGATCACGCGCTGGAAGAAGTAGGCGCCCTGCTTCTCCCAGTCGATGCCGGGGAAGGTCTCGCGCAGCGAGGCGATCACCGCGTCCTCGACGCCGTAGTGGCGCGCGGCGGTGAAGCTCTCGATCACCATCGCCTCCAGGCCCTTGATCATCACGCTGCGGCACATCTTGGTGGCCGAGGCCACGCCGAGCTTCTCGCTCGCGACCTTGGCGTCGAAGCCGAGTGCGTTCAGCCGCGGCTGCAGCACCGGGCCGTGCGGGCCGCCCAGCAGCAGCGGCACCTTGATGCGGTAGGGCGGCACCGAGGTCATCACCGCGCCTTCCACGTAGCGCCCGCCGGCGGCGTCCACCAGGGCGGCGGCGCGGATCTTGGCGCCCGGCGAGGCGGAGTTGAAGTCGAGGAAGAAGGCGCCGGCCTGCAGCGCCGGCGCGCAGGCCTGCGCCACCGGCACCGCCTGGCTGGCCGTGACCGCGCTGATGACGAGATCGGCGCCGGCCACGGCCTGCTCATGCGACCCGGCCAGATGGACGCCAAGCCGCAGCGCGTGCTCGCGCATCGCCTCACCGGCCTCGCCGCGCAGCTTCAGGTCGAAGGCGGTGACGGGCACGTCCTGCGCGCGCAGGTCCTCGGCCAGGATGCGGCCGACCTCGCCGAAACCGATGATCGCGATCTGCATGGTCACCGTCGTTCAGTCGATGTAGCGCAGGCCCGCCTTCTGCAGGGCCTCGCGCATCTTGTACATGTCCAGGCCGATCTCGCCCGCGGCCAGGCGCTTGCGCTTGTCGCCCTCGTTGGCCTCGCGCGCAGCGGCGGCCTCGGCCACGGCCTGCACGATGCCCGCCGGCACCACGACCACGCCGTCATCATCGGCCACGATGGCGTCGCCCGGGTTCACCGCCGCCCCGGCGCAGACCACCGGCACGTTGACAGAGCCCAGCGTGGCCTTGACCGTGCCCTTGGAGCTGATGGCCTTGCTCCAGACCGGGAAGCCCATCTCGGTGAGCGTCTTCACGTCGCGCACGCCGGCGTCGATGACCAGCGCGCGCGCGCCGCGCGCCTTGAACGAGGTCGCGAGCAGGTCGCCGAAGTAGCCGTCGGTGCACGCGGCGGTGATGGCCGCCACCACGATGTCGCCGGGCTGGATCTGCTCGGCCACGACGTGCATCATCCAGTTGTCGCCCGGGTGCAGCAGCACCGTCACCGCCGTGCCCGAGACCTGGGCGCCGGGGTAGATGGGCCGCATGTAGGGCTGCATCAGCCCGAGCCGGCCCATGGCCTCGTGCACGGTGGCGCTGCCGTAGGCGGCCAGCCGGTCGGTCGCCACGCGCTCGGCGCGCTCGATGCGGCGCCGCACGACGCCGAGTTCCTGGGGGTGTCCTTGCATGGGGGTCTCTCCTCGTAGGGGGTATCGCCGGGCCGGGCGCGGCGCTCAGCGCCCCTGCGCCTTCAGCGCCGCATCCAGCCGGGGGTAGACGCGCCGTGCGTTGCCCTCGTAGATCTGCTGCTTCTGCGCCGGCGTCAGCTGGGTGCTGGCCTCGATGTAGCGCTTGGTATCGTCGAAGTTGAAGCCGGTCTCGGGGTCGATGCCGCGCACCGCGCCGATCATCTCGCTGGCGAACAGGATGTTGTCGACCGGAATCACCTTGGTCAGCAGGTCGATGCCCGGCTGGTGGTACACGCAGGTGTCGAAGAACACGTTGTTCAGCAGGTGTTCCTGCAGCAGCGGCTTCTTCAGCTCCTGCGCCAGGCCGCGGTAGCGGCCCCAGTGGTAGGGCGCGGCGCCGCCGCCGTGCGGCACGATGAACTTCAGCGTCGGGAAGTCCTTGAAGAGGTCGCCCTGGATCAGCTGCATGAAGGCGGTGGTGTCGGCGTTGATGTAGTGCGCCCCGGTGGTGTGGAAGCAGGCGTTGCAGCTCGTGCTGACGTGCACCATCGCCGGGATGTCGTACTCGACCATCTTCTCGTAGATGGGGTACCAGTGGCGGTCGGTCAGCGGCGGGCTGGTCCAGTGGCCACCCGAGGGGTCGGGGTTCAGGTTGAGCGCGACGTTGCCGTACTGCTCGACGCACTTCACCAGCTCGGGGATGCAGGTGGCCGGGTCCACGCCCGGGCTCTGCGGCAGCATCGCCGCGGGCACGAAGTGCTCGGGGAAGAGGCGGCTGACACGGAAGCACAGCTCGTTGCAGATCGCCGCCCAGGTGGCGCTGACCTGAAAGTCGCCGATGTGGTGGGCCATGAAGCTGGCGCGCGGGCTGAAGATCGTCAGGTCCGAGCCGCGCTGGCGCATCAGGCGCAGCTGGTTGGTTTCGATCGTCTCGCGCAGCTCGTCGTCGCTGATGCGCAGGTCGGCCGCCTTCGGCATGGCCGCGGGGTCCTTGATGCCGGCGATCTGCTGGTTGCGCCAGGTCTCCAGCGCCTTGGGCGCGGTGGTGTAGTGGCCGTGGCAGTCGATGATCACGGGAAGCCCTCCGGGAAAGAATGCGTGGTGGCCGGATTGTCGGGACACCCGAGAACCGGCGGAAGATGGTATGGCTGGCTAGCAGCTATGCCTGTTCAGCATACTTGCCGACGGCCGGTCATTCACAGCGGGCCCGAACGCCGGGCCAGCGCGCCCATGCGGTCCATCCGGCCTTCGTGCGGCAGCGGCACCGAGCGGCGCAGCACGTCCTCGGCCAGCCACTCGGCGGCGCGGCGTCCGCGCTCGGCCACCACGGCCGGCGGCATCTGCTGGTAGTCGTCGTTGAAGACCTCGAAGCTGTAGTCGCCCGCATAGCCCATGCGGTCCAGCTTCAGCACCAGCTCGATCAGCATCTCGGTGTGCACGCCTTCGCCCGGAAAGACGCGGAAGGTGCGCGCCGTGGCCATGCGCTCCTCGGGCGTGCGGACCTCGTTCCACATGAAGTCCGACAGCTGCACGAAGAAGATCTTGCCCGGGTCGACCTCGTCCAGCCCGTCCATCGGCGTCTTCGTCGCGAACAGGTGGTAGGAGTCGATCGCCAGCCCCAGATTCGGCATGTCGGCCAGCTGCACCGCCTGCCAGGCGGTCGTGTACTCGTTGATGTGGCGGCCCCATGACAGGCCCTCGTAGACCACCTTGATGCCGTGCGGCAGCGCCAGCATCGCGAGCTTGCGCAGGTCGCGGGCGATCGCGCCGACCTCGGCCGTGGCGTGCTGCGAGGTCGACGAGCAGGCCAGCAGCAGCGGCGCGCCGACCGCCTTGCACATCGCGATCATGCTCTTGGCGACGTCGACCTTGTAGCCGTGCAGGTGTCCCGACAGGCCCTCGAAGTCGCGCAGCACCTGGAAGCCGGTGACGCGCAGGCCGCTCGAGCGCACGCAGGCCACCGCGTCGTCGATACCGCCGGCATGGCCGGCGAGGTCCCGCGCCGACAGCATCACCTGGGAGAAGCCCGCCTCGCGGATGGCCTGCAGCTTGCCCGGCAGCGCACCGGCCAGCGTGATCGTGTCGAGCCCGAAGTCGCGGATGAACATCGTCGCCTCCGCGCTCAGGCCGGCACGTGGATCAGCTCGAACATCAGGCCGCCGAGCCAGCTCTGGGTCAGCGCGCCGCGCGCCTCGACGTGCAGGCGCTCGGTCTCGACGAAGTGCACGCCGCGCGCGCGCAGCACCGCCGCCGCGGCCGGCACGTCGGGGGCGCCGAACGCGACGCGCTGGAAGTGCTCGCCGCCGTCCTCGACCAGGCTGTCGGGCTCGATCAGCTGCAGCTGCAGGCTGCCGTCGGGGCTGGCGAGGACGCTGCCCTTGGGCAGCACGCCGGTCTCGCGGTCCTCGCCGAGTTCGGTAAAACCGAACAGCTCGCGGTAGAACTCGATCCAGTCGGCCGTGCGGCCGGCGCCGATGTACTGCACCACGCCGAACCAGCACAGACCAGCCAGCGCGGGCGGGCGCGGGTCGACGCCCGGGATGGGCACGAAGTCGACGTCGTAGATCGAGAACTCGCGGTGGCGGTCGACGAAGTAGATGCGCGTCGCGCCCACGCCGTGGATCGCCGGGATGTGCAGCTCCATCGGCGCCACGCGCACCGGCACGTCCCAGGCACCGAGCTCGAGCGCGCGGGCGTGGGCGGCGGCGGCGTCGCGCACGCGCAGCGCGATTGCGGCGATCGCCGGCGTCTCGGGCAGCGGCTGGGCGTGGCTGCCCGAGCCGGCGTGGGCGTTGATGATCACGTTCATCGGCCCCTGCCGGTACAGCAGCACCTCGCGCGAGCGGTGGCGCGCCACGGGCCGGAAGCCCATCAGCTCGAGCACGTGCCCGAGGGCCTGCGGCTTGGAGGTCCGGTACTCGAGGTACTCGACGCCCTCCAGACCCATCGGGTTGGACAGGTCGCTCAGCGCTTCGCGTTCGGCTGGGGTGTTCATCGGTCGCTCCCGCAGGGTGCTGGGTTTCAGGGCCCGATTGTCGCCACGCTGCGCAGCACTTCTGCGCTCGTCGTGGGCAGGCCGAAGAATTCGAGGTAGGCCGGGATCTGCTCGAACAGCATGTCGGTGCCGACCTGGAAGCGGCAGCCGCGCGCCTGCGCCGCCTGCAGGAAGGCCGTCATCTGCTGGCGCATCACGACCTCGCCGACGAAGGTGGTCGGCGCCAGCCGCGAGACGTCCAGCGGCAGCGGGTCGCCCAGGTCCATGCCCAGCGGCGTCGCATTGACGACGATGTCGTGGCCGGCGGGGTCGTTCGAGCCCGTGCGCACCTCGACGGCTGGGTAGTGCTCGCGCAGGCGCGCAGCCAGGTGATCGGCCGACTCGGCGCGCAGGTCGAACAGGCTCAGCGCGGCGACACCTGCGGCGGCGAACGAGGCCGCAATGGCCGAGCCCACCCCGCCCGAGCCGACGACCAGCACCCGCGCGCCGCGCGGCTCCACGCCCTTGCGGCGCACACCGCGCACGAAGCCCTCGCCGTCGAACATGTCGCCCACCAGCCGGCCCGACGCGTCACGCCGCACGGCGTTGCAGGCCCCGGCCACCCTCACGGTGGGCGACACCTCGTCGAGCAGGCCGACCACGCTGACCTTGTGCGGCATCGTGATCAGCGCGCCGCGGATGTTCTCCAGCGCGAACAGCGATCGCAGCAGCGCCGGGAAGGCCTCGGCCCGGCACCCCATCGGCACGACGACCGCGTTGATGCCGGCCTGCCCGAAGTAGGGGTTGTAGATCAGCGGCGCCTTGAAGGTGTGCGTGGGGTAGCCGATGTGGGCGAGCAGCTCGGTGTGGCCGTCGATGCGCATGGTGTCTGTGAACTCGAAGGGTCGGCGGGGAAGTCGGGGCGCCCGGGGGGGGGCCCCGGGGCAGCCGGCCGGCGCGTCGCAGGGCGCTGACTCAGTTCGCCCGGGCGGCGCGGGCCGCGGACACGGCGGCGCGCAGGCCCAGCAGGTAGCTGTCGACGCCGAAGCCGCAGATCTGGCCGCGCACGATCTCCGAGAACACCGAGACGTGCCGGAAGGGCTCGCGCGCATGCACGTTGGACATGTGGACCTCGACGATCGGGCAGGCCAGGATGGCCAGCGCGTCGCGCAGACCCCAGCTGTAGTGCGTCCAGGCGCCGGCATTGATCACGACCGCGTCGACACCCTCGGCATGCGCGCGGTGGATGCGGCCGGCCATCTCGCCCTCGATGTTGGTCTGGAAGCACTCCACGTCGACGCCGAGCTCGCGCCCGAGCGCCTGCAGTTGCGCGTCGATCTCGGCCAGCGTGGTCGTCCCGTATTGCTTCGGGTCGCGCTTGCCGAACATGTTGAGGTTGATGCCGTGGAGTGCGAGGATCTTCATCGGTGTATCCGCAGGGTGGTTGTGGCCGGGCGCGACAGGGCGACACGCCCCGGACCGGGGGTCACCGGGTGAATGTAGCGGAGATGAGCTGCCGCACAACGAGCCGGAACTGCTGCTGCAGCGGCGTGGCAGGCCGTGCGGCGGCCGCCGCCAGGAACAGCGTGTTCACGATCGGCGGCGTGCCGATGCGGCGCACGCGCAGGCCCTCGCCGGCCGGCCCGGACACCGCGCTCGGGCCGAGCACCGCGTGCCCGTGGCCGCTGCGCACCAGTTCCAGGATCGCCGGCACGCTGGAGATCTCCCAGGCGATGTCGAGCCGCACGCCGGCCGCCGCGGCGCGGGCCTCGAGCAGGCGCCGGATCGCGTGCGAGCGCTCGGGGATCACCAGCGGGTAGCGCGCCAGGTCCTCCAGGCGCACCTCACCGGCCGGCGCGCCGGGGGCGCTGACCAGATGCAGTTCTTCGGCGTGCACCGGCTCGGTTTCGAGCGCCGGTTGCGGCTCGGGGTTGTGCAGCAGGCCCAGGTCCACGCGGCCGGTGGCGATCCACTCCGCCACGTGCGCCGACAGGCCTTCGACGATGGCCAGCCGGGCCTGCGGGAAATGCCGCTCGAAGGCCTCGACCAGGGCCACGGAGAGCTGGCGCGCGATGCTCGGCGGGATGCCGACCACGATGCGCCCGGCCGGCTCGCCGCGGCTGTCGCTCACCGCCTCCTCAGCCCTGGCGACGAGCTGCAGGATGCCCACCGCGTGCTCGAACAGGCGCCGCCCGGCCTCGGTCAGCGCCACGCCGCGGCCGGTGCGCAGCAGCAGCGTCGCCCGCAGCCCGACCTCGAGCTGGCGCACCTGACGGCTGAGCGCGGGCTGCGCGATGCCCAGCACCAGCGCGGCCTTGCTGAAGCTGCCCAGCTCGGCCACCCGCACGAAGGTCTGGAGTTGATGCAGGTTCATGGTCGGTCCATCGTAGCGCGGCGCGACCCCGATAGACTGCCGCCCGTGCCACAGCGTCCCGACCGCCCCCCCGCCCAGGCCCCGCGCGCGCTGCGCGGCCTGCTGCCCTTCGTGCGCCCCTACCGCGGCCGCGTCGCGCTGGCGCTGCTGTTCCTGGCGCTGGCCGCCGGCAGCACGCTGCTGCTGCCGGTGGCGCTGAAGTCGCTGATCGACCAGGGCCTGGTCGCCGCCGACCCGGGCGAGCGCGTGATGGCGCTGCGCGAGCACTTCGCCGCGCTGTTCGGCGTGGGCGCGGCGCTCGGGCTGTTCTCGGCCGCGCGCTTCTACATGGTCACCTGGCTGGGCGAGCGCATCACCGCCGACGTGCGCGACGCCGTCTACGCGCACGTGGTGCGCCAGAGCCCGGAATTCTTCGAGACCACGCAGACCGGCGAGGTGCTGAGCCGGCTGACCACCGACACCACGCTGGTGCAGACCGTCGTCGGCTCGTCGCTGAGCCTGGGGCTGCGCAACACCGTGATGGGCGTGGGCGCGCTGGGCATGCTGGTGGCCACCAACCCCTATGTGATGGGCCAGGTGCTGGGCATCCTGGTGCTGGTGGTGCTGCCCAGCCTGTACTTCGGCCGCCGGGTGCGCCGGCTGTCGCGCGCCAGCCAGGACCGTGTCGCCGACTCCAGCGCCATCGCGGCCGAGGTGCTGTCCGAGATCCCGGTCGTGCAGGGCTATGTGCAGGAGGCGCGCGAGGCCACCCGTTTCCACCGCGCCACCGAGGCCGCCTTCGAGACCGCGCGCCGCCGCACGCGCGTGCGCTCGCTGCTCGTGGCCTTCGTCATCACCGCCACCTTCGGCGCGCTGCTGTGGGGTCTGTACCAGGGCACGCAGGCGGTGCTGCGCGGTGACATCACGGCAGGCCACCTGGGCCAGACGGTGTTCTTTGTGATGATCCTCGTCGGCTCGGTGGCGGTGCTGTCCGAGGTCTGGGGCGACCTGCTGCGCGCCGCCGGCGCCACCGAGCGCCTGATGGAGCTGCTGGCCGCGCGCTCGCCGGTGGCCGACCCGCCGGCACCGCGCGCGCTGCCCCCGGTGCGCGGCGGCTCGGCGGTGCGCTTCGAAGGCGTGACCTTCCACTACCCCTCGCGGCCGGCCCAGGCCGCGCTGCAGGACTTCACGCTCGAGCTCGCGCCCGGCGAGACGGTGGCGCTGGTGGGCCCGAGCGGCGCCGGCAAGAGCACCGTGCTGCAGTTGCTGATGCGCTTCTACGACGCGCAGCAGGGCCGGGTGTGCGTGGACGGCGTGCCGGTGCGCGAGGCCGCGCTGGCCGAGCTGCGCGGACGCGCCGGCCTGGTGCCGCAGGACAGCACGGTGTTCTCGGCCTCGGCGCGCGAGAACATCCGCTACGGCCGCCCCGACGCGGGCGACGCCGAGGTCGAGGCCGCGGCGCGCGCGGCCTACGCGCACGACTTCATCGCCGCGCTGCCCGAGGGCTACGACACCTTTCTCGGCGAGCGCGGCGTGCGCCTGTCGGGCGGCCAGCGCCAGCGCATCAGCATCGCGCGCGCGATGCTGAAGAACCCGCCGCTGCTGCTGCTGGACGAGGCCACCAGCGCGCTCGATGCCGAGAGCGAGCGCATGGTGCAGGCGGCGCTGGAATCGGCGATGCGCGGTCGCACGACGCTGGTCATCGCGCACCGGCTGGCCACGGTGCTGCGCGCCGACCGCATCGTCGTGATGGACCAGGGGCGCATCGTCGACATCGGCCGCCACGACGAACTCGTCGCCCGCGGCGGGCTGTATGCCCGGCTCGCGGCGATGCAGTTCGACACCGCCGCGGGCACGGACACGGCGCGCTGACCATAATCGCGCCCTTTCCGCCCCCGGCTCTGCCCCTGCCCCGACCGACCGCATGAACCCCGCCGCCCCGCGCCCGGTGCGCTCGCAGTACGAAGACTTCATGCGCCACGTGCGTGACCACGGCGTGGCCAAGGGCGACCGCACCGGCACCGGCACGACCAGCGTCTTCGGCCACCAGATGCGCTTCGACCTGAACGAGGGCTTCCCGCTCGTGACGACGAAGAAGGTGCACCTGAAGAGCATCATCCTCGAGCTGCTGTGGTTCCTGCGCGGCGACAGCAACGTGCGCTGGCTGCAGGAGCGCGGCGTGACGATCTGGGACGAATGGGCGCGCCCCGACGGCGAGCTGGGCCCGGTCTACGGCGTGCAGTGGCGCAGCTGGCCCACCCCGGGCGGCGGCCACATCGACCAGATCGCGCAGGTCGTGCAGCAGCTGAAGACCAACCCCGACTCGCGCCGCATCATCGTCAGCGCCTGGAACGTGGCCGAGCTGCCGCAGATGGCGTTGCTGCCCTGCCATGCCTTCTTCCAGTTCTACGTCGCGCCGCCGCAGGCGCCGGGCGGGCGCGGCAGGCTGAGCTGCCAGCTCTACCAGCGCAGCGCCGACATCTTCCTCGGCGTGCCCTTCAACATCGCCAGCTACGCGCTGCTGACCCACATGCTGGCCCAGCAGTGCGAGCTGGACGTCGGCGACTTCGTCTGGACCGGCGGCGACTGCCACATCTACGCCAACCACGGCGAGCAGGTGGAGCTGCAGCTGTCGCGCGCGCCCCACCCCTACCCGGTGCTGCACATCAAGCGCAAGCCGCCGTCGATCTTCGACTATGCCTACGAGGACTTCGAGGTCCTCGACTACCAGCATCACCCGGCGATCAAGGCGCCGGTGGCGGTATGAGCGCTGCAGGGTCGCTTTCAGGCGCTCATGCTGGGGTGTGCGGCGTGCAGACCAGTCCATGCGGCCTTCCCGGCCGCAGCCCGACCGAATGCCGGGGACCGCGGTGATGGCGCGCCCGATCGTCCAGCTCGTCGCAGCGGTCGCGCGAAACGGTGTCATCGGCGACGGCCAGGACATGCCCTGGCGCATTCCCGAGGACATGGCTCACTTCCGGCGCGTCACCGCGGGCTGCCCGGTGATCATGGGCCGGCGCACCTGGGAGTCGCTGCCTCCTCGCTTTCGCCCGCTGCCCGGCCGGCGCAACGTCGTGCTCACGCGCCAGGCCGGCTGGCGCGCCGAGGGCGCGGAGGTCGCCTGCGACCTGCAGGCCGCGATCGCGCGGGCGCTCACACCGCCGCCGCAAAGCGGGCGGGTTTGCGTGGTCGGGGGCGCCGAGGTCTACGCCGCCGCGCTGCCGCTGGCCGACGAACTGATGCTGACCGAGATCGACCGCGACTTCGACGGCGTGACGCGCTTTCCGGGCTGGTCGGACGCCGATTTCACCGAGATCGAGCGCGAGACCGTGCAGCCTGCGCCGCCGAACGACTTCACCATCGCTTTCGTGCGCTATCGGCGCACCGCCCGCCTGGAGGTCGGTGATGGGTCCGTGAACGGGAGACAGCCCTGATGAAGATCGCCACCTGGAACGTCAACTCGCTCGGCGTGCGCCTGCCGCAGCTGATGGACTGGCTGGCTGCCAACCCGGTGGATGCGATCGTGCTGCAGGAGCTCAAGCTCACGGACGACAAGTTCCCGCACGCCGAACTCGCCGCCGCGGGCTACCAGGCCCAGTGCTTCGGACAGCGCACCTACAACGGCGTGGCGCTGCTGACGCGCACGCCGGTGGCCGACGTGGTGCGCAACATCCCCGGCTTTGCCGACGAGCAGGCGCGCGTGATCGCGGGCACGGTGGGTGACGTGCGCGTGATCGGGGGTTACTTCCCCAACGGCCAGGCGCCGGACAGTGACAAGTTCGTCTACAAGATGGCCTGGCTCGAGGCGCTGCGCGCCTGGGTGGGTGCCGAACTCGCCGCGCACCCCCGCCTCGTGCTGCTGGGCGACTTCAACATCGCGCCCGAGGACCGGGACGTCCACGACCCGGTGGCCTGGGCGGGGCAGATCCACTGCACCGACGAGGAGCGCGCGCACTTCCGCGCCCTGCTCGCGCTCGGTCTGCGCGACGCCTTCAGGATGTTCGAGCAGCCGCCCAAGAGCTGGAGTTGGTGGGACTACCGCAACCTCGCCTTTCGCAAGAACCAGGGCCTGCGAATCGACCACGTGCTGGTGAGCGCGGCGCTCGAGCCCGCGGTCGCAGCCTGCGTCATCGACAAGGCGCCACGGCGCAACGAGCGCCCGAGCGACCACGCGCCGGTGGTGCTGACGCTCGAGGCCTGAACGGCCGGCTCCCGGCAGACGGGAGCCCGGGCGTCAATCGCCGAGCCCGAGTTCCTGGATCTTGCGCGTGATCGTGTTGCGGCCGATGCCCAGTCGCTGTGCCGCCTCGATGCGGCGGCCTCGCGTCACCTCCAAGGCAGCGAGGATCATCTTCGCCTCGAAGCGCCGCGACAGCGTGTCCCAGACCTCGGGGTGACCCGACTGCATCAAGGAGCGCACCTCGCGCTCCATGCCGGCGATCCAGTTCTCGTCGATGGCAATCGGGCCGGCGCCCGGGGCGGACGCCGGCATCGGTTCGGCAAGGGCCGGCGCGGCCGGGCTGGAGCCCGCTGGCGCTGCCGCCACCTCGGACGCACTGCGCGCCAACCCCGCCCCGGTCGCCCGCAGTGGAGGCGCCGCAACACCTGCGCCGGGTGCAGCCCCTGCCACCGACGCCACCGCCGGGCGCGGGACCGCCGCCAGCAACTCCGGCGGCAGGTCCTCGACCTCGACCACCTGCGCCGGCGCCATCACCGTCAGCCAGTGGCAGACGTTCTCGAGTTGGCGCACGTTGCCGGGGAAATCGAAAGCCGCCAGGCGCTGCAGCGCCGCCTCGGTGATGCGCTTGGCATCCACGCCAAGCTCGCGCGCGCTGCGCGCCAGGAAAGAGCGCACCAGCATCGGAATGTCCTCGCGCCGCTCGCGCAGCGGCGGAAGGCGCAGGCGGATGACGTTCAGACGGTGGAAGAGGTCTTCCCGGAAGGCCCCATGGCGAACGCGCTCCTCCAGGTTCTGGTGCGTGGCCGCGATCACGCGCACATTGGCGCGCAAGGGCTGGTGGCCGCCGACGCGATAGAACTGCCCGTCCGACAGCACCCGCAGCAGGCGCGTCTGGAGGTCGAAGGGCATGTCGCCGATCTCGTCGAGGAAGAGCGTGCCGCCATCGGCCTGCTCGAAGCGGCCCCGGCGCATCGTCTGGGCGCCGGTGAAGGCCCCGCGCTCGTGACCGAACAACTCCGACTCGAGCAGGTCCTTCGGGATCGCCGCCGTGTTGATGGCGATGAAGGGGCCGCCCGCGCGCGGGCTGTGCTTGTGCAGGGCGCGCGCCACCAGTTCCTTGCCCGACCCGCTCTCACCGGTGATCAGCACCGTGACGTGACTCTGGCTGAGGCGGCCGATGGCGCGGAAGACGTCCTGCATCGCCGGCGCCTGGCCCAGCATCTCCGGCATGGGCGAGGCACCAATCTCGGCCACCTCCTCGCGCAGGCTCTCGTCGACGGCGCGGCGAATCAGCTCCACCGCCTTGGGCACATCGAAGGGCTTGGGCAGGTACTCGAAGGCTCCGCCCTGGAATGCCGACACCGCGCTGTCGATGTCGGAATAGGCCGTCATCACGATCACCGGCAGGCCCGGCAGCCGCGCCTTGATCCTGGACAGCAGCTCGATCCCCGAGCCCCCGGGCATGCGGATGTCGCTGACCAGCACCTGCGGCTCGTCCCGCTCGTCCAGTGCGGCCAGCACGTCGCGGCTGGTGGAGAAGCTGCGCACGGCCAGCTGCTCGCGCGCCAGCGCTTTCTCCAGCACGAAGCGGATCGAGTGGTCGTCGTCGACGATCCAGATGGGTTTCATGCGCCTGAGCCCTCCGCGTAGCCGGTCATGGCAAGGGAATCGTGATCATGAAGACGGTCCGGCCGGGCTCGCTGTCGCAGGCGATCGTGCCCTGGTGTTGCTGCACGAACGTCTGCGCCAAGGTCAACCCCAGGCCGGAGCCACCCTCCCGCCCCGACACCAGGGGGTGGAAGATGCGGTCCCGGATCTCCTCCGGAACGCCCGGGCCGTTGTCCTGGACATGCAATTCCAGTGCCAGTCGGAAGCGCTGCTTGCCGATCGTGACCTGACGCGCCACACGCGTGCGCAGCACGATGCGGGCGTCCCCCGCAGCAATGCGCGCCGACAAGGCCTCGGCCGCGTTGTGCACGACGTTCAGCAGGGCCTGGATGAGCTGCTCGCGGTCGGCGCGGAACTCGGGGATCGAGGTGTCGTAGTCGCGCACGATCTGCAGCCCACGCGGAAACTCGGCCTGCACCACCGCGCGCACCCGCTCGCACACCTCGTGGATGTTGACGTCGCCGACCATGCGCGGGCGCCGGTGCGGCGCGAGCAGGCGGTCCACCAGCGCCTGCAGGCGATCGGCCTCGTGAATGATGACGCTCGTGTACTCGGCCAGGTCGGGCGAGCTGATCTCCATGGCCAGCAGCTGGGCCGCGCCGCGGATGCCGCCCAGCGGGTTCTTGATCTCGTGCGCGAGGTTGCGCAGCAGCTCCTTGTTGGCCTGGGCCAGCCCGATCGAGCGCTCCTCGCGGTCGAAGCGGGACTGCTGCTCGATCTCGACGAACTCGACGACAAGGCGGTCGAAGCGATCGGTCTGGGTCACGATCACGTGCACCGGCAGCGTGTCGGTGCCGCCCAGCGCGCTGCGCCGCAGCTGGCCCTCGAAACGACCGGTGGCCACGAGGTTGGATGCTGCCGCGGCAATCGTCGCGCGCATGGTGTCCACCTCGCTCAGCCATTCGAGGACATTGCCACGCTGCAGGGTGCGCCGCGACACGCCCATCGTGTCTTCGAGCTTGGCGTTGACAAACAGGCACTCGCCGGAGGGCCGCACGACCGCCACCATGGTGGCCAGCAGGTCCAGCGCGCCCAGCGGTGTGTTCAGGACATCGGTCGTCATGGCGCCAGCCTCGAGAGTTCGCGGCGGATCGCCGCGACGTCCGCCTCGGCGCGCGTGATCGCAGCGCGCAGTTCGTCGACGCGCTGCAGGTAGCGCGCATAGTTGCGCTCGTCGCCCCGGCGCTCGGGCTCGCCGCCGGCGAATTCGCGCCGCAAGGCCTCGAGCCGGGCTTCCTCGCGGCGCAGTTCGCCCTCGAGGATCAGTCGCGCCTGCACGTCGCGGCTGCGCTGCACGGCCGGGTCGACACGGGTCTCACCGCGCGGGGCCGACGTGGCAGCTCCCTGCCCCGTCGCCGGCGGGGGGACCGACGGCGCGGCAGCCGGGGCTGGAGACCGGGGCGCTCCCGCACCCACCGTGATCGCCGGGGTGTCGATCACCTGGCACTGACGCGTTCGGGCGGCCTCGGGCGTGAGCGAATCGGTGTAGAGCACGGGCGGGCCCGGGCAACGGTAGACCGGACGGGCCTCACCAGCCTGGGCCCAGGTGATCTGCGGGGCCACACAGGGGAGCGCCGCCGCGGCCATGCCCAGGCACCACAGGGCACCCCAGCCCCGGGGCCTGCGCCGCGCAAGCGCAGCCGCCCGCGAAGGAAAAAGGGGGCGGCCTTGCGACCGCCCCCCTTGCCAAGCTGGAAGCCCGGGACCGGTCACAGGCTGTAGTACATGTCGAACTCGAGCGGATGGGTGGTCATGCGGAAACGCGTGACCTCCTGCATCTTCAGCTCGATGTAGGCGTCGATGTAGCTGTCGGTGAACACGCCGCCCTTGGTCAGGAAGGCACGGCCCTTGTCCAGGTACTCGAGGGCCTGGTCCAGGCTGTGGCAGACGGTCGGGACCTTCGCGTCCTCTTCCGGCGGCAGGTGGTACAGGTCCTTGGTTGCCGCCTCGCCCGGATGGATCTTGTTCTCGACACCGTCGAGACCGGCCATCATCAGCGCCGCAAAGCCCAGGTACGGGTTGCACAGGGGATCGGGGAAGCGCGCCTCGATGCGGCGGCCCTTCGGGTTGGCCACGAAGGGGATGCGGATCGACGCCGAGCGGTTGCGCGACGAGTAGGCCAGCTTGACCGGCGCCTCGAAGCCCGGCACGAGACGCTTGTAGCTGTTGGTGCCAGGGTTGGTGATCGCGTTCAGCGCGCGGGCATGCTTGATGATGCCGCCGATGTAGTACAGCGCGAACTCGCTCAGGCCGGCATAGCCGTCACCGGCGAACAGGTTCTTGCCGTCCTTCCAGATCGACTGGTGCACGTGCATGCCGCTGCCGTTGTCGCCGACGATGGGCTTGGGCATGAAGGTCGCCGTCTTGCCGTAGCTGTGGGCCACGTTGTGGATGACGTACTTCTGCAGTTGCAACCAGTCGGCGCGCTGCACCAGCGTGCTGAACTTGGTGCCGAGCTCGTTCTGGCCCGGGGCCGCGACCTCGTGGTGGTGCACCTCGACGGGGATGCCGAGCTGCTCGAGGATCAGGCACATCTCGGAGCGCATGTCCTGGAAGCTGTCGACCGGGGGCACCGGGAAGTAGCCGCCCTTGACCGCCGGACGGTGGCCCATGTTGCCGCCCTCGAAGTCCTTGCCGGTGCTCCAGGGCGCCTCTTCCGACGACACCTTGACGAAGCAGCCGGACATGTCGACGTTCCACTGCACCTGGTCGAAGATGAAGAACTCGGGCTCGGGGCCGAAGTACGCGGTGTCGCCCAGGCCGCTGGCCTTCAGGTAGGCCTCGGCGCGCTTGGCCAGCGAACGCGGGTCACGCTCGTAGGGCTTGCCGTCGCCCGGCTCGAGCACGTCACACGTCAGGATGAGCGTCGGCTCCTCGAAGAAGGGGTCGATGTTGGCGGTGTTCGGGTCAGGCATCAGCAGCATGTCCGAGGCTTCGATACCCTTCCAGCCGGCGATCGACGAACCGTCGAAGGCGTGGCCAGCCGAGAACTTGTCCTCGTCGAAGTGCGACACCGGCACCGACACGTGCTGCTCCTTGCCGCGGGTGTCGGTGAAGCGGAAGTCCACGAACTTGACTTCGTTGTCCTTCACCATCTTCATCACGTCGGCAACCGTCTTTGCCATCTGTTTCTCCTGTTGATGCACTCGAGTTGGAAATGTCCGGCCTGCGCGGCACCTGCGGTCCGGCGCAAGGACGCCCGCCAAGGAAGCAGAAAGCGTGCCCAGAGCACCGTCAGCGACGGTCGGACGTGCGCCGCACCAGGATAGGACCTGGGACGGCGCCATGAATGACCACCGCCGTCGCCAGCGGCAGAAATCGGCGTTATTGCACCATACAAGTGCAAATGCACCGAAGTGGGCTGTTGATCATCGCACCATTTCGGGGCCGATATCGGCACCCAGGTGCTGCAAGCCGGCCTTGAGGTCTGCATAGGCCGCGGCGAGACCGTCCAGACCCTTGACGCCGAGTTCGATGTGGCGACCGTATTGGGGGTGGTCTACGCTGGGCAGGCTGAAGACCTTGATGCCCGGATGGCGGCGCTCGATCTCCTCCATCAGCGGCGTGAGGGCCGCCTCCATGGCGCCGAAGACGATGACCGAGCGCTCGGACTGCGTCTGCCGTCCGTGCAACTCGGGGTAGCGCCGGTCCAGCACCCACTCGATCATCGGCCAGGCCATCACCGGGAAGCCCGGGACGAAGTGCACGTGGCCGACCGAGAAGCCCGGTATCTTGTTGTACGGGTTCGGGATGATCGAGGCTCCCTGGGGGAACACCCCCATGTTCAGGCGGTGCACATTGTCCGCACGGTCGGGCTCGAAGGGCTGGCCCTGCTCGCGTGCGACGTCCTGCATGCGCTCGACGATCAGCGCCCGCGCCTGCGGGTGCAACTCCAGCGGGACGCCGCACGCGGCAGCGGCGCTCTGGCGGGTGTGGTCATCGGGCGTGGCGCCGATGCCGCCGCAGGAGAAGACGAGGTCGCCGCCCGCAAAGGCCTCGCGCAGGGTCGCGGTGATGCGTTCGCGGTCGTCGCCGACGTAGCGCGCCCACGCCAGCGCGAGACCGCGCGCGCCCAGCAGTGTGATGACCTTGGGCAGGTGCTTGTCCTCCCGCTTGCCGGAGAGGATCTCGTCGCCGATGATGATGAGGCCGATGTTCATGCGCGGGGTGCTTCCAGGCTCGGCGTCGCGGGGACGCGTGGAGATGAGGGGGTCGACGAAGGGGGCGGCGCCTCGCCGGCGGGCGCGCGGCGCAGGCGGTCCAGGCACAGCAGCGTGTAGTGCGCAAACCAGAGCGAGGCGAAGGCGAACACCAGGGTGTAGAGCCAGACCGACAGCACGACCACCACCGGCGCGAGCACCAGCGCCACGGCCCCGAGCGCCCAGACGAGCGAAGGTGCCGCGCCCAACAGGCCGCAGACCACGCCCATGCCCAGCAGCGGCCAGCGCTGCGCGTGCAGGATCAGACGTCGCTCCCCCGAGGTCGCGTGAGCGCACAGCGTGTCGAATGCCAGCACCCGCGCCGTCAACCAGCCCCACACCAGCGGCGGGATCAGCAGGGCCAGCGGTGGCACCAGCCACAAGGGCAGGCTCAGCAAGAGGACGCCGAGCGCCAGGGCGGTGCAGCCCAGTGACCACGCCAGGCCCTGCCACCCGGCCGACGCGCTGCCACGACGCTCCAACCCGGGGAAGCGACTCCTCGCCACGAGATCGACCAGGGCCGGCGTCATCAGCCAGGCCACCAGCAGCAGATTGAGGATGACGATCGTCGGCACGGCAAGCGCCACGACGACGATCGGTGCGATCAGGGCCCGCAAAGCCCCGCCGCCGACCGACTCCAGCCACTGCAGCAGCGCCGCGAGCAGCGACCATTGCTCCAGGAATTGCCGCACCGCACCGACCGCCGGCTCCCAGTAGAACCAGCCGAGCAGCGCCACCGACGCACCGGACAGCACCAGCGGCAGCAGCGACCAGAGGATGACACGCGGGTGGAGGCAGCCCACGGCCGCGCGCCAGCCCGCGTCGAGGAGGTCTTTCATCGGACGCCGATCATAAGCAGGGCGGGCAGACGCGCACGCCGTCCGGCCTGGGGATGTCCCGCCGAGGCGCTCGAAGGCTGCAGAAGGCGCACAAGGCGCTGCAGACATGCCGGATGCGTTGGGCCTGGCCGGTGCGCGCTCAGTGCTGGCGCACGTCTGCGCCGCTGCGGCCTGCGAGCCGCATCAGGCCCAGCCACTGCTGCATCCAGAAGCCGCGGCCGTAATCACGCCCGCCCTCCTGCGGCAACTGGTCGCGCACGCCGGTGGGCTCGTAGCGGCCGTCCATGTGCAGGGTGCCGAACAGCGTGTCCCACCACGGGAAGAGCACGGCGTAGTTGTGCCCACCCAGCGTCCCCGGGCCGCCGGACTCGTGCCCCAGGCCGATGCGGTGGTGCGAGCGGTGGTAGGCCGGGCTGACCAGCAGGCGGCCGAGAACCGGCCCGAAAGACAGCCGCACGTTGGCGTGAGACAGGCTCTCGAGCAGTTGCGTGCAGGCCACCACCGCGACGAACTGCCCCGGGCCGATGCCCACGGCCAAGGCCACGGCCACGAAGACGGCGTCGCGCAGCACGTCGTCGAGCAGGTGGTTGCGCTGATCCGACCACAGCGTCATCTGGCGCTGGCTGTGGTGCAGCGCATGCAGCTGCCACCACCAGTCCCAGCGGTGCTGGGCGCGATGGATCAGGTAGTCGACGAAGTCGAACAGCACCAGATACAGCAGGAAGCTCACCAGCGCCCCGTCGCTGACACCCGGCCACCAGGCGTCGATCTGCCAGGGCTGCCAGCCCAGCAGCCGCAATTCGGCCGCCAGCGCGGTGGCCGCAGGCTCCAGGCTGAAGAACATCGCGAGCCGGAACGCGCCGAGCCGATGGATCAGGGTGTAGATCATGTCCACCCGCACCGCGGCCCGGTCGACCACCGGCTCCACCGGGCGCCAGCGCTCCAGCGCGCGCAACACCGTGGCCATCAGGGCGATCTGCAGCACGCCCACGAGCAGCCAGCCGGTGGCGCGGTAACCGTCCTCGAGCAGGTTGCCCCAGCCGATCGAGAACATCAGCGGCTGCACCAGGCCCTCGAAGGCCGCCTGCTGCACGTCGCCGAAGGCGTTCAAGGCGGCGTCGAGCAGCGTCACCGCAACGCTCCATGCGCAGCGGAAGACCCCACTGCCAGGCTGCCGGCAGCCCCACCGTCGGCCCGTGGCGGGGAGGGCGTGCGCAGGCCGGCACGGCCATGGACCGGATGCTCGCGCAGGGTCGCAAAGCACATCCCGCGGGCCTTCAGGCCTGCGATCAGCGGCTCCAGAACGGCCGGCGCCCAAGGGTCCTGCCGCGACCAGATGCCCAGGTGGGCGACCAGGATGTCGCCGGGGCGGATGTCGCGCAGCGCGCGCTCGAGCAGGCGCGCGTTCGGGTGCTTGTCGCTGGGCAACTCGTCACCGAGAAAGCCCGCCGGCGACCAGCCCACGTGCGTGTAGCCACAAGCCTGGGCCGCCTGCAGCAGCGCGGGCGAGGTCCGCCCCCCGGGCGCACGGAACCAGGCATGCATGCGCTGGCCGGTCATGGCCTCGAAGCGGCGCGCCGGGCGGTCCAGTTCCTCGCAGTAGCCGGCCGGCGTCAGCGTGCGCGCACGCCCCGCCAGCGGGCCCATCGTCGGGCGCACGCGCAGCGCGCCGTCGGCAGCGTCGGCCTGCCAGAGGTCGTGGTCCCAGGTGTGGGAGCCGAAGGCATGGCCCTCCGCGGCACGCTCCTTCCACCAGGGCGCCCATTCGTCGTCGAGGCTGCTGCCGCCCGTGCGGGTGCGCTCGTTGGCCAGGAAGAAGGTCACGCGCACGCCGTGGCGTTTCAAGATGTCGGCCACCAGCGGCGCGACGCCCATGTGGCCGGTGTCGAAGGTCAGGTAGACCGGGCGGGTGCACGCGGTGGCGGTGGCGGTGGCGGTGGCCGGAGCGGTCCCGGCAGCGCTTGCAGTGCGGGCCGGCATCGCGCAGATGCCCATGGCCGCGATCAGACAGGCCACCGGGCGCGCGCGCCGCCGCAGCGCCGTGATGAAGGTCCGCGTCGGCGCCTGCATCTCACGTCCTGGGCGCATGGTCCAGCGTCCACACCCCGTGCGGAGAGCGCCCCACCGGGATCTGTCGCAGAACCAGGCGCGTCTCGATGTCGATCACGCTGAGCTTGCGCGCCCAGCGCGAGCTCAGCAACAGCGTGCGTCCATCGGACAGGAAGTCCATGCAGTCCGGCCCACCCGGGCCGGGCAGCTGGGCCGCGACGGTGAAGCTGCCCAGGTCGATCATGCTGATCGTGTTGGCCACCCGGTTGCTGACGAAGACGTGGCGGCCGTCGCCGCGCGAGCGGAAGGCATGCGCGCCGTCGCCGGTCTCGATGCGTTTGACAAGCCGTGCCGGACCGGAGGCCACGTCATAGACCTCGACATGACGATCACCCGTCAAGCCGACCAGCAGATGGCGATCGTCGCGCGTGAGGAAGACGTCGGCCGGCATCTTGCCGGTGCGCACCTTCCAGCGCACGGCCTGGGTGGCAAGATCGATGCACACCAGCTCGTCGCTGTCCTGCAGACTGGCGTAGACGACGGTGGAGCGGCTGTCGATGAAGAGGTGGCTCGGCGTCTTCGGCGCCTCGATGCGCCGCACGAGCTGGAAGGGCTGGGCCTGGGCGGGCTGCCAGCGGTACAAGTCCACATGGTCGAGCCGGTTCGCCGCGGTGACGAACCACTTCATGTCGGGCGAGAAGCGCAGGTGGTAGGGGTCGACGATGTCGCGCACCGTGCGCTGCACGGCCGCGTTGGCGGGGTCGATGAAGGTGAGCGAGTTGCCCGCCGCGTTGGCCACGATCAGGCTCTTCTCGTCCGGCGTGAGGTAGAGGTGGTGCGGCTCCTTGCCGACGGGAATGCGCCGCGTCTCGGCCCAGGACACCGGGTCGATGACGCTCACGCTCGCGTCCTGCGAGTTCAGGACGAAGATCGGGCGCGCCGACCGCGGCGCGCTGCCGCCTGTGGGCGTCGAGGCGGCCGACGCGCCCGCCAGCACCGGGCCGACGACCGCGGCCCCCAGGCCGCGCAGGCAGGCGCGCCGCCGCGCCGTCACGTGACCACCCTCACTCATCGTCGCCCCCCAGAAGTCCTCCCAGCACGGCGCCACCGGCCAGGCCACCGAGCACCGAGCCCTCCTCCCGCGAGCCGCCGCGCTGCGGGGCGGCGGCGAAGACGCGCGAAGCCAGGCGCGAGAACGGCAGGCTCTGCAGCCATACCGTGCCCGGTCCGGTCACCTTGGCGAAGAACAGGCCCTCGCCGCCGAACAGCGCCGTCTTGATCTTGCCGACGTACTGGATCTCGAAGTTCACGCCGGGCGTCAGCGCGACCAGACAACCCGTGTCGACGAGCAGTGTCTGGCCGGCCTGCAGTTCGCGCCGCACGACCGTGCCACCCGCGTGCACGAAGGCCAGGCCGTCGCCCTCGAGCTTCTGCATGATGAAGCCCTCGCCGCCGAAGAAGCCCACCGAGAGCTTCTGCTGGAAGTGGATGCCCAGCGAGACACCACGCGCCGCGCACAGGAAGGCATCCTTCTGGCAGATGAGCGTGCCGCCGAGCTGGCGCAGGTTCATCGGCAGGATCTTGCCCGGGTAAGGGGCCGCAAACGCCACGCGCTGCCGGGTGGCGGCCCGGTTGGTGTAGACGGTGGTGAAAAGCGACTCGCCGGTGATCAGGCGCTTGCCCGCGCCGAGCAGCTTGCCGAAGAGGCCCCCGCCCTGCTGCGCGCTGCCGTCGCCGAAGACGCTGTCCATGCCGATGCCCGGGTCCATGCACATCATGCTGCCGGCCTCGCCGATGGCCGCCTCGCCCGGGTCGAGCTCGACCTCGACGAACTGCATCTCCGAGCCCTTGATCTCGAAATCCACCACATCCATGGCCATCAGCCACCTCCCTGGCTCGCGCCCAACGCGCCCATTCCGGCATGGTACCCAAGGCACTGACCTATGATCTTGATCGGTATGGCTGGAACCCCCCTCGAAACGGGCACGGTCTGGGCCGCGGCGAGCGCGGTGGGCCTGGGCGCAGCGCTCGGGGCGCTGCTGCGCTGGCAGCTGGGCGCCGCGCTCAACAGCCTCACGCCAGCCGTCCCCGCCGGAACCCTGGCGGCGAACCTGATCGGCGGCTACGGCATCGGCCTGGCGATGGCCTTCTTCACGCAACGCCCCGAACTGGCCCCCGAGTGGCGGTTGTTCATCGTGACGGGGCTCCTCGGCGGCCTGACCACGTTTTCGACCTTCTCGGCCGAGGTGGTGACGCTGCTGCAGCAGGGGCGCTGGGCGCTGGCTGCGGGCGCGGCGGCGCTGCACCTGGCGGGCTCGCTGCTGGCCACCGCGGCGGGACTGGCGACACTCGGCGCCCTCGGAACGCCCTCCAGCGGCAACTGACAGGCCGAGACTGGCGCGCCGGCCCGCCGCTGCGCCCTGGTGAGGGCCGGGATGGACAGCGTCTGCGCCGCCTGGGCGTCGATCGATGCGATTCACCCTCGGCTCGGGCGCCTGGCGCCGACGCGCGCACCGACAGCACCTGGGCTTGTAGCCCGTCACTGTGCAGCGACGCGCGGGTACATGAGGAAAAGTTCGTCCCAGGCCCGGGACGCTGCTGCGTGCAGCGCCGGTGCGTCCGTCTCGCCGCGGGCCACGTTCAGCCGCAAGCCGGGGGCGGCCTTCGCCCGGGTGTGGGCTGCCAGGGAGCCCCGCCGCGTGGGCATCGCCATCAGCCGGGCCGCCAGGCCCTGTGGGGGCGGGGCCTGGACCTCGTCCAAGGTCTGGCTGCGCGGTTGCGCGGGTGCCACCTGCGGCACACCGGTGGGCGGTGCGGGCGCGTGACGTGTGCGTGCCCCCGTGGGCATGCACGCCTGCATGGCTGCCATGCGCAGCCGGATCTGGCCTGCAGGGCCGGGCTGATGGACGATATCGGCCCACCCACCCGCGAGGCGCACCGACATGTCCGACTCCCGCACATTGCGTGCTCCTTCCGAGCCCCTGCCCGACGATGCCCCCGTCGCGTCCGAGCGCAGGCAGTTCATCCGCCTGCTCGGCGGCGGCTTCGTGGTCGCGACCGGCGCCGGGACGAGCGGCTGCGCCAGTGGAATGCCCGAGGCCGCTGTCGCACCCTGGCAGGCTGCGTCGGCAGAAGCCGACCCCCGGCGCTTCATGCTCGCGCACGCGCTGCTCGCCCCGAACCCCCACAACCGCCAGCCGTGGATCGCCGACCTGCGCGAGCCCGGCCGCATCCACCTCGTGTGCGACGGCGAGCGACTGCTGCCCGAAACCGACCCCTTCGGCCGGCAGATCCTGATCGGCTGCGGCGCCTTTGTCGAGCTTGCGGTGACGGCGGGTGCCCAGCGCGGGCTGGCCGTGGCCGTGGAGCCCTTCCCCGACGGCGCACCGGCGGCGGACGCGCTGCCGCGCGGCGTGCGCGTGGCCACGCTCAGCCTGGGCGCCGCGGGCAGTGCCCGGCCCGATCCGCTGTTCGAACAGATCACGCGCCGGCGCACGAACAAGTCAGCCTACGCCAACGGGCGGCCGCTGCCCTCGGGCCTGACCCAGGCCTGGCGCGAGACGGCCCGTGCGCACGGGCTGCAGGCGGGCGTCGTCGAAGGCGAGGCGGCGATGGCACCGCTGCGCCAGCTCACGCGCGAGGCCTACGAGATCGAGTGCACGACGCCGGCCACCTGGCTCGAGTCTGCACGCCTGATGCGCATCGGCCCGCGGGCCATCGCCGAGCACCGCGACGGCATCAGCCTGACGAGCCCGATGGTGCGCGCGCTGCACACCGTGGGGCTGTTCGACCCCGAGGAAGTGCCCAAGCCAGGCACCGCCACGCTGAAGCGGGTGATGGAACGCTGGGCGCCCTTCGATACAGGAAGCGGCTACCTTTGGCTGGCCAGTCCCGACCGCGCCCGTGCAAGCCAGCTCGCCGCCGGCCGGGCCTACGTGCGCATGCATCTGCAGGCCACCGCGGCGGGCGTGGACATGCACCCGCTGTCGCAGGCGCTGCAGGAATTCGCGCAGATGCAGCGCCCCTACCTGGCCGTGCACCGCCAGCTCGGCGTGGACCCCGCCACGAGCGCGGTGCAGATGCTCGCACGCGTCGGCCAGGCCTTGGAGCCGGTGGGGCCGAGTCCTCGGCGTGGCCTGGGCGCGCACCTCAAGGTCTGAGGATGTGACAGCGTGCAGGGTGCCCCCACCCACGACGTTGCGTCCGCGCTGTGCCAGACTGGCCCGATGCCCGACCCTGATTCGGGGCCGAAGACCCCGCCTCCGCCCTCGCCCCGGCTTTCGCCGCCCGCCGGCCTGAGTCTGGGCGACTGGAACCTGCTGCGGACCTTCATCGCCGTCTACGAGGCCGGCACGCTCACCGAGGCGGCGCGCCGGCTGGGCACCACCCAGCCAAGCGTCGGGCGCCACGTGCGCGAGCTCGAGTCGGCGCTCGGCGAGGCCCTGTTCAAGCGCCTGCCCGGCCGGCTCGAACCGAGCGGCGCGGGCCACGTGCTGCACGGCCGCGTGGCGGCCATGCGCAACTGCGTCAAGGAGGCCGAGCGCGTCTTCGCGCAGTCGCGCGAGCAGGTGGCGGGCACGGTGCGGGTGGCGGTCTCGGAGGTGTATGCGCCCTACGTGGTGACGCCGATCCTCGCGCCGCTGCTCGCGGCGCAGCCCGAGCTCGAGATCGAGCTCGCCGTGTCCAACCGCGCCGACAACCTGTTGCGCCGCGAAGCCGACATCGCGGTGCGCTTCTTTCGCCCCGAGCAGGCCGACCTGATCGCGGTGCACGTGGGTGACACCGAGCTTGGGCTCTATGCGCACGAGTCCTTCCTCGCGCGTCACGGCGAGCCGGTGGGCTGGGAGCTCCCGGCCGAGGCGTTCGTGGCGGGCTTCGACCGCGAGGGCGGGCCGCTGGGCCCACTCTTTCGCGGCCCGGGGCCGCAGGCGCCCGTACGGTTCCGCCTTCGTACCGACGCGATCCTGGCACGCTACGCTGCGGTGGAAACCGGACATGGCGTGAGTGTCTACCTGGCAGACGTGGCCGCGCGCCGGCCCGGCCTGCGGCGCATCCTCGGCGACCGCTTTGGCCAGAAACTGCAGGTGTGGCTGTGCGCGCACAGCGAACTGCGCCGCTCGGCGTCGATGCGCAGCGTGTGGGAAGCCTTGGAGAGAGGGCTGCGCTCGCACCTCGGGGGTGGCCTGGGGCGGCCAGCGGACGTGGCCGAGCGATGGGGCTGACCCGGCTGCCCCGGCCATGATCCCGGCGCCTGGGCCCGCCCTGCGAGTCCGGCGCCCTGTGCGCCGTCCTCTGCAGCGCAGGCCCCGTCTGCACGACCGGGCAAAGGCTGCCGATGCGCGACGGCGGCTGCTGCGGGTCGCCCGGATCCAGGGTCAGACCCCGGGCAAGCATGCGAGGGCCGCGTCAGCCCGCGAGGCCGAGCCGTGAGTAGCTCTCGGCTGGCGCGTCGTTGGCGCGCATCAGCCGGCCCATGGCGGCCAGCAGCCGCGCCTCGACCGCAGCATCGCGGATGGGCTCGAGTTGCGCCGGGTCGCATGCCAGGTCGTACAGCACGGTGTTCGTGTCCTGCTGACCGCCCGGGCCGTGGCCGAAGAACACGGGCGACTTCGGCGTCGCCGGCACTTTCAGCAGCGGCACCCCCTTGGTGAAGGGAAAGGGCGGCGCCAGCGTGGCATCGGCAAGCTCGGCCACGCTGAAGAGCTCTTTCATGTGCGCCGGCATGAGCGTGTACTGGTAGAGGTCCGCGCCACGCAGGTCGCGCGGGTAGCGGAAGTAGGTGTGACGCCCGTCAGTGATGTTCACCGCGCTGCCGAACACGCCGTACAACACACCCTCGCGCGGCGGCGCGGTGCCGAGCACCGTGTCCATCAGCGAGCGGCCCTCGCATTCGGGCGGCGCTTCCTGGCCGTGCAGCGCCAGCAGCGTGGGCGCGACGTCGATCGTCTGGGTGAGCGCGGCGCAGCGCGTGCCGGCCCGGTCGCGCATCGCCGGGTGGTGCAGGAAGAGCGGGATGTGCGCCACCTCGTTGTAGCAAGGCATCAGGATCTTGGCCCACCAGTCGTGCTCGCCGAGCAGGAAGCCGTGGTCGGTGGTCACGACGAGCGCGGTGTCGTCCCACATCGCGTGCGCGTCCATGTAGTCGAGCAGGCGGCCGAGTTCGTGGTCGCACAGTGCCACGGTGGCGCAATAGTTGGCCCGCAGTTCCGCGCACTCCTCGGGCGCCTCGGTGACGCGCGCATAGGGCGGCCAGTCGAGGACCGGGCCACGGTACGCGGTGGGGTGCGCGGCGCGGAAGCGCTCGGGCGCGTGGAAGGGCTCGTGCGGGTCGAACGTCTCGACGTGCAGCAGCCAGTCCTCGGCGTCGCGGTTGCGGTCGAGGAACTCGAAGCCGCCGTCGAAGCAGCGCACGGACGGGAAGTCGGCGTAGTCACGGATGAACTCGCGGTTGATCATGTACTGCGCGAACTTGTGACGCCGCTTGTCGCTGTACTGCACCGGGTGGTACATCTCCTTGAAGCGCTGCCACGGGGGCTCGACCATCGCCTTCCAGGGGTCGCGCTCCTGTCCGCGCACGAACTCGAAGGTGTCGTAGCGGTTGTGATACGTCGCGCCCCCGTCTTCCCAGTAATGGTAGTGGTCGGACACCAGGTGCGAATACACGCCTGCGCGGTGCAGGATCTCGGCGAAGGAGTTGTCGAACGGCTCCAGCGGCCCCCAGGAGCGGTGCAGGAAGGACAGCCGGCCGGTGTGCATGTCGCGCCGCGCCGGCATGCACGGCAGGCTGCCCACATAGTGGTTGTCGAAGGTGATCGAGCGCGCCGCCAGACGCTCGAAGTGCGGCGTCGCCACCGCGGTGCCGCCGTAGCAGCCGAGCGAGCGCCGGTTCAGCGAGTCGAAGAGAACGAAGATGGTCTTCATCAGTCCACTTTCGCGCCGGACACGCGCACCACCTCTGCCCACTTGGTCATCTCTGCGCGCAGGAAGGTGGCCGTCTGCGCGGGTGTGGTCGGCGCGACGACGATACCCATCTTCTGGAAGCGTTCGACCATGTCGGGCGCCGAGAGTGCGCGCATCACCTCGTCGTGGATCCTGTCGACCACCGCCTTCGGCGTGCCGCCGGTCACGAACATCATCTGCCATGCGCTGGCCTCGAAGCCGGGCAGGCCGGACTCGGCGATGGTGGGCACCGCCGGGTACTGCGCGAGCCGCTGCGGCGTGGCCACCGCGACCAGGCGCACCTTCTGCGCCTCGATCTGCGACACCACGTGCGAGCCGCCGTCGATGGTGAACTGGATCTGGCCGCCCACCAGGTCGGTCATGGCCTGGGCGCCGCCCTTGTACGGCACGTGGACGAAGTCGATGCCGGCGCGCATCTTGAGCAACTCGCCGCCGAGGTGCGGCACGGTGCCGCTGCCGCCCGAGCCGAGCGAGAGCTTGCCGGGATTCTTCTTCGCGTAGTCGACGAACTCCGCCGTGGTGCGCACCGGCAGCGACGGATGCACCACCAGCATGAAGGGCACGGTGCCCGCGACCGTGACCGGGGTGAGCGATTCGAACAGCTTGAAGCCCGGGTCCTTGTACAGCGCAGGCGCAGCCGAGATGGCGGCTGCCGCGAGGAGCAGCGTGTGGCCGTCCGGCGCCGCCTTCGCCACCGCGGCGGCGCCTATGTTGCCGGCGGCCCCAGGGCGGTTTTCCACCACCACCGGCTGACCCCAGGCTGCGGCGAGCTTTTGCGCGATGCCGCGCGCGAGCACGTCGCTGGTGCCGCCGGCGGGAAAGGGCACGATGAAGGTCACCGGCTTGGAGGGAAAGCGCTGCGAGTCCTGCGCGAGCACCAGCGGGCCGGCAGACAGGCCGAGCATCAAGGCGGCGGCGCGGGCGAAGTCGATGAGGCGCATGGCAAGTCTCCAGAAGATGGCGTGGTTTGACCACAATATGGAACAACGTTCTACCATTTGGGCCATGGCAACTATAATTTCGTCGCCATGTCGGCCCCCTCGCACAAACCCTCAGTCGCCCCACCCGCTGCGCGTGAGCGCGTGCCGCGGCGCGGCCCGCAGGGCACCGCCGCGCTGGGCAAGACCATGGACGTGCTGGACCTCGTGGGCCTCGCCGCGCATCCGCCCAGCTTCACCGACCTCGCGCGCGCGAGCGGCCTGCCGCGCGCGACGCTGCACCGCCTGCTGGCCGCGCTGATCGAGCACCACATGGTCGACGTGTCGGCCGCCAGCGGCCGCTACGTGCCGGGCATACACCTGCTCGAGCTGGCGCGCCGCACCTGGGAGCAGATGGACCTGCGTCGTGCCGCCGCCGAGGCCATCGCCGAGCTCGGCCGGCGCAGCGGCGAGACGGTGCACCTGGCCAGGCTGAGCGACGACGGCGTGGTCTACATCGACAAGGTGGAATGCGACTACCCGCTGCGCCTGCATTCCAGCATCGGCAAGCGCGGCCCGGTGCACTGCACCGCGGTGGGCAAGGCGATGGCCGCCTGGCTGCCCGAGGCGGAGCAGCGCGCGCTCGTCGCGCGGCTCGACCTGCAGCGCCATACCGAGCACACGCTTGTCACGCCGCAGGCCCTGCTGGACGCGCTGGCGCGCATCCGCGAGGCGGGTGTCGCCTACGACCGCGAGGAGCACGTGCTGGGCATGCACTGCGTGGCCGCGCCGGTCTTCGACTTCCGCGGCCGCTGCGTCGGCGGCATCAGCGTCACGGCGCCGCTGTCGCGCGTCGACGCGGCGCGGCTCGAGGTCTGCGCGCAGTGGGTGCGCGATGCCGCGGCCGACACCGCGCGGCGGCTCGGCGGCGAACCGCAGCCGGCGCCCGGATGAGCGCGCCCGGCCCTTCCCGGGCGCTGATCCGCCAGCAGGCCACACGAGCGGTGGTCGGGTGAGCACCGCGGGCTTCGACCCTGCAGCCAGGCGCCCGCTCGGGCGCAGCGGCGTGGCTGTCTCGCTGCTCGGCTACGGCGCGTCCGCGGCCGGCGTGCTGGAGCCTGGCGAGGATGAAGGCGCGCACGCACGCATCATGGGCGACGCCTGGGCGCGCGGGCTGCGCTACTTCGACACCTCTCCATGGTACGGGCGCGGGCTGTCGGAACACCGGCTCGGCGCCTTCCTGCGCCATCGCCCGCGCGAGGCCTGTGTCGTGTCCACCAAGGTCGGGCGGTTGCTGACACCGCTGCCCGCAGGCGCGGACAAGCCGGCCGCGACGCTGCCGTTTGCCGGCCGCTTCGACTATTCGTACGACGCCACGCTGCGCTCGGTGGAAGACAGCCTGCAGCGCCTGGGCCTCGCGCGCGTGGACCTGCTGATCCTGCACGACCTCAGCCCGCGCTGGCACGGCGCCGACCTGGCGCAGCGTTATGCCGAGGCCATGGGCGGCGCGCACCGCGCGCTCGTCGCCCTGCGCGAGCAGGGCTTGGTGCGCGCCATCGGCGTCGGCGTCAACGACGTCACGGTGTGCGAACGCTGCCTGGCCGACGGCGACTTCGACTTCTTCATGCTCGCCGGACGCCTGACCTTGCTCGACCACGCGGGCGCGGCCGGGCTGCTCGAGGCGTGCGTCGCGCGCGGTGTCGGAGTGCTGGCCGCGGCGCCATACAACTCCGGCATCCTCGCCACCGGCGCGACCGCCTCGGCGCGCTACTTCTACCAGACCGCGCCGCCCGACATCGTCGAGCGCACGCGCGCGTTGCAGGCCCACTGCGAGGCGCACGGCGTGCCGCTCGGCGCGGCGGCGCTGCAGTTCGCGCTCGATCACCCTGCGGTGGTCGGCGTGGTACCGAGCTACGCCACGCCGCAGCAGCTCGCGCAGGCCTGTGATTGGCTGGCCACGCCGATCCCGTCCGCGCTGTGGGACACGCTGCTCGCCGCCGGCCTGCTGCACTGGCACCCGGGAATGCGGTCATGAGCTT
Source organism: Rubrivivax sp. (assembly GCA_027491255.1). Classification (GTDB taxonomy): domain Bacteria; phylum Pseudomonadota; class Gammaproteobacteria; order Burkholderiales; family Burkholderiaceae_C; genus Rubrivivax. The sequence continues at coordinate 43,140 of JAIXWM010000138.1, read as the reverse complement.
CGAAGTCCTCCTGCCGCGTGCCGACGTCCTCGGCGAGAGCCCGCTGTGGTGCCCGCGGCGCCAGCGCCTTTTCTGGGTCGACATCCGCCGACCGGCGCTGCAGTCGTGCGACGCCGATGGCGGCGACTTCACCGCCTGGCAGATGCCCGAGGCCATCGGCAGCTTCGCGTTCCGGCGCGACGACGGCTTCGTGCTGGCTCTCAAGTCGGGCCTGTACGACTGCGATCCATCGGCCGGCACGCTGACCCTCATCGCGGCGCCGCAGGAGCGCGCGACCCACCGCTTCAACGAAGGCAAGTGCGACCCGCGCGGCCGCTTCTGGGCCGGGACCATGAACGACGTCGTGCGCGAGCCCTCGGGCGCGATGTTCCGGCTCGACACCGGACGCCAGGTCACGCGCTGGCGCGAGGGCATCGCGGTGCCCAACAGCCTGGCGTGGAGCCCGGACGGCCGAACGATGTACTTCGCCGACACCGAAACGCGTGTCATCGAGGCCTGGGACTACGACCTCGATGACGGCCTGCCCCTGCGCCGACGCGTCTTCGCCGATCTGCGCAGCGGCGGCCCCGGCCGCCCCGACGGCGCCACCGTGGACGCCGACGGCTGCGTGTGGAGCGCGCAGGTCGCCAGCGGCGAGGTGGTGCGGTACGCGCCGGACGGCCGCGTCCTCCAGCGCTGGACGCTGCCGGTGAGCAAGGTCACCTCGCTCGCCTTCGGCGGCGCGGACCTGCGCACGCTGTATGCGACGAGTGGGCGCTACCGCCTCACCGAGACCGAGCTGGCAGGCCAGCCGTTGGCCGGCGCGCTGTTCGCGATGCGCGCGCCCGCGCAGGGACTGCCCGCCGACGTCTTCGCGGCTTGAGTCCGGCGTCGTCAGCTCCGCGACGAGCTGAATCGGCAAGCCCCGGCGCCACAGCGGCGACCTGCGCGAGCGCCTGATCGGCATCCGTGCTGCATTCGCGCCCGCAAGGCGGACGCGGCCGCCAGTTCAGGTGAGGCCAAGCACCAGGAGCAGGGCGCGGTCGACCTCCTTGAGGCTGTCCTGCTCCAGCCGACCGAAGGCCAGGCAGACCTTGCTTCTGGGCAACGTCGAGACCTTGTCGACCATCACCTGCGACACCTCGCGCCGGCCGTTGACCAGAAGCCCGCGTTGCGTCATCGCCAGCCGTCGATGAACTGCGCGGCCGCCTCGGCAAAACGGGAAGCCTCGGCTTCGGCTGCGTCCTGCTGGAGACGCAGGCATTGACGCCGCACCTCCTCGGCAAAGCCGGGTTGCCGCGTGTCCCGAACCCAGAACCGAACAGGTCTGAGCCCCGCCGCACGCAGGCGTTGCCGATGCCGGGATGCCTTGTCGGGCATGGACTTAGCCGTGATGATCCCAATGGTCGCTGCAAACGGAGGACCCTGGTTTGATGCTACCAGCCGGACCCCCTCGAGGTGTCGGGTCTCTCGTCGCCGAACTTGCCTGGAAACCCTGCCTGGGCCCGACAGGCGCCCTTGTCGGCACGCGGGCCGGCCCCTACAGCCCCGGCAGCGCGGCGTCGACCGCCCTCACCCGCTGCCAGTGCACCGCCGCCTGCGGCAGCAGCCACTGCAGGCCGTCGCGCATGCGTGCGCGGCGGCGGCACACTCGGCCTCCAGCGCCGCAGCGAAGTCCGCCAGGCCGGCGTCGGCGCACCACCGCATCGGCACGTGCTTGCGCACCGCCAGACCCACGCCGGGCTGCTGCTCGCAGCGCAGCAGCGGCAGGTGGGCGTCGAGCCTGCAGAGCGCCTGGTTGCAGACGGCTTCGCTGTTTGGAAGGCCAGGGACCGGCCAAGCGCTCTGCGACGATTGAGCAGAGTCGGACATCGTAAGGCCGCAAGACCAGGGACCCAACCGGATGCCGGCAGGGCGCAAGGCCGTAGGCTTTGCCACACTGCGCCCTGTTTTCATGAAAGCCGAGCATGAACAGGCAGGTGTGCCTGCCCGCAGGCTCGGTACGGTACTTTGAAACATCGATCTTTTGCCTAGGGGACGCTCGCTTGTCGAGCGTTCGACGTTGCCTGACGTGGATGCAGGGTCGACCTCGACTCAGGAAGAGCTTCTCCAAGCCTGCCTACCCGAGCAAGGCACCCTGCCCCTGAAGCATCAGGCGCAAACCTTGGACGTCGATCCGACGCACCGCGCCACCCACGCGCGCAGCCAGCGACGCCGCCAGACCAGCGGCCTGGCCGACCGCCATGGAGATCGTCATCACCCGAATGGCCGCCAGCGCTTCGTGGGTCGCCGAGATGCCGCGACCCACGACCAGCGCGTTGCCCAGGTTCAGCGGTAACAGGCTGCGCAGCGGGATCTGGTAGGCATCGTCAGGACCGAGCCCGCGGAAGTCGAGGCCCCCGCCTTGCGCTGGATGGATGTCGATCGGGTAGGCACCAGCGGCTATGGCGTCTTCGAAGCGGTGACAGCTCACCAGCTCTTGGGCCGTCAACACATGGTCCCCGTGCACTCGGCGCGTCTCGCGCACTCCCACCTGAGTGCCGAAGGCGCGCAGACGGCCCGCAGCGCAGCCAGGCACTTCCGCGGCGAGAAACCGCGCGGCCCGCCAGGCCTGCTTGCGACCTTCGATTTCCGCCATCGACAGCGCGTGTGGGTCGGTGGCGTCGATGGGAAGCCTACCGATGTTGAACCAGGCGTCTTGCGATTGCGGGTCTCTCGCATGGTGCAGAGCCCTTCGCGCCAGGGCTCCGCTGGCATGTCCCCGAAAGGCCAATTCCTCGAGTTCGGCACGTCCCACCGCGTCCAGCACATCGAAGTCGATGGGCCCGAAGCGGAACATCATCGTGGCCGGTTGCAGCGCTTCGCCGGGCTCGAGCTCCAAGAACGAGGCGCCGGCCAGACGCAACGCCTCAACGTCGCCCGATGCGTCGATGAGCACCCGAGGGCGCAGCAGCCGGCGCCCTCCCCTGGTGAGCAACTCGAGCTGCGTCACCCTGTCTCCGACGGCGACCACGTCGATCAGAGAGGTGTGCAGCATCGGCGTGGCGCCGCAGCCGACGATCATGTCGTCGAGCACCAGCTTGAGCAACTCCGGCGAATAGGGCACCCGGTCCATGCGGTGACCCGTGGACATCACGAACACCTCGTGGGCGCCTGCGCCGCCGAAGTGGCGCAACCGATCGACCACCTCGGACGCGAGTCCCGCCACCACCGCTCTGCCGTTGGCCGTCTGCCAACTGTTGAACTGCGCGACCGCCCCCGCCGTGGCGTTACCCCCGAAGAAGCCATAGCGCTCGACGATGGCCACACTGCAGCCCGCCCTGGCAGCGGACACGGCTGCCATGGTGCCGGCGACGCCGCCGCCGAACACGGCAACGTCGACTTCCTGCTGCGGCAGCACAGGCTGAACCACCGGCGTCAATCGGCAGCCTTGATGCCGCGGGTCTTGATGACAGTGCTCCAACGCGCCGCCTCATCGCGAAGGGCGGCAGCGGTCTCGGCCCGGGTAGCCAGCACAGGCTGCACACTCAAGGCAGCAAAGCGCGTTCTGACGACATCGGACTGCAGAGCCTGACGCAGCAAGGCCTGCAGGCGTTCCAGCCCGGCGACGGGGATCGTGCCCTTGGGTGCCAGCAGCGCGGCCCATCCCTGAACCTCCAGTTCCGGCAGGTTCAGAGCGCGGAAGGTCGGCACACCCGGCAGATCGACGATAGGCTGAGGTGAGGAGACGGCCAGCGCGCGCAGCCGGCCCGCTCGAATGTGCGGGATCACGCTGGGCAGGTTCAGGAAGCCCAGGTCCACCCGACCGGCCATCAGGTCGGGCATCAGGGCGCTTTCGCCCTTGTACGGCACGGGCGTCAGATCGACGCCCACCTTCATCTCGAACAGGACCGTGGTCAGGTGCGCCAGTGTGCCGCTGCCGCTGTTGCCGGCACTGAGCTGGCCGGGCCGGGTCCTGGCACGCCCCACCAGATCGTCGACGGAACGAGTCGACGATGACTCGGGCACCACCAAAACCAGGGGCTGAGCCGACACCATCCCGACCGCTTCGAAATCTCGCTCGACGTCATAGGGTACCGGCGGCCGCAGCACGGGATTGATGACGGTGCTGTTGCTGGCCATCAGCAGCGTATGGCCGTCCCGACTCTGCGCGGCAGCGCTCACCCCCACCACGCTGCCGGCCCCAGGCTTGTTCTCCACCACCACCGACTGCTTCAAGTCGGAAGCGAACAGTTCCGCAAGCACACGTGCGGAGACATCCGATCCACCACCCGGCGCGAAGGGCACGATGATCCGGATCGGGCGGCTCGGCCAGGCGTCGGACGCATGAGAGCGACCGCTCAGCAGTGCAGGCGCAACGCCAACGAGGGTGCCCAGCACACGACGCCGGGCGGGATTGGGAATCGCTTTCTTGCAGGTGGTCATGGTTCTCCTCGCTCGTGCAGCTCCGAATCCCCGAACTCTATGCAAAGGAGGGCATGACATCCAATATCAATTCGGGACCCTAGCTGAACACGATGTTATGGTTGACTCATGAACCTGCGGCAGATCGAGGTGTTCCGGGCGGTGATGCTGGCAGGCACGGTCAGTGGTGCGGCCAAGGTGCTGAACGTGTCTCAACCTGGCATCAGTCGGATGCTGGGGGCGATCGAACAACGCTTGGGTCTGCGCCTTTTCGACCGCGTTCGCGGAAGGCTCAGGCCCACGCCGGAGGCCGAGGCGCTGTACGCGCAGGTACAGCGTGTCCACGGCGAAGTGCAGCGCGTCGCCACGCTGGCATCCGATCTTCGGCACGGGAGGCACCTGAGTCTGCGCATCCTGGGCAGCCCGTCGCTGATGCTGGAGTCCATTCCCAAGGCCCTGACCGCCCTGCGGGAGCGCTTCGATCTGGCCACTTTCCAGCTCGCGACCATGAGTGCTGCGGAGATGACCCGCGCGCTGCTGTGCCAGGAGGCCGACATCGCGGTCTCGGCCAACCCCTTGATCAGCGCCCTGCCCGACTCCGCCCTCGAAGCCCGGGTCCTGGGCTCATGGACTTTGGTATGCGTCTTTCCCGGGGACCATCCGTTCGCAAGAAGCACGGCTCCGATCGAATCCGCACAGATCCTTGAACAGCCGCTCGTAGGCTTTCCGGCGCAGACACCCCAAGGGCAGTTCGTGGATCAGGAATCCCGAAAGCTGGGACTGGCGCCACGACAGACCGTCGAAGTGCGGTCCAGCCTGAATGCTTGTGCGCTGGTGCTTCAGGGTGCCGGCGTCGCGGTCATCGACGACCTCACCGCCCGGGCCTACGTGAGCCGGGATCTGCAGTTCCGGCCGATCCCGGGGGCTCCGCACATCGACATCATGGCCTCCACGCCTCCGCAAGTCACTCCGAGCGCTCTCGTCGAGCCCTTCATCGAGGAACTGGCCGATGTTCTCGGGCCGGCGTGATGAGTCGATGCGAGCCGATCGGGCGGCGCCACCGTTTGAATACCTTTGGATTCGTCGGCACTACCGCAGCGTCAGCACCAGCCGGCTGCCGAGTTCGGGTCGAAGCCGCTGCTGCACGGAGACCCTCGACGATGAGTCTGCTGCACCTTAAAACACGGCTTCGGCCAAGCCGAAGATCTTGATGAAGCGGGCCATCAGGCAGGCTCGAAGCTTCAACCTGGATCTACACCACGGGCGCTGCCCGCGAGTCGCGCCCGGCGCGCGCCAGGCGCTGCCGGCGGCTTCCTGTTCGACTCAACTGCCTCGTAATTCAGCGTGCCGTCCTTCGCCAGAGTGGGGCACTCGACGTTCCAGCCGCTCGCCAGGGCGGTTGCGAGACCTGCACAGCCATGCTTCATCAGGACTGCCACGTACCCCTCCTTGTCGAGCGGTGGGTTCTTCAGCTTCTTGCGGCAAGTCTCCACGACCCGGACCACGCGCTCGGGTTCGGCCGAGTGCAGGGCATCGATGTAGGCTCCCAACGGGAAGCGAGTGACTTCAGTACCCACGAACGCCTTGGCTGGAAAGTGCTTGACGTTCTTGGTCACAAGTGCGACGGCTTGGCCCGGCCAGTCGTCGAGCGACAGCTTGTAGGCGGCTGCGGCCACGTGTCGGTCCTGCGCATGGACAGCGTCGAACTTGTCGATATGCTTTGCGTAGCCTGTCACCTCCCAGCCGGGGACGGCATCACGCATGCCTTCAAGGCACGCCCGGATACCATCCGCATCCGCTCCCTGCTTCGCAATGACGTTGCGCGTCCACTCGGACTCGATATCGCTAGTCCAGTGCACGTTGATGACTTCGTCTGCGTGAAGGTGCATGACGAGGTCGCGCATCCGCGGGGCGAAGAACACATTGGCGTCAATCAAGATAACACGTGGCGGCACTGCCGCCTCGCTGCCCTTAAGGGCTCGCCGTTTCGCCACGTTCAGCGGCCCACCTTCACAGGGAGGCTCTCAACCTCCGCGTCGTACAGACCAAGCTTCTGGCTGGCTGCCACCATGGCGTCCAAACCCTTGGACTGTCGTTCCTTGCTCAGTGCCTTGTACCTGAGCAGCGCCGCCTTCGAAATACGGCGGTGACCGCCGCCGGTTCGACGAACAACCCCGAGGGCGCCCGAGTCGGCAAGTGAGTTGACGTGAGTTCTCGAGACATGCAGGAGCTTCGAGGCAGTCTCGCTCGTGAGCTCCTCGTCCTCCGCGGCACTCACGGCTGCTTTGGACGCGCCTGACGCTTGCATGAGCGCCGTCCAGTCTTCGCCAACCGTGGCCTGAAGCTCGGCTGCCGACAGTACGTGAGACAGGAATGCGCGGTGCTCCCGCGCATGCTCCTTGCTGGACAGAAAGCTCGTGACGAAGGCCTGCTCCAACAGCACGGGAACACTCTCGACCACCGCCTTCTCGACCATCTTGCTCGACGGTTTCGCCGCTGCAAGCTGTGCGTGGACCAGGGCAACGAGCTGGGCAGTCAGGTCTTTGGTGAAGGAACCCAAGGCCAGATGGAGCCCTGCGCGCAGCTGGCTCTCGGCGGGGGCAGGCGGAGGTGTGCGGACGAGCGTAGACATGACGGACCTCTCAGGGCACGGGCCAGTGTAGCAAATTCCGTCAAATTCGTCAAAATCGACACCTCTGTTGGTGCCTCTTAGCGGCAAGGCCGGAGCAACGTACACGTCCGGAGAGCACCGTCTTGAAGGCAGAGACGAGATGCTGCGAACTATCGAGGCATCACAGATGAGTAAGGGCTAACGCCAATCCAGAACAAGACTGAACTCGGCAGTACCGCAGCGTCAGCACCAGCCGGCTGCCGAGTTCGGGTCGAAGCCGCTGCTGCACGGAGACCCTCGACGATGAGTCTGCTGCACCTTAAAAAACGGCTTCGGCCAAGCCGAAGATCTTGATGAAGCAGGCAATCAGACAGGACCGCAGCTTCAACCCGGATCTACATCTCGGGCGCCGCCAGCGCGTAGCGCCGCGACAGGCGCTGCAGCAGGTGCTCGACCTCGGCGCGTGCGGTCGGGCTGAGGCGACCCGCCGGGGCGCGCTGGGCGTCGCTGGCCAGCAGGCCGCGGGGCATCGGCACGTGCTTGCGCACCGGCAGACCCACACCGGGCTGCTTCTCGCAGCGCAGCAGCGGCAGGTGGGCGTCGAACCTGCAGAGCGCCGCCCTGAAACCTTGGTGAGAAGCCCAGCTTCCACTGCGAAAGATGCAGGGCTGGGCGGATGAAAGGCCCGCAGCGATGTGTGTAGCCTACCCCTGACGTGTACACAACCGTTAACACGACGACGCAGAGTAGATACATTCGTATCAACGACCCGACACCACCCTCTCCATGAGCACTGCAAGCACCCATATCAGCGCATGGGGAAATGGCCTGGCGCTGAGACTGACCAAGCCCATGGCCAGGACGGCTGGCGTGTCCGAAGGTTCTCCCGTGCGGGTTACCGTCGAGCCAGGCCGCATCGTCATCGAAACTGAACCCGAGCCCACGCTCGAACAGATGCTGGCTGCATTCGATCTGAGCAGGCACGGCGGCGAAACGATGGCTGACAGCGCACGGGGCGAGGAGGCTTTTGCCAATGGCGACGCGTAGGTCTGCCTTGTGAGTGCCTGAACGCGCCGAGATCATCTTCATCCAATACAGCTCCGCCCTGGGCAGCGAATTGCCTGACGATCACCCCATGCTGGTCATCTCGGCCAAGGCATTCGCAGAAAAGACCGGGATCGTGGTAGGTTTCCCGATGACGCACTCAGACCGTCACAGAGACAACCCCTTCGCCATTGCCGTTCCCGGTGCCAAAGGCCAGGCAGGCTGCTTGCTGGCCCATCAACCCAATTCCTTCGACTGGCGCCAGCGCAATGCCCGGCCGCACCCCTGGGGCACCGGGCACGACAAGCTCCTCACCGCTGCGCTGAAGCGATTCGACGCAGTCTTCAGCATCTGCGGCCACTGACGGTCGTGTCCCACTAACGCCACAGCCCGGACAGGCTGAGATGCACGCGGCGCTCAGAGATGCGGCAGCACCGAGCCGGCCGCGCTGACCCGCTGCCAGTGCACCGCCGCCTGCGGCAGCAGCCACTGCAGGCCGTAGCGCATGCGTGCGGTCTTGGCTTCGGCCCAGCGGCGGTCGGGCACGCCGAGCGCGGCGCGCGCGCTGGCGGCCCAGGCCCAGGCCAGCATCGTGTGCGACAGGCCCATCAGATAGTCGTCGGCCACGCGCAGCGGGGCCTCGCGGTCGGCGCCGGCCGTTGCTGCCACCGCGGCCGTGGCGTGCGCGGCGGCGTCGCACTCGGCCTCCAGCGCCGCAGCGAAGTCCGCCAGCCCGGCGTCGGCGCAGCGCCGCGCTTCGGCGCGGGCCTCCACGAGCCAGGCCCGCAGCGCCGCGCCACCGTCGGCCAGCACCTTGCGCTGCAGCAGGTCGATGGCCTGGATCTCGTTCGTGCCCTCGTAGATCATCGCGATGCGGGCGTCGCGCAGGCTCTGCTCGACGCCATATTCGCGCACGTAGCCGTAGCCGCCCCACACCTGCAGCGCGGCACTGGCGCCGTGAAAGCCCTGGTGGGTGCAGAAGGCCTTGACCACCGGCGTCATCAGCGCAGCCAGCGCCGCAGCCTGCGCGCGGGCGCCGGCGTCGGCGTGGTGCGCGGCCTCGTCCAGCGCCAGCGCGGCGCGGTAGGCGATCACGCGCTGGCCCTCCACCAGCGCCTGCAGGCGCAGCAGCGTGTGGCGCACGGCCGGGTGGTGGGCGATGGCGTCGGGACCCGCACCCGCACCTGGACCGCCGCCACCTGCAAGCGCCCTGCCCTGCGCACGTTCGCTGGCGTAGCGCAGCGCGTTCTGCGTGGCCACTTCCTGGTGCCCCAGGCCCTGCAGACCCACGTGCAGCCGCGCCGAGTTCATCATCAGGAACATCGCCGCCAGGCCACGGTGCGGCTCGCCGACCAGCCAGCCGGTGGCGCCTTCGTAGCGCATCTGGCAGGTGGCGCTGCCGTGGATGCCCATCTTGTGCTCGAGCCCGTCGCAGTGCATCGCGTTGCGCGTGCCGTCGGGCAGCCGCCTGGGCACCAGCGCGAGCGAGATGCCCTTGGAACCCGGGGGCGCGTCGGGCAGGCGGCACAGCACCAGGTGCACGATCTGCTCGGTCAGGTCGTGCTCGCCGCCGGAGATGAAGATCTTGCTGCCGTGCACGCGCAGGCTGCCGTCGGGCTGCGGCTCGGCGCGGGTGCGCAGCAGGCCCAGGTCGCTGCCGGCCTGAGGCTCGGTCAGCGCCATCGCGGCCAGGGTGCGGCCGGTGGCCACGTCCTGCAGGTAGCGTGCCTTCAGATCGTCGCTGGCATGCGCCTTGATCGTCTCGTAGGCGCCGTGCAGCAGGTCGGGGTACATGACCCAGCCGTGGTTGCAGGCGACGAACATCTCGCGCGTGGCCGCGTCCACCAGCAGCGGCAGCCCCTGCCCGCCCCAGTCGGGGCTGCAGGGCAGTGCCGGCCAACCACCGTCGACGAAAGCCCGGTAGGCCTCCCGAAAACCCGGCGGCGTGCGCACATGGCCCGCGGCGTCGCGCACGCAGCCCATGGCGTCGCCACCGGCGTTGATCGGCAGCAACACGCCCGCGGCAAAGCGGCCGGCCTCCTGCAGCACGGCGTCGACGGTCTCGAGGTCGAGTTCGGCGAAGGGCGCGCACCGGGCCCAGGAAGCGGGGGCGGCCAGCACACGCTCGATGACGAAGCGCATGTCCGCCAGCGGCGGCGCATAGTCCCAAGGCATGGGCGTCTCCGGTGAAGTGGGTGCAGATACGGGCGTGCTCGGACCCGGCCGCGGCCCCGGCGCGAGGCTCGGCGCGACAGGACCCTCAGCGCGGCGCCATCCGCAGCGCGCCGTCCAGGCGGATGGTCTCGCCGTTCAGGTGCACGTTGGTGACGATGTGCGCGGCCAGCGCCGCGAACTCCTCGGGCCGGCCCAGCCGTGGCGGGAAGGGAATCGACACCGCGAGCGACTGCTGCACCGGCTCGGGCAGCGTCTTGATCAAGGGCGTCTCGAACAAGCCCGGCGCGATGGTGCAGACGCGGATGCCGTGCTGCGCCAGGTCGCGCGCCAGCGGCAGCGTCATCGACACCAGCCCGCCCTTGCTGGCCGAGTAGGCCTCCTGCCCGACCTGCCCGTCGTAGGCCGCCACCGAGGCCGTCATCACCATCACGCCGCGCTCGCCGTCGGCCAGCGGCTCGAGCCGGGCGATGCGCGCGGCGGCCAGCCGCACCACGTTGTAAGTGCCCACCAGGTTGACGCGGATCACGCGCTCGAAGTCCTCCAGCGGCGCGGGGCTGCCGTCCTTGCCGATGACGCGGCGCGCGGTGCCGATGCCGGCGATGTTCATCACGATGCGCGCCGGGCCATGCGCGGCCTGCGCGGCCTCCAGCGCGGCGCCCAGGCTGGCGCTGTCGGCGATGTCGGCCGCCAGCGCCAGGCCGCCGATCTCGCCGGCCACGCGCTGCGCGCCCGCGAGGTTGACGTCGATCACCGCCACCTTCGCCCCGGCGCGCGCCAGCTCGCGCGCCACCGCCTCGCCCAGCCCCGAGCCGCCGCCCGTGACCAGGGCGGCCTGTCCTTCGATCTTCATTCGTCTTGCTCCTGGCCGACGTGGCGGCCGAGATAGGTGTCGATGACCCGGGCGTCGCCGGCCAACTGCCGCGCAGCGGCTTGGGCCACCACGTCGCTGCCCTGCGGCAAACGGAACATCCAGCCGTCCTGCCCCAGCGGCACGCCCGCCGGCGAGGCAGCGAGCTGCATCGTCTGCGGCCAGGGCTCGATCGGGTTCTGCATCGGGATGCCCACGCCCGAGCCTGGGCCTTCGAGCGACAGGCGCAGGCCGAATTTCGCGTCCGCCAGCACGGCGGTGCTGGCCACCATTGCGCCGGCCGCGGCGGCCGCGATCGTCATCAGCTTCTTCACCTTGGGATCTCCTGGCCGGGATGGGTGACGAGGCAGGCGAGACCTAACGCAGCGCTTCAGCGGGCGTCAGACACCATGCACAGCGCCTTGATGTCCTCGGGCACCGGGATGGCGCGGATGCGGTCGGGGTCGGCGGGGTCTCGCATCACGAAGGCGCGCACCTCGGTGCCTTCGCACAGCACATCGTCGCCGCGCCGCACCACGTGGCGGTGGCGGAAGGTCTTGGCCGCCCAGTGCTCGACACTGGTGTGTACCTCGATCGTCTGGCCGTAGGTGGCTGTCTTCAGGAAGCGGGTGTGAATCTCCAGCAGCGGCGTGCCGACGATGCCGCGCGTCTTGACGAGTTCGCGCCAGGGTGGCACCCCACAGGCCATGAAGAAGGCGAGCGAGGACTGGTCCATCCAGCGGCTGAAATTCGGGAAGAAGACGATGCCCGCCGGGTCGCAGTCGCCGAAGTGCACGTCCACGCGGTGCACGTGCACACGCGACTTGAAGGCGGGCGGCGGCACGGCGGCGAGGTCGGTGTCGGTGCTCATGACGGAAGTCTCGGACGGGTCGGGAGACGCGGCGGGTGCGGGCGGGGCGGGCTCAGCCCTTGGCCACCTTGGCCGCCCGCTTTTCGAGGAAGGCGCGCACACGCTCCTTGGCCGCCTCGTCACCCTGGGCGATCGAGGCCATCAGCGATTCGACGAACAGGCCGTCGCTGGCCGACAGGTCGGCGATGCGCGGCAGCGCCTGCGTGATCGCGTAGTTCGACAGCGGCGCGTTGCCGGCGATCCTGTGCGCCAGCGCCAGCGCCTTGGCCAGGCCCTGGCCGTCGGCGACGCGGTAGTTCGACACGCCGAAGGCCTGGCCCTCGTCGGCGTCGAAGACGCGGCCGGTCAGCATCATGTCGGTCATGCGCGAGACGCCGAGCAGGCGCGAGATGCGCACCGAGCCGCCGCCGCCGACGAAGATGCCGCGCGTGCCCTCGGGCAGGCCGTAGAAGGCGCTGTCCTCGGCCACGCGCAGATGCGCGGCCGAGGCCAGCTCGAGCCCGCCGCCGACCACCGCGCCGTGCAGCACCGCGATCACCGGCACCGGGCCGAACTGGATGTCGTCGAAGCAGGCGTGCCACGAACGCGAGTGGTGGATGCCCTCGGCGACGCTGCGCTCGCTCACCTCCGACAGGTCGAGCCCGGCGCAGAAGTGCTCACCCTCGCCGCTGAGCACGAGCACGCGCACGTCCTTGGGCAGGTTGACGAAGACGGTGCGGATCTGCGCCAGCAGCTCGTCGCTGATCGAGTTGCGCTTGGCCGGGCGGTTCAGGCGCAGGTGCAGCACCGAGCCGCCGACGGCGAGCTGCAGCATGGACAGGCCGGACAGCGGGCCGGTCGTCGGCGCGAGAGGGGTGAGGGCTTCGGGGGTCATGGTGTCGGGGGTCGGGGAGCTTCGTTCAGGGCCGGAGGACCCGCGGGTCGGCCGGCACGGCGTACAGCGCGGCCACGTCGTCGGCGCGGCGCTGCAGCGCCAGGCGCTGGTTCAGGTAGCCCTTGTCGGTGATCTCGCCGGCGGCCATGCTGGGCCCGTCGGGCAGCAGCAGCGCGCGCACCGGCGTGGCCGACGAGCCCAGGCCCTCGGCCTTCAGCGCGCGCAGGCCGGCACGCACGTGCTCGGCCATCGCCGCGGCGCTCTCGCGCCGCGCGGCGTCGGTCAGGAAGACGAGCAGGCCGATGTCGTCGCGGTCGTGCCCGGTGACGACGACGTCCTGCACCCAGGGCGCCAGCGCGCTGACCACCTTCAGGCGCAGCGTGCCCACCGACACCCAGGTGCCGCTGGTGAGCTTGAAGTCCTCGGTCACGCGGCCGTTGAAGACGATGCCCGAGGCCGGGTCGGCCTCGTCCTGCAGGTAGCCGGCGTCGCCGATGCGGTACCAGCCGTCCTCGTCGAAGCCCGCGCGCGTGGCCGCCTCGTCGCCGCGGTAGCCGGGGAAGACGTGCGGCCCGCGGATGCGCATCTCGAGCTTGCCGCCGTTGGGCACGAACTTGACCTCGGCCCCGGGCATCGGGTTGCCGATGACGCCGGGACGGTCGAGCTTCCAGTTGGCGAAGCTGATGGCCGGGGACGTCTCGGTGGCGCCCCAGGAGGTGGAGAACCACAGCGGCTCGCTGCGCACCGGCGCAGCCACCGCCTCGAGCCGCCGCCACACCGGCTCGGGCATGCCGGCGCCGGCGTAGAACAGCATGCGCAGCTGGCCGAGGAAGCGCGCTGCGAGCGCGGGGTCGGCCTCGAGCGCGGGCAGCATCATCTCGTAGCCGCGCGGCACGTTGAAGTAGACCGTGGGTTGCACCTCGCGCAGGTGGGCGATGGTCTTGTCCACCAGCCCCGGCATCGGGCGGCCGTCGTCGATGTACATCGTGCCGCCGTGGGCCAGCACCATGTGGGTGTTGTGGTTGCCGCCGAAGGTATGGCTCCAGGGCAGCCAGTCCAGCAGCACCGGCTTCTCGCGCGCCAGGAAGCGCAGCGTCTGCGCCAGCATCTGCTGGTTGGCGCACAGCATGCGGTGGGTGTTGATCACCACCTTGGGGTGGCCGGTGGAGCCCGAGGTCAGCAGGTACTTGGCGTGGGTGTCGGGCGTGATGGCGGCGAAGGCCTGCATCACCGCCGGGGTCTCGGCCGTGACGACCAGCGAATCGAAAGCCCGCGCGCCGGCAAAGCCCTCGGCGCCCTGGCTGAAGACGACCACCGCGTCCAGCCCGGCGCCGGCCAGCGCCGGCCCGTAGACCGCGGCGTCGCCGGCATACACCAGCGCCGGCCCGAGCTTGCCCAGGATGCCGTGGATGCGCGCGTAGTCACCACCAGCCAGGCGGCAATAGCCGCTGCTGACGGTGCAGACCGCGCGGCCCACGTGCATGCCGGCCAGCAGCAGCACCAGGTGGTCGAGCGAGTTGTCCGACAGCACGACCAGCGGGCCGCCGGGGGCCAGACGCAGATCCAGCAGGCCCTGCGCCACCGCGCCCACGCGCTGCCGCAGCGCGCCCCAGGACAGCACCGTCCAGCCGCCGCCGGCGGCGGGCTCGGCGAAGGCCGGAGCCTCGGGGGTCTCGCGCGCCCAGCGCTCGAGCCACTCGCCGACACAGCGCACGAAGGGCTGCAGCGGCTCGGGCGAGCGCAGCACGAAGGCGCCGTCGGGCAGGTCCTCGCGCAGCGCCGCGCGCGGCGCCAGCAGGGCCGGATCGCCGAGGAAGCCGGTCGGGGCGTCAGGGGCGGTACGCGACGACATCGGGGTCTCCATCCACTCGTTCGCGAGGGCCTGGCGGACCGGCGTGACCCGCCCGCGGGGTGGAGCCCTGCGGCCGGACGCCGGCCTTGCCGGCCGCGGCGCTCTTTCCATACACATGTGTATGTGTACGGAGCGGATGTTAGCGTCCGGACCGGCTCCGGGAATCCGGGTTTTCCCTGGTTTCAATACAGTGCTGTACGGTACAGTGCTGTACGGAGACGCCACGTCACAGCCCGCCTGCGCATGCCGACCGCCCCCAAAACCGCCCCAGAAGCCGCGGTCGCTGCCGACCTCGCCAGCGACCCCGCCGCCCCGCCCTCGCGCCGCCCCAGGCCGCAGGCCGAAGCCCGCGCCCGCCTGACGCCCGAGGCCTGGATCGACGCTGCCACCGAGGTGCTGGTCGACCAAGGCATCGACCACGTGCGCGTGGACGTGCTCGCCACGCAGCTGCAGGTCACGCGCGGCAGCTTCTACTGGCACTTCCGCGACCGCGAGGACCTGCTGCGCCGCGTGCTGAAGGCCTGGCAGGAGCGCGCGACCGAGGCGCTGACGCGACGGCTGGAGCAGGCGCACGCCAACAGCGCCGAAGACCGCCTGCGCGACGTGATCTCGCTGCCGCACCGTGGCCGCGCGGCGGCGCGCGCGGCGCGCATCGAACTGGCCATCCGCGCCTGGGCGCGCCGCGACGCGATGGCGCGCCAGGCGGTCGACGAGGCCGACGCGCAGCGCCTGGCCTACCACGCGCAGATCTTCGAAGCCCTGGGCTTCGACGCCGCCGAAGCCCGCCACCGCGCCTTCATGCTGTACGGCCTGGAAGTGGCCGAATCGCTGCTGCACCGCCAGGGCGACGCCGCGGCGCGGCGCAAGCGGCAGGCCTTCGTCGAGACGCTGATGCAGACGCCGGTGGCCGGTGATGCGAGCAAGCGCGCGGAGGGGCTCACGCCACCGCAGCGTCCTGCCGGGGCTTGAACCCTGGGGAGACCGTGTCCGACGGATCTGCGGGACTCGCGGGGCAACTTTGAGGAAGCGTCCACGCCGCAGATCCTCCGACGAATGGCAGGTCTGCGACCTTGTTCAGTAGCGCTGCGCGCAAGAGCGCCGTCGACGGCCAGCACCAACGGCAGCCAGGCGGCTCATCAACCCGGTTCCCGCTGCGCTCCGATCGCCCCCGCAAGGCCCTGCGGATCCGCCACGCCCAGCGTCACGGTGCGCCCGTCGTGCAGGTGCAGGCACAGCGCCGGGCCGCCAGGGGTGACGGTGTAGAAGCGGTGCTGGCGCGAGCCCCGGACGCCCGCCCCGTGGAAGAAGCGCGTGCGCACCTCCTGCATGCCCGCCACCTCGGCCAGCGGCTGCCGCCACGCCGGCCAGCCCACGTAGCCGAAGTGCCAGCGCACCTCTCCCGCATGCACCTCCACCACCAGCCGGCCCAGGCACAGCAGCCCGCCGATGACGCAGGCCGCCAACACCAGGGCGCCGGGCAGCGCGCCAGTGGCGCCCTCGGCATCACCCCGGCCCAGCACGAACACGCCAAAGCCCAGCAGGCCCAGCCCCGCCACCCACAGGGTCAGCCAGGTCTGGGCGCGGCGGTAGGCAGGGGCGGCATTCATCGTCGCGGACTGTAGAGCCCGCGGGATGACATGGCAGGAGCCCGGCTTCTGCCGCGGGCGCTGACCGCAGGCGCCTGGGAACTGCACGGCGAATGCCCGGCGGACGCGCGTGAATTCCTCCCCTCCCCCCTGGCAGGAGGGGCCGGGGGAGATGGGGAACGAGCGCCCACGCCTGGGTCCTCTCCCCCTTTCCCCAACCCCTCTCCCACGAGGCGAGAGGGGCTGAAATGCCCCGGCCGCAGCGCCATGTTCCGGGCGTCGGGGTCCGGATCACAGGCTCGCGAGAAACCCGCATCAACCCGCCTCAACCCGCTTCACACTGCCTCACACAACCTCCCACTGCCTCGCACCGCCTCACCCCACCCTCCCCCGCCCACCAGTCCCCGCCGAAGGGGCACTGCAGCCACTCGACGAAGCGCGTCACCTTGGCCGGCAAGGGCCGGAATGAGGGGTCGCACCGTGCTGATCGGGCGGCGCAGCAGGAAGTAGCCCAGGCTCAGCTCCTGACCGTCCAGGCGCGCGCTCAAAATGCTGACAAATCCGTGCACCAGGATCTGCGCGCAGGGGCCGCGGTTGGAGCGCTCAGGCCGCCGGCAAGCCGAAGCACTGAGGATCTTCTTCCAAGGGTCGTTGGTTGGCTCTGGGCAGAGACCGGCCGCCGCTGTCTACGGCGTGCGCACCGCCGGGTCGCCCGGCCGGGTCAGGGCCATGAAATCCCTGCGATCGATTGTCACCAGGGCATCGACACCCGCCTTCCGGGCCGCTACCAGGTGAAGCCAGTCGTAAACGGCGCCACCGCGGGCACCGCGGCGCGGCGCCTCGGTCAGCGCCATCATCATCTCGCGCCCCGTGAGGTGCACCAATTCCACGAAAGGCAGCACCGCCGACGCGATGAGCTCAGCCGCCGTGTCGGGCCCGAGACGCCGCCCGATGCGCGAACCCGTGAGGATCGAAAAGGTCTCGGCCAATGCGTGCACGAACAATCGATGCCCGCCGGTGCTCAGCAGCCGGTCACACACCGCGTGGTGAGGCTCATCGGCATCGAGCGAAGCGATGACGACCGACGTATCGAGCAACAGGGTCATGCCGCGGACCGGCCAGCCGCCCGGGCCGCCCGTTCGTCGCGGACAGCGCGCGCAGCATCGCTGGGTACGCCGCTGGCGGCCAGTACCTTGCGGCCACTTGCCGACAGCGTGGTCTGTACCGACTCCGGCGGCAGCACCGTCAGTTCGATCCGCTCGGCCAGCAATTCCAGGGCCAGACGCGACCCCGGCTGAAGGTTCAAGCGCTTGCGCACCGCGCTGGGCAGTAGCACGCGGCCGGTCTTGTCGACGGTGAGGGCTTGGATCATGTCGGGAAGTATGGCAAAAAACATGGCAAGAAGGTAACCATGGCTTCCGGCGGCAGGCCTGAGCGCAGATCGCGGCGCCAGTCGCAAGGACCCTGCGGGCCGGCAGACGAGCCGCCTCACCCCACCCCGCCCTCCCTCGCCCACCAGTCCCCGCTGAAGGCCCCCTGCAGCCACTCGACGAAGCGCGTCACCTTGGCCGGCACAAGGCGGGGTGAGGGGTAGACGGCGTGGATCTCCTGCGCCGGCAGCGACCAGTCGTCGAGCACCGATTCGACGCTGCCGTTGCGCAGCGAGGTGTGCGCCACGTAGCGCGGCAGCGCGGCGATGCCGAAGCCTTCGCGCGCGGCGGCCAGCAGTGTTGACAGGTTGTTCGAGCGCAGCGCGCCGCGCACCGGCATCGACAGCGCCTCGCCGCCCGGGCCGGTGAAGGGCCAGCGGGCGTCGCCCTGCACGGTGCTGTAGATCAGCGCCTGGTGCCGCACCAGATCGTGCGGCGTGGCCGGGCGGCCGTGCTGCTGCAGGTAGCCGGCCGAGGCGACGACGACCCAGGGGTTCATGCCCAGGTAGCGCGCGCCCAGCGTGGAATCGGCCAGCCGGCCCATGCGCACCGCCACGTCGATGCCCTGCTCGACCAGGTTGACGTAGCGGTCGTCGCAGCTCAGGTCGACCTGCAACTGCGGGTTCAGCCGCATGAAGCGCATCACCAGCGGCGCCAGCACGCGCCGGCCGAAGGCCACCGAGGTGCTGATGCGCAACCCGCCCTGCACCTGGGTCTGGAGCAGCGCGGCCACCGACTCGGCCTCCTCGACGTGGTGGGCGATGAGCTTGCACTTCTCGTAGTACAGCGCGCCGATCTCGGTGGGCGCGACGCCGCGCGTGGTGCGGTTCAGCAGCCGCGCGCCGAGCTGCGCCTCGAGCCGCGCCACCTGCTTGGTGGCCGCCGGCTGCCCGATGCCCAGCTCGGCCGCGGCCTTGCTGAAGGAGCCGAGATCGACGACGCGAACGAACAGGCGCACGGCCTGGATGCGGTCCATCCCGTCATTCCACCACGGAATAGACCAAATGCGCGGCACGGGCCTTCCGCGCGACGGCGTGCCACACGACGATGCCGACCATCGAAGCCCCGGCGTGCCAACGCCTCCACCCCACCCCAGGAGCCCCCCATGCCCAAGATGAAAGCCGCCCTCGCCGCCGTGCTCGTGATGGAGAAGGAAGGCGTCACCCAGGCCTTCGGCGTGCCCGGCGCCGCCATCAACCCGCTGTACGCGGCGCTGCGCGAGCGCCAGTCGATCGCCCACATCCTGGCGCGTCACGTCGAGGGCGCTTCGCACATGGCCGAGGGCTACACCCGGGCCGCGCCGGGCAACATCGGCGTGTGCATCGGCACCTCGGGCCCGGCGGGCACCGACATGATCACCGGGCTGTACTCGGCCAGCGCCGATTCCATCCCTATCCTGTGCATCACCGGCCAGGCGCCGCGCGCGCGCCTGTACAAGGAGGACTTCCAGGCCGTGGACATCGAGTCCATCGCCAAGCCGGTGACGAAGTGGGCGGTGACCGTGCGCGAGCCGGCGCAGGTGCCGCGCGCCTTCCAGCAGGCCTTCCACCTGATGCGCTCGGGCCGCCCGGGGCCGGTGCTGATCGACCTGCCCTTCGACGTGCAGATGACCGAGATCGAGTTCGACATCGACACCTACGAGCCGCTGCCGGTCTACAAGCCGCGCGCCACGCGCAAGCAGGTCGACAAGGCGCTGGACATGCTGATGGCCGCCGACAAGCCGCTGATCGTGGCCGGCGGCGGCATCATCAACGCCGACGCCTCGGCGCTGCTGGTGGAGTTCGCCGAGCTGACCGGCGTGCCGGTGATCCCCACGCTGATGGGCTGGGGCGCGATCCCCGACGACCACCCGCTGATGGCCGGCATGGTGGGCCTGCAGACCAGCCACCGCTACGGCAACGCCACGATGCTGGCCAGCGATTTCGTGCTCGGCATCGGCAACCGCTGGGCCAACCGCCACACCGGCTCGGTGGACGTCTACACGCGCGGCCGCAAGTTCGTCCACGTCGACATCGAGCCCACGCAGATCGGCCGCGTCTTCAACCCCGACCTGGGCATCGTCAGCGACGCGAAGGCCGCGCTCGAGCTCTTCGTACAGGCCGCGCGCGAGCGCCGGGCCGCCGGCACGCTGAAGGACTACCGCCACTGGGCCGGCCGCTGCGCCGAGCGCAAGCGCCTGATGGGCCGCAAGACCCACTTCGACCAGGTGCCGATCAAGCCGCAGCGCGTCTACGAGGAGATGAACGCCGCCTTCCCGCGCGACACGGTCTACGTCTCCACCATCGGCCTGAGCCAGATCGCGGGCGCGCAGTTCCTGCACGTGCACGGGCCGCGCCAGTGGATCAACTGCGGCCAGGCCGGCCCGCTGGGCTGGACCATCCCCGCCGCGCTGGGCGTGGTGGCCGCCGACCCCACGCGCACGGTCGTGGGCCTGTCGGGCGACTACGACTTCCAGTTCCTGATCGAGGAGCTGGCCGTGGGCGCGCAGTTCAGGCTGCCCTATGTGCAGGTGCTGGTCAACAACAGCTACCTCGGCCTGATCCGCCAGAGCCAGCGCGGCTTCGACATGGACTACTGCGTGCAGCTCGCCTTCGACAACCAGAACGTCGACGACCCCGCGCTCAAGGGCTACGGCGTGGACCACCAGAAGGTCGTCGAGGGCCTGGGCTGCAAGGCGCTGCGCGTGACCGACCCCGCCCGCATCCAGGGCGCGCTGCAGCAGGCCCGGGCGCTGGCGCAGGAACACCGCGTGCCGGTGGTCGTGGAGGTGATCCTGGAGAAGGTGACCAACATCGCGATGGGCACCGAGATCGATGCGATCAACGAGTTCGAGGACATCGAGTGCCGCCACCCCGAGGGCCGCGAGGGGCTGGTGGCCGCGGGGCTGCTGGGCTGAGCGCGGCGCGCCGAGCCGGTGCGTCAGCGCAGCGTGAACAGCCGTCCGCAGCCGGTTGCCCGCGCGTCCCAGCCGCCCAGGCGCACCACGTCCCAGAAGCCGGCCGGCGAGCTGGCCGTCACCGGCACGCCCAGGCGGTCCTCGAGCTGGCGGATCGCGTCCAGCGTCAGCAGACCGCCGCAGGAGATGAAGATCCCGTCGGCACGGCTGTCCTGCCCGTACACCTCGGTGGCCAGATCGACCAGCGTGCGCGTGCTCACCTGCCCCATCGCCTCCACACCCGTCATCTGCAGGCCGCGGATGGCGCTCACCTCGAAGCCGGCGGCACCGAGATAGGCCACCAGGCGCTCGTTCAGCGCATCGATGTAGGACGTGGCCACCGCCACGCGCCGCAGGCCCAGCGCGCGCAGCGCGTCGACGATGGCGTGGCTCATCGTCGTGCAGGGCAGGCCCGTGGCCTGCGCCATCGCCTGCCGCAGGCCGTCGGTGTAGGCCGGCCCGCGGTAGAAGCTGATCGAGGTGCCCATCAGCGAGAGCACCTGCGCGCCCTCGCGGCGCAAGGCCTCGGCGCGGTCGAGCACGGCGTCGATCACCTCGTCGAAGCCCTCCGGAGACACCGCGGGGATGCCGACGCCGCGGGCGATGAAGCGCAGACGCCCGCCGTAGAGCTCGGCTGCATCCTGCGGCACCTGGCCGTGCGCCGGCGGAACGATCAGGCCGATGCAGGGGGCCGCGCTCATCGGACGTCCCCGCATGCCGCGCAGTGCGTGACGGGCGCTTGGGAGGGGCCCGGCGCGCTCATTCGGCGGTGATCTTCTGCTGCCGGATGACGTCGGCCCACTGCGCCGTCTCGCGCGCCATCGCGGCGCCCTGCGCTGGCGGCGCCAGGTAGGCCGGGACCACGCCGGCCTGCGCCGCCGCCTGCGCGAGGTCGGCGCTGGCGAGCACGGTGCGGATGGCCTCGCCGAGCCGCTCCACGACGGCCGCAGGCGTGCCGGCCGGCGCGAGCACGAAGACGCTGGGCGCCACGTCGAAGCCCGGCAGCACCTCGGCCAGCACGGGCAGGCTCTCCGCGCCGGGGAGCTTGCCCGTGCTGAGCTGCGCCACCGCCTTCAGCCGCCCGGCGCGCGCCTGCGCCATGCCGGCAGCCACGCTCACCACCGCCAGCGGGATCTGCCCCCCCATCACGTCGGGCAGGATCTGGGAGGCGCCGCGGTAAGGCACGTGCACGGCCGAAGCCCCCGTGCGCGCCTTCAAGATCTCGAAGCCCAGGTGATGCACGGTGCCGATGCCCGACGTGGCGTACGAATAGCGCCCCGGGTTGGCCTTCATCAAGGCCACCAGCTCCGCCGGCGACGAGGCCGGCACGCCGTTGTGGGCCACGATCATCAGCGGGGCCTGGAAGGCGCCGGCCACGGGCGTGAAGGACTGGATCGGGTCGTAGGGCACCTTGGTGCCGAGCAGCGGAGACACCAGCATCGCGGTGTCACCCACGAGCAGCGTGTAGCCATCGGCCGGGGCCTTGGCCACGGCGTCCGCCGCGATGGCGCTGGCCGCGCCGGGGCGATTTTCCACATTCACCTGCTGCCCGAGCAGCGGCGACAGACGGGTGGCCAGCATGCGCGCCATCGCATCGACCCCGCCGCCCGCGGCGTAGCCGACCAGCATGCGCACGGGACGGCTGGGAAACGCCGACGGCTGCGCCAGCGCGGGCACGGCAGCAAGCGCCAGGGCGCCGCCCAGGACGTCGCGACGCCGCAGCGGATGGGTCTCTCGGGTCATGGAAGTCTCCTCGATGAAGGGGGTTTCAGCCATTCACGCCTTGCCGACGCCGCGCGAGCCCGGCCGGCGTGCGAGTTCGGCGACGCGTTCGCGGTTCGGCCGGAAGCCCAGGCCGGGCGTCTCGGGCAGCGTCAGCACACCCTGGGCCGGCTCGGCCAGGTCGTCGAACACCAGGCGGCAGCACTCCAGCGCCGCGGCGTGGTATTCGACCAGGCCGCCGTGCGCCAGCCCGGCGTGCAGGTGCATGTTGTGATGCGGCCAGGCGCCGCCGTTGGCGAACTGCACGTTGTGGGCGTAGGCCAGGGCCGCAACCCGCTGGCACTGGGTGAATCCCCCCGTGATGCAGGCGTTGGGCTGCACCACGTCCACCGCCTGGGCCATGAGCAGGTCGCGGAAGCGGCTGGCCAGGGCCTCGTTCTGCCCGGCGGCCAGCGGAATGCGGGTCTTGGCCCGCAGCTTGGCCAGCGTGGGCACGTCGTTCTGGGTCACCGGCTCTTCGAAGAAGCCGATGCCCAGGTCCTCCGCCCGCTGCGCCAGCCACAGGGCATGCGTGTAGTCGAGGCTGCAGTTGGCGTCGATGAACAGCGGCACGTCGGGGCCGACGGCCTCGCGCACGGCGCGGACGCGGCGCAGGTCCTCCGCCACCACGTCCGCCAGCGGCCGCGGCTCGTCGCGCCGCTGCAACGCGTGGTGGCCGACGGTCATCTTCAGGCGCGTGAAGCCGCGCTCGACCCAGGACCGCGCGGCCGCCGCCAGCTCGTCGCGGTCGAAGAAGGTGAAGCCGAAGGTGGCATACACGGGCACCTGGGCACGCGCTCCGCCCAGCAGCCGCCAGCACGGCTGCCCCAGGATCTGGCCCTTCAGGTCCCACAGCGCGAGGTCGATCGCCGCCATCGCGTGGCTGGCATAGCCCGACTGGCCGCGCGGCGTGAGCAGCCAGTACAGGCGATCCCAGACCTGCTCGTGGCGCAGCGGGTCCATCCCCACCAGCGCGTGCGCCGCAATGTCGTTGACGGCGCTGGCGATCACCTCCTCCTCGGTGATGCCCGTCATCCCGGTGCCCACACGCCCGTCGTCGAGCTCGACGTCGACGAGGCACAGCGACAACGAGGTCGACTTGCGCTGGCCTGAAGGCAGCGGCAGTTCCACCGGCAGGTTCAGGGGCGTGGCGCGAACGGCAGCGATCTTCATGCTGCGCAGTCTCGGCAAGGCGCCCGGCGCTGGCAAGGGGCTGCGGCGAACGGGGCTTTCGCGAAACGCGAAGGCCGCCTTCAGCGCGTCGCCCCTGACGGGGAGGCGGTTGGGGCGAGCCGGGAGCGGGGCGGCAGACAGTGGCGGCGGCTCGCCCTCTGCTCACTCTTGCGCCAATGCCTGCACCAGCGTGCGCGCCGGCGCCGTCGCTGCTGCGCCCGCGCGCAGGGCCAGGTGGTGCGTGCGCCGGGCCCAGGCTTCGTCGATGGCGACGGCACGCAGCCGCAGGTGCGCCAGCTGCGGCGCCAGCGCCTGGCGCGGCATCACCGACACCCCATGCCCGGCCGCCACGAGCCGGCAGGCGGCGTCGAAGCTGCGCATGCGCATGCGCACGTCGAGTGAACGACCGGCCAGCGAGGCGGCGTTGAACAGGCGCGTCGACACGGCGTTGACACCCTCGAAGACGATGAAGGGCTGCTCCAGCAGCACGTCCAGGGGCACCCGGTCCTCACCCGCCAGGGCGTGGGCGGCAGGGACGACGAGCACCAGGTCGTCACGGCAGAAAGGCACGAACTCCAGCCCCTGTGCCGGCCGCGCCGCGTCCACGATGCCGACGTCGGCGCGGCCCTCGGCCACCTCGCCGAGGATGTGCAGGCTGGTGCCCTCGGCCACATCGACGCGGATGAGAGGATGCGCGCGCGAAAACGCCTCCAGCCGCTGCGGCAGCGCCTGCAGCAGCGCCGAGGCATTGGCG
Organism: Rubrivivax sp.; assembly: GCA_027491255.1. Classification (GTDB taxonomy): domain Bacteria; phylum Pseudomonadota; class Gammaproteobacteria; order Burkholderiales; family Burkholderiaceae_C; genus Rubrivivax. The sequence goes on along the minus strand of JAIXWM010000138.1, from coordinate 18,844 downwards.
AGCAGGCGCACGCGCCCGACCAGGCCCTGGCCCCAGTCGCGCAGTTCGGCGGCCAGGCGGTCGGCCTCGGCCAGCACCTCGGCGCCGCGCTGCACGAGCCGGCGGCCGGCCGCGGTCAGCTCCACCCCGCGCGGGGAGCGCTCGAAGACGCGCACGCCCAGCGCCGATTCCAGCGCGGAGATGCGCGCGCTCGCCGCGGCCAGCGCCAGGCCCAGCCGGTGGCTGCCGCCGCTGATGGAACCCGCCTCGGCCACCGCCAGCACCACGCGCAAGGTCTGCAGATCCAGCGGTCCGTTCAAGCCTTGCTCCCACCACTCGTTCAGGCGAAGCTAGAATAGCGGTTTTCGCCGGTGTAGCTCAGTTGGTAGAGCAGCGCATTCGTAATGCGAAGGTCGGGAGTTCGACTCTCTTCACCGGCACCAATGAAAACAACGGGTTGGCTTCGAAAGGGGCTGACCCGTTGTCCATTCTGATCCCCGATGCAGCGAGCGTTCGCGGCATGGCGGCAGGCCCGTCGGATCCACGGCCGCGTCACCACGGCACCCGGGAGCTTTTCCGCAGTGCCTGAAAGGCATGTCCAGACGACCCGGTTCCTGGCACCGACCGCACACCTTGCTCGCGCCATGGCAAGGACGTGCAGCGAACAGCCGGGGTGGTTTGGCACGCGGGTCGGGCCTGGGGCAACGCCTCTCAGGCGCCCGGTGCACCGCCGCGCCTGGCGTCCCGCGTGCCCGACGATCGGCCACGACGGCTGAACGCCGCCGCATCCCGGCCCGCATTCCTGAAAAGAGACTCCCATGAAATCGCTCCGTCTGCCCGCCCTCCTGCTGTGCGGCGCCTTGGTGCCCTGGACCGTCCATGCCCAGGGGGCCGACGCCGGCTCCAGCCCCGAGGGGCTGTGGCGTGGCACGATCGCCTGCAGCGAAGGCACCGGGCCGGCCGGCGCGCTGCAGCCCTACACGGTGCCGCTGGCCTTCACCGTGACCGGGCGCCTGGCGGTGGTCAAGACGGACACGGACGAACTCATCGAGCAGACCGCGGTGTGGTTCGAGAACCGGTCGGCGGTGCGCGTCGAGGTCGCGGGTGTGCGCAAGAACGCGCCCGACCGCAGCTGGTCCATCCGCGCCGAAGGCCCGGTGGCCAACGGCAGGTTCCGGGTCGAGGCGCCGATGTTCCGCGCCGATGGCAGGACGCTGGCACGCCGCTCCTGCATCTTCGACATGCGGCACGCCGCGGCCGATGGCAGCGCGGCAGCGGCACAGGCGCCCGGCGCCGCCCCTGCAAGCGCCTCCAGCGTCGCAACGCCCCCCATCGCCGCAGGCCGCACGGCGCCGCGCTCCACGGCACCTGCCCCTGCCCCTGCCCCTGCCCCTGCCCTCACCCCCGTACCGGCACCGACCCCGGCCCCGCCGGCCGTGCCAACGACGAATGCCATCGCCGCAGACGACTGGCCCAGGCTCATGGCCCGAGGCACCCAGGACCCGAGGCGCCTGCAGGAGTTCATGGAATTCCTCGTCGGCGCCGACGCCGCCCTGCGCGACCGCAACACCAGCCGGGACCGGTTCGACAGCATCACCGCGCAGGACGCGCGCGTGGCACTCGCGGTGCTGAACTCGGTCGGCGCCCTGGACCTGAACGTGCACCTGGACAAGCAGCACCCCAGCTTCAAGCGCGACCTCTCCGGCACCGCCACCCTGGGCGACGGCCGCACGCCCGTGCGGGTGCTGCTGCTCGACACGCGCACGCGAGTGTCCGGGCGCAGCCTGGTCGACTCGGCCGCGCTGACCCTGACGGCCGACACCGAACCCGCCAAGCTGCAGCAGGACGGCCGCGACGTCATCACCCAGGGCGGCATGTCCACCCGTGACAACCCGGCACGCGTGCAGGACCAACGGGTCTATCTGGCGCAGCTCGCGCAGAAGCTGCGCGAGGTCCTCGCCGCCAAAGGCATCAAGGTGGCCAGTCTGCCGGAATCGGCGCGCTCGCCTGACCTGACGTTCATGGTGGCCGACGCGAGCGAAGGCGCACGGTCGCAGGGGCTGCAGGGCATCGGGCGGGAGCATCCGCTCGTGATCACCTTCGATGCCCAGCTCGAGCCCCACCCGGCGGTCGAGGCGGTGCTCCTGCGCTCACCGTCCAGGCCGGGTGAGAACAGCCGTGAGCGCGCGGCGCTCACGGAGTTGACGCAGACGCTGCAGGCCCGGCTGAGCGAGCCGCGGTTCGAGCCGCTGGCCTCGATCCCGGCCGCCGAGCTGGCCGCCGCCCGGACGCACCAGCTCGAGGCGGCGCGCAAGGAGTCCGACCGCCTGCGCCAGGAGATGGTCGAGCGCTTCGAGCGCATCAGGAACGCCGTCTCGCAGAAGACCGAACTGGCAGGCACCCTGCGCGTCTACCGCAGGGGCAAGGCCTTCGCCGGCAAGCCCGAGGACGCCTTCTGCACGGTCAAGGCCCAGGACGCCATGGTCCTGCTGGGGCTGGTGCGCTCGCCGGAATTCCTGACCTGGTCGAAGATCCCCAAGGGCAAGGGGTTCAGCGTGGTCCATGACAGCGCCGACGAGCTGTACGCCGCGATCAACCAGGACAAGTGCCACATCGTGGCCGACAACGCGGCCAACCTCTACCAGTACATGACCGCCATCGGCCGCGACGGGCAGTTCGCCTACAACGTGGGGCCGGCCATGAACCGCGAAGAGGCGCGCGAGCCCTTCGCGGTCTCCCAGGGTTTCGAGAACTACGCCGACTACGCGTTCGCGCAGAAGATCGGCAGCGCAACGCCGGCGCAGGTGCGCGCGCTCAAGGGGTTCAACGCCGACACGCCCGAGGCCTTCAAGGCGGCCGTGGCACGCATGAACAAGAGCGGCTACAGCGCCGAAACCGGCCCTTCCCCCGCCGCAGTGCTGGACTTCCTGGACGACGAAGTCAAGGGCCGCGCGGCCGGCAAGAGCGCCGTCGACTACCGGCGCGCCGAGGACAAGCGCTTGGCCGAAGCCGAACGTCTGCGCGAAGAACAGGCCGCCAAGGAACGCGCCGAGCGGATCAAGGCCTACCCCTACCTCGCGGTGCTGACCTGCGGCATGGGCAGGAACCACATCAACGTGCTGGCCTGCTTCGCCTCCCAGGGCTCGTCGAGCGTGGACACGGAACTGCGGCTGACCAACGGGGACTCGACCCGCATGTACAAGGCCTACACGATGCGCGAAGCCGGCCAGGAACGCAGCGACGGCTTCCACATCGAACTGCGCAAGGACTTCTCGATCCAGGCGCAGAACTCGCACGGCACGCTCATCCTGGGCCTGAAGATCATCGACCGCGCCACCGGCCGGGTGATGTTCGAGAAACAGGCCGCGCGCTTCGACGTCATCAGCGTGTCGAACTGAGAGACCGGGAGCCGGGCGCGCCGCCGGTGGCCACCGCGGCGCGGGCCGACCTGGGCCGGCCGGTCAAAATGCGCCCACGCCACCCCACGCCATGTGCAACCGCTACGCCCCGCCCCGCCCACAGGACGTGCTGCAGCGCTGGCTGCCGCGCCAGGCCTCGGTGAGCTTTCCTGCCGGCCCGGTGTTCCCGCGCGCGCCGGGCCCCTTCATCCGTGCGCGGCAACGAGGCGCGCCGGGTGAGGCGGGCGCGCCCGAACTTGTCGTCGGGCAGTGGGCGCTCGTGCCGGCCTTCGCCAAGTCGGCCCGGCTGCCCTATTCGACCAACAACGCCCGCTTCGAGGAACTGGCCGCCAAGGCCAGCTACCGCCAGCCCTGGGCGCGCGGCCAGCGCTGCATCATTCCGGCCGCCTGGTTCGACGAGCCCTGCTGGGAGAGCGGGCGCAACGTGTGGTGGCGCTTCCGCCGCGCCGACGGCCAGCCCTGGGCGCTGGCCGGGCTGTGGAACACCTGGGCCGACCCCGCCAGCGGCGAGCTTGTCGAGAGCTACACCATGCTCACGCTGAACGCCGACGCCCACCCGCTGATGCGCCGCATGCACAAGCCCGACCCCGCCTTGCCGCCCGACCGCCAGGACAAGCGCTCGGTCGTCGTCCTGCGGGCGCAGGACGAGACCGCCTGGCTCCACGGCACGCCTGCCGAGGCAGCCGCGGTCGTCGGGCTGGCACCGGCGGAGGTGTTCGACGCGGGGCCGGTGGTCGAGCCCGGCAAGGCGGACCTGTTCGGGGACTGAGCGCCGCCGCCGTCATCGCGGCCTGGCGCCTTCACCGGCCACCCGCCACACCGGCCCGGTGCGTGCGTGCCGGCGCGACGCAGCACCCCGGCCGGCCGGGCCCTGGCGCCGGGCCCGCCATCAAGCCACGGGCCGCGCCGAGCGCACATCCTCCCACGCCACCTGGGCGCTGACCTCGTCGTGCCGGAAGGTGCTCAGACGCGTGCGCTCGATCTGCATCAGCAGCTTGCAGGCCGGGTCGGGGCAGGTGCAGGTGCTGTCGGTCTCCATCCAGTCGGCCGGGTGGTTCATGCGCTGCTTGGCCGGCAGCAGCGGAATCACCGCCTGCAGCGCATACAGGCAGAACGACCGGTCGCCGGGGATGGACAGCTTGCCGCCGCGCAATTCGATCTGGTCGCCCACGCTCATGCTGCAGGTGCAGCGCGCGCCGACCTCGACGACGCGCACGCGCAGGTCGTGCAGGGCGAACTCACCGTCGGCGAGCGCCGGCGCGGCAGGGTTGGACGGGACGGTCATGGGCGGTTCCTCGGCATGGCTGACGGCCGGCCGGCACCCATGGTGCCTGGTCGCGGATCGGGCCGTTGCCGTCATTGTGGGTCCGCGTGCCGCGTCGCGCCTGGCGCCCGGCGGCCTGCCGGCGCGCAACCAGTGCGGCTGCGGCGTTGACACACCGTGAGTGAAAGGGAGTCAGTGATCCTGCGCACGCGCCTGCTGCCCCTGGCCCTGGGCCTGCTGCTGGCCCTGGGCGCCTGCTCGACGCTGCGGCTCGGCACCACGCCCCAGCCCGAGACATGGGCCTGGGAGCAGCCGGCCACGACCGCGCTCGCCCGCGCCTTCCGCCCGCCCGACGGCGCGTCCAGCGGCGCGCTGCCGCTCGTGGCCGGCCAGGACGCCCTCGGCGTGCGCGTCGCGCTGGCCGAGCGCGCGCAGCACACGCTGGACCTGCAGTACTACATCGTCCGCGACGACGCCACGACCCGCGTGCTGATGGCCCGGGTGCTGGCCGCCGCGCGCCGCGGCGTGCGCGTGCGCCTGCTCGTGGACGACCTGGACGCGCTCGGCAAGGACCTGGACCTGAGCACCCTGGCGAGCGCCGGGCCGGTGCAGGTGCGCCTGTTCAACCCCTTCGCCACCCGCGGCCGCTTCGGGCCAGGCCATGTGCTGGAGTTGCTGGCCGACTCGAAGCGACTGAACCGGCGCATGCACAACAAGCTGTGGGTGGCCGACAACGCCGTCGCCGTGGTGGGGGGCCGCAACCTCGGCAACGAGTACTTCGACGCCGCAGACGGCGTGAACTTCGCCGACCTGGACCTGCTGCTGTCGGGCTCTGCGGTGCCCGCGATCTCGGCCAGCTTCGACGCCTACTGGAACAGCGCCTGGGCCGTGCCGGTGCAGGCGCTGCTGCGCGAACCGCACCCCGGCCCGCAGGCGCAGCGTGAATTCGAAGGCTTGCTCGCCACCCAGGAGCGCAGCTTCCGCGCCTCTGATTACGCCAGCGCCTGGCGCGCCAGGGACATCGGCCCCGGCCTGCTCGACACTCAGGCGGCCCTGGTACCCGCCGAGGCGCAGGTCTTCCACGACCCGCCCTCGAAGGTGGCGGCGGGCGACGACCCCGGATCGACGATGCCGGTGCTGGCCGCCAGGATCCAGCCCCTGCTCGCCGCCGCGCGCAGCGAGTTGCTGCTGGTCTCCCCCTACCTCATCCCCAGCGACGAGGGCCTGCGCACGCTCGCCGCGCTGGTGCGCCGCGGCGTGCGCGTGCGCGTGCTGACCAACTCCCTGGCCTCGGCCGAGATGCTGCCGATGGGCCACGCCGGCTACAGCCGCCACCGCGCGGCGCTGGCACGGGCCGGCGTGGAACTGCACGAACTGCGCCCGGCCGCCGACGCCACACCGCGCTGGCGCAACCCGGCACGTTGGTCGGGCGGCACGCTGCACACCAAGGCCTTCGCCATCGACCGGCGGCACGTCGTCGTCGGCTCGATGAACCTGGATCCGCGCTCGCGCGACACGAACACGGAGATCGCGCTGCTGCTCGACAGCCCCGCGCTGGGCCAGACGCTCGGGCAGTTGTTCGACGAGGCGGCGCACCCGGCGCGCTCCTGGCGCGTGCGCTGGATCGAGCCGGCCGACGGCGTGGCGCACCTGCAGTGGCAGTCCGAGGAGCGCGGGCTCGTGGTGCACACCGACCACGAGCCGCAGGCCGGGCTGTGGCGCCGGGCGCTGTCGCGCCTGCTGCGCGCGATCGCGCCCGAGGAGTTGCTGTGAGGAGTCCTGACGCTCCAGGGGCGGGCTGCGGCGCGCGGGCTTGCGTCACCTCAAGCGCCACGCCCCAGGATGCGCGACAAGCACAGGATGTCCGGCACCCCTGCCCCGCTGACGCCCCCGTGGCCGCGCCCGCCTTCCGGCTGGGAGCACTTCGAGCACGGCGCCGACGTCGGCGTGCGTGGCTGGGCGCCGAGCCTGGCCGAGGCCTTCGCGCAAGCGGGGCGGGCACTCACGGCCGTCGTGGTGCCGTTGGACCGCGTGCGTCCGGTCACCGCGGTGACGCTGACCTGCCGCGCCGCCGACGACGAGTCGCTGTTCGTCGCCTGGCTCAACGCCATCGTCCACGCGATGGCGGCCCGGCGCATGCTGTTCTGCGACTTCGCGGTGACGGTCGCAGGCCATCGCCTGCGCGCCCGCGCGCGCGGAGAAGCGCTCGAGCCGTCACGCCACGAGCCGGCGGTGGAGGTCAAGGGCGCCACCTTCACGGCCTTGCGCGTCGCACCGTCGGCCGGCGGCTGGGTGGCGCAGGCGGTCGTCGATGTCTGAGAGGCTGGACCCGCCCAGCGGTGCAGCCGCTGCAGGTGTGACGGCCGGGGCGCCGCCCTCGCCCTCGCCCTCGCCCTCGCCCTCGTCCTCGTCCTCGCCCCCGCCCCCGCCCTCGCCCTCGCCCTCGCACGAACCCGAGCCTCTCCAGGCGGACGCGGCCCGCGCGCCCGAGGCTGCCGCCTTCCGCCGCATCGGCCCTGCGCAGTGGGAACTGCCTGCCAGCGGCGCGATGCGCGTGCCCGTGCGCGTGTTTGCCGATGCCACGCTGCTGCGCGGCTTGGACGCACAGGCGCTGCAGCAGGCCGTGCGTGTGGCCGCACTGCCGGGCATCGTCGGCGCCTCGATCGTCATGCCCGATGGCCACTGGGGCTACGGTTTTCCGATCGGCGGCGTCGCCGCCTTCGACGAGACCGAGGGGGGCGTCGTCTCGGCCGGCGGCGTGGGCTTCGACATCGCCTGCGGTGTGCGCTGCCTGCTCACCGGGCTCGCCGCCTCCGCCATCGAGGCGGTGCGCGCGCCGCTGGCCGATGCGCTGTACGCGCGTGTGCCTGCAGGCTTGGGCAGTACCGGCGCGCTGCGGCTGAACGCCAGCCGCATGCACGACATGCTGACCGGGGGCGCCGCCTGGGCCGTCGAGCAGGGTTACGGGCGCGCGGGCGACCTCGAGCGCATCGAAGCCCGCGGTCGCATGCTCCACGCCCGGCCTGGACAAGTCTCAGACCGCGCGCGCGAGCGCCAGCGCGACGAGATGGGCACGCTCGGCAGCGGCAACCACTACCTGGAGGTGCAGGAGGTCGTCGAGATCCGCGACGCGCAGGCCGCCGCCGCCTTCGGCCTGCGGCTCGGCGAGGCCGTCGTGATGATCCACTGCGGCTCGCGCGGGCTTGGCCACCAGATCGGCACCGACTACCTGGCCCGCATGGTCGAGGAAGCGCCGCGCCACGGCCTGGTGCTGCCCGACCGCGAGCTCGCCTGCGCGCCGATCGCCAGCGCGCTGGGCCAGTCCTACCTCGGCGCCATGCGCGCGGCGGTGAACTGCGCGCTGGCCAACCGCCAGATCCTGACCCACCTCGTGCGCGAGGTCTTCGCGCATTTCTTTCCCGCGGCCGAACTGCCGCTGCTGTACGACGTGTCGCACAACACCTGCCAGGTCGAGACGCACGAGATCGACGGGCGACGGCGCGTGCTGCACGTGCACCGCAAGGGTGCGACGCGCGCCTTCGGGCCCGGCCACCCGGAGCTGCCCGCGACGCTGCGACCGGTGGGCCAGCCGGTGCTGATCGGCGGCTCGATGGGCACCGGCTCGTTCATCCTGGCCGGCAGCGTGACCGGCGAGACCCTGGCCTTTTCCTCGGCCTGCCACGGCGCCGGCCGCGCGATGAGCCGCCACCAGGCCGCGCGCACCTGGCAGGGCTGCGCGGTCGTCGACGAACTCGCCGCGCTCGGCATCACCGTGCGCAGCGCCAGCGCACGCGGCCTGGCCGAGGAGGCCCCCGGCGCCTACAAGGACGTTGCCGCCGTCGTCGAGGCCGCCCAGACCGCTGGCCTGGCGCGCATCGTCGCGCGCACGAGGCCGATGGTGTGTGTCAAGGGGTGACGCCCAAGCTGCCAGCCCCCTTCCAGCCCCCTTCCGCAAGCCCGGTGCCGGTGCCAGGGGCCGACCGGCCACCGACCGGCCCCGCGGGTCCGGCCCCCGTCGCCCCCCATCGCCCCCCAGCGGCAACGAGCCGACGCACGGCGGCGCCGGGGGTCAAGGCGGAGCGCACGGCTCCCGGGGCCCGTCGCTCCTGCAGGGGGAAAGGGGAAAGGTCACGCTCTCAGACTCTCAGGCCGGGCCGGACAAGTGCGCCCCGGCCCAGGACGACCCGGCCTGCGGCTCCTCGTGCAGGACCTGGGCTGGTGATGAGGCCCCCGCGGCGTCATGCGGCGGCACCGGCGGGCGCAGGGCATCGATGCGCCCTCTGAGTTCGCGTCCGTCCAGGCGCGTCAGGTCCACGGGCGCCGACCACAGCACGCGTTTGGCTGCCTGCGTCGGCAGCGCGTGGCGGATCTCGCCCAGCATCGAGTTCGACGCGATCAGCACCAGCGAGTCGCAGTGGCCGCCGCGCACGCCATCGGCCAGGTGCTGGGCCAGTTCGTGCGCGAAGCGGTCGTGCTCGCGCTGCTTCAGGCTCGTCTTCGGCCCGAAGCTCACCGTGCCGGTGTGGCCCTTGCTCGCGCGGCCCAGGTTGCGCACCGCCAGGGATTCCGCTCTCAATCGCAGTGCCGGGTTGGCCCAGGACTGCAGTTGCAGCAGCCGCCCGTCATCGGGCCGCTCCTGCTCGAACAGCCGGGCGCGCGAGCCATCGGCCACCAGGATCCACGTCGGTCTTGTCATCGGTCTTGCTCCCTGCGCCGGCCCACCCGGCGCCTGCGTCCCAATGTGGACGCGCACCACTTGCAAGCCTTGCGCGGGCTCAAGTCGGCGGGCTCGGCCCGCCCGAAGATCGCCGCCCATCCCCAGCTTGATCGCTGCCCATGCAGGGCGGCACGACCAGGAGAACCACAGCATGAACCCGCAGACCACCTCGAGCAGCAGCGCCAGCAGCACGGTGCGCAAGACCGACAGCGAATTGAAGAAGGACGTGCTCGCCGAGATCGAATGGGACCCCGAGATCAACGCGGCATCGGTGGGCGTCGGCGTCAAGGACGGCGTCGTCACCGTCAGCGGCCACCTCGACACCTACGCCGAGAAGTTCGCCATCGAGCGCGCGCTGCGCCGCCTGCCCGGCGTGAAGGCCGTGGCGATGGAGGTCGACGTCACGCTGGCGCCGCAGCACCGGCGCAGCGACAGCGAGATCGCCGCCGCCGCCGCGCAGGCCCTGCAGTGGCAGGCCCGCCTGAGCGCCGACCGCCTGCGCGTGACGGTCGAGCACGGCTGGGTGCACCTGGCCGGCGAGGTCGACTGGGAGTTCCAGCGCCGCGCCGCCGAGAAGGCGGTGCGGCCGCTGACCGGCGTCGTCGGCATCAGCAACGAGATCACCCTCGCCGCCAAGGCCGCGCCCACCGACCTGTCCTCGCGCATCGAGCAGGCGCTGCAGCGCCAGGCCCTGCGCGAGGCGCGCCGCATCGACGTCGCCGTGGACGGCTCCAAGGTCACGCTGCGCGGCCAGGTCCACTCCTGGCAGGAGCGCGACGCCATCCAGGGCGCCGTCTGGGCCGCCCCGGGCGTGCGCACCGTCGTCAACGAGCTGAGCGTCGGGGCTTGAGCACCGGGCGCTGCAGCGCGCCCGCAGCGGTGGTCAGGCTTCGGCCTCGCACCACTGCGCCCACATCCCCTCCAAGGCGCGCATGAAATCGGCGGCATAGCCGTCGATGTCCCAGCCCGGGCGGGCGAGCTGGCGCTGGCGCAGGCCGCGCTTGAGCTCGAGCAGCGCGCCGCGGTCGGCCGCCATGCGGCGGGCGATGTCGACATAGCCGTCGTCGTCGGTGGCCACCCACTCGGGCAGGCCGGCGGCGGTCATGAAGCTCGCGCCCATGCGCGAGACGAAGTGGCCGCCGGCCTTCACCACCACCGGCACGCCCTGCCACATCGCCTGCAGCGTCGTCGTGCCCCCGTTGTAGGGCACCGGGTCGAGGGCGATGTCGACATCGCCGTACTCGCCCATCATGTCGTACAGCGGGGTGGCGCCGCGGAACATCAGCCGGGCCGGATCCACGCCCAGGCGGGCGAACATCTCGCGGTAGCGCTGCTGCGCCAGCGCGTCGCCGAAGCTCGGCGCCTTCAGCAGCAGGCGCGAGCCCGGCACCGCCTGCAGGATGCGCGCCCACAGTCCCACGCTGTGCGGCGTGAGCTTGGCGATGTTGTTGAACGACGCAAAGGTCAAGGGCCGGCGCGCCGCCTCCGCGCCCAGCGTCGGGAAGGGATAGTCGGCCTCGGGCGAATAGCAGAACACCGTGTGCGGCAGCCGCCACACGCGCTCGGAGCACAGATCGTCGGCCTCGGGCGGGGTGACCACCGGGTCGCCGATGATCCAGTCCATGTTCGGCGCGCCGGTGGAGCCGGGGTAACCCAGGAAGGTCACCTGCACCGGCGCCATGCGGCGCGCGAACATCGCGATCCGCTGCTGCCCGGTGTGGCCGGCCAGGTCGAACAGGATGTCGATGGCGTCGTCCTCCACCTGGCGCGCGAGCTGCCCCGCCGTGGCGTGCGTGACCTCGCGCCAGGTGTCGCTGCGCTGCCGCGCCAGTGTCGTCTGGTCGTCGTGGCTCACGCCGCAGAAATAGGTCGTCAGCGGAAAACGCGCGTGGTCCCAGCGCGCGAGCACCGGCTGCATGAAGATGTTGACCGGGTGCTGGTGGTGGAAGTCGGCCGTCACCAGGCCCACCCGCAGCGGGCGGTCCAGCGTGCGCGGGTTGGCGAAGCTGGCACGCGGCCGGGCGCCCTCGGCCAGCGGCGCGAACAGCTCGCGGTGCAGCTGGGCCACCTGCATCGGGGTGAGCGTGTCGCTGTAGAGCGAGCTCATCGCCGCGCTCGAACGCATGCGGTCGGCCTCGGCGCCGGTGGCGGCCTGCTTGTACAGCTCGAGCGCGCGGTCGGCGTCGCCGGTGCGCCCGGCGATCGCGCCACGCAGCGAGGTCGCGCCCGCCAGCGGCTGCGTGGCGAGCGCCTCGGCGCGGCCCAGCTGGACCAGCGCCTCCTCGAGCATGGAGCACTCGGCCAGCATGTGCGCGAGGTTGAAGTAGGCCAGCGAGCTCTGCGGGTGCAGCTCGACGTTGCGCCGCAGCACCGCCAGCGCGCCCTCCCACTGGTTGAAGCGAAAGGCCGTCTGCGCCAGCCGCACCAGCGTCGCCTCGGACTGCGCCGCCGAGGCCTGCTGCATCACGCCGTGGGCGTTGTCCATCAGGCCCAGGCGCATCAGCGCGTCGGCCAGGTCGATGCGGATCTCGCAGGTCGCCTCCAGGTCCATCGCCTCGCCGGCCAGGCGCGCGGCCATGCTCGCCTGGCGCAGCGACTCCAGCGCTCGCGGCACGTCGCCGTCGTCGAGCCTGAAGCGGCCCATCTGGTGGTGCAGTTCGGCCAGCCCGGTGGCCTTGCCGGCGCAGGCCACGACCGCCTTGTGGTAGTGGATGGCGGCCTTTTCGTGCTCGCCCATGGCGCCGAGCGCGCGCGCTGCAGCGAGGTGGCCGCGGTGGTCTGCGGGCCGGCACTCGGCGGCCAGTTCATAGCACTCGGCCGCGCGCTCGGGGTTGCCGAGCCGGCGGCAGACGTTGCCCAGCTCGAGCCAGGCGCTGAAGTCCTTCTCGTCGGCACGCAGCAGGGTGGCATAGGCGTCGCGCGCGGCCTCCAGGCGGTCCAGCTTCACGAGGCAGCGCGCGCGCTGCAGACGGGCCGGCGACATCGAGGCGTCGCGCTCGATCGCGCCGTCGCAGGCCGCCAGCGCCTCCTCGAACTCGCCCTTGTCCATCAGCGCATTGGCCAGGTTGAACCAAACCGGCGCGGGGGCCAGCGGCGAGGCTGCAGCCTTGCGGTAGCACTCGATGGCCTCGCCGGTCTCCTTGCGCTGACGCAGCAAGCGGCCGAGGTTGCTCCACAGGGCCGGGTCCTCAGGAGCCTGCTTCAGCGCCGCGCGCAACTGCGCCTCGTCGGACAGGTCGACGGGCATCGCTGCGCCACGCCCGCCATCGAGTACTGCCGCCGCGGCCTGCGCCAGCGGACTGCGGGCGCGCGGCTGCGGCGCCGCGGTGGGGACCGCGGCTGACGCCTCGACGCCACCAGCGGCGGTCTCTCCAGCCGGGGCGGCACTGGCGCGCGCGGCGGCCGACTTGCCGCCCCGCCCGGCGGTCGCCTTCGCGCCCGGAGCCTTGTCCTTGTTCTCGCTCTTCGTCGCAGCCATCGTCTACCCTTTTGCATGCACACGGCGCGGGGACGCCGTCTCGTCTTGGAGAAAGACTCTCAGCGTCTCAGTCGCCCCACTTGCGCAGATAGACGTCACGCGCCTCGGCCCAGGCCGGGCCGCTGATGCCCTTGCCGATGCTCTCGTGCGTCACCGCGATGGGCCAGGTACCCATGCGCAGACCCGCGCGCTCGCACTGACGGCAGAAGTCCAGGTCGTAGAAGTCGAAGGCGAAGACCGGGTCGAAGCGCACGCCGGCTTCGCGCAAGGTGCGTGCCCGCACCACCAGCAGCACGCCATCCAGCAACTTCACTTCTGCAGGCACATGGCCATAGACATTGACCATCGGATGGCCACGGTCGCCGTGGCCGACCCAGCCGCTGAGGTGAGGGTGGTCGCGCGTCTGTGTCTGCGCGTTCCACCACCAGGATGTCTGCCCCGGCCGCCGCCGCCGCGCCCCCGCCACGCCGACGACGTCGAAGCGCTCCAAGGCCTCTTCAAGACGCCACGCGATCATCCAGTCGTCGATCCAGAGGTCGTCGTGCGCGAAGGCGAGCAGGTCGTCAGGTTCGGCCAGATCGATCGCCCGGTTGTAGAGCTCGGGCAGCGGCGTGCGGTTCTCGACATGCACCTCCAGCGCAACCCCGCCGCGCTGCGCCACCAACTCCACCGTGCGACACAAGGGCGCCCGGGCCAGGAATTCGGCACGACTCAGACGGGTGGCTGTCACGAAACGAAGCATCACCCTCGATTGTCGCGCTGATGCGCGCCGGACGAGTTTCCGAAAAACCAGGAGTCAAGCGCTCATATCACGCGTCGGGCTCGGGCACAAGGTGCTCGAAGGTCATGGGACCAGGCCACCGACCCGGCCCGAGCGTGCGCGCGCCGGGCACGCGCGCGGGCGGGCATCTCAAGCTCTCAGGCCCCCCCGATGACCGACAGGTTCGGCGCAATCAGCAGTTGCGCACGCTGCAGCGGGTCGGTCCAGGTCTGGTCAGCCAGGCCGCTGCCGAGGACTGTGTCGTGGTGCAGCCAGCCGGTATCGGCCCCGGGCGCCGGGCCGCCGGCCTGGCCGTTGCGGGCCACCAACTGCTTCAAGGCGTCCGCCACCGCGGCGTTGTCGTCGACGTTGAACAGGTTCTGGCCCGGCAGTTCCAGCACTTCGGCGGCCGTGACGGCCGTCAGCGCTTCGAAGGAACGCAGCGTGCCGCTGCTCGGACTGTCGATGCCGGCGGCTTGGGCAGGCGTGCTCGTCAGGGCGTTGGCGGCGCCATCGCCGACGTACTCCACCATCGAGCCCGAATCGCCGCCGACATAGACCGCTGAGAAGGTGAGGCGCGCGCCCTCATCCTCGCCGATTGCGCTGAAGACGGCGTCGCCACCCTTGCCGGGGCCCTGAGGCGAGCGAGATCCCGGCATGGTATCCCCGTTGGCCGAGACGAACCGCACAAGGAAGTCGTCGCCCGCGCCAACATCGGAGCGCCGACCGGATGCATCGACAACCCGTGCCGAGTAGGTCACCGAGGTGCCCCGCAGCGGCTCGATGAAGGTGTCATCGGGCGTGAAACGCCATGTCGTGCCCGAAACCGTCGCGACACCCAGGTCCTGCTCGCCGGCGTAGACGCGAACCTGCTGGCCCTGCGACAGTTCCGCGCTCAGCGAGCCCGACAACGCAGGCGTCGGGTCGTCTGTCCGGCCGCCGCGCGCGACCGGGCCCCTTCTTGTCATGTAGTTGTCGTACAGACCTGTCACGGTCGCCGAGGGCAGCGGCGCCCGCAAGTCGATGGTGGCGCCGTAGGCCGCGCCGGCCGCGCCCTCGTTGCCCGCCGCATCGGCCATGCGGACGGTGTATGCGACTTGCTGACCCTGGGTCAGCGTGCGCGCGTCGTCGAAGGTCCAGAGGGTGCTGCCGGCGGCGACCGTGGCGCTGCCGAGGAAGGCCCCGCCGTCGTAGACCCGCAGCGTCTCGCCGTCGGCGAGAGGGGCGCCGAGCGTGCCGCGCAGCGACAGGCTCGCGTCGTCGGTCACTCCCCCGCGGGCCACCGTACCCTGCACTGCGCCGACGTCGTCGACGATGGCATCGACAACGGCCGTCATGGACGGCGGCGTGCTGTCCACGGTGACGGCCACCTCGTTGGCGAAGGCGATGTTGCCGGCCTGGTCGCTGACCACGGCGCGGTAGCGATAGCTGCCGTCGGCCAGGCCGGTCTGGCCGGCTGCCGTGGGCGCCCAGCTCGTGCCACCGTCGGTCGACACTTCGTAGGCCACGCTGCTGCCGACCTCCGCACCGGTGAGCACGAGGTCGAAGCTGTTGTCGCTGCTGACGAAGTCGCTGCCGCTGCTGCCCGTGTCGATGAAGTTCGACAGCGCCGCCTCCCCTGCCACCGGCGCCGAGGTGTCGACCAGGTAGCCTGGGTTGCTGGCGACCGCCGCGTGCGTCAGCGAGGCGGGCGTGCCGGCGGCGTTTCGGATCGCGCCGCCGTTCAGGGCAATCGCATCAGCGCCGACCGAGATGCCGTTGGCGTCGTTCTGGCCCGCCGGCACCTGATGGATGAAGGTCAGCGCCGTGGTACCGGAACCGCCACTGTAGGCGGCGTGCACCGTCGTGCCGCCGATGTCGAGCGCGAGCGTCGGCCAGCCTCCGTCGGTCGATACATCCACCACTGCGCTGAAGGTGACGGTGGCGATGACGTAGTCGCCGGCATTCAGCGTGTCATTCTGGAGGCCGACGGCGCCGGTCAAGGTGACGCTCGTCACGGTGGGGCTGTCGACGAGCGAGGTGTCGATGACCAGCGCGTAGTCGGCGCTCGGCAGGCCGACATTACCCGCCGCGTCCACCCAGGCATGACGGAACGAATGCGGGCCATCCTGCAGCGCTGCATTCGGCGTCAGCACTCCGCCGCTGAGCGTCGCGGCGGTCTGCAATCCGTCCACGTACAACACCGCGCCCGTGGCGTCGGCCGGCACGTCGCCGATGTTCAGTCCCGGCGTCGCGTCGTCGGTGATCGCCGCGGTGGCCGTGGGGCCCTGCGCGGCGCCCACGTTGTCCACATAGCTCGAGATGGGCGTCGGCGTGCCGCTCGGTGCAGTACGGTCCAAGGTGACGCTGACCGAAGCCGTCGGCGCGCTGTTGCCCGCCGCGTCGCTGACCACCGCGCGGAAGCGGTAGCTTCCGTCGCCCAGGCTGGATTGCGCAGCCGTCGTCGGCGCCCAGTTCGTGCCGCCGTCGATCGACACCTGGTAGGCCACCACGTTGCCGGCCTCGGCGCCGCCGACCGTGAGGTCGAAGCTGTTGTCGCTGCTGAGGAAGTCGCTGCTGCTCGTGCCTGAGTCGGTGAAGTTCGCCAGGCCCAGCGTGCCCGCGACCGGGGCGGTGGTGTCCACCGTCACGCCGACCACAGCCGTCGGCGCGCTGTTGCCCGCCGCGTCCCTGACCACGGCGCGGAAGCGGTAGCTCCCGTCGCGTAGGCTGGATTGCGCAGCCGTCGTCGGCGCCCAGCTCGCGCCGCCGTCGGTCGACACCTGGTAGGCCACCACGCTGCCGGCCTCGGCGCCACCGACCGTGAGGTCGAAGCTGTTGTCGCTGCTGAGGAAGTCGCTGCCGCTGCTGCCCGTGTCGGTGAAGTTCGAAAGGGCTGCCGACCCCGCCAGGGGCGCCAAGGTATCCACCCGGTACCCCGGGTTGGCGGACACCGACGGATGCGTCAGAGAGGCATCGATGCCGGCGGCGCTGCGTATCGTGCCGCCATTGAGCGTGAGCGCGTCAGCGCCGATCGAGACGCCGTCGGCGTCGTTCTGGCCGACCTGCACCGTGTAGCGGAAGCTCAGCGCCTTGCCGTCGCTCGAGATGTCGCTGTAGGTGGCCAGCACCACCGTGCCGCCGATGTCCAGCGCCAGCGTGGGCGTGCCGCCGTCCGTCGCCACGGTCACCGCCTCGCTGAAGGTGACCGTGGACGTCAGCACGTCGCCCGCGTTCAGCGTGCCGTTCTGCATGCCCGTGGCACCGCTCAGCGCCACGCTCGTCACCGCGGCCGACGACGTCTGGATTTCGACCTGGTAGTCGGAACTCCGCGGGCCCAGGTTGCCCGCGGCGTCGACCACGCGCACCCTGTAGGTCGCCTTGTGGTCGTCCGCCAGGATGCGCGGGTCTGCAAACGTCCAGCCCGTCCCGCTGACCTTGGCCACGCCCAACAGCGTTTCCTCATCGAAGACGCGCAGCGTCTCGTCCGCGGCGAGCGCGGCCGACAGCGTACCGCTCAGGAGAAGGCTCGAGTCGTCGGTCTGCTCCCCGTCGCGGACGGTCCCCCTCACCGGCCCCACATCGTCGATGACGGCGGAGATGGCGGCCGACTTCGTCGGCACCGCCGTATCCAACGTGACGCCGACGGACGCGGTCGGCGCGCTGTTGCCTGCCGCGTCGCTGACCAAGGCGCGGAAGTGGTAGCTGCCGTCTCGCAGGGTGGATTGCGCAGCCGTCGTCGACGTCCAGCTCGCGCCGCCGTCGATCGACACCTCGTAGGCCACGGTACTGCCGGCCTCGGCGCCGGTGAGCGTGAGGTCGAATCTGTTGTCGTTGCTGAGGAAGTCGCTGCTGCTCGTGCCCGAGTCGGTGAAGTTCGCCAGGCTCAGCGTGCCCGCGACGGGAGCGGTGCGATCCACCGTCACGCCGACCACAGCCGTCGGCGCGCTGTTGCCCGCCGCATCGCTGACCACGGCGCGGAAGCGGTAGCTGCCGTCGCCCAGGCCGGTCTGTGCAGCCGTCGTGCGGACCCAGCTCGCGCCGCCGTTGGTCGACACCTCGTAAGCCGCGGTGCTGCCGGCCTCCGCGCCGCCGACGGTGAGGTCGAAGCTGTTGTCGCTGCTGATGAAGTCGCTGCCGCTGCTGCCCGTGTCGGTGAAGTTCGCCAGGCCCAGCGTGCCCGCGGTCACCGTGGTGTCGACCCGATAGTTCGCGTTGGCGGCCACCGCCACGTGCGTCAGCGTCGCCGCGGTGCCCGCAGCATTGCGGATCGTGCCCCCGTTCAGCACCAGCGCGTCCGCGCCGATCGAGATGCCGTCGGCATCGTTCTGGCCTGCCAGCACCGTGTAGGTGAAGCTCAGCACCTTGCCGTCACTGGAGATGCTGCTGTAGGCCGCCTGCACCGTCGCACTGCCGATGTTCAGCGCCAGCGTCGGCCTGCCGCCGGTCGTCACCACGCTCACCGCCTCGTCGAAGGTGACCGCGGCCGTCAGCACGTCGCCGGCGTTCAGCGTGCTGTTCTGGATGCCCGTGGCACCGCTCAGCATCACGCCCGTGACTTTGGCTTCCTTGAGGACCACGACATGGTCCTCGGTGGTCAAGCTGTAGGTGGGGCTCTGCACGCCGACATTGCCGGCCGCGTCGACCCAGGCGTAGGTCAGCGCCCGCTGACCCAGGGCCAGCGCCGCGTTCGGCGTCAGCACCCCGCCGCTCAGCGTCGCCGCGGTCAGCACCCCGTCCACGTACAACACGGCTCCTGTGGCGCCGCTGGGCGGGTTGCCGATGTTCAGGCCCGGCGTCCTGTCGTCGGTGGTCGCCGCCGTCGACGTGTTGCTCAGCACCGAGCCTACGTTGTCCACGTAGCTGGCGATGGCCGCAGGCGTGCCGGTCGGCGCCGTGGTGTCGAGCGTTGCGGTGTAGGCGCTGCTGGCCGTGCCCTGGTTGCCCGCGGCGTCGACCACGCGCACGGTGTAGCTGACAGCCTGCGTGTTCGTCAGCGTGCGCGCGTCGGTGTAGGTCCAGCCCGTGCCGCTGGCGCTCGCGATGCCGAGGAAGGTGCTGCCGTCGAAGATGCGGACGGTCTCACCCGTCACCAGCGCCGTGGCCAGCGTGCCGCTGAGCACCAGGCTGGTGTCGTCGGTGACGCCGCCGCTCGTCACCGTGCCGGTGAAGATGCCTACGTTGTCGGTGATCGCCGTCACCGTGGCCGTCTCCGCCGTGGCCGTGGTGTCCACCGTGGCGGTGTAGG
>JAIXWM010000111.1 GCA_027491255.1 Rubrivivax sp. | reverse complement strand
TGCGCTGCCCCTGCACGGAATTGAGCTCAGCGACCAGCGGT
Source organism: Rubrivivax sp. (assembly GCA_027491255.1). Taxonomy (GTDB): domain Bacteria; phylum Pseudomonadota; class Gammaproteobacteria; order Burkholderiales; family Burkholderiaceae_C; genus Rubrivivax. Next base: position 63,438 of record JAIXWM010000111.1, on the reverse strand, counting down.
TCGCTCAAGCCGTCACCGGCGCGCCGCTCATCCACGGGCAGAAGCAGCCATTGCACCAGCGCCGATGCACGCTCGCCACCGGCCAGGAACAGGGAGGCCAGCGTGCGCCGCTGCGCGGCAGACGGCGCCGCCGGCCAGGCCGCCAGCAAGCGCTCCGCCTGCGCCGTGGCCGCGATCACATCGAGCCCCGTGGCGGCCCGCGCGGCGGAAGTGTCATAGCAATAGGTTTTCACCGTATCATCATAGCGCTGCGGATAGGCACGCAAGAAAGCGCATTGCAAACCGGAAAGTGCCTCGATCGCAATCGCGTCCGGCCGCCAAGCCGCCAGGCGCTCGTTGAGCAAGCTCAATTGAGACGGATCAAACGATTTCGGCAATTGCGATAAATGGGGTGAACCGAGCACCAGCACGTCATTGGACGGGCCCTTTTGCAACTTCAGCGCACCAGGATCGAATCTCGCCGCAGGCGGCGCATCCGCGTGCGCGGGAACGTGAATAACGGCGGCAAGAAAAAAACTGGCAAATACGCGATGCATCCTGTCTCCTGAATGTAATGGTCCATTTTTAATCACAGGTCACGATGATGAATTCAACCTGCCGGCCAACTTTAACCATTCTGAAAGTCACTGTCAGTTATAACCATGCAACCAATAGGCACAAAAAAAGCCACCCGGAGCGACGTTGCATACCTTGTGACTTAGATGCTATTGACGGAGGTTGACGGAAAATGCGCCGAAAATAAAAAAGCCGCCCAAGGCGACTTTGATTTATTCACTGCCTGTTTCTGCGCTGTTGGTGGAGGTTGGCGGGGGCTAACCGCTGACCTCTTGCATGCCATGCAAGCGCGCTAACAGCTTAGCCATATTTCCCCCGAGGGGTATGGCGGGAAGTGTCGCGGAAATAAAAAAAGCCGCTCAAGGCGACTTTGATTACCATGTGATTTCTGCGCTGTTGGTGGAGGTAAGCGGGATCGAACCGCTGACCTCTTGCATGCCATGCAAGCGCTCTCCCAGCTGAGCTATACCCCCCGGGCGTAGAAAACATTTACTGCAACGTACCAACTCTGGCAAAGCTGGCGTCCCCAGGGGGATTCGAACCCCCGTACTCACCGTGAAAGGGTGATGTCCTAGGCCTCTAGACGATGGGGACATTTCCAAGGCGCGTATTATGGCAGCGTCGGTCTTTGAACGCAATAGCAAACCTTGTTTTGCTGAAAAGTCATCGCAAGGTTGGCAGTTGCCCAACGCTTACTGCGTCGCAGCCAGGATTACGCGCTGAAACTTGTCCGGCTCGTCTTGATGAATCTGGTGCCCGGAGTTGTCAAAGACAAACAATGCCTTCTTGGGCGCGGCCAGTTGATCAAAATAAGCCGTGGCGATCTGCGTAGACGTTTGAATATCACTTCGTCCCACGAGAAAATAGATATCGCAATTCACCACCGGCAAGGTGCTCGGCAAGTCGACCTTCATCACGTCGCTCCACACGGGGGACCAGGTTTTAGACCACGCCAGGAAACCGTTCTTGAATTCAGTGCTCGTGACGTACTGCTTACCTTCTTTGAAAAACAGCCACTTTCGCAAATAGAACATATCCTCATCGACCGCGAGTGGAATATGCACCCGATTCAATTCTTCGGTAGCGACCGGGTTGTCCTTGAAGTGCATTTTCAGGGTAGCCAGTAATGCGGTTTCGCTCGCCAGCTGGCTGACCACAGGATTAACAGCGAAGTACGCGTGCAATAACTCAGGGTGATTTCTGACAATATGAAACCCCAAGACATTCCCCCACGAACTGCCGAGCAGGTAGATTTTTTCTTGCCGCAGCTCTTTACGCAGGAACTCGATCACTTGGTACGTGTCGACCTGCATTAACGCAACCGAGGGCGGCACAGGTGATGCGTTCAGCTTCAACGTCCTGCCGGCATCCCGCTGATCCCACTGAACCAGAGTGAATCTGCTTTTTAACTTGTCGGTAAATGCAGGCGCGTTATTCATCATCGAGCTGCCAGGCCCACCAGAGAGGAACAACAACACAGGCTTGGCCGCATCATCAGTATTGATCTCCACCACCTGCTTGATGCCGCCAATTTCCGGCGTCAGCGTATAAGCCCAACATAACGGCGCCCAAAATACCAACCACACCATCAACAGCGTTTTCTTCATGCGTGCCTTCTTAATCGGTTGTACTCGAACTCCAGACCCCTCACTAAACCGCTGCGCGCGCGCCACTCTTCGCTTTTAAGAAGATTAAAAATGCGAAGATATATTCAACAACTGCCCCGGCAAACGCACTCATGGGCGTGGGCACCTTTAGCACAACCAAGGCTATCCCGGCTACACAAAGGACCGCACCTAAAAAGTAGTAAGTGCGCAAACCGTAAAGCCTGGCGAACGTAAGATAACGCCCACCAATAATCAGCATCATGGCGGGAAAGAACCACTCAATTTTATGAAGAGATACGCCATACGCCAGAGGAATGACTAGCAACATCCATAGTGTGCCCGTGGTTGCCAAGGGTGAAAGCGGATTCTCTTTTGAATGAACACCGCTGCGTCCCAGCAACCTGGACAGCGCGACGGACAGCGGAAAAATAAACATCCCGCCAATCAGCAACGCTCCGATGGCGTTCCGGGGCGCACTCTGCCATGCAACCAAGGCGGCAATCAGCCAGACTGTCGCAGAAACGATGACGCCAGTGGCGCCATCGTAGTAAGCGCGTCGCATGTCTTGTTGGGCTTCGACGAAATTCATCTGTGATCCGATCTCATAATGGCAACAGAATAGCATCTTGCCGAAACGAAAAATGCACAAATTATCAGTATTGAGGGAAGAGAGAAGGAAGCGATGGTGCAGAAAGCAAAAAAGCCGCTTCAGGGCGGCTTAATCAGAATTGCTGATAACGACTGCATTCTACGCTGTTTGGTGGAGGTAAGCGGGATCGAACCGCTGACCTCTTGCATGCCATGCAAGCGCTCTCCCAGCTGAGCTATACCCCCAGTCCGTAGACCGACTGGCAAGCTGCCGTTCTGTCGAGCCCAGAAGTATAGCCTGAAAATTGGCAGCTGTTGAGGCAGCGCCGCTCGGCCTCAAATATGACGAAGCCGCTCGAGGACGGCGCGGCGTTCGAACAGCGCGAGCACGGCGTCGATCGACGGCGTCTGCGCGCGGCCGCAGACCAGCACCCGCACCGCGGGTGCAAGTTGCGGCATCTTCAGGCGGTGCTCGGCCAGCGTGTCCTTCAGCGCCTGCGCAATGGTGGCCTTGTCCCATGCCACCTCGGCCAGGCGCTCGCGCAGAGACCGCAGGGCGGGTGCAACGGCATCGGGCACGTGTGCGGCCACGTCGGCCGGCGCCGGCGCCACATGCACGAACAGCATCGAGACCCAGTCGGCCAGCTCGACGAGCGTGCTGCAGCGGTCCTTGAAGAGTGCGCAGGCCGCAGCCAGCCGAGCGGGTTCACCGGCGTCGACCCCGCGCGCCTGAAGGTGCCGCACCACGAGGCCGGCCAGGCGTGCGTCATCGGCGAGCTTCAGGTAATGGGCATTCACCCAGGCGAGCTTGGCCGGATCCCACTGCGCAGGGCTGCGGGCCAGGTGCGAGCCGTCGAACCAGGCAACCATCTGCTCGCGCGTGAACAGTTCCTCGTCGCCGTGGCTCCATCCCAGGCGCGCCAGGTAGTTCAGCATCGCTTCGGGCAGGTAGCCGGCGTCGTCGTAGGCGGTGACGCTGACGGCGCCGCGGCGCTTGGACAGCTTCAGTCCGTCATCACCGAGGATGATGGGCAGATGACCGTACTGCGGCAGCGCCGCCGCGTTGCCGGCGATGGCGCGGAAGATGTTGATCTGCCATGGGGTGTTGTTGACATGCTCGTCACCACGGAAGACGTGCGTGATGCACATGTCGCAGTCGTCGACGACGACGGCGAAGTTGTAGGTCGGCACGCCCAGCGTGCGCGCCGCCTCGGGAAGGTCGGCGGTGGCGTCCTCCGGCGGGTGGCGCAGGATGATCAGGTCGTCGATCTCGCGGTTGGAGATCGTGATCGGGCCCTTGACGAGGTCGTTCCACGTGACCTCGCCGTCCAGGGGATTGCGAAAGCGCACCACCGGCTTCACACCGGCAGGCGGCGGCGGCAACACCTTGCCCGGCTCGGGGCGCCAGCGCCCGTCGTAGCGTGTCTTCTCGCCACGCGCACGCTGGGCCTCACGCATCGCATCGAGCTCCTCGGGCGTGCACCAGCAGCGGTAGGCATGGCCGGAGGCGATGAGGTGCTCGGCGACCTCGTGGTAGCGCGCCAGGCGTTGCATCTGGTGGATGGGCCCCTCGTCGCAGTCCAGACCCAGCCAGCGCATCGAGGCGACGATCTGGTCCACCGACTCCTGCGTCGAGCGCGCGACGTCGGTGTCCTCGATGCGCAGCACGAACTGCCCACCGTGGTGGCGCGCGTAGGCCCAGGAGTACAGCGCCGTGCGGGCCGTGCCCAGGTGCAGGAAGCCGGTGGGCGATGGAGCGATGCGGGTACGGACGGTCATGACATCTAGGGGTTCAGGGGCGGCCTGCGCTGAAGACGAAGGGGTGGTCAGGGGGGGGCGGGTTCAGGCGGCCAGCCGGTCCAGGCCGCGGGCCAGGTCGGCCTTCAGGTCTTCGACGTCCTCCAGGCCGACGCCGAGCCTGATCATGCCTTGGCCGATGCCGGCGACCTGGCGCTGTTCCTCGGTCAGACGGCCGTGCGTCGTCGTGGCCGGGTGGGTGATGATGGAGCGCACATCGCCGAAGTTGGCAGCGATGCTGCACAGCCGGGTGGCGTCGATGACCGAGAAGGCCTCCTCGCGCCCACCCTTGACGATGAAGGTCACGACCGCCCCGCCCTGCCCGTTCTGCTGCCGCATGGCCAGCGCGTGTTGCGGGTGGGAGGCCAGCCCAGGGTGCAGCACACGCTCGACGGCCGGGTGCGACTCCAGCCATCGAGCCAGTTGCAGCGCCCGCGCGCTCTGCTCGCGCACGCGCACGGACAGCGTTTCCAGGCCCTTGGCGACGATCCAGGCGTTGAAGGGCGAGAGGTTCATGCCGGCGCTGCGCATCAGGGGCACGAACTTGCCGGCCACCAGCGCCTCGCTCGCGCACAGCGCCCCGGCATTCACGCGGCCTTGGCCGTCGAGGAACTTGGTGCCCGAATGCATCACGATGTCGGCGCCGAACTTCACCGGTTGCTGCAGCGCCGGCGAGCACAGGCAGTTGTCGACGACGAGCAGCGCCCCGCCCTCGTGCGCGATGTCGGCCAGGGCCTGGATGTCGCAGACCTCGGTCATCGGGTTGGTCGGGGTCTCGGCGAAGAGCAGCCGCGTGTTCGGCCGCATCGCCGACTTCCACTGTGCCACGTCGGTCTGGGCGACGAAGGTCGACTCGACACCGAACTTCCCGAACTCGGCCTGCAGCAGCTTGATCGTGGCGCCGAAGACGCTGCGCGAGCACACGACGTGATCGCCAGCCTTCAGCAAGGCCATGAGCAGCAGCAGGATCGCACCCATGCCGCTGCTGGTGCCGATGCAGGCCTCGGTGCCTTCCAGCGCCGCCAGACGGCGCTCCATGATCGTGACGTTCGGGTTCGAGAATCGGCTGTAGACAAAGGCCTCCTCCTCGTTGGCGAAGCGCCGCGCCGCCGTGGCGGCGTCGGGGTGGACGAAGCAGCTCGTCAGGAACAGCGCCTCGGAGTTCTCGCCCCAGGCCGAGGCCGGCAGGCCCTCGCGCACGGCCAGGGTATCGAGTCGGGCATCGGCGGGCAAGGCTACGCGCGGCAAGGTCTTCTTCGTGTCGGTCATCGTTGTCCTTCTCCGGCGGCGTGCAGGGCCAGCCGGCCCCGCGCCGCATCCTCATCTTCCTCGGCCCGGGCGCGGCCACCGGCCTCGAGCGCGGAGAACTCCGCGTCGCTGACGTCGCCCGTGATGTAGCGGCCGTCGAAGCAGCTCGCCTCGAAGCCGTCCAGCCGCGGGTTCAACGCGGCCACGACGCGCTTCATCGCGTCCACGTCCTGGTAGATGAGCGCGTCGGCACCGATGAACTCGCGCACCTGCTCGACGCTGCGCCCGTGGGCCACCAGCTCCTCGCAGGTGGGCATGTCGATGCCGTAGACGTTGGGGTGGCGCACCGGCGGCGCGGCAGAGGCCATGTAGACCTTGCGCGCGCCGGCCTCGCGCGCCATCTGCACGATCTCCTTGCTCGTCGTGCCGCGGACGATGGAGTCGTCGACGAGCAGCACGTTGCGGCCCTTGAACTCCATGCCGATGGCGTTGAGCTTCTGGCGCACGCTCTTGCGGCGCACCGCCTGCCCCGGCATGATGAAGGTGCGACCGACGTATCTGTTCTTCACGAAGCCTTCGCGGTAGGGGCGGCCGATGCGGTAGGCCAGCTGCATCGCGCTCGGCCGGCTCGATTCGGGGATCGGGATCACGACATCGATGTCGCTTGGCGGCATGGTCGAGACCACGCGCTGCGCCAGGGTCTCGCCGAGGTTGAGCCGTGCCTGGTAGACCGATATGCCATCGAGCACCGAATCCGGCCGCGCGAGGTAGACGTACTCGAACAGGCAAGGGTTGAGGCTCGGGTGGTCGGCGCACTGCTGGGCGTGCAGTTGGCCCTGCAGGTCGACGAACAGGGCCTCGCCCGGCGCCACGTCGCGCTGCAGGCGATGCCCCGTGCCCTCGAGCGCCACCGACTCGCTGGCCACCATGACCTGCGCCCCCTCGGGCGTGACGCCCTCACCGAAGCACAGTGGGCGGATGCCGTAGGGGTCGCGGAAGGCCAGCAGACCATGACCGGCAATGAGCGCGATCACCGCGTAGGAGCCGCGCACACGGCGGTGCACGCCCGCCACCGCGCGGAACACCTGTTGCGGCGTCAGCGGGAGTTCGCGCGCGGCGAGCTCCAATTCGTGCGCGAGCACGTTGATCAGCACCTCGGTGTCGCTGCCGGTGTTGATGTGACGGCGGTCAACCTCGAACAGCTCGGCTTTCAAGGCCGGCGCATTCGTCAGGTTGCCGTTGTGAACGAGCACGATGCCGAAGGGCGCATTCACGTAGAAAGGCTGGGCCTCTTCCTCGCTGAAGGCATTGCCCGCCGTGGGGTAGCGCACCTGCCCGAGCCCCACCGGGCCGGGCAGCGAGCGCATGTTGCGCGTGCGGAACACGTCGCGCACCATGCCGCGCGCCTTGTGCATGTGGCAGGTGGTGCCCTGCATCGTGACGATGCCGGCGGCGTCCTGACCGCGGTGCTGCAACAGCAGCAAGGCGTCGTAGAGGAGTTGGTTGGCGGGCGTCCTGGAGATGACGCCGACGATGCCGCACATGGTGAGCTTCCTGGAGCAGCCGCTGCCTCAGCTTCTCAGCCTGGCAACCACCGCGAGAGTTCGGTCGGCAGCAAGGGCTTCACACCCTTGACCGCGACAACGATCCAAGGCACGGCCGCCGAGGCCTGCCACTGGGGGGATTGTGCTGCCGGCGTCAGCATGACGACCGTGGCCACCGTCATCGCCAGCACCACGGCGCGCAGCAGGCCGAAGGCGCCGCCAAGGACACGGTCGGCCAACGAGGCGGGGGTCGCGCTGACGAGCCAGCGCGCCACGCGCGCGAGCAAGCCCCAAGCGATGAGCACGCCGAGGAAACACAGCAGCAAGGCCGCCGAGTGGTTGAGCGCGGAGCCGGGCGTGCCGACCGGGATCCAGGGCGCCGCCAGAGGCGCGAGCCAGGCACCGCCGAAGTACGCGACAACCCAGCCCGTCATCCCCATGAGTTCGAAGACGAGCCCGCGCGCGAGCCCCACTCCTGTCGAGACCAGCACCAGCACCAGTAGGAGGCCGTCGATCCAACCCAGGCCGGTCCACCCTGCGCTCAATGCCTCCCCCTTCGCGACGAACCTTTCGCCGCGCCGCCCGGCACCGCGGTGGCCGGGCTCACAGTTCGAGGACCTGTCCAGGCAGGCCCGCTTGCTTCAATCGAGCCGCAGCACGGTCGGCTTCATCGCGGGTCGCAAAGGGACCGAGGCGCACACGGTTGATGCGCTGTCCGCCCTTTTCGGCGGCCTGCACGTAGTGCTTGCGCAGATCCAGCTTGTCGAGCCGGCTGCGCAGGTCGCGCACCTGCGTCGGGTCGGCGAAGGCACCCACCTGGACGACGAACCGGCTCTCGGCGGCAGCCGGGCGCGACGCCGCTTTCTCCGGTGCGGCTGCGGCAGCCTTGGCACCCTCCCCGCCCTTGGCGGGCGCCGCCCCCTCCGACCCGGCAGCGGCTCCCGCCGTCGCCTGGAGCGTCGCCTTGACCGCGGGCGGCGGCGGGACTGCTGCCGCGGGGGCGGAGGCTGCGACCGGCTCCGCCGAGACGGGCTCCACCGGCGCAGCCACCGGGCCCGCCACCTGCGGCGGCGCAGAGGCCGCAGGCGCAGGCGGCAGCGTCACGGGCTTGACGGCGGGCGCTGCGACCGACGGACTGCCGCCCGGCCGGGCAGCGATCTCGATCGGCGTGTCCAGCGGCAAGGGACGCGGGCGGCTCTCGAAGACCAGGGAGAACACGAGCACGGCCGCGGCCAGGAGCACCGCCGCACCGATGACCCTGCGCCGCGCCTGGGTGCGGGCCGCAGCGACGATGTCGGCCGGCGAGCGAGCGGCGTCGCCGGCGGTCTTCCCGTCCTGCGGGCCCTCCACCGGAGGGGCTCGGCGCAGCAGGCGCTGGATCAATGCAGGCAGGGGCATGGTCGAAGGGTGTGCGACAGGCCGGGGACGGTGCCGTCACGCCTGGGGCGAAACAGCACCTGCCGAGGTCAGCCCGTGTGGGCGCTGCCCCGGCGGGGAAGACCTGCCTTCAGCACGCCGCCCACGGTGTAGAACGATCCGAAAACCACGATTCTATCGGCGGGGTCGGCCGCCGCGAGCGCCGCCTCCAAGGCCGGTGCCGGACCCGGGTGCAGCGCGACGGCGATCTCCCGTGCGCCGCGAGCCTGCACGCGCACGTCGTCCCAGAGACTCGCCATCTCCGCCGCGGGCAGGGCGCGGGGGGTCTCCAGGTCGCAGAAGTGCCAGGCGTCGACGAGCGGTTCCATGCGCGCGAGCATGGGACGAAGGTCCTTGTCACGCATCGCGCCGAAGACCGCGTGCGTGCGCGGGAAGAAGCCCATCTGGTCCAGGTTGACCGCCAGCGTCGCCACCGATTGCGGGTTGTGCGCGACGTCGAGCACCAGCGTGGGCTGCCCCGGGACGACCTGGAAGCGGCCGGGCAGATCGATCAGGGCCAGTCCGTTGCGAACCGCCTGCGCCGGCACCGGCAGGCGCGTGCGCAGCGCCTCGAGGGCTGCGAGCACACCCGAGGCGTTGATCAACTGGTTCGCACCGCGCAGCGCCGGATAGGCCAGGCCGTTGTAGCGCTGCGTGCGACCCGCCCAGTTCCACTGCTGGCGGTCACCGGAATGGCGGAAGTCCCGCCCCACCAGCCACATGTCGGCGCCTATCGCGTCGCCGTGATCCAGCACGCTGCGCGGCGGCAGCGGGTCGCCCACGATGGCCGGCCGCGCCGGGCGCATGATGTGCGCCTTCTCCCGGCCGATGCTTTCGCGGTCGGGGCCGAGGTACTCCATGTGGTCCAGGTCGATGCTGGTCAGCACCGCACAGTCCGGGTCGATGACGTTGACCGCATCCAGGCGCCCACCGAGCCCGATCTCCAGCACGGCCAGATCCAGCCCCGCCTGCGCCAGCAGACGCAGGATGGCCAGCGTCGTGAACTCGAAGTAGGTCAACGACTGCCCTGCGCGCGCCGCTTCGACCGCTGCGAAGTGCGGCACCAGCGCTTCGGAGCTGACCGGCTGCCCCTGAACCCGGCACCGCTCCTCGAAATGCACCAGGTGCGGGCTGGTGTAGACACCGACCCGGTAGCCTGCCTGCATCGCGATCGACTCGAGCATCGCGCAGGTCGAGCCCTTGCCATTGGTGCCGCCGACGATGATGACGACGCAGTCGAAACCCAGGCCCATGCGGTCGCGCACCGCGCGCACCCGGTCGAGCGACATGTCGATCGACTTCGGGTGCAGGCGTTCGCAGTGGGCGAGCCACGCCTGCAGGGTGTCCGGTGAGGCCATGGGCGTGCGCGGGCGCGTCAAGCCACCGCGTCGGCAGCCTGCCCGGTCAGCATCGCGATCGAGCGCGCAATCGTCGCGCGCAGTTCCCGCCGGTCGGTGATCATGTCGATGGCCCCCTTGCCGAGCAGGAACTCGGCGCGCTGGAAGCCCTCGGGAAGCTTTTCGCGCACGGTGTTCTCGATCACACGCGGGCCGGCAAATCCCACCAGGGCCTGCGGCTCGGCGATCACGACATCGCCCATGAAGGCGAAGCTGGCCGACACGCCGCCCATCGTCGGATCGGTCAGCACGCTGATGTAGGGCAGCCGCGCCTTGGCCAGGTGCGTCAGCGCGGCGTTCGTCTTGGCCATCTGCAGCAGGCTCAGCAAGCCCTCCTGCATGCGCGCGCCGCCGGTGGCGGCAAAGCTGACGAAGGCGGTCTTCTGCTCGATGGCCGTCTGCACGCCGCGCACGAAACGCTCGCCGACCACCGAGCCCATCGAGCCGCCCATGAAGTCGAACTCGAAACAGGCTGCGACCAGCGGCACGCTCATGACCGTGCCGCCGAAGACGACAAGGGCGTCGGTTTCCCCGGTGGACTCGAGCGCGGACTTCAGGCGCTCCGGGTACTTCTTGCTGTCCTGGAATTTCAGCGGGTCCACGGGCAGGACCTCCTGCCCGATCTCGTAGCGCCCCTCGGCATCGAGGAAGGCGTTCAGCCGGGCGCGCGCACCGATGCGGTGGTGGTGCGCGCACTTCGGACAGACGTTCTGGTTCTTCTCGAGATCGGCCCGGTACAGAACGGAGTCGCAGGCCGGGCACTTGATCCACAGACCCTGCGGCACCGAACGGCGCTCGCTCGGGTCGATGCGCTGGATCTTCGGGGGCAGCAGCTTCTCGAACCAGCTCATGGGATGTCGCTCCTCAACCGTCCAATGCGGCGCGGATGCCGGCGATGAAATCGCGCCCGGCCGCCCCTGGATTGTCGCTCGGCGCCGCCTCCAGAATCTGCACCAGTCGGCTGCCGATCACCACCGCGTCGGCCACGGCCGCCACGGCGCGTGCCGTCTCGCCGTCGCGGATGCCGAAGCCCACACCCACGGGCACGCGCACATGCTCGCGGATGCGCGGCAGCATCTGCGCCACGGCCTGCGTGTCGATGTGGCCGGCGCCGGTGACACCCTTGAGCGAGACGTAGTAGACGTAGCCGGTGGCGATGCGCCCAACCTCGCGCATGCGCTGCTCGGTGGAGGTGGGCGCGAGCAGGAAGATCGGGTCCATGCCGTGCGCATGCAGCTGCGCGGCGAAGGCCTCGCACTCCTGCGGCGGGTAGTCGACGACGAGGACCCCGTCGACCCCGGCGTCGGCCGCCGCGGCGACGAAGGCACCGGGCCCGCCCTTGAGGTCGAAGCGCTCGATCGGGTTGGCATAACCCATCAGCACCACCGGGGTGGCGCCATCGGTCGCGCGGAATTCGCGCACCCACTGCAGCACCTGCGCCAGGCCCACCCCGCGAGCGAGCGCGCGCTCACTCGCCTTCTGGATCACCGGGCCGTCGGCCATCGGGTCGGAGAAGGGCACACCGAGCTCGATCACGTCGGCACCGCCCTCCACCAGAGCATGCATGATCGCCACCGTCGCCCTCGGATCGGGATCACCCGCGGTGACATACGGAATCAGCGCCTTGCGGCCCTGCGCCTGCAGGGCCTGCATCGTGGCAGGAATGCGGCTCATGACCGACCTCCCGACACCGAGATGACCGCCCCGCCCTTCACGCCCTGCCCGCGGCAGGACGGTCGGCAGTAGAAGTCGGCTCCGGACAGGTCGGCCACGGTGCCGATGTCCTTGTCGCCGCGGCCCGACAGATTGACGAGCAGGTGCTGGTCGGGGCGCATCGTGGCTGCGAGCTGCATGGCGTAGGCGACGGCGTGGCTGGACTCCAGCGCGGGAATGATGCCCTCGGTGCGGCACAGACGGTGGAAGGCGGAAAGCGCCTCGGTGTCGGTGATGCCGACGTACTCCGCGCGGCCGATGTCCTTCAGGTAGGCGTGCTCCGGGCCGACACCGGGGTAGTCCAGACCAGCCGAGATCGAATGCGTCTCGGTGATCTGACCGTTCTCGTCCTGCAGCAGGTAGGTGCGGTTGCCGTGCAGCACGCCGGGCGAGCCGCGGCTGAGCGAGGCGGAATGCTTGCCGCTGTCCAGGCCCTCGCCGGCGGCCTCCACGCCGATCAGGCGTGTGCCCTCGTGCGGGATGTAGGGGTGGAAGATGCCCATCGCATTGCTGCCCCCGCCCACGCATGCGATCACGGCGTCGGGCTGACGACCGATCTGCTCGGGCATCTGCTTCAGGCATTCCTGCCCGATCACGCTCTGGAAGTCGCGCACCATCGCCGGATAGGGATGAGGGCCGGCCACCGTGCCGATGATGTAGAAGGTGTTCTCGACGTTCGTGACCCAGTCGCGCAGGGCCTCGTTGAGTGCATCCTTCAGCGTACGGCTGCCGGACTCCACCGGCACCACCCGGGCGCCCAGGAGGTGCATGCGGTAGACATTGGGCGACTGGCGCTTGACGTCCTCGCTGCCCATGTAGACCACGCACTCCATGCCATAGCGGGCGCAGATGGTGGCCGTGGCCACGCCGTGCTGGCCGGCGCCGGTCTCGGCGATCACGCGCGGCTTGCCCATGCGGCGCGCCAGCAGCGCCTGGCCGATGGTGTTGTTGACCTTGTGCGCGCCGGTGTGGTTGAGGTCCTCGCGCTTGAGGTGGATCTGCGCGCCGCCGATCTCGCGGCTCAGGCGCGCGGCGTGGTAGATCGGGCTGGGGCGGCCGACGAAGTGCGCCAGTTCGTGCCGGAACTCGGCCATGAAGGCCGGGTCGGCGAGCGCGGTGGCGTAGGCCTCGCGCAGCTCGTCGAGGGCGTGGATCAGGGTCTCGGCGACGAAGGTGCCGCCGTAGGGCCCGAAGTGCCCGCGGGCATCGGGTTGCTGGTAGTCGAGCATGGCATTCAGGGGTTCGGGTCGGGGGCGGCGCGCGCGTCGGCGGCGCGCACCATCTCGCAGAACCGGCGCATCAACGCGGCGTCCTTGACGCCCTTGGCCGCTTCCACGCCGGAGCTCACGTCAACGGCCCAAGGCCGGACGCGAGCGATCCCATCGGTCACGTTTGCAGGATTCAACCCACCAGACAAAACGAGCCGAGAGGCCACGCCGGGGAGAACGAGCGACCAATCGAACACCTTTCCGCCACCGCCGTAGCCCTCGACGTGCGCGTCGAGCAGCAGGGCCTGGGCGTCTTCATACTGACGCGCACAGTCTAGCAAATCGACCCCTGGGCCCATCCGCACCGCGCGCAGGTAGGGTCGGGCCGCCGCTTGGCACTGCGCGGGCGTCTCGTCGCCGTGGAACTGCAGCAGCGCCTGCGGCACGGCCTGCAGCCCGGCCACGATCTCCGCCGGCGTCGCATTCACGAACAGCAACACCGGGGTGACGAAGGGCGGCAGGCGCCGGGCCAGTTCGCCCGCGCGCAGCGCGCTGACGGCGCGGGGACTGCGGGGATAGAGCACGAAGCCGATCGCGTCGGCGCCAGCCTGGACGGCGGCATCGACGTCCATCTCGCGCGTGAGGCCGCAGATCTTGATTCGGGTGCGGTGCGGGGGCATGGGCAGCAGGCCCGCGGGTGGACGGGCCGGGAGTCGGACGGACAAGGGGCGGCAGCCCCGCCGGCCGACAGCGCCTCAGGGCATCCAGTCCATGGCCGGCGTGTGTTGCGGCACACCCAAGTCCGCATCGTAGTACGGCCCGATGAAGTACAAGCCGGCCGCGGCGAAGGTCGGCGCTGCGGCCTCACGGCTGCGCGAGGCCAGCACCTGCGCCATCCACTGCGGCGCGCGCGTGCCGGTGCCCACCGCCACCAGGCACCCCATGATGTTGCGCACCATGTGGTGCAGGAAGGCGCTGGCGTCGAAGTCGAAGCGCCAGTAGGCGCCGTGCCGCGCGATCGTGATCGCGCGCAGTGTCTTCACCGGGGAGGCCGCCTGGCACTGTGCCGCACGGAAGGCGCTGAAATCATGTTCGCCCAGGAGATGTGCGGCGGCCTGCTGCATCGCGGCGCCGTCCAGCGGGCGGAAGGTCCACCCGCAACGCCCGGATTCGAGCGCCGGGCGCACCGCCGACTCCAGCAGCAGATAGCGGTAGCGGCGGCCGCGGGCGCTGTTGCGGGCATGGAAGTCGGGCGCCATCTCACGACACCACTGAACCGCAATGTCGGCATCGAGATAGCGGTTGGTGCCGCGCACCCAAGAAAACAGGTCGCGCGACACGGGCGCATCGAAGTGGACGACCTGATTCAGCGCATGGACACCGGCATCGGTGCGCCCGGCGCAGACCGTACGCACGGGCGAGGTTGCGAAAGCGGCCAAGGCCTGCTCCAGGCGGTCCTGCACCGTGCGGCCGCCCGGTTGCGACTGCCAGCCCTGGAAACGGCGGCCGTCGTAGGCGATGCCCAGCGCAAGGCGTGACACGGTGTCAGCGATCGAGCGCGTCAAGCAGGCGCCGCGCGCGCTCCTTCAGCGGCCCCACGCCCTGGTCGCCCACCTCGCCGAGCAGTTCGCGGGCACCTTCGACATCACCGATCTGGATGAATTCCTCAGCCAACGCGAGCTTGCGCTCCAGGGTCCCGGGCACTTCGGCCGGCGCGCGGGTGTCGACGTCCTCGCCGCCGGCGCGCCCGCCCGTGCCGGAAGGCGCGGCGACGTCGACGTCGAGGGCGAAGTCACCGGAAGACATGTCGGCCGGCTCGGGACCCAGCTCAGGCTCTTGCCGCTGCGCAGGCGCCGGTGGCGCGGTCCGTCCGTCCAAGCGCGAAGGCAATGGGGCACTGGTGGCCACCAAGCCAGGCGCGGTTTGGCGACCGGCTGCCGGCGCGGCGTCAGGAGCGAAGGTCGGTGCCAGGGACGGGCTCGCGTTGACTGGCGTGTCATCCTGACCTGTCATCGCGCGCTGCAAGGCGACGACCCGTGCCCAGTCGGCGCCCTGGCCACCGGTGCGCCGCTGCATGACGTCGGCCACCGCCTGGAAGGCGCTGACCTCCTGGCGCGAGGCGTGGAGTTCCAGCAACTTGAACACGATGTCCGATCGATCCGGCTCGTCCCGCATCGCCTGACGCAGCAAGGCGATCGCCTCTTCGAACCTGCCGTAGGCCAGATACACCTCGGCTTCGGCCATCGGATCTGGACGCTGGCCATGGAGGGGTTGGTCCTGAACCGCGTCGTCCAGCACAGGGACAGAGGCGCCCGTGTTCTCGGCGTCCGCCAACGCGTCGGCGAACGCCGCCCGCGGAGACTGCCGTGCCGCAGCGGCCGTCTCGTCCAGGCCCAGACCAGGGTCGGTGGCGCGGGGGCCGAAAGGGGTGGACGTCGACCGCGCGGCAAGGCGGCGCCGGCGCAGCAGGGCCAGCACCGCCAGCACTCCGACGGCGGCGACGAGCGCCACGCCGCCCACCAAGATGTACGGGTTGCCCAGCAGGGAGTGCTGCACGCGGGAGGCCGGCGCAGGCTCCGACGCCGCCAGACCCGGCGCCTTCGCCGCCTCGGCCGCAGAGGCGGCAGCCTGGGGCGCCGACGCCGCAGCGACGACCGCTTCGGATGCTCCGGGCAAGGACGCCGTCACCGCCAGCGCCGACGCGGCACTGGCAGGCTGGGCAGGCGCGGAGGCGGCGGCGGCCTTTGGCTCTGCCGCCGCAGAGCCCTTGCCCGGCTGAGCCGCACCGCCGGCAGGGGCCCCGCCGCCCGCCGCGCCCTGCAGTTGACGCAGCGCGTCGACGTTGCGCTGGACTTCCGTCTCGCGTTGTGCCAGCTCGCGCTTCTCGGCCTGGCGCGACAGGGCCGCCTCGGGTGTGGCGCCCGACTTGACGTCACCGCGTGCCAGCTTCAGTTGGTCGAGCGTTGGCGCGGTGGCTTGCTTGCGGTCCTGGACACGGGCTTGCACCGTGCCGCTGGCGCGCTGCTGAGGCGAATCCTGACCCACGGTCGCAGCGCCGGCGGCCAGCCGCTGACGGTAAGACGCGAGATCCGCGCTCTGTGCCTCGATCAACGCCCGGGCCTCGGCCGGCGGTATGGATCCGGCCTCCTGCGCCGCCGGCACCTGGAGCACCGCGCCGGCCAGCAGCCGGTTCATGTTCTTTCCCACAAACGCGTCGGGATTGTCGCGGTACAGGGCCACCAGCATCTGGTCCAGCGACACGCCGTCGTGCCGATGGTCGCGTGCGATGCCGGAGAGGGTCTCACCGGCGCGCACCTCATGCCGCTGGCGCCCGCCGGACTCGGTGTCGGCGAGCGCTGCCTTCGCGGCCTTGTCGCGGCCTGCCTTGGGCTTGGTCGACCGCGCCTTCGGTTCGGCTCCCGCCGGCGCAGCGGCCGGCGAGGGCGAGGTGGTCGAGACCACCTGCCCTGCCTGCGCGGCGAGCGCGGCATCGGGCGAGCCACCGGGTTCTGACGCAGGCGGCGGGGTGATGGTGCTGAGCACCGGGCCCGATGGCGCAATGCCGGTCCCGGCGACCACGGCACCGGTCTGCGCCGGGGCCGTGGTGCTCACCGTCGGGGCCACCGTCGAAGCCTCGGTCGTCGACACCGCGGGGCGGCCGGCAGGCACCGGCGCGGCGGTGCTGACTGCGGGCGCGGCGGCTGCCATCGCCGGGGCCGGCGCTGGCGGTACGGCGGGTGCAGGTGGCGCGCCCCTCCCCGGCTGCGGGCGGGCCGCCGGGGCCGCACGTGTCGAGGCCGCCGCAGACCGGTCGGCCAAGCCCGCGGATTCCGCCGCGTCCGCGGCAGACTGCCCGGTCCGCGGTGGGTCGAGCAGCACCGTGTATTCACGCACCAGCCGGCCGGACGCCCAGGTGGCCTGCAGGATGAGGTCGACGAAGGGGTCGCGCGCAGCGCGGTCGCTGCTGACGCGCAGAACCGCACGCCCGTCGGCGCGCCGCGCCACCTCGACCCGGACGCCACGCAGGACCTCGGTGAACTCCATGCCGGCGGCTCGGTAGACCTCGGCCGGCGCGATGTTGACGCGCAAGGACGCGGCCTGCTCTGCCGTCAGGGTCGTGATGTCGATTTCGGCCAGCAGGGGCTCACCCAGGACCGACTGCACGGACATGCGCCCGAGACCGAGCGCGTAAGCCGGTCCGGCGCAAGCCAGCAAAGCCGCGGCGGCCACGGCGGAGACCGCGCCACGCCAACGAGAAGGAACCCCTGCAGAGGTCTGGACGAAGGTCAGGTCACGCTTCACGACGTCACCCCCCGTGCAAGGCGCTCAGGCGTCGAGCAGGATCCGCAGCATGCGTCGCAGCGGTTCGGCCGCGCCCCACAGCAATTGATCGCCGATCGTGAAGGCGCCGAGGTACTGTGGCCCCATCGCCATCTTGCGCAGACGGCCGACGGGGATGGTCATCGTGCCGGTGACCGCCACGGGCGTCAGGTCGCGCAGCGTCGCCTCGCGGGTGTTGGGCACCACCTTCACCCACGGATTGTCGGCAGCGATCATCGCCTCGATATCGGCCAGCGGGACGTCCTGCCTGAGCTTGAAGGTCAGCGCCTGGCTGTGGCAGCGCATCGCGCCCACGCGCACGCAGAAGCCGTCCACCGGCACGGCCGGCGTGCCGAAGCCCTCGCCCTGGCCGAGGATCTTGTTGGTCTCGGCCATGCCCTTCCATTCCTCGCGCGAGACGCCGAAGCCCGGCTCGTCCCGACTCTTGCCGATGCCCAGGTCCTTGTCGATCCAGGGGATCAGCGAGCCGCCCAGCGGCACGCCGAAGTTCGCCGTCTCCTCGGCCGACATCGCGCGCTGGCGCGCGATGACCTGACGGTCGATCTCGAGGATCGCGCTCTTCGGGTCGTCCAGCAGCGCGCGCACCTGCGCGTTCAGCGTGCCGTACTGCGTCAGCAGTTCGCGCATGTGCTGCGCCCCGCCGCCCGAGGCCGCCTGGTAGGTCTGCGTGCTCATCCACTCGACCAGCCCGGCCTTGTACAGCGCCCCCACGCCCATCAGCATGCAGCTGACGGTGCAGTTGCCGCCGATCCAGTCGCGCCCGCCGCGCGCCAGGGCCTTGCGGATCACCGGCATGTTGACCGGGTCGAGGATGATGACCGCCTCGTCCTTCATCCGCAGCGTCGAGGCCGCGTCGATCCAGTGCCCCTTCCAGCCGGCAGCGCGCAGCTTGGGGTAGATCTCGGTCGTGTAGTCGCCGCCCTGGGCGGTAATGACAATCTCGCATCTTTTCAGCGCCTCGATGTCGAGCGCGTCCTGCAGTCGGGTCTCGTTCCTCGCCATCGCGGGAGCAGCGCCACCCGCG
This sequence comes from Rubrivivax sp., assembly GCA_027491255.1. Taxonomy (GTDB): domain Bacteria; phylum Pseudomonadota; class Gammaproteobacteria; order Burkholderiales; family Burkholderiaceae_C; genus Rubrivivax. The sequence goes on along the minus strand of JAIXWM010000111.1, from coordinate 45,000 downwards.
TTGGAAGTCGAGAAGAACAATGGCTCGATCAGATCGAAGTCGCCTTCGGTCTGCATGCGGTCCATCAGCACAGAGCCGACCATACCGCGCCAGCCCACCAGCCCAACGAGGGAATTTGCCTTGATTGCCATGTCAGTCTTGCCTCTCCAGTGAATCCGGACCCACCCCTAGCATCCCGGCTCGTTTCGCCGGGGTCCAGAAAGTGGTGGCGAGACGACCCGAGAGCGGCTAGCTCTTGGTAATGGTTTTGCCGGTGAGGGCCGCAAGGACCGCGTCACCCATCTCGCGCGTGCCCACGCGGCGCGTGCCTTCGCTCCAGATGTCGCCCGTGCGCAGGCCGGCAGCAAGCACGGCCTGGACCGCCGACTCGATGCGGTCGGCGGCTTCGGGCTGGTTCAGGGAGAAACGGAGCATCATGGCAGCAGACAAGATTGTAGCCAGCGGGTTGGCCACGCCCTTGCCGGCGATGTCGGGAGCGCTGCCGTGGCTCGGCTCGTACAGGCCCTTGTTGCGCTGATCCAACGACGCCGACGGCAGCATGCCGATCGAGCCCGTCAGCATCGCCGCCTCGTCGGAGAGGATGTCGCCGAACATGTTGCCGGTGACGACGACGTCGAACTTCTTGGGCGCGCGCACGAGTTGCATCGCCGCGTTGTCCACGTACATGTGCTCGAGTTCCACGTCGGGGTAGGACCGGTGGACCTCGGTGACGACATCCTTCCAGAACTGGAAGGTTTCGAGCACATTGGCCTTGTCGACGCTGGTGACCTTGCCGCGGCGCTTGCGCGCGGCCTGGAAGGCCACGTGCGCAATGCGCTCGATCTCCGGGCGGCTGTAGCGCATCGTGTCGAAGGCTTCCTCGGCGCCGGGGAAGTGACCGTCGACCGCCGTGCGGCGGCCGCGCGGCTGGCCGAAGTAGATGTCGCCCGTCAGTTCACGGATGATGAGGATGTCGAGCCCGGCGATGAGCTCGGGCTTCAGGCTCGAGGCGTGGGTCAGCTCTTCGTAGCAGATCGCAGGCCGGAAATTGGCGAACAGGCCCAGGTGCTTGCGCAGCCCCAGGATGGCCTGCTCGGGGCGCAGCGCGCGCTCGAGCTTGTCGTACTTCCAGTCGCCCACCGCGCCGAACAGCACCGCGTCGGCCGCCTTGGCCAGGCTCAAGGTGGACTCGGGCAGGGGGTGGCCGTGCGCCTCGTAGGCGGCGCCGCCGACGAGCGCGGTCTCGGTGTCGAACCCGAGGTCCAGGGCGCCGAGCACCTTGACGGCCTCGGCCATGATCTCGGTGCCGATGCCGTCACCAGGCAGGATCGCGATCTTCATGAAGGCGTGCGATGAGTAGGGTGCGAGGAATGTCAGGCGGAGCGGCTCGCGGCCAGCCAGGGCTGGCGCGTCAGGCGCTCGGCCTCGAAGGCCCGGATCTTGTCGGCCTGGCGCAGCGTGAGTCCGATGTCGTCGAAGCCGTTCACGAGACAGAATTTGCGAAACGGCTGCACGTCGAAGGGCAGCGAAGTGCCGTCGGGCTTGATCACGCACTGCTGGGGCAGGTCCACGGTCAGCGCATAGCCGACGAAGCCGTAGACCTCGTCGAACAGGCGCGCCACCTGCTCTTCGGGCAGCACGATGGGCAAGACACCATTCTTGAAGCAGTTGTTGAAGAAGATGTCGGCAAAGCTCGGCGCGATAAGCGCGCGGAAGCCGTACTGCTGCAGCGCCCAGGGCGCGTGCTCACGGCTCGAGCCGCAACCGAAGTTGCGGCGCGCGATCAGCACGGACGCCCCCTGGTAGCGCGGCTGGTTCAGCACGAAATCGGGGTTGGGCTTGCGCCCGGTGGGGTCCTGACCCGGCTCACCCTTGTCGAGGTAGCGCCACTCGTCGAAGAGGTTGGGGCCGAAGCCCGTGCGCGCAATCGACTTCAGGAACTGCTTGGGAATGATGGCGTCGGTGTCGACGTTCTCTCGGTCCATCGGAGCGACCAGGCCCCGGTGCACGGTGAAGGCTTGCATCGTTCAGGTCCTCTCTCAGGCGATGCGGCGCACGTCGACGAAGTGCCCCTGCAGCGCAGCAGCGGCGGCCATCGCCGGGCTGACCAGGTGCGTGCGGCCGCCGGCCCCCTGGCGACCCTCGAAATTGCGGTTGCTCGTGGAAGCGCAGCGCTCGCCGGGGTCGAGCCGGTCGGCATTCATGCCCAGGCACATGCTGCAGCCGGGCTGGCGCCATTCAAAACCCGCGCCGACGAAGACCTTGTCCAGACCTTCGGCCTCGGCCTGCGCCTTGACCAGACCGGAGCCGGGCACCACCATCGCCAGCTTGACGTTCGAGGCCACGCGGCCGCCGATGCGGCGCACGACGGCAGCCGCCTCGCGCAAGTCCTCGATGCGGCTGTTCGTGCACGAGCCGATGAAGACCTTGTCGATCACGATGTCGGCGATCGGCTTGTTAGGCTCGAGCCCCATGTAGGCCAGCGCACGCTCGATCGCGCCACGCTTGACGCTGTCCTTTTCCTTGTCAGGATCGGGCACGCGGTCCTCGATCGACAGCACCATCTCGGGACTGGTTCCCCAGGTCACCTGGGGCCGGATCTGCGACCCGTCGAGCTCGACCACGGTGTCCCACCGGGCGTCGGCGTCCGAGTGCAGCGTGCGCCAGTAGGCCACCGCCTGCTCCCACTCCAGGCCGCCGACGAAGCGACCGCTGGCCTTGTCGGTGCCGGGGGAGAAGGGCCGCCCCTTGACGTACTCGATCGTCTTGTCGTCCACCGCCACCAGGCCGGCGCGGGCGCCGGCCTCGATGGCCATGTTGCACACCGTCATGCGGCCTTCCATGCTCAGGCCGCGGATGGCCGAGCCGCCGAATTCGATGGTGTAGCCGGTGCCGCCGGCGGTGCCGATGCGGGCGATGATGGCGAGCACCACGTCCTTGGCCGTCACTCCTGGCTGCAAGCGGCCGTCCACCCGCACCAGCATGTTCCTGGCCTTGCGCGCAAGCAGGGTCTGCGTCGCGAGCACGTGCTCGACCTCGCTCGTGCCGATGCCGTGAGCCAGCGCGCCGAAGGCGCCATGGGTGGAGGTGTGCGAATCGCCGCACACCACCGTCATGCCAGGCAGGGTGGCGCCCTGCTCCGGCCCCATCACGTGGACGATGCCCTGGCGCCGGTCCAGGAAGGGAAAGTACGCCGCCGCGCCGAAGGCGCGGATGTTCGCGTCCAGCGTCTGCACCTGCTGCTTGCTGATGACGTCGCGGATGCCGTCGTAGCCGTCTTCCCAGCCCGTGGTCGGCGTGTTGTGGTCGGCGGTGGCGACCACCGAGCTCACACGCCAGACCTTGCGCCCGGCCAAGCGCAGGCCTTCGTAGGCCTGGGGGCTGGTGACCTCGTGGACGAGGTGGCGGTCGATATAGAGGATGGCGGTGCCATCCTCCTCGGTGTGGACGACGTGCTCGTCCCACAGCTTGTCGTAAAGGGTGCGTCCGGTCATGGCAGCTCGGAATCCAGCAATCCCGCTATTGTCGCCTCAAGCCCGGGGGCTCGAGGGAAACGGCACCGGTCAGCCTGCGGCCTGGCGCTCGAGTTCCGCCTTCAAGCCGGCATCGAGCCGCAACTGCCGCGCCAGTTCGTCCAGATAGGCCCGCTCCATGACCGTCGTCTCATCGACCACCAGCACGCTGGCTAGGTAGATCTCCGCCGCCATCTCCGGGGTGGCCGCCGCGGCGGCGACTGCCGCGGGATCGACGGGGCGCCGCAGCTGGTCGTCGACCCAGCGGCGCAGCGCCAGATCGGCCTCGAGGCGGTGCAACTCGGCCTCGACGAGCTCGCGCTCGCGCTCGTCCATGTGACCGTCGGCCCTGGCGGCCGCGATCATCGCGCCCAGCATCGCCTGGCTGTGCTGCTCCACCTGCGCTGCAGGCAGGCGCGCGAACTCGACTGCCGCGAGCGGCCGGGGAGTCACCGCTGGCTGCGCGGACTGCGCTGGCTGCGCGGACTGCCAGTCACGGTAGACCTTGAAGGCCAGAGCCCCCAGAGCCGCCACGCTGCCGTACTTCAACGCTGCGCCGCCGATCTTGCGCCCGCGCTTGCTGCCCAGCAGCATCGCCAGCGCGCCACCGGCGCCCGCGCCAGCCGCGTACTTGCCCAGATGACCGCCGCCGGAGCCGCCGGAACCGCCCAGGACCTTGCCCAGCGTTCCTGCCGAGCCCCCGACGGCGGAAAGACCCGACTTCAGCAACTGTTCGAGCAGTGATTGGGCGCTCATGCATGCCTCCGGATGACGATCCGAAGACTCTAGCGAACGCGCGCTGACCGTAGCGGGTGTCCGGGCAACTGCGCCCGGCTCACCCCAGGGCCTGAACCACCTCGGGCGGCGCCTGCACGAGCTCGATCAGCACCCCTTCGCCGCCGAGGGGGAACTCCTCGTTGCCCTTCGGATGGATGAAGCAGATGTCGTGTCCTGCCGCGCCCGGGCGGATGCCGCCAGGGGCGAAGCGCACGCCGTGGGCGCTCATCCACTCGACGGCACTGCGCAGGTCGTCGACCCACAGACCGACGTGGTTGAGCGGCGTGGCGTGGACAGCGGGCTTGCGGTCGGAGTCCAGCGGCTGCATCAGGTCGACCTCGACCGCCGTCGGCCCGCGACCGAGGGCACAGATGTCCTCGTCGACGTTCTCGCGCTCGCTGACGAAGGTGCTCTTGACGCTCAGGCCCAGCATGTCCACCCACAGCGCGCGCAGGCGCTGCTTGTCAGGGCCGCCGATGGCGATCTGCTGGATGCCGAGGATGCGGAAGGGTTTTGGCGAGTTCATGGAAATCCGGCCCGGGTGGGCGCCAGGCATTGCGGGGGCTTCGACAGGCTCAGCCCGAACGGGATACAGGCGACAGGCGTCATCAGGCAAGCTGCGGCATGCACAGGCGTTCAAGCGAACTTCAGGATGGGCTGGTCCACGGCCAGGCTCTCGCCGCGCGCGGCCAGCAGCTCGGCCACCGTGCCGTCCTGGGCGGCGGTGAGGATGTTCTCCATCTTCATCGCCTCGATCACCGCCAGGCGCTCGCCCGCCTGGACCGCCTGCCCGGGCTTGACGGCGATGTCCACCAACAACCCCGGCATGGGCGACAGCAGGAACCTGCTCATGTCGGGCGGCGCCTTGAAGGGCATCAGGCGCTGCAACTCGGCGGCGCGGGCGGTGAGCACCATGGCCTCGATGCGGCGGCCGTTGTGCACCACGCGGATCCACAGGCCGTCGCGCTCGACCTGCGCCGTGAACGGTCGCCCGTCGCACAACCCGCCGGCGCGGATGCCGCCGCAGGACCAGTCGAGCTCTATCGAGTACGTCCGGCCGGCGGGCTGCACGGTCACCTGCCCCTGCGCAGCCACGCGAACCGGCACGTGGACATGCGCCCCGCCCTGCCCCTTGACGACGGCGACGAAGTCCTCGCCGATGCGCACACCGTGCCCGTCGAGCTGGCCGCTGATACCCGCGGCGCGCTCGCGCAGGCGGCGCTGGGCTGCCGCCGCCAAGGCGACCAGGAAGTCAGGGTCGTCGTGCGCAACGTCCTCGGCGCGGAAGCCGCGCCCGTAGTGCTCGGCGATGAAGCCGGTGTTGAAGTCCGCGGCGACGAACTTCGGGTGCGCCAGCAGTGCGGCCTGGAAGGGGATGTTGCTCGACACGCCGCGGATCACGAAGCCGTTGAGCGCCTCGCGCATCTTCGCGATCGCGTCGGCGCGGTCCACGCCGTGGACGATGAGCTTGGCGATCATCGAGTCGTAGTGCATCGGGATCTCGCCACCCTCGAAGACCCCGGTGTCCACGCGCACGCCGCCGCCGCCGACCAGGCTGCCGGCCTCGTCGCATCGGTAGGGCACGGGCAGCCCCGCCTCCATCGTCTGCGGCGGCGGCTGGTAGCGCACCAGGCGCCCGGTGGACGGCAGGAAACCGCGGAAGGGGTCCTCCGCGTTGATGCGGCACTCCATGGCCCAACCGCGGCGCGGGATGTCCTGCTGGGTGAAAGGCAGCTTCTCGCCCGCAGCCACGCGAATCATCTGCTCGACCAGATCTATGCCGGTGATGCTCTCGGTGACCGGGTGCTCGACCTGCAGCCGCGTGTTCATCTCCAGAAAATAGAAGCCCTGGTCCGCGCCGACGACGAACTCGACCGTGCCGGCGCTCTGGTAGTTCACCGCGCGCGCCAGCGCCACCGCCTGCTCGCCCATCGCGCGGCGCGTGGCTTCACCGATGAAGGGTGACGGTGCCTCCTCGATCACCTTCTGGTGGCGGCGCTGGATCGAGCACTCGCGCTCGTGCAGGTAGACCACGTTGCCGTGCGCGTCGCCGAGCACCTGGATCTCGATGTGGCGCGGCTGCTCGACGAACTTCTCGATGAACACGCGGTCGTCGCCGAAGCTGTTGCGCGCCTCGTTGCGGCAGGACGAGAAGCCCTCGAAGGCCTCCTTGTCGCTGAAGGCCACGCGAAGGCCCTTGCCGCCGCCGCCGGCGCTGGCCTTGATCATCACCGGGTAGCCGATGTCGCGCGCGATCTCCACCGCACGCTCGGGCGTCTGGATGGCGTCGTTCCAGCCCGGGATCGTGCTCACGCCAGCCTCGCGGGCCAGCTTCTTCGAGGCGATCTTGTCGCCCATGGCAGCGATGCTGTAATGCTTGGGGCCGATGAAGACGATGCCTTCTTCCTCGACGCGGCGTGCGAAGTCCTCGTTCTCGGACAGAAAGCCGTAGCCCGGGTGCAGCGCCTGGGCACCCGTGGCCTTGCAGGCAGCGATGATCCTGTCGGCCACGAGATAGCTCTCACGGCTGGGCGCGGGGCCCAGCAGCACGGCCTCATCGGCCAGCGCCACGTGCCGTGCATCGCGATCGGCCTCGGAATACACCGCCACGGTGGCGATACCCATGCGCCGCGCGGTCTTGATGACGCGACAGGCGATTTCGCCGCGGTTGGCGATCAGGATCTTGTCAAACATGGGTTTCTCCCGCGGCGAACTCGCCTGTACGCGCTTCGCGCGCCATGCAATCTGTCTGCAACGCAACGGCCCGACGGCCGTTGTCGCCGCGGTTGGCGATCAGGATCTTGTTGAACATGTGGGTTCCGTTCGGGCTGAGCTTGTCGAAGCCCCGACAACGCCCTGGGAAATGCTCAGGGCGAACGGGGTGGCGGCCGCCAGGCCGGCCTGGCTTGGGTTCACAGCGGAATGTTCCCGTGCTTGCGCCACGGGTTCTCGACCTTCTTGTCCTTCAGCATCGCCAGGCTGCGGCAGATGCGCTTGCGCGTCTCGTGCGGCTGGATGACATCGTCGATGTAGCCACGCGCGCCGGCCACGAAGGGGTTGGCGAAGCGGGCCTTGTACTCGGCCTCGCGCGCTGCGAGCTTCGCCGGGTCGCCCTTGTCCTCGCGGAAGATGATCTCCACCGCGCCCTTGGCGCCCATCACCGCGATCTCGGCGTTGGGCCAGGCCAGGTTGACATCGCCGCGCAGGTGCTTGGAGGCCATGACGTCGTAGGCGCCGCCGTAGGCCTTGCGCGTGATGACGGTGACCTTGGGCACGGTGCATTCGGCATAGGCGTAAAGCAGCTTGGCGCCGTGCTTGATGATGCCGCCGAACTCCTGGCTGGTGCCGGGCATGAAGCCGGGCACGTCGACGAAGGTCACCACCGGAATGTTGAAGGCATCGCAGAAGCGCACGAAGCGCGCCGCCTTGATGCTGCTGCGGATGTCCAGGCAACCGGCCAGCACCATGGGGTTGTTCGCGACGATGCCCACGCTGCGCCCGTCCATGCGGCCGAAGCCGATGACGATGTTCTTCGCATAGTCGGGCTGCAGTTCGAAGAAGTCGCCGTCGTCGACGACCTTCAGGATCAGCTCCTTGATCTCGTAGGGCTTGTTCGGGTTGTCGGGCACCAGCGTGTCGAGCGACATGTCGGTGCGGTCGGCCGGATCGCCGCTCGGGCGCAGCGGCGGCTTCTCGCGGTTGTTCAGCGGGAGGTAGTTGAAGAAGCGGCGCAGCATCAGCAGCGCCTGGATGTCGTCGTCGAAGGCCAGGTCCGCCACGCCGCTCTTGGTGGTGTGGGTGACGGCCCCGCCGAGCTCCTCGGCCGTCACCTCCTCGTGCGTGACCGTCTTCACGACCTCGGGGCCGGTGACGAACATGTAGGCGCTGTCGCGCACCATGAAGATGAAGTCCGTCATCGCCGGCGAGTACACGGCACCGCCGGCCGAGGGCCCCATGATCAGGCTGATCTGCGGCACCACGCCGCTGGCCATGACGTTGCGCTGGAAGACCTCGGCATAGCCGCCGAGCGAGGCCACGCCCTCCTGGATGCGCGCGCCGCCCGAGTCGTTCAGGCCGATGACCGGCGCGCCCACCTTCATCGCCTGGTCCATCACCTTGCAGATCTTCTCGGCGTGGGCCTCGGACAGCGCGCCGCCGAAGACGGTGAAGTCCTGGCTGAAGACGAAGACCAGGCGTCCGTTGATCGTGCCGTAGCCGGTGACCACGCCGTCACCCGGCACCTTGTTGTCGGCCATGCCGAAGTCGACGCACCGGTGCTCGACGAACATGTCCCATTCCTCGAAGCTGCCTTCGTCGAGCAGCAGCTCCAGCCGCTCGCGCGCAGTGAGCTTGCCCTTGGCGTGCTGGGCGTCGATGCGGCGCTGCCCGCCGCCCAGGCGCGCGGCGGCGCGCTTGCGTTCGAGTTGTTCGATGATGTCGTGCATCGGGGGACTCCTGGTTCGGGATGCGTTCGGTGTTCCTGGGGTGAGCGGGGCTCGGAGGGGGCAGCCGGCGCTCGGTCGTCAAGGGATGCGTTCAGGCGCCCGGGGCCTTTGACGCCGGCTCCGTGGGGCCGAAACGGTCGAGCAGCCACCGCGCAGCCACCGAGGGTGCCAGCACGCCCGACTGCACCTCGGTGAGTACCTGCGGCAGGGCCTCGCGCACGGCGGGGTGTTCGCGGAAGCGCTGGCGCAGGCCGGCCTCGATGCGCTCCCACAGCCAGGCCTGGTCCTGCGCGCGGCGGCGCGCGGCCAGACGGCCACTGGCGGTCTGCAGCTCACGGAAACGGCCCACGGCAGCCCAGAAGGCCTCGAGCCCCTGGCCGTGCAGCGCGCTGAGCTGCAGCACCTGCGGGTGCCAGAGCGTGTCGTCGTGGTGGGCGCGGTCGCTGCGGCCGTGCAGGCCGAGCAGCCGCAACGCGCTGGTGATCTGGGCCTGGGCGCGGGTCGCGGCGGCGGCGTCGAGGTCGGCCTTGTTGATGACGACCAGGTCGGCGAGCTCCATCACGCCCTTCTTGATCGCCTGCAGGTCGTCGCCCGCGTTGGGCAGCTGCAGCAGGCAGAACAGGTCGGTCATGCCGGCCACGGCGGTCTCGCTCTGACCCACGCCCACGGTCTCGACGATGACGATGTCGTGGCCCGCAGCCTCGCACACCAGCATGGCCTCGCGCGTCTTCTCGGTCACGCCGCCCAGGTTGCCCGCCGCGGGGCTGGGACGAATGAAGGCGCGCTCGTCCACGCTCAGCTTCTCCATGCGCGTCTTGTCGCCGAGGATGGAGCCGCCGCTGACGCTGGAGGAAGGGTCCACCGCCAGCACAGCCACGCGATGGCCTCGTTCGACGAGGAACAGGCCCAGCGCCTCGATGAAGGTGCTCTTGCCCACGCCGGGCACGCCGCTGATGCCCAGGCGGAAAGACCGACCGGTGTGCGGCAGCAGGGCGTTGAGCAAGGCATCGGCCTGGGCCCGGTGGCCGGCCCGTGTCGATTCCAGCAGCGTGATGGCCTTGGCCATGGCGCGCCTTTGCACGGCCGCCTGGTCTTGCAGCAGGCCTTGGACGATGGCCTCAGGCGTCACGGCTTTTCGCCATCCCGCGCAGCACGCCCATATGAGTGACTCGAAAGCCCAGAGGGAACTTCAGTCCGTAGCCAAGCGCCCGATCGAAGCCAATATGCGCGAACCAGATCAAGCCGACCTGAAGGAGCAAAGCCGAACCCAAGACGACCCCCAGTACCGCCGCAGTCGCCGCACCCACGCTGCTGTGTGTGAGGTTGTAGGCCCACATACCCGCCGTGGGCCGACCAACCAGGTAAACCAGGATGGCCAGGTCCGGCAGCAAAAACCACTTGGCGAAGCTCAGCCATGAAAAGCTCTGGGCGTGGTAAAGCACACAAGCCAAAGCCAAGCAGGCCAATCCTTCAAGGCGAAGCAGACTGCGCACGGGATCGACCAGCGAGTACTGCCCGCCACGGATGTCTTGCATGTCTAATTCATCGGCTGCCAGCGGATTGACGAATTTCATGAACCTACCTCAATGGATATGAAACGCCCGGCCATCGGGCAGCCTATAGCGCGAGAAATCCCGCACATCCATGGTCATGACGTTCAAGGTGTTGATGTCCTGGGCCAACCAGACCAGGGAGGCATCGGCAAGATCCATCTCGGTACGCGGCGCCGCGGTGTGCCGCACCATCAGGTCGGCCAGTTCGGGCAGATCGGACGCATCCAAGGGATAGACCACGACCCCCCCTTCCGAGACCCATCGCAGGTAACGCTGCACTTCCCGGGTGCCCAGCAGGTGCGTCACCTCGACCACGCAAGGCCAGGTCGTGGTCAGTCGCCAACGACCCTCAGCCAGCAAGCCGGTGTAGTGGCGGTGTCCGAAGTCGCGGGGGTCGAACAAGGCCACCATGGGCCCGGTGTCGATGAGGGCCAGCTTCATGGCGCTGGTCTCGCCGGATCGGGCGGGGTCCAGGTCTTGCCTTGCTGGCGCGCCTCCTGGAAGGCCAGCCAGTCGGCCCGACTCGCATCATGCCGGGCTTGCAGCTTGGCCCGGATGGCCGCCTTGGCCGGCGACACCTGGTCTTGAGACATCTCGGGCGCGGCATCCTGCACCTCGCCCTGCAGCTTCAGCAGCAGCGTATACGGGTCCTGACGGCCCAGCGCGCGCTCGAGCGCGGAGATGATGAACTGCGACTTGGTCACTCCCAGTCGCTTGGCAGCCAGTTCCAGCTCCTTTTCGAGCAGGGGCTCCAGACGGACCGACACAGCCATGGCAGGCTCCTCGACGGGTGAGATACCGAAATACTGTATCAATACCCTGCAGGGGTCGCGTTCTTGATCTGCTCCAGCACGTCCTTCGCGCTCACCGGGATGGGCGTGCCCGGGCCGTAGATGCCTTTGACGCCGGCCTGGTAGAGGAAGTCGTAGTCCTGCTGCGGGATCACCCCGCCGACGAAGACGATGATGTCGTCGGCGCCCTGGTCGCGCAGGGCCTGGATGATGGCCGGCACCAGCGTGCGGTGGCCGGCGGCCAGCGTCGAGACGCCGACGGCGTGCACGTCGTTCTCGATGGCCTGGCGCGCGCACTCCTCGGGGGTCTGGAACAGCGGGCCCATGTCGACGTCGTAGCCCAGGTCGGCGAAGGCGGTGGCCACGACCTTGGCGCCGCGGTCGTGCCCGTCCTGGCCGAGCTTGGCGATCATCACGCGCGGGCGGCGGCCCTGCGCCTGGCCGAAGGCGGCGATTTCCTGCTGCAGCCGGGCCCAGCCCTCGGCGCTGTCGTATTCGTTCTGGTAGGCGGCTGCGTACACCCCGGTCACCTTCTGGATGTCGGCGCGGTGGCGCCCGAAGACCTGCTCCAGCGCGTCGCTGACCTCGCCAACGGTGGCGCGGGCGCGGATGGCGTCGATGGAAAGCGCCAGCAGGTTGCCCTGGCCGGAGACCGCGCAGCCTGTCAGCGCGGCCAGCGCGGCGCGCACCCGCTCGCCGTCGCGCGTGGCGCGCAGCTGCGCCAGCCGGGCAATCTGCCCTTCGCGCACCTTGACGTTGTCGATCTGCAGGATGTCCACCGGCTCCTGCGTCTTCGGCCGGTACTTGTTGACGCCGACGATCACGTCCTGGCCCGAGTCGATGCGCGCCTGCTTCTCGGCCGCGCTGGCCTCGATCTTCAGCTTGGCCCAGCCGGAGTCGACGGCGCGCGTCATGCCGCCCATCGCCTCGACCTCCTCGAGGATGGCCCAGGCCTTGTCGGCCATCTCCTGCGTGAGCCGCTCCATCATGTAGCTGCCGGCCCAGGGGTCGACCACGTTCGTGATGTGCGTCTCCTCCTGCAGGATCAGCTGCGTGTTGCGCGCGATGCGGGCGCTGAATTCGGTGGGCAGCGCGATCGCCTCGTCGAAGCTGTTGGTGTGCAGGCTCTGCGTGCCGCCGAAGACCGCGGCCATGGCCTCGATCGTGGTGCGGACGATGTTGTTGTAGGGGTCCTGCTCGGTCAGGCTCCAGCCCGAGGTCTGGCAGTGCGTGCGCAGCATCAGGCTCTTCGGGTTCTTGGCGCCGAAGCCCTTCATGATGCGGCACCACAGCAGCCGCGCGGCGCGCATCTTGGCGATCTCGAGATAGAAGTTCATCCCGATCGCCCAGAAGAAGCTCAGGCGCCCGGCGAAATCGTCGACGTCCAGGCCCTTGGCGAGCGCGGTCTTCACGTACTCCTTGCCGTCGGCCAGCGTGAAGGCCAGCTCCAGCGCCTGGTTCGCGCCCGCCTCCTGCATGTGGTAGCCGGAGATGCTGATCGAGTTGAAGCGCGGCATGTGGCGCGCCGTGTACTCGATGATGTCGCCGATGATCCGCATGCTCGGCGCGGGCGGGTAGATGTAGGTGTTGCGGACCATGAACTCCTTGAGGATGTCGTTCTGGATGGTCCCGCTGAGCTGGTCCTGGCACACGCCCTGCTCCTCGGCCGCGACCACATAGCCCGCGAGCACCGGCAGCACCGCGCCGTTCATCGTCATCGACACGCTGACCTTGTCCAGCGGGATGCCGTCGAACAGGATCTTCATGTCCTCGACCGAGTCGATGGCCACACCGGCCTTGCCGACGTCGCCCGTCACGCGCGGGTGGTCGCTGTCGTAGCCGCGGTGGGTGGCCAGGTCGAAGGCCACGCTGACACCCTGCCCGCCGGCAGCCAGCGCCTTGCGGTAGAAGGCATTGCTCTCCTCGGCGGTGGAGAAGCCGGCGTACTGGCGGATCGTCCACGGCCGCACCGCGTACATCGTGGCCTGGGGGCCGCGGATGAAGGGTTCGAAGCCCGGCAGCGTGTCGGTGTGCGGCAGGCCTGCCGTGTCGGCCGCCGTGTAGAGCGGCTTGACGCTCAAGCCCTCGGGTGTGCGCCACTCCAGCGCTGCCAGATCACCGCCCGGGGCGGACTTCGCCGCGGAACGGGCCCATTGCTCCAGGGTGGCCTGCGGAAACTCGGGGGATGACGGGGTGTGGCTCATGGGACGACAGGTCGGCGGACGGTACAACGAGCCCCCGGGATCGACGATCCTCAAGAAAGCGCGGCGAACAAGCTTGAATTATGCATAATTATGAATTCAAATCCAACCGCAAACGGACAGTCCCGCCGTGGAAAGGCCTCACCTGGAAGCCACCGACGCCGCATTGGTCGCGGCCGCGAGCCGCAGCGCCACCCCGGGCCCGACGGATGCGGACGCCGCGAGCGGATCATTGGCCCCGCGCGCGCTGTACGAGGCCGTGGCCGAGCGGCTGCGCCAGCAGATCTTCGCGCGCGAGCTCGAGCCCGGCAGCTGGATCGACGAGATGAAGCTGTGCGCGCAGTGGGGCATCAGCCGCACGCCGCTGCGCGAGGCGCTGAAGGTGCTGGCCGTCGAAGGCCTGGTGACGATGAAGGTGCGGCGCGGCGCCTACGTCACAGAGATGTCGCGCGACGACGTGGCTCAGGTCTACCACCTGCTCGCGCTGCTGGAGAGCGATGCGGCGGCTCAGGTGGCAGCGCTGTCCGACGCAGCGACGCGGACGACCTTGGGCGCGCTGCATGAGCGGCTCGAGGCCGAGGTCGGGCAGCGCGACGCCTTCTTCGCCGCCAACGAGCGCTTCCATCTGGCACTGCTCGAAGCCGCGGGCAACCGCTGGGCGATGCAGATCGTCGTCGATCTGCGCAAGGTGATGAAGCTCAACCGGCACCACTCCTTGTTCAGGCAGGGCCGGCTTGTCGAGTCGCTGGCCGAACACCGCGCCTTGATGGAGGCCATCGAGCGCGGCGATGCGCAATCAGCGCGCTCGCTGATGCAGCAGCACTTCGCGCGCGGCCTGGAGGCCGCCGCGGGCTGAGAGGCTGAGGCGTTCGCGTGAACGCGCCGCGGCTCGGGCGGTCTCGGGCCTGCGACATCGCGAGCAGGCGTGGCCCGGCGCGTGCAGGGCGGACTGCGGGTATCTAAATAGGACGCTCGGTCAGCGCAGTTCCACCAGCCCGCGGGGCAGCGTCCAGCACGCCTCGGCACCCGTGTCCGTGATCACGAACTGGTCCTCGATGATGAAGCCGCCCTCGCCGTCGACGTAGAACGGGGTCTCGAAGGCCAGCACCATGCCGGCTTCGATCGGCAGGTGGGCCTGCGCCGCCACGAAGGGCGGCACCTCGCAGAAGGTGTCACGCCCGAGGCTGTGGCCGAAGTGTCCGCGGGCAAAGCGCTTGAACCCGGCGCGCTGCATCGCCGCCGTGGCGCGTGCGTGCACGTCGCTCAGCAGGCATCCGGGGCGCAGCACCTCGAGCCCGGCCTCGAAGGCCTCGTGGAGCGCCGTCATGATCTCGCGCGCCCGCGGCGCGGCTCGGCCCCAGGTGAAGGTGCGACCGCAGTCGGAGCTGTAGCCGTCGACCAGGCAGCCGACGTCGAACTTGATCACGCTGCCTTCGCGCACATCGGCGTTGCCGGCCCAGGGCAGCGGCCCGACGCTGACGTACTCCCATTGGCCCGTCAGCCGGACGCCGCGCTCGCGCGCGACGGCGGTGGCTCCGGCGGTCCAGTGGTCGGCGATCTGGTCGCGGCTGACGCCCTCGCGCACGGCGGCGAGCGCCGCATGCATGCCCGCCTCGGCGATCGCCGCAGCCAGGCGCAGGCGCTCGATCTCACCCGGCGACTTCACGGCCCGGATCGCGCCCGTGGTCGCGCTCGCGTCGACCCAGCGCACCTGGGGCAAGGCCTCGGTCAGGAGCTGGAAGTCGAGCACGGGCCAGAAGTCCAGGTCCAACCCGATGCGCGCCCGCGCCAGGCCATGGCGCGCCAGCAGATCCCCCAGGGCCGCGAATGCGGCGCGCGCATCGAAGGCAGCCGGGCGTGACAGGCCCGCTGCAGGCCGGCCCGCGGCGTCCCAGGCGCGCTCGGCGAGCGCCGCCGCGGAGTCGGCATCCGCCTGCCACGGGCGGATGTCGGCGGTCTCGATCCAGTCGGCGTGGCTGCGCACCTGCGCCTGGCCGAGCGCACGCCGCAGCCCGGGTGCGAACAATTCGGTCACGACCGCCGAGATGGGCAGGCCGGCATCGGCCGGCACCAGCGCCAGCGCCGCGCCAGCCCGGCGCCAGAACGCGGCCACACCCGGCGCGCTGCCCGTCGCCCAGGCAAAGTTCTCAGGCTTGCCCAGCACCAGGGCATCCAGCCCGCGCTCGGACATCAGTCGCTGCGCGCGCCGCCGATCGACGTGGCTCATGTGGGCTACCCCCGGGTGAAGGCCAGTTCCGGCAGCCAGGTGGCGATGCCGGGCACCAAGGTCAGCAGCGCCACGCCCAGCAGCAGCAGCAGCCAGAACGGCAGCGCTCCGCGCGCCGCGCCGCCCAGGTCCACCTCGCCCCGGGCCAGGCCGACGAGCACGAACAGGTTCATGCCCACCGGCGGCGTGAGCATGCCGATCTCGATCATCATCGTCACGACCACCCCGAGCCAGACCGCGTCGTAGCCCACACCCGTGAGCAGCGGAAAGACCACCGGCAGCGTCATCACCATCATCGACAGGCCGTCGAAGACCATGCCCAGCAGCAGATAGATCAGCACGATCACGGCCAGCAGGGCCAGTGGCGAGAGCCCGGTGGCGGAGATGGCCTCGAGCAGCTTCTGCGGCAGCTGCATCAGGCTGATCGACTGCGCGAGCACGACCGCACCAAGGAAGACGAAGGCGATGACGGCAAAGGCCCGGGCCGAGTTCAGGAAGGTGCGCGCCAGACCGGTCCATGTCAGGCCGCCCTTCGTGAAGCCCAGCACGACGGCCGCGGCCACCCCGACCGCGGCCGACTCGGTGGGTGTGGCGATGCCGGCGAACAGGCTGCCGAGCACGGCGACGATCAGCGCCAGGATGGGCCAGACCGGCACCAGCGCGCGCAGCGTCGGCCCCCAGGGCTGCGTCATCTCGCGCTGCACCAGTTCGGGCCGACGCCGCGCGACCCACTCGATCCACAGCATGAACAGAAGGGCCATCATCAGCCCTGGCACCACACCGGCCAGGAAGAGCTTGCCGATCGAGGTGTCGGTGAGCGCGCCGTAGATCAGCAGCGACAGGCTGGGCGGGATCAGCAGGCCGAGCGTGCCGCCGCCGGCCAGCGTGCCGACGACGAGGCGACGGTCGTAGCCACGCCGAGACAGTTCCGGGTAGGCCACGGCGCCGACGGCCGCCGAGACCGACATCGACGAGCCGCTGACCGCACCGAACACCGTGCACACGGCAATGTTGGTGTGCAGCAGCCCGCCGCGCAGCCGAGCGAACAGCGGTGTCATGGCCCGGTAGACGCCACCGGCCAGGCCACTGGCCACGAGCACGTCGCCGAGCAGGATGAACAGCGGGATCGCAGTCAGCGTGAACTCGCCGAGCACGTTGAAGACGGCCTGCACCCCCAGGCGAGTCGCGCCACCGCCGAAGAAGTGCAGGATGGCAAAACCGGTCAGGCCCAGCGCTGCGCCGAGCACGGCGCCGGTCAGCACGTTCAGGGCCAGCAGGCCGCCGAGCACGGTCCAGATCACGGTGCCGGCTCCTTGTCGGCGCCGGTGGCCGGGGGCAGCGGACGCAGCGCCCGCCAGACACCCGCCACGCCGGCCAGCGCCACCGACGCGGTCGACAGGACCATGAAGGGCGCCAGCGGCAGCCGGGACTGCTCCGACATCAGGTTCAACTGCGCGGTGAACTGGGCGATGCCCCAGGCCTCGCGCAGGAACACCGCGCAGAAGCCGACGAACACACCCTGCGCGACCACGAACAGCACCCGCGCCCGCAGGCCGCTCAGACGCTCGGACAGCAGCGTCACGCGGATGTGAGACTCGCGCAGCACCGTGGCCGGCAGCAGCGTGAACACCGCCACGGTCATCAGCAGGCCGGACAGTTCCTCGGTGAACGAGAAGGGCCGTCCCCAGCCGTAACGCATGACCACGGCGGCCAGCACGAGCACGAAGATGCCGGCCAGCGCGGCCGCGCCCACCGCGGCGAGCGCGCCGGCCAGCAGGCGCAGTGCCGACTCCAGCAGGTCGAGCGCGCCCGCGCCGCGAACGCGCCGACCAGCGCCTGATGGGCCGGACACTGCCACGGCCGCTCCCTCAGGCCATGCGCCCGGTCGGGACCGGCTCCAATGACGGCGCCTGGCTCACTTCGGCAGTGCGTCCAGGATGCGCTGGCGGTAGGCCACGGCCTCGCCGCCGGTCTCCTTGGCCAGCGCGTCCCAGGTCGCCAACGCCGAGGCGCGCAGCGCGACGCGGTCAGCCGCCGGCAGCGCCGCGTGCCAAGTCACGCCCTGGCTGACGAGCTTCTCGCGCGCAGCCTTCTCCGTGGCCACGTCGGCGTCGAAGTTGAAGCTGACGCGTTCGAGCTCGGTCACCGCCTCGAGGAAGCCCTTCTTCAGGTCGGACGGCAGCGCCGCCCACTTGCCGCGGTGCGCCATCAGGGCGTACGGTACCGGCGGGAAGGGGTAGCCCGTGGGTGTCACGTGCTTGGCCACCTCCTGCAGCGAGATCGAGTTCGCGAAGCGCGGCGCATAGAGCGCGCAGTCGACAACCCCGGTCTGCAGCGCCGCGTAGAGCTCGTTCTGCGGCACGATCTGCGCCGCCACGCCCAGGCGCTTGAAGGTCTCCACCTGCTCGCGGCTGCCCACGCGCAGTTTCTTGCGCTTGAGCTCGTCGAGCGTGCGCACCGGCTCGCGGCAGAACAGCGTGGCGTCGACGATGGAGAAGCCGAGGTAGCCCGGCACCTCGACGTTGGCCTTGTTCAGGGCCTCCTTCATCACCGACTTCAGCGCCGGCAGCGCCTTCAGGTGCTCTTCGGCCGTGGAGACCAGACCATAGACATAGAGATTCGCCAGCGCGGGCGAGTCGCGGCCCAGGAAGGGCGGCCAGATGAAGCCGAGTTCGGGCGTGCCGACCTGCATGAAACGCAGCGCGTCCGCGTCCTTCAGGCCGAGCGCCCCGCCCTCGGAGACCGAAATCTTCATCTTGCCGCCCGTGCGCTTCTCGACGTCGGCGGCGAAGGCGCGGATCTGCACCGACTCGGGCCGGCTCGGCGCATAGCTGTTGTTGAACTTCCACTCGACCTGGGCCTGCGCGCCAGCGTGGGCGCCCAGGAAAACCAGGCCTGCAGCCACCGACCGCAGCACGACATGCAAAGTCTTCATGGAGCAAGGTCCTTTCTCAGAAGAGGCAATCCGGGACGAAGTATGACACCCGCCATGAGCCCTGTCGGCGAGGGCATCGATTGCTTTTGCATACTGATATTCAGTATGCTTATGGTTTGTGGCGCGGTCCCGGTCCAGGCACCAGGTCGCGCTGATCCGGGTGGTCCCGCACTTCAAAGGAAGCCTCCATGAACACGCACTCCCCTGCCCTGCCCGTCATCGTGGCCGGTGGAGGCATCGGCGGGCTCGCAGCCGCGCTGGCGCTGGTGCGCCAGGATTTCGACGTCCTCGTGCTGGAGCAGGCCGCAGAGCTCGGCGAGATCGGCGCCGGCATCCAGCTCGGCCCGAACGCCTTCCACGCCTTCGATGCGCTGGGCGTGGGTGAACGCACGCGTCGGCACGCGGTCTTCACCGACTTCATGGTGATGCACGACGCGATCGACGAATACCAGGTCGGCCACATCCCGACCGACGAGCGCTTTCGGGCACGCTTCGGCAACCCCTACGCCGTGATCCACCGCGCCGACGTGCACCTGTCCCTGCTCGAGGGCGCGCAGGCCACGGGCCGCGTCCAGTGCCTGACCAGCACGCGCATTGTGCGCGTCGAGCAGGACGGCGAGACCGTGACCGCCATCGACCAGCACGGCCGCCGCCACCAGGGCGTCGCGCTGATCGGTGCCGACGGGGTGAAGTCGGCCGTGCGCGAGCAGTTCGTCGGCGACCCGGCGCGGGTGACCGGCCACGTGGTCTACCGCGCGGTGGTCGAGCGCGAGCACTTCCCCGAAGACCTGCGCTGGAACGCCGCCAGCATCTGGGTCGGCCCGAACTGTCACCTGGTGCACTACCCGCTGCGCGGGGGCGAGCAGTACAACGTGGTCGTCACCTTCCACAGCCGCCAGCAGGAGGAGTGGGGCGTCACCGACGGCAGCCGGGAGGAGGTGCAGAGCTACTTCCAGGAGGTCTGCCCGCGCGCGCGCCGGCTGATCGACCTGCCGCGCAGCTGGCGCCGCTGGGCCACCGCCGACCGCGAGCCCATCGGGCGCTGGACCTTCGGCCGCGTCACGCTGCTCGGCGACGCCGCCCACCCGACCACGCAGTACATGGCCCAGGGCGCCTGCATGGCGCTGGAAGACGCGGTGACGCTCGGCCAGGCGCTGCAGGCCCAGGGGCGGGACTGGCTGCGCGCGCTCGACATGTACCAGCGCGCCCGCGTCGGGCGCACCGCCCGCATCGTGCTGTCGGGGCGCGAGATGGGTCGCATCTACCATGCCAAGGGTGTGGAACGTCTGGTACGCAACGACCTCTGGCGCGGCCGCACCCCCGAGCGCTTCTACGATGCGGTCGAATGGCTGTACGGATGGAACGTCGGCAACTGCCTCGACGCCGCGCTGCGCTGACACTGGAGCCCCTGCCCATGAACGACCTCGGAAGACTCGAAGACCTGCCCCAGGACTACCGCGACGCGCTGGCGCAGCAGAACCTCGTGCCGCTGTGGCCCGGGCTGCGCGCGGTGATGCCGCCGCAGGTGCCCACACGCCACACCCGGCCCACCCACTGGTCCTACCAGGCGCTGCGCCCGCTGTTGCTGCAGGCCGGCGAGCTGACGCCGATCGAGAAGGCCGAGCGGCGCGTGCTCGTGCTCGCCAACCCCGGGCACGGACTCGAGAAGATGCAGGCCAGCGCGGCGATCTATCTCGGCATGCAGTTGCTGATGCCGGGCGAGTGGGCACCGTCCCACCGCCACACGCCCAACGCCGTGCGCATGGTGGTCGAGGGCGAGGGCGCGTGGACCACGGTCGATGGCGAGAAATGCCCGATGGCGCGCGGCGACCTGATCCTCACGCCCACAGGGCTTTGGCACGAGCATGGGCACGACGGCGACCAGCCCGTGATCTGGCTCGACGTGCTCGACCTGCCGCTGGCCTACTACCTCGAGGCCAGCTACCACGTCAACGGCAGCCGCCAGGCGCAGCGCGAGGGGCACGGTGACCGTGCCTACGCCCGCGGCGGCGTCGTTCCATCCCCCGTGTTCGGACGCAGCGGCAAACGCTACCCGATGCTGCGCTACCCCTGGGCCGACACGCGTGTCGCCCTCGAGTCGCTGGCACAGGACCAGCCCGCACTGGAGGCGGTGCAGGTGACCTACGTCAACCCCGAGACGGGCGAAGACGTGCAGAACATCCTCGGCTTCCACGCGCTGATGTTGCGACCAGGCCAGACGCTGCGCCTGCCCGCGCGCTCGCCGGCGTCGGTGTATCACCTCATCGACGGCAAGGTCGAAGCCGACATCGCGGACGCCCGCTTCACACTGGCCCCGGGCGACACCTGCTGCGCGCCCGGCTACACGAGCGTGACGCTGCACAACCGGCAGCCGGACACGCCCTCGTTCGTCTTCATCGCCGACGAGTCGCCGCTGCACCGCAAGCTCGGGCTGTACGAGGACCGGGGCTGAACAGGAGCCCCGCGTCGCCGCGCGCCCGCGCCTGCCCAGGTTCCCGGGCATGGCGCCCCGGACACGGTGGCCGCGTCGGCCCTCAGCCTCCCAAAGACCGGACGCTCGTGCGCCGTGCCTGAAAGGCGCGTGAAACACCCCGGACCGAGGCAAGCAGTGCAGCCCTGGCCCGGACGATGGCGATGATTTGCCAGCAGACACCGGGCGTTTTGGCGTGCAAGCCGGGCATGCTGAAAAGACCCGCGGCCTTTCACTCGGGCCCGACCACACGCCGCGCCTTGCCGCTGCGCCCGCGCGGCACCGGCTGACCGCATTCGTCGATCAGGCGCAGCCGCGCCGCGCCCTGCGCTCGCGCGTAGGCCTGCAACGCCGCGTGGCAGCGCGGCGCCAGTTCGCGCGCCCGGGCCGGGGGGCCGCCAAGGCGCAGGACCAGTGTCTGCGCGTCCAGTTGGCGCAGCTGGAAGTCGAAGACCCCGGCCTGCTCCTCCAGCACCGTGGTCAGCGCCAGGGGCAGCAGGTGCACGCGCCGGCCATCGCCGCCGTCCAGTACCAGGGGCGGGTCGTCGCGGCCCTCCACTTCGACCACCGGCAGCCGCGAGCCACACCCGCAGCGCCCGGGGAACAGGCGTATGCGGTCGCCCAGCTCGTAGCGGATCAGCGGCTGCACGCGGTTGGCCAGGTTGGTGAGCAGGCAACTGTCGGACAGCACCCCGGCCGGCACCGGCCGCAGCCGCTCGTCGACCGGCTCGAGCAGCAGCCAGTCGGCGTTCAGGTGCAGCCGCCCGAGGGCGCATTCCCAGGCCATGGGCAGGAATTCCGAGGTGCCGTAGTGGTCACGCACCGGGCACTGCAGTTGTCGCGCAATGCGTCGGCGCGCGGCCACGCCCAGCGTTTCGCCGCCGGTGCGCACCTCCAGCAGCGGCAGGCTCAGCGCGCCCTGCTGCGTCGCATCGCACAGCAGGGCGGCCACGGTCGGGTAGGTTGCCAGCACCTGCGGTGCCCAGTCCTGCAACTGACCGAGCAGGTCCGGCCAGGGCTGCAGGATCGAGAAACTGCGCAGCCGCCCTGCCGCCCAGGGATTGAGCGCGCGCAGGCGCTGCACCGAGACCTGGCTCGCGAAGTGACCCTCGAGCACGCCGACGAAGGCGTGGCGCAGCGTGAGGCCCCAGGGGTCGAGCAAGCGGGCGGCAGCCTGCGGCGTGGCCGGCGTGCGCTGCGCCCACGCCGGCCCCGGGCGCAGCAGCTCCAGCGCGTCGTAGACGGCCATGGCGGCCGCGTCCTGCACGAAGACCGCGGGCTCCCCGCTCGTGCCCGAGCTCTCCCACACCAGATAGCGGTCGAGGAAGGGCTGGGCGATGCGCGCGGGGTCGGCGGTGAAGGCGCGCAGCGCCGCCAGCGACAGCCGGGGGTCGGTCACGGCCTCGTCGAAGCGGGTCATCAGCTCGGCCTTGCTCACGGGCGGCACCATCTCAGGGAGCGCGTCGTCAGGCAGGCCGCGCAGCCGTTCGCGGTACAGCCGCGTACCGCCACGGGCGGCCTGCAGCAGGCGGCGCCAGCGCACCTGGCGCAGGCGCTCCAGGGACGGGCCGGCCGCCACCGTGCCGGCAAGCACCTCGAGACTGGCGCTCGCGGCAAGCCAAGGGTCGAAGATGGTCAAGGTGCGGTCCTCCTTCGCCGGGGTGGCACGGTGGACCGCCGGACCCGCGCCGTCCTGCGGCCCTCGCTGCGCGAGCGGTCCATCCTCGTTCCAGCCACCTGGCGTGCGGGTGCGCAGACGCAAACCAGCCGGCAGGGGTGCAGGGTCCGCTACTATCCCGGGTTCCCTTCGGGCTGCAGCCCGCCTCCCGCCCGCGCTCTGCGCGCCCCCACCCCCATGCACACCGAAGACGCCTACGCCGAGCTTGGGCTGCCCCCTGGCGCGAGCGACGCCGAGCTCAAGACCGCCTGGCGGCGGCTTGTCGCTCGCTGGCACCCCGACCGCAACCGCCGCCCTGACGCCTCGGCGCGGATGCAGCGCATCAATCTCGCCTACATGGCGATCCGGCAGGCACGCGAAGCGCTGTCGGGCGACGACCACCCTTCGGCACCGCCCTCCACACGGGCCGCGGCGCCGGCGGGCAAGCGCCGTCGCCCCGGGGCCGAATCGGCGCGGCCTCGCGCAGCCGCGGGCGGCCACACCCACGCCGACCATCACGCCCACGCCCATGCCGCAGCCGATTCGGCACAGTCCGAGGCCGGCCACCGCACGGTTCGTCGCAAGCTGCGCCTGTCGCTGGAGGAGGCGGCCCTCGGCTGCACACGCACGGTCAGCGGCCGGGTGACGCTGCGCTGCACCGCCTGCACCGGCCGTGGCTGGCTGGCGCTGGACGGCGCCTGCGCCGACTGCGACGGCCAGGGCGCCGTCCGACGGGCCTCGCTGTTTGGCTGGCTGGCAACGAGCGAGTCCTGCGCCGCCTGCGGCGGCGAGGGCCGGGCCCGGCAGGCCTGCGTGCCCTGCGGGAAGCGCGGTCGCCGCACGGTCGCCTACCGCCGCGCCGTGCGCCTGCCGCCCGGCGTGCGCGCCGGCGATGTGCTGACGGCACCGGGCGGCGTTCATGACAGCACCGAACTCGAGCTCGAACTTCAGCTCGAGATCGAGCCGCACGCCTTGTTCAAGCTCGAAGCGGACGGCACGCTGCGCTGCGACATGCCGGTGAACGGGTTTGCCTGGGTCGGTGAGCGTTGGGTCGAGGTGCCCACGCTCACGGGGCTGCAGTCGATGCGTCTGCAGCGTGAGCATCGCAGCTACCGGCTGCGCGGCCAGGGCTTCCCGACGCAGCGCCGCGGCCCGCGCGGCGACTTGCTGATCGAGATCCTCCCCTGCTTCCCCGACGAGCCCACCGCCACGCAGCAAGCCCTGCTGGACCGCCTCATCGACGAGACGGCCGAACACCCGACCGAGCCGCTGGCGGACTGGCAACGCCGAGTCCGCCGCTGGACTCCCTGCAACACCGCGGCGAGCGCGTGACAGCGCCCACCGGCACCTGACACATCAAGATCACTACAGGAGAGGAAACCATGACCCAAGCCCTCATCATCGACGCCGTGCGCAGTCCGCGCGGCCGCGGCAACGACAAAGGGACACTGAAGAGCATCAAGCCCGTGGACCTGCTGGCGCAGCAGCTCGCGGCGCTGGCGTGGCGCCACGGCATCGACACCGCGGAGGTGGCCGACACGGTGATCGGCTGCGTCACGCAGACCGGGGAGCAGGGCGCGAACATCGCCAAGCTCGCGCTGCTGCGCGGCGGCTGGGACGACCGCGTGCCTGGACTCACGATCAACCGTTACTGCGCCTCGGGCCTGAGCGCGGTGCAGTTCGCCGCCTTCCAGGCGCTGGCCACCGACGGCCTCGCGGTGGGTGGCGGCGTCGAGATGATGTCGCGCGTGCCGATGGCCGCCGACCAGGGCCCCCTGACGCACGACTTCGAGCTGCAGCGGCAGACGGCTCTGGTGCCCATCGGCCTGGCCGCCGACGCAGTGGCCACGGTCGAGGGCTTCAGCCGCGCCGACTGCGACGCCTATGCGCTGGCCTCGCAGCAACGCGCGGTGGCAGCCCGCGACAACGGACACTTCCGCTCCGTGGAGCCGGTGCGCGACGCCGACGGCGAGGTGCTGCTGGCCCTGGACGAGACGCCGCGGCCGCAAACCAGCGCGGAATCGCTGGCGGCGCTGGCGCCGGCCTTTGCCGCCATGGGCGAAAAGCACGGCATCGACGCCTTCCTGTGCGCCCGCCTCGGGCTGCCACGCATCGACCACGTGCAGCACGCCGGCAACTCCCCCGCCATGGCCGACGGCGCCGCTGCGGTGCTCGTCGCGAGCCCGGCCGCGGCGCAGCGCCTGGGCCTGCGCCCGCGCGGCCGCATCCTGGCCAGCGCAGACGTCAGCGTGGACCGCACCCTGGCCCTGACAGGCGCCGTCGACGCCACGCGGCTGGCGCTGCAACGCGCGGGCCTCGGGATCGATGACATCGACCTGTTCGAGGTCAACGAGTCCTTCGCCGCGCTGATGCTGCACTACCAGCGCCACCTGGGCGTCGAGCATGCGCGCCTGAACGTCAACGGCGGTGCGATCGCGCTCGGCCACGCGATGGGCTCGACCGGCAGCGCCCTGGTGGGCATGGCGCTGGACGAGCTCGAGCGGCGCGGCGGCCGGCGCGCGGTGGTGGCGATCTGCGGCGCAGCCGGGCTGGCGGTGGCGATGGTGATCGAGCGGGTCTGAGCGCGTCCCGCGGCACGCCGTGCTGGAGCCCCTGGCCCGTATCGCGCTCGGCCCTTTGCTGCTCGCGCAGGGGGCTTGGGTGCGCCGCGTCACGCCCCGGCTGCCCGAGGCCGCGGGCCCGCGCAGCGTCTGCATCGGTGCCGGGCCAGCGCTGTCGCTGCTGGTCACAGGCGACTCCTCCGCCGCGGGCGTGGGCGTGGACACGCAGGAGGCGGCCCTGGCCGGCCAGCTTGCCGCGCGCCTGGCGGCGGCGCGTCGCGTGCGCTGGACCGTGCTTGCGCGAACCGGGCTCGACACGCGTGAACTCGCCGCGCTGCTGGCCGACGCGCCGCCAGGCGCGCACGACGTGGCCGTCGTCTGCACGGGCGTCAACGACGTCACCGGGCGCTGCGAGCCTGCGGCCTTCGTCGAGCGTCTAGAGCGCGTGTTGCAGGTGCTGAGGCAGCGCCACGGCGTGCGCCTGACCGTGCTGTCGCCCGTGCCGCCAATGCACCGCTTCCCGGCGCTGCCGCAACCGCTGCGCGCCTACCTGGGCTGGCGCGCACGGGCGCTGGACGATGCGCTGCGCGCCCAGGCCTCGCGCTGGCCGGACTGCGCGCTGCTGCCCGCCCCCCTGCCCGTGACCCCAGGCGCGATCGCCAGCGACGGCTTCCACCCGAGCGCCCAGACCTACCGCGCCTGGGCCGAGGCCGCGGCCTCGGTGATCGGGCAGCGCGCCGGGGACCTGGCGCCGCCGTAGAGGCTGAGCGCTTTTCCGCCGTGCCCGGAAGGCGTGCCAGAACGGCCTGTGTCCAGGCGCAAACCGCCGCCATGTATCAGCCTTGATTGACACATGGATTTGTAAATCTAGCGCGACATGCGCTAAGCTGTGCCGGTCGCTGCAACCCCGCCGCGCATCCCCCTTCCTCCTTGCCCGCCCCACCTGAGGAGTGCCCATGACATCCGCCGCCTCACGCACCATCGACGACCTCCTGCAGACCGCCGCCGCCACGCCCTCGTCCTGCGACGCCACCACCCGGGAGTCGGTGCACCGCGCCTGGGCCGAACAGCCCGACGTCGTGTGCAGCCTGGTGCAGCGGACCCTGAGCCTGGAGACGGAACTGGCCGCAGCCAAGCATCAGATCGAACGCATGAAGCGCATGAATCCCGCACCTGAAGGCCGATCGGTACGCACGCAGGAGGAACTGCAGCGCCAGTCCGAGGCCTGGGGGCGGCTGCTGGGCACGCCCTCGCGGGCCCAATCTGCGGGCACATCTGCCCCTGCGGCGCGCCCGCGCCGCGCCAAGACCTTCGAGGACGTGGGCGCGCGCTTCTTCGCCGACCACGCTGGCAAGGTCTGGCTCTTCCTGCTGCTGCTGACGACCGTCGTCGTGCTCGTGCAGGAAAAGATCGTCTGAGCACGCCCAAGGGCCGGGCGTCGCCCACGGCACCCCCTCGCGAGGCCGTATCCAAGCCTGGGACGGCACGCCGCAGCCAGGCAGGCGCCCCGCGCCCGACTTCAGCCCGCGGACGTCATGCCCGCTGTCAGCACCTTCAACGCCGCCTCGTCGAGCGTCTCGCGCGCGAGCAGTTCGCGCGCGCCGCGTTCGAGCACATCGCGGTGCCGCCGCAGGATGTCGCTCGCGCGCTCGAAAGCGTCCATCACGATGGCCCGCAGCGCTTCGTCGATGCGCTGCTGGGTGTCGGGACTGACCGCGCAGCCACCCGGGGTGTCGCCGGGCAGGTCCAGGAATCTCGGCGGCTGGGCCTGGTAGGCGACGTACCCCAATTCCTCGACCATGCCGTAGCGCGTGACCATGTCGCGCGCGATGTCGGTCACCTTGGCCAGGTCGTCGGCCGCACCCGTGGACAGGTGCCCGAAGACCAGCTTTTCGGCGGCGCGGCCGCCCAGCAGCACCATGATCTTGTGCTCGAGCTCCGTGCGCGTCATCAGGAAGCGGTCCTCGGTGGGGCGCTGGATCGTGTATCCCAGCGCCCCCACGCCGCGCGGGATGATCGAGACCTTGTGCACCACGTCCACGCCCGGCAGTGCCAGCGCCACGAGCGCGTGCCCCATCTCGTGGTGCGCCACGACCTCGCGCTCTCGCGCGTTGAGCACGCGGTTCTTCTTCTCCAGCCCGGCGACGATGCGCTCGATCGCCAGCGTGAAGTCGGCCAGCGTCACGTCGCCGCCGCCGCGCCGGGTGGCAGCCAGCGCCGCTTCGTTGCACAGATTGGCCAGGTCGGCCCCTGAAAAGCCCGTCGTCAGCGCCGCCACCTGACCGAGATCGACGCCCGCGGCCAGCCGGACCTTGCGGCTGTGCACACCAAGGATGGCCACCCGGCCGGCCTTGTCGGGCCGGTCGACCAGCACCTGGCGGTCGAAGCGCCCGGCACGCAGCAACGCCGGGTCCAGGATCTCGGGCCGGTTGGTCGCCGACAGCAGCACCACGCCGCTGGAGCTGTCGAAGCCATCGAGCTCGACCAGCAGCTGGTTCAGCGTCTGCTCGCGCTCGTCGTGGCCGCCGATGGGCCCGGCGGCGCCGCGCGCACGCCCGAGGGCGTCGAGTTCGTCGATGAAGATGATGGCCGGGGCCCGGGCGCGCGCCTGCTCGAACAGGTCGCGCACACGCGCTGCGCCGACGCCGACGAACATCTCCACGAACTCGCTGCCCGAGATGCTGAAGAAGGGCACCCCGGCCTCGCCGGCCACGGCCTTGGCAATCAGCGTCTTGCCGGTGCCCGGGGGCCCCACCAGCAGCACCCCCTTGGGCATGCGCGCGCCCAGCCGGCCGTAGCCCTGGGGGTCCTTCAGGAAGGCGATGATCTCCTGCAACTCGGCCTTCGCTTCGTCGACGCCCGCCACATCGGCGAAGGTGACGCCGGTGTCCTTCTCGACGTAGACCTTGGCCCGGCTCTTGCCGATGCTCATGAAGCCGCCCAGTCCGCCGCCCATGCGGTCGGCCACGCGCCGGATCAGGAAGAACCACAGCGCGAAGAACACCAGCGCAGGCACGACCCACGACAGCAGGTCGCGCAGCCAGGTGCTCTCCACGACGCGCGTGTAGGGCACCTCGTAGCGCGACAGGCGCGCGGCGAGATCGGGTTCGACGCGGTTGGCCACGATCACCGACTTGCCGCCCGCCTCGGGCGCCTTGAGGCGGCCGGTCAGCGTCGTCTCGCCCACCACCACCTCGGCCACGCGGCCCTCTGCCAGGGCCTGCTCGAACTGGCTGTAGGGAACGGCCTCGACCGTGCGCGCCGTCTGCCACAGCGACTGGATCCACACCAGCGCCAGCATTGCCAGCACCCAGTAGGCCACGTTCCATCGCATCTTCGGGTCGGTGTTCATGCACAGGCTCCAGGCGGAGGCCAGGCGCAGCGCTCATGGCCGCGCGGGTGGGCCCCGTCCCGATGCACTGTGGCGCGGTCAGGCCGCCCGCCCCATGCCGAAGCGCGCCTTCGCGACAGCAGGCTGCACGCGACTTGATCTGCCTCAAGCGCGCCCGGGACCGAACGACAAGGAGCCTGCACCCGCTCTTGAAGCCGCGCCCCACCGCACCCAAGTTCCGGTCAAGGACGGAGCGGCAGGCGTTCCGCACGAAAGCCACCCGATGGAGGA
The DNA here is from genome assembly GCA_027491255.1 of Rubrivivax sp. GTDB lineage: Bacteria > Pseudomonadota > Gammaproteobacteria > Burkholderiales > Burkholderiaceae_C > Rubrivivax. The sequence continues at coordinate 16,270 of JAIXWM010000111.1, read as the reverse complement.
CCGACGATGCTGTACCGCAGGCTTTTTCCCAGTGACATGTTCTCGGAGTTCGACCGTCTGCAGCGCGAGGTGCAGGGCCTGTTCGACTACGCACCCAGCATCCGCGGTCTCGGCCGCGGCGGCTACCCGGCGTTGAACGTCGGCAGCACGCCGACCGCGGTGGAGGTCAACGCCTTCGCACCGGGCATGGACCCCGCCGGCATCGAGGTCAGCATCGACCGCGGCGTGCTGACGATCTCGGGCGAGCGCAAACCCCGCGCGAGCGGCGACGAGAAGACCACGGTGCACATGGACGAGCGCTTCAGCGGGCGCTTTCGCCGCGTCGTCAACCTGCCCGAGGACATCGACCCGACGGCGGTCAACGCCGACTACCGCGACGGCGTGCTGCACGTGAGCATCGCCCGTCGGGCGGCCGCCCAGCCGCGCCGGATCGAGGTGCGCTGAACTCTCGACACCCACCAGGAGAACCCCCATGAACCTGAATGACCTGCCCCGCCAGGCCGGCCGCGCCGGCACCACACGCCAGGAGTCTGCGCTGCTGCCCCCGGTGGATGTGATCGAGGACGCCACCGGCATCACCCTGTTGGCGGACCTGCCCGGCGTGCCGCGCGACCGGCTGAACCTGCGCGTGGAGGGCGACCAGCTCGCCATCGAGGCCGAAGTCGTGCTGGCTGCGCCCGAGGGCTTGGAATCCCAACATGCCGAGGTGTCGCTGACGCGCTACCGCCGCACCTTCACGCTGAGCAAGGAACTCGATGCCGACCTCGCCGACGCCGAACTCGCACAGGGCGTGCTGCGCGTGCGTATCCCCAAGGCACGGCACGCCCAGCCGCGCCGCGTCAGTGTGCAGGTACGATGACGCTTGAAGGGGCCCGCCGGGCCCCTGCCGTTGCGGACCTGCGGCCATGTTCCAGCTCTACATCGCGAACAAGAACTACTCCTCGTGGTCGATGCGGCCCTGGGTGCTGATGCGCCAGGCCGGCATCGAGTTCGAGGAGGTGATGGTTCGGTTCGAACGCTCCGCGCCCGACTCCCGCTTCAAGCAGCGGGTGGGGGCGCTGAACGCGGCGGGCAAGGTGCCCGTGCTCGTGCACGACGGTCTTGCCGTCTGGGACTCGCTGGCGATCGCGGAGTACCTCGCCGATGTCTTTCCTGAGCGGGCGCTCTGGCCGCGGGAGCGTGCCGCCCGCGCCCGCGCGCGCAGCATCTGCGCCGAGATGCACAGCGGCTTTGCTGCGCTGCGCCGGGGTTGTCCGATGAACATCGAGGCCCGGCTGCCCGACATCGGCGCGCTGGCCATGCGCGACCAACCCGCCTTGCGCGCCGACCTCGCGCGCATCGTCGACATGTGGTCGGGGCTGCTGCGCGAGCATGGCGGGCCCATGCTCTTCGGCGACTTCTGCATTGCCGACGCCTGCTACGCGCCCGTGGTCATGCGCCTGCTCACCTATGCGCTGCCGGTGCCGGCAGAGATCTCGGACTACATGGAACGCGTGTGCGCCCTGCCCGGCGTGCGCGCCTGGATCGACGATGCGCTGGCCGAGCAGGAGTTCCTGTCTTTCGAGGAACCGTTCCGGCTGCGGCGCTGAGCGTCGCCCCGCGCTGCCACGGCAGCGGGCGCAGACGACGGCCCCGCATGGAGGGCGCGCCTGCGTACAGTGGCTGATCGGCGCGGGGGCCGTCAGGGCCTGAGCGCTGTCGACAACTCTGGAGGTTGCCCATGCGGCTGCAGGTACGCGATACCGAGATCTACTTCGATGTCGAGGGCGCCGGCCTCGTGCCCGACGGACCGCGCATGCGCGAAAGGCCGGTGGCCTTCGTCATCCACGGGGGCCCGGGCGGCGACCACACCGGCTTCAAGCCCGCCTTCAGCCCCCTGGCCGACACCATGCAGCTGGTCTACTTCGACCACCGCGGCCAGGGACGCTCGGCGCGCGGTGACGTGTCGCGCTACACGCTCGACGAGAACGTCGAGGACATGGAGGCCCTGCGCGTGCGGCTCGGTCTGGGTGCGGTCGTCTCGGTCGGCACTTCCTACGGCGGCATGGTGGCCATGGCCCATGCCGCGCGCTACCCGGGCAGCGTGGCGCTGCTGGTGCTGATCGTCACCGCGGCGCACAGCGGCTTCAACGCGCGTGCGCGCCAGATCGTGGCCGAACGGGGCACGGCCGAACAGCAGGCCGTGTGCGCGCAGCTCTGGGCCGGCGAGCTGCGCACCGAGGAGCAACTGCGCCGCTACTACGACGTGATGGGGCCGATGTACGCCCGGCGGCACGACCCTGCCGCGGCCACGGCCACACGCTCGCGCGGCATCCTCGCGCCGGACGCGATCAACCGCGCTTTCGCACCCGGCGGCTTCCTGCAGACCTTCGACCTGCGGCCCGAGTTGCCGGACATCACCGCGCCCACCCTCATCCTGGCGGGACGCCACGACTGGATCTGCCCGCCCGAGTTCAGCCAGGAGATCGCCAGCCTGATCCCAAGCTCGCGGCTGCGCATCTTCGAGCACAGCAGCCACTCGATCCGCGCCGACGAGCCCGAGGCGATGGTCGATGAGATCCGCCGCTTCGTGGTGACGGAGCTCGGGCCGTTCACCGCCTGAACCACCCGCACCCAGGGCCACGAGTTCCCGGCGACAGGCGCCAAGCGGCCGTCAGGCGTGCGCGGACAGGTCCGCGTGCCAGGGTTGCGCCCGCGCCACCGATCTGGCGGGCCCTCCCGCGCCGCGCTCCACGGTCTTGAGGATGGTGACGATCTGGGAGTACCGCTGGGTCACCCTCGCCCGCAGGCCTTCCGACTGGTACTGGCCTTCGACCAAGCCCGCACTGCCCGCACGGGTGAGCAAGAAGCGCCCGTTGCAAAGTTCAGCCAAGGACACGGCGGGCTTCGCCGCCAGGGTGTGGGCGGAGGGCAAGAGCGCGACGAGTCGATCCTGAAGCAGCGGCACGGTGTCGAAGCGCTCGTCGGGCAGCACGACGAAACCCACGTCGACTCGGCGCTCTTCGAGCCAGCGCGCCACCTCGTGGTCCTCGCCTTCGTCCACGCAGGCCTCGATCGGCGGGAACTGCCGGCAGAAGGCATCCAGGGCGTGCGGGAGCGGATGCTGCCGGCGTTCGCGTCGACGAAATCGACGTCAGGTGCCTGGATTGAGCCGGGGATGCGTCTCTTCACCGAAGCGGAACAACACCGCGCCCGAGGCCAGCATCGCCACGGCGACAAACCAAAAGGCGGCCTCCAGGCCGCCACCCAGCGCCGCCGCCATGCCCAGACCCAGCCCGCCGATGCCGTAGCCGAGGTCGCGCCAGAAGCGATAGATGCCGATGGCCGAGGCGCGCCAGTTCGGGTGAGCGATATCGGCCACCGCTGCACTGAGGTTCGGGTAGAGCATCGCCATGCCCAGCCCGACGACGGCTGCCGAAAAGCTCCACCAGGCAGGCCCCGAGCCCAGCGGCATCAGCGCCACGCCGGCCCCGCAGATCCACATGCCCCAGGCATTCAGGAGGTGCCGGCCGAGCCGGTCCGACAGCTTGCCGGTGAAGAACTGCATGGCGCCCCAGGTGAAGCCGTAAACACCGACGATCCAGCCAATGCCGGGCAGGTCGACACCGCGCTGATGCAGATACACCGGCCAGAAGGCCCAGACCAGCGCGTCGACGAACTTCTCCACCAGCCCGGCCTGGCACAAGGCCGCCATGCGCCGGTCGCGCCAGGTCATCAACGCGAACATCTCGACCGTTGTCGGCCAGGCACTGACGCCAGCGGGATACCGTGGACGCATCACTCCCGTCGATGCTGTGGCGTGGCGCTTGACCTCGTCGCGCGCCCACGGCAGCGTCTCTGCCACCGACACGGCGGCGAGCAGCGTCGCCAAGCCGATGACCGCAGCGCCAAACCACAGCAGCCCCTCTCGAGGGCCGAGCGCCGCCGCGAGGTAGCCGGTCGCGACCCCGGCGATGGCAACGCCGACATAGCCCGAGAACTCGTTGAGTCCGATGACCAGGCCCCGCTGGTCAGCCCGGGTGAAGTCCAACTTGGCCGTCTGCGTCATCGACCAGGCCAGCCCCTGGTTGATGCCCAGCAGCACCGTGGCCAAGACCACCCACGACCAGCTCGTCGCGAAGTAGATGAGGGCAGGAATCGGCAGCGCGACCAGCCAACCCAGCAACAGCACCCGCTTGCGCCCCACGCGCTCGGCCAGCCGCCCGGCGACGAAGTTCATCGCCCCTTTGACGAATCCGAAGGCCACCACAAAGGCTGCCAGGAGCATGAAAGAGCCGCGCGGGACGCCGAACTCGCCTTCAGCCAACGCCGGGACGACATTGCGCATCATCCCGATGGTCATGCCCACCAGGAGCACCTGCAGCAACTGCTGCAGGAACTGGTGAAGGTTGGCCCGAATGCCCATGCGCAAAGGCTCTGCCCTCGCGGCGCGGTCGCTGTCGTCTACGTGATCCATGTCCTTTTATATCAGCATTTAATGATATTTGATGCAGCACGATGCTGCTGCGTTCCCGGCAGGACTGGTGGTCGACTAGCCGGCCCCTACGGCTACCAGGAAGCGCATGGCCGCAGGACTGTCGGAGCGATGACAACGGCCATCAAGAGGCAGCCCGCGCAGGTCGAAACATCAGGGTTACTACCACCACCATCTAGTATATTAGTATTTTAAAGTGACGCCCATGAGCTCCGTCACCCCTGCCCACGTCACACGCCGCGCTTCCGATCACGCCTTTGAACACCTGCGCGCAGCGATCGTCAGCCTGGAGCTGCCGCCCGGGTCGGCACTGTCGGACCGGGAACTGTGCGAAGCGCTGAGCATGAGCCGGACACCCGTACGAGAAGCCCTTCTGAAGCTGGCCAATCTAGGGTTGGTGGAGATCCGGCCACAGGCAGGAACATTTGTGTCGCGGATACGAATGAAAGAAGTGCTCGAAGCCAACTTCATCAGGCGCGAACTCGAGGGAGCCTGTGTCAGGGAAGCAGCCAAGGTGATCACAGAAAACCAGCGAAATGAACTGATGTTTCTGATCGATCAGCAAAAACTTGATCACTCGGCACAGAACCTCAAGGTGTTCAGCCGGCTCGATATCGAATTTCACAGCGCAATTCACACCATCGCCGGCAACGACTTGTGCAGGACCATCATCAGAGACGTGCGCATGTTCGTCGACAGGCTGCGCAATCTGAGTCTTTACCGCCCTGCAGATATCAATGAAATCATCGCCGACCATTTGGCCATCGCCAAGGCATTGGCCAAAGGCGATCCGGAAGGCGCAGAACGCGCGATGGACCATCACATGGACCGTGTCCGTCACGTCGCCAAGTCGCTGATGACGCAGTATCCGGAGTACTTCGAGCAAGATAATGCCTAATCTGAATCTTCAGTTCTGGCACGTCTGGCCCCATTTGGACGCCCTTTATCATGGCGCGCTGCTGACGATAGTCTTGACCGTAGAAGCAGCGGCACTGGGACTGATCGCGTCGCTGCTTGGCGCATATTTTCTGTTATCAGGTTTTCGGCCTGCAGCAATGTTGGTCAGGGGCTATGTAGAGATAATTCGCAACACACCCTTTCTCGTACAGCTGCTCTTTATATATTTCTCCTTGCCAAGCATCGGAATACAGGTCAGTGCCAATCAGGCTGCACTCATGACCATGGTCATGAATTTCACCGGATATACCATAGAGATTTTGCGTGGTGGCGTGCAGTCAATACCCAAAACTCAACTGGACTCAGCCAAGTCGATCGGATTTTCAAAGCTCCAGACTTTCGGATTCGTCGTTGTGCCGCAGGCCATCCGAAATACCTATCCTTCATTGACCAGTCAGTTCAGCCTGCTGATGCTTGGCTCTTCGGTAGTGTCTGCAATATCAGCAGAGGATCTGACCGCCGCTGCCAATTACGTGCAGTCGCTGAATTTTCGCAGCTTCGAGGTCTACATCGTAGCCGCCGCCTTCTATCTCGCCATGTCGGCCCTGTGCCGTATCGTATTCGCAGCGATCTGGCGACTGACATTTCGCAGATGGGATTGAGCGCCCATGGATGTGATCATCAACTACCTCCCGGCGTTGGGGGTCAGTGCGGCTAGAACCTTGCTACTGTTCATGGCCTGTGCTGTCATTGGCGCGGTTCTCGGGCTCGTGGTGGCCATCATGCGGACTGCTCGACTGGCCGCGCTGCGCGAAATCGGCCGCCTGTTCATCTTCGTGATTCAAGGTACACCCGCGCTGCTGTTGCTGTTTACGGTTCATTACGGAATAGCCATGCTCGGCATTCGACTGCCACCTACGCTTTCGGCAACCGTCGCCTTGTCAATATACGCTGCCGGATTTCTTGGAGAAATCTGGCGAGGAGCAATCGAAGCAGTACCTCGACCCCAATGGGAAGCCGCAAGGAGCTTGGGCTTCGGAAGAACGAAAGCATTGTTGCTGCTGATCGCTCCTCAGGCCATATGGATTGCCTTGCCGGCAACTGTCGGATTCCTGGTATCACTGATGAAAGTCACCTCACTGGCCGCAATCATCGGCGTGGTCGAGTTGACCAAGTCCGGCATGGTGGTTGCCAATCTTTCGTTCGAGCCCATGATCGTTTACGGGCTGGTCGCCGCCGCCTACTTCGCGATGTGCTGGCCCATGTCAGTTTTGTCTCGCCACCTTGAGAAAGGCCAGCATGCCACTCGTTAGCGTCAGGCATTTGTCCAAGTCTTACGCAAGCAGCTTGGTCCTCGACGGCCTTAGCCTGGACATCGAAAAGAGCAGTGTTGTCGCCATCCTGGGCCGTTCGGGCTCAGGGAAAAGTACGTTGCTGCGGTGCATTGGGGGACTCGAGGTCTTTCAATCTGGACAGGTGAAATGCGACACACAAGAGCTGAAAGCCAACCAAGCTGCCGACAAGAGCTATTTCCGAAATATCGGTGTCGTCTTTCAGCACTTCAATTTATTCCCGCACCTGACAGCCCTGTCAAACGTCACGATTGCATTGCGAAAGGTTCAGAAGCTCGCCAAAGAAGTCGTCGATGAACGCGGCCGCAGGGCTCTCGAGACGGTGGGTCTCTGGGACAAAGCTGATGCCTATCCGGCGCGACTCTCTGGCGGACAGCAGCAACGCGTAGCCATCGCCAGAGCTCTGGCGCTCGAGCCCAAGATCCTGCTGCTCGATGAGGTCACCTCAGCGCTGGACCCCGAACTCGTGGAGGAGGTTATCGGCGTGCTGCGCTCTCTGGCTGAGCGAGGCCACACCATGCTGCTGGTCACCCATGACATCCGATTCGCGCAGACCGTCGCAGACCAGATCGTATTCATGCACCAAGGCAAGATTCACGAGCAGGGGAATGCTCGAGAAATCATCCGTCAGCCGAGGACGGATGAGCTGGCGCAGTTTCTCGGTATCAAGTAAAACTGAAAGGAAAATGATGAAGAGTTTATTCAAATCAATAGCGACTGCGCTGGTGGCCACAGCGCTGATGTCTTCGTCTGTATTTTCACAAACCATTGAAGCGATTCAGAAACGCGGCAAGATCGTGATTGGAATGGATCAAACCATTCCTCCTTTCGGACTGACCGATGCCAAGCGCGAGCCAGCGGGCTATGATGCAGATGTTGCGAGGGCAATCGCCAAAGGGTTGGGCGTGCAGGTGGAATTCGTTCAGGTGGCTGGTCCCACCCGGATTCCCGCCTTGTTGACAAACCAGGTCGATATCGTCGTTGCAACACTTGGAATGAGTCCTGAGCGGGCCAACCAGGTGTGGTTCAGTATGCCCTACGGCAGCGTGGACGTTGTCGTCTTGACGAAGGCGGCAAATAAGATGGCCAACGCTGGAGACACCGCCGGCAAGCGCATCGGCGTCGTTCGCGGGGGCATTCAAGACACTTCGTTCACTCCGATTGCGCCGAAGAACACGACAGTCGTACGGTTCGACGACGATGCGACCGTCGGACAGGCGCTGCTGGCGGGTCAGGTCGATGCCATCGTCACTGCCAGTCATTGGGCTGCTGAATTCATCAAACGAAATGCGCAAGCCAAACTCGAGATCAAGTTCACAGTGCGTCAGTCACCCTACGGTATCGGTGTGCGCAAGGGCGAAATCGATGTATTGCAGTGGATGAACCAGTTCGTCGCGTTCATGAAGATCACTGGAGAACTCGATCAGATCAGCAGGCGCTGGATCGGCAACCCCTTGCCCGATTTGCCGGTTTGGTGACAGGAATCCACCGGCAAGACGCCCGCCTATGCGGCGGCGTCTACCCCAGGGAGAAAACTGTGGTCATTCGCGACATCAAGGTCTACAGCATTCCAGTGGACTTCCGCACCTGGATTCTGGTCAAGGTAGAGACCTCAGAGCCGGGGCTCTTTGGCTGGGGTGAGGCCACGGTCGAATGGAAGGCACGCTCGGTTGGCGCTGCCTTGCAGGAGCTCAGAGAACTTTGTATCGGTGAGGATCCGCTGCGCATTTCCCATCTGGTACGCAAGATGATCACCCGCCACTACTGGGATCCTGGGGTGATCGGCATGTCGGCCATCAGCGGCATTGAAATGGCTTGCTGGGACATTCTCGGCAAGTCACTGGGCCGGCCGGTGGTCGACTTGCTGGGCGGTGCCGTCAGGGATCGTGTGCCTGTCTACACGCATCTTGGATTCGGCGACTCGTCACACGTCTACGAGAAATCGATGACTGTCGAAGCGCTCCAATCGCTCGAAAGCATCATCGAGCGCGGCTACCACGCCGTGAAGGTTGTGAATGTGCCGTTCCACAACCAGCACATATTCGGATCACGTCGTTCGGCCTATTTCAACATGATGGATGAGATTCTTGGCGCGTGTCGTGGTCGGATCGACGTCGCTCTTGACGCTCACGGGCGATGCGGATCGGTCGGCTCGGCCCAATCTCTACTCTCCTTCTTCGCCGGACGGGACCTGCTTTTCATCGAAGAGATCCTTCGTCCAGCGCCAGCAGCAACCCTTGGTGGCCTCGCGCGCCAGTTTGACGTGCGGCTGGCTACTGGCGAGCGGCTGGTGCAACTGCGTGACTTTGTCGATCTAGGCTGCGAGCAGGCGGTCTCAGTTTTCCAACCAGATATCGCCCATTGCGGCGGGCTGATGGCCGCGTCTCGTATAGCCACCATTGCGGCCGGATTCAATATATCGATTGCCCCGCATAATCCTTTGGGTGTGGTGGCCAGCAGTGCTGGTCTGCATTATGCAATGGCGACTGAGAATTTCCTGATCCAGGAAGAAATGAGCGCGCACTTCAATGCCGCCAAGGATTTCATCGATACCCCCATACAGTTTGATTCAGGATACTGGAAGATGAAACCATGCGTCGGCTTGGGCATCACAGTCGATGAGACATTCGCAGCGCGACTGCAAGGTCGCAACGAGCCACTGCTGACCACTTCTGCGGTCGATCCGGACGGAACCCTGGTCGATTGGTAGATAAACAGGTACGTCATGTATATCACACACGTCTTGGGCCATTTGCACTCGGGCGAATTCTCCGATCTGATCTTTGTCGAGATCAGAACCACGGATCCCGCGGTCGTAGGTTGGGGTGAATGCACATTACCCGGAAAACCTCATGCTGTCGTGGGCGCGGTCCGCGATGCCGCCAGATTGATTTTAGGTATGCCGGTTGCTTCCATCCGCAAAGTCTGGGAAACCGTTTACCGGCACAGCTATTGGCGTGGAGGTGCCATCGAAACGTCCGCCCTGTCGGGTATCGATATCGCACTTTGGGACATCGCCGGCAAGGTGGCGCATAAGCCGATCCACGAGTTGATGGGCGGCGCTGTGCGACAGAAGATGAAAGCCTATGCGAATTGTGGACTGTCGACCGATCCACAAGAACTTGCCGGGCGTGCACAAGCAGCGATAGATGCTGGATTCCAGATTGTCAAGTTCTATCCGCTGCCTCCGGTTTCCGCTCTGCCTGAGACATCGCTGATCTCCAAGGTCTATGACTGCTGCGCAGCTGTTCGTTCTGTTATCGGAAGCGCGCGTGACTTCGCCATCGATCTTCACGGCAGGACTCTACCTCATACCGTGATTAGTATCGAACGTGCTATTCGAGATTTACGTCCCCTTTGGATCGAGGAGCCGGTTGCCAGCGAGGATGCGCAGGCACTGGCTCGCGTGAGGCGGCACTTTCAGACTCCAATTGCACTGGGAGAACGACTGTTCACGCGATGGCAATTCAAGCACGTTCTGGAACTCGGTCTGGTAGACATCATTCAGCCTGACGTCGGCAATGCCGGGGGACTTACAGAGATGCGAGTTCTGGCCGATATGGCCGAGGCCCATCACGTGACCTTCGGTCCGCACAGTCCAAACGGATGGCTTCACACATGCGCTTCGTTGCATAGCGCCGCCATTTCACAGACCTTTGGCGCACTGGAATTCAGGCCCAGCGCCGCAAATGCATCGATATTCGAAGGGGAGTTTCCAGTTCTCGACGCAGAAGGAAGCTTTACCCTTCAACGGGCCGCAGGCGTAGGGCTTTGCGTGCAGTCGAGCAAGCTACACTTTGAGGAATCACGTGTGCCACGACTGGCCGAGCACGCCCTCGATGGCACGGCATTGGACTGGTAAGCCATGACTGCTGGAATCCTGCCCGTTCTCTACAGTTTCTTTTCCGCCTCGGGCTCGTTCGACCTCGAGGCACACGAGCGTCAGATCGCGTGGGTCCGCACCCATGGCGCCGCAGGCGTCACCCTGCTCGGTCTGGCCTCCGAGGGCGCTGCCCTGTCGCCGACGGAACGGCGCTCAATCCTGCGCGAGACCTGCAAGCACCTGACGGCGCAAGAAGCTCTCCTGGTGACCGTCAGGCCTGACGACGACATCCGGCTCATGACCGCCTGCGCAATCGACACGCGGGACCGCGTGGCCCTGATCATCCAGATCGGGGCAGATTCGGTCGCCTCCATCGATCAAGTCGATACGCTGGTTGCAGACCCCGAACTTGCCCGCCGCGTCGACCTGGGTCTGCAACTGGCGCCCGGCCTTATCGACACCGACTTTTCCGCGGGCTCCCTGGCTGCCTACCCCGCCTTGCTCGAGCGCCTGAGTTTTCTGAAGGCCGAATACAACAGCATCCGGATGGCCGCGCACCTGTCGACGATCGCTCGCCCCTTGGACTTGCTGGTGGGCCGCCATGGTCAGAATCTCATCGAATACTTGCGGATCGGGGCCGTCGGTGTGATTCCTGGAACGGAGATGTGCCTTGCGCTGCGCAACATCCTGAACAAGTGGAAGGCCGGTCAGCACGCCGAAGCCCTGCAGGCCTACTCTGCGGTGGCCCCCTATGTGGACTTTGCCATGCAGGACCTTGACACGGCCATCGACGTCGGGCGCGCGATCACGGCCCGCGCACTGAATCTGAAGCTCGGAGAACGGCGCAGGCCTTCAGATATTGACGCACAAGCCCGTCAACGAGCGGTAGATGCGTGGTGGCCCTACTGGCAAGAGATGTGTGAGCGCCGGATACAGCTCGAATCGACAGCTTGCATCAAGCCAGCTGGCGCGTTCAATTAGGCCCGCACCAAGCAAGCCCAGGCGCACCCAGAGGCAGGAAGACGAATTGCCCACGGCTGCCCTTCACACACGGAAATCCTGACAACCCCTGCGTGATCGCGCGCCACAGCCCGCCCTTCGGCGTCAGTCAGGCTTGACACCCTGCTCCTTGACGACCTTCGCCCATTTCACGAGTTCAGACCTCTGGTAGGCCGCCAGTTTCTCCGGCGGCCCGCCATCCGGTTCGACCGCCAACTCGATCAGCCGCTTTTGGACCTCGGGCGCTTTCATGGCCCTGGCAAACTCGGCGTTCAAGCGAGCCACGATCGGCTTGGGCGTTCCGGCGGCCACGAACACCGCCTGCCACGACGCAACCTCAAGTCCCTGGACACCCGCCTCGGCCGTCGTGGGCACATCAGGCAGCGCGTCCAGACGCTGTGACGCAGCCACGGCGATCGGGCGCAGTTTGCCCGACTTGATATGGGGACCGACCACCAGCAAGGTGTCGAAAAGCATCGGCACGTGCCCGGCGACGACGTCCAACACCGCCGGACCGCTTCCCTTGTACGGCAGGTGCGTGATCGAAGTCCTGGTCAGCGACTTCAACAATTCGGTCGCGAGGTGCGTCGAGGTTCCGTTGCCCGCCGAGGCGTAGCTCAGCGCACCCGGCCTTGCGCGTGCGGCGGCGAGCAAGTCCTGCAGGCTCTTGTAGGGCGTGCTCGCGTTGACAGCCAGCACGAGCGGGCTGCTGCCGATCATGACCACCGGTTCGAACGCCTTGAGGGCGTCGTAGGGCATGGTCGGGTAGACGCTCGGGTTGATGGCATGGGTACTGATGGTTCCGCCCAGGAGGGTATGGCCATCGGGCGCGGATCTGGCGACAAAGTCGGACCCGACGTTGCCACCGGCCCCCGGCTTGTTCTCGATCACGATCGTCTGGCCGAGCCCCGCCTGCAGTTCCTTGCTCAGCAGGCGGGCCAGCGTGTCGGTGTTGCCGCCTGGTGCAAACGGGACGACGTAGGTGATCGGCTTGGACGGCCAAGGAGCCTGCGCCGCCACGCCGCCGGTCGATGCTGCGAGCACGACGGCCGCCAGCCATGCGCTGGATTTGATCGCAGGTATGAATCTCATCTCCACTCTCCGACTTTGAACGATGGGTCAGGTCTGAATTCTTTGTATGCCTTCGCGCCAGGACTGCGCCTGTTCGGACAGGCTGAAACCAAGTCCCGGACGGTCCGGCAAGAGCATGCGACCATCCTTGATCTGCAAGCGCTCATTGAACGCCGGCTCTAGCCATTCAATGTGCTCGACCCAGGCCTCGTTCGGGTACGCGCAGGCCAGATGGACATGAATCTCCATCACGAAGTGGGGCGCCAGCTTGAGTCGGGCCAGATCGGCCAACGCCGAGATCTTCAGGAAGGGCGTGATGCCGCCGATACGCGGCGCATCGGCCTGCAAGAAGGTGACCGAGCGCCTGTTCACAAGCTCGGCGCATTCCGCCACGCTGCTGAGCATCTCGCCAGTGCCGATGGGCGTGTCAAGACGCTCCGAGAGGCGGGCGTGGCCCTCGTAGTCGTAGGCATTAAGGGGCTCCTCGAGCCAGACGAGGTCGAAGGCATCGAGTTGCCGACCGGCGCGCAACGCGGTGGTGAAGTCCCACTGTTGATTGGCGTCGACCATCAACGGGACGCCATCTCCGACATGGTCGCGCACAGCGCGCACGCGCTCGATGTCTTTCTTCAGATCTGGTTGCCCGACCTTCAGCTTGATCCCGCCGAGACCCCGCTCCAACGAAGCGTCGACGTTCCTGAGCACCTGGTCGGTCGACGAAGAGAGGTAGCCGCCAGACGTGTTGTAGCAGGGCACATCGTTGCGGTATGCGCCCAGCAGCTTGCCGATCGACATGCCGGCGCGCTTGGCCTTCAGGTCCCAGAGCGCCACGTCGAACGCTGCGATCGCCTGTACCGTGACCCCGGTGCGCGCGACCGAGGCTCCGAGCCAGGCCATCTTCTCCCACAGGCGACCGATGTCGTCGGGGTCCTCGCCAATCAGTTCGCCAGCGATGTCACGGGCGTGAGCCAACAGGGCCGAGCCGCCGGCGCGCAGCGAGTAGCTGAATCCGAAGCCCTTCTCTCCTTGGGCCGTCTCGATTTCGGCGGTCAGAAGGTCGACATGAGATAGAGGCTTCTGCCGCCCGGTGAGCACCTTGGCGTCGCTGACCGCTTGCCGCAGCGGCACACGGCACAGCGAGATCTCGACGCGGCTGATCGGGTCCACGGGGCGTCCTCGAAAGTTGGCGCAGGGCGTGCTTCGTTCTCGCAACGAGGACGCGGATCTCAGTATCGACACAATGCAGACTCATGTCAACGATCGTGCACGATCGATGTTCAGCGACGACGAGATCTTGCTTCCGACGAAGACACAATGGACGTGTCCGACCCTCCCTCGATCACCCATGCCCGCCACCAGATCTGCGCCGAAGGTCCGTCTCGTGAAGACGTCCCTGGCCGAACAGGCCTACGACGAGTTGAAGCGCCAGATCCTCGACCAGCGGCTCGTGCCAGGCCAGCGGCTGAACATCGACGCCCTGAGTCGCGAGTGCGGCATCAGCACCTCGCCGCTGCGCGAGGCCCTGGTGCGCCTGGGGGCAGAGGGACTGGTGTCGTTCACCGCAAATGCCGGCTTTTCGGTAGCGTCGGTGCCAGACGACGAACACTTGGCTCAGCTGCTCGAGTACCGGTCCATGATCGAAACCTACTGCGCACGCCGGGGCGCCGAGCATCAGGACCGCAGCACTTCACTGAAGGCCATGAAGAATGCCACGGAGGCGATGGCGCAGATGCGAAGGCAGGGCGTCGGGTATCGTCATTCCCGTGCATACGTCGGGCTGGAGCAGGAGTTCCATCAGGCCTTGGTCGACAGCGCAGGCAATTCGGTGATCTCCGCACACTACCGAGACCTGCACGTCCTGCTGTCGATCGCTCGGCTGTCGGTCATTCCACAGAGCGGCAACTTCGGGTCCGACGAAGCGATCACGGAGCACCGCGCCGTGATCGCAGCCTTCGAGGCGGGCGACGGCGCTGCGGCCGAATCCGCGGTACGGGAACACATCGAGCAGGCCAAGGGGCGGATCTCGCGCGCCAAGTCCATCGACACCGAAGCCAAATGATCGTTCAGGAAAACTGCTCGCAGTGCACCTCAGCCAGAAAGCGGCGCCTTCTTCTGGAAGGTCTACAGCGACCCACCTTCCCGATCACTCGGTCTTGTGCCAGTGCCGATCCAATTCTGGGCCACCGTGCCGGCCCAATGTGGAGCCAGGGGCGCAGGCCCGCTTTTGTTGGTCGACAGGCTGGCAGAGAACGGCAAGAGGAGATCAGTCCGCGGGGGGCCCTTCGGGGCCTCTTCAGGCGCGTCATGGTCAACAAGCGACAACGTGTTCCTCGGGGAACGTGCAAAAAGAATGGGCCCAGAGAGGTCTCTGGGCCCTTGGTACTGGTGGCGGATGGTTGACCGTGTGCAGACTAGCTTCCCGAGCTGATGAGCGCTGGTGCGGGTTGCTGCGGGTCAAGCGCCCAGCAGGCGGCGAGCAAGCACGCTCTGCATATCACGGCGTCCGTCCGCAATCAGGTAAATGATGACGTGGCTGCCTGTGACACGGTAGATCACGCGGTACGGCTTGAAGGATGTCTGGCGGTATTCCTTGATGCCAAGACCAACCAGTTCCTTTGGATAGCTACCGCGTTCCGGGAATCTCGACAGGCTCTCCACGACGGCCATCAACTGATCCAACACGTAGTTGGCGTTGGCCACGCAGTCGAATTCGGAGATGTAGTCGTGGATGGCCTCCAAGTCCTGCTCTGCCCCATCGGTGACCAAGACCTCGAATTTGGCCGGTGTGCCAGACATCAGACTACGGCTCGCTTGGCGCGAAGACGGGCAACGACATCGGCCACGGGTTGCACCTTGCCAGCGGCCATGTCCTGGTTGCCTAGCGCAAGGATTTTCAGCAGCGCCAGCGTTTCTTGCGTCTCTTCGAACGAGGCTACATCCTGCAGGACAGCCTTGGCCTCACCGTTTTGGGTGATGACCATCGGTGCACGCTGCTCTGCGAGGTGGGTCAAAACCTCGGCAGCGTTGGCTTTGAGATAGCTGATCGGCTTGACTTGTGACGAGTAGCGCATGGCAGGGCTCCGGACTTAGGCAAGACTTAATATAGTCTTTTTATAGTCCGATGGCAAGATGCGAATCAGATCCGACCCTGTACCCCATCGCTCTGTAGCCCCGTTGCCGCTTGTCCCACATCCGCAGCAGCGCCGGATGACCGGTGTCCACAAAATCAATCTTGATTGGAAACCTGCCTCAGCCAGGCTCACCCCATGAGCTACTGACTTCATAGCCTGAGCTCTCCTGACGACGGAGAGCCACGATGTCCAGCCACAAGATCCAGTTCCAGCCCGGCATGTCGATCCCCGAATTCCTGCGGCACTTCGGCACTGAAGAGCAGTGCGCCGAAGCTCTGAAGCGGGCGCGTTGGCCCGAGGGGTTCCGTTGCCCGCGCTGCGACGACGCGCGGCACTACCTCGTCAGCCATGGTGCCCGCAAGCTGTTCCAGTGCATCGGCTGCCGGCATCAGGTTTCGGTGACGGCCGGCACGATGATGGAGCATTCCAAGCTGCCGCTGACCACCTGGTTCCTGGCCATCCATCTCATCAGCCAGGCCAAGACGGGGATGTCGGCGCTGGCGCTCAAGCGTGAACTGGGCGT
>JAIXWM010000043.1 GCA_027491255.1 Rubrivivax sp. | reverse complement strand
GAGCAGCGACGAGATGCCGCGCACCTCGACGATGCTTTTGGCCCGCAGCGTCGGATCGCCCACCACGCGCAGCGAGAGCTTCACGGTCCCCCGCTCGGCGCGTCGGAACCGGGCACCGGCCTCGCGCTCGATGCTCGCGCTCGTCGCGGCCGCGGTGGGCTGAACGCTCGCGGTGGCGTTGCGGGTCTGGAGCGAGGTTGACCCGGTCTCGGGGTCCACGACCTCGACGACCTCGCCCAGCGTCTCGCGGCTCGCCGTGGCGTTCGTCGCCGTGCGTTCGACGGTCGTGCGCGTCAGCGGGTCGCGCCCGCGCACGGTCACCCGGCCCGCGCGCCGGGCGAGCTCGCCCTCGACGTTGACGGACAGCACGTCGCCACGCCCCGGGTCCGCGTACCAGGTGAAGACGTGGGTCGGCGCTGCGCTCTGGCGCCGCGTGTGGAAGTGGAGCCCGCCGTCGTCGACGTAGAACTCGAACTCCTCGCGGCTGGCGAGACGCCGGAGAAAGCGCGCGTCGGTCTCGGCGGTCTGGTTGATGACGTCGAACACCTCGCCCGTGTCCTCGACGTCCACGAAACCGCCCTCGAACCCATGCTCCTCGGCGATGGCGCGCGCGACGTCGGCGCGGGACTTGTTCTCCCAGGCGCGCGTCCGCGACTCGCGATCCAGCAGAACGGTCGTCGCGCGGCCCTCGAGCGTGAGCGTGCCGAACCCCTTGAGGCTGCGAACGACGACGCGCCGCGGAGGCGCCATGTTTCCCGGGTAGCCCCAGCTGACCTCGAGCGTCGCGCCGCCCGCGAGGTCCTCGCGGTCGAAGAGGGACAGGTCGAAGTTGTCGAGCTGGAGCGACACCTGGTCGGCCTTCCGCTCGGCGTCCTCGTAGGTGAAGCCGATGAGGCGGCCCGCGAGGTCGAGCGGCTCTCCCGAGGGAGCGCGCTCGTCACGCAGCAGCGTCAGGCGCACGCCGGGAGCACTCCTGTCCTGCGTCGCGGTCATGCGGACCTCCGGCGTTGCTCGGCGAGGATGACGTCGGTGACGATGCGGACCGACGGGATGAACAGGACGCGCCCGGGCTCGAGCGCGAGCGTCGGGTCGACGATCGGGTCGGGCTGGAAGTCGGCGATGACCCACCAGAGGCCGCACGCGCGCGGGAGCGGCGCGAAGTAGCGACCGGCGAGCGACCACATCGCGTCGCCCTGTGCGACGGTGTGTCGGCGCGTGTCCGTGTGCTCGCGAAAGCCGTACGGCTCGCGCTCCGTGAGGAACAAACGCCCGGCGTCGTCGCGCGTGCCGAGGGTGAAGGTGTGCCGAGAACCTGCCTTGGGGGCCATCGTCAGACCTCCTCGCGCAGCGTCTCGGAGGTGACCCGGACGTCGAGGATCTCCTCGAAGCCCACGGTGGCGGCGTAGACCATCACCCGGCCGTCGTTGCCGAACTGGCGGTACTGGAACTCGACGCTCGTGAGCACCGCTTCGACGGTTAGGACGCCCGGCCAGACGAGGAGCGTCCGAGGTGGAGCGGTAGCGGCGACGCCTTCGGTGGACTCCGGCGGCACGGTGAGCGCGCGCAGGAAGGCGCGGAAGTCCATGATGTCGACGTCGCCGGGCTGCTCCGCGGCGAACACGCGGTCGAGGTAGAACTCCACGCCGCCGAACTCGCGGTTGCCCGTGCTCTGGTACTGCAGCACCTGGTGCGAGAGGCCCGGGACGGTGAGCCGGTTCCAGTTGACCTGGACCTTCTCGGCGAGCTGCGTCGGGTTGAACAGGCACCCGATGGATTCGCCGGTCTCAACGTTCACGAGCGAGCAGCGCGGCGGGCGGGTATCGAACGGCATCGCGGCGCTCCTCGTCAGTAGGCGGGCACGGGCGTGAAGGCCCGGCTCGCGTTGCTCTGGTTGGCGTTGTGGGTCGCGCGGGCGATGGTCTCGCCGTCGACCTGGACCTGGATTTGGAACGGCGGCGGCTGCCCGCGGTCGCGTGCGCGGTCGTTCGCGAAGCCGCGCAGGTTCGCCTCGAGCGCCGCGAACTCGTTCATGCGGCTCGTGGTGTCGGCGACCGATGGCATGGCCGACGAGGCCGCCTGCGCGCGGGCTGCGGTGTCCTGCGTGTTCCCCGTCGCCGCGAACGAGTCCGCGGTCCGGACCTCCGTGGAGAGCGGCTGGCGACTCAGCCGCTCGAGGCTGTCGGGCAGGAGTGCCTCAGGGATCTCCCGCAGGATGCGGATGACCATGTCGCGAATGAAGTCGAACACCGACTGGATGGCCCGGCCGACGCCGCGGAAGAAGTCCACCACCGGCTGCAGGAAGCTCGTGATCCCGTCCGCGATGGCCTGGAAGATCCCCGTGAACCAGCGCCAGATGCCGACGAAGAACTGCCCGATGCCACGGAAGAAGTTTCCCACCGAGGCGACCGCTCCGGCGATGGCGTTGGGGAGCGTCTCGGTGAACCAGAGGTAGATGGCGGCCGCCGTCTCACCGATCCAGGTGCCTGCCGCGACGAAGGCGTCTTTCACCGCGATGACGACGTCGATGAGCACCGTGACGATGTCGATGAGCCCGGCGAGCGCGAGCGTGATGACCGTGACCACCGCGCCGAACACCTGCCCGAGGAACTCCCCAAGCTTTCGCCACGCGCTCGTGGACGCGCCCACGGCCCCCGTGCCCGCCTCGGTCGCGCCCGTGAGTCGATTCCACGCTTCCTGAAGGCGGCCGATCGCCTCGCCCACCACCTCGAAGGCGGGGCGGATGTACTCGAGCATCGAGCGGAAGCCGCCGATGACGCCACTCGTGATGCGGGTGAACACGGCCACGAGCGTCGTGAGCGCCGTGACGATCCAGCCGATGGCCGCGCCCGCGATGTCCCCAAAGCTGCGGAACTCCGCACTGGGCAGGCCCGCAGCACCGCCAGCGACCTCCGAGAAGAGCGAGCCGATCTCGTCGCCGAGCTCGCGAAAGGCGCTCACCAGGTCGTCGAAGACCGGGCGCGCCTCCTCGATGGTCCGGGCAAAGCCGTCCTTGAAGCCCTCCCAGACCTGCTGAATGCGGTAGACGATCTGCCAGACCGAAATCAGGAAGCGCTTGAGGCCCTGGTTCTCGGCGCGGTCGAGCTCCTCGCGGACGGCGCCGCTGAAGCCGCCCTGCTCAAAGAGCTGCTGCAGCCCGCGGAAGAACAGCGTCACCCGCTCCCAGGTGCTCCGCAGGAAGTCGCCGATGCCGCCGAGGTTCTGGCGGAGAGCCATCACGAAGCCTGCGACCACGACGGCGAGCGCCCCGACGATCAGAATCGCCGGGAGGAGCGTCGAGAGGATGCCGCCGATGCTGAGCCCGAGCGCCTTGAAGCCGATGGCGAGGAGCGCGATGCCCGCCTTCGCCGCTATCACCGCGCCTACGAGGGCGACGATCGCACCGGCCGCGACGATGAAGCCCGCAAAGGCCTTCTTCACCGGCGCGGGGACGCCGCGGATGAAGCGCAGGAAGAGGTTCAGCGTGTCGACGACCAGGGTGATGATCGGCTTGAACACCGCCGCGAACGGCTCGCCGAGCACGATGGCGAGCGTCTCGAGCGAGCCCCGCAGCAGCTGGCGCTGGCCCGCGAAGGTGTCGAGCATTCGGTCGCGGAACTGCGCCGCGGTGCCACCGGCGTTCTCGAACTGCTGGCGCAGATAGGCGAGCGCCTGAGCACCTCGCACAGTCTCGCCCGTGTTCGTTCGCACGCCATTCGTGACCTGGGTGAGGATGGCGTTGACGCCTCCGAGCGCCTCACGGCCGAAGGTCTGGAGCAGGAACGCCGAGCGTTGCGCCTCGGTCATGCGCGAGAGCGCGGGGCCCATCTCGCCGAGGATGTCGAGGAACGAGCGGAAGCCGCCTTGCGCGTCGACGACGGTGACGCCGATGCCCGCGAGGCGCTGCTGCACCTGCGGGTCGGCCATGCGCTCCATGGCCACGGCCACCGCGGTCGAGGCGCGTTCGACGCCCGGGATGACGTTCTTCACGAGGCCGAGCGCGATGAGCGTCTCGGACAGCGACTGGTGCAGCGCCTGGGCACCGCGCGAAGCCGTGCCGAGCGCCAGCGGCAGCTCGCTCGCGTTGAGGGCGAACACGTTGACGGCCTGGAGCATCCGGTCGACCGAGATCGACGCTTCGTCGATGGAGATGCCGAAGGCCTTCATGGCCTGCGAGGCGAGGCCGGCCGCTTGCTGCGGCGAGAGCTCGCCGAGTGAGCCTGCGGCTAGATCGAGCACGGGGATGAGGAGCCGCATCGACTCCTGTGCGCTGAAGCCCGCCTGGGAGAGCTCGCGCAGCCCGAGTGTCGCCTCCGTCGGTGAGAACTGCGTCGCGATGCCCGCGTCAATCGCGGCGTCGCGCAGCTGTTGAAGCTCCGTCGCCGACGCGCCCGAGACAGCCGCGACTGCGGCGATGGCCTGTTCGAACCGCCCAGCTGCGTCGGCGAGCGCGAAGCTGCCCGCGACGACCGCCGCGCCCGCGGTGAACACGGCGATGCCCACGCCCAGCTCGCGGAACGACGACGCCATGCGCGCCGACCCGCCGGTGACGCGGTCGTCCAGGCTCGAGAACTGGCGCTCGAGCTGCGCCATCTTCGCCGACGCGAGGTCCCGCGCGGTGAAGACGAAGCCGAGTCCGACGTTGTTCAGGGCCATGGGCGACTACCTTCGTTTGCCTGCTTTCTCGATCTCGCGTGCCTCGCGTTCGCGTTGCCGCCCGATGCGCTCGAGCAGCCAGTCCCGGTCGGCGGTGGGGAGCTCGAGGGCCTCGCTCAGCGTCGCTCCGAGACCGGAGCCGCCGTGCTGCTGCCAGCAGAGCTGGAAGAGGCCCTCGCGCCAGTCGTCGAGGCTCAGCCTCGGGAAGAGGACGTGCGGTCCCGGCGCCTCGCCGTCCGGCCCGTCCCAGGCAGGAAGAAGCCCCGGTCGAAAGGGAGCTCCACCTCCTGGACCGTGAGGCACTCGGGGCACTCGACCTCGATGGCCGTGTCCACGCCGCAGTCGACCCGGTCGAACTCGTCGACGAGGAAGTCGGCGTCGCGCAGGCTCAGGTCCTCGAGGAAGCGCCGCTTGTCCTTGTCGGCCACGCCCTCGACCTCGAGCACGCGCCAGCCGAGCATCGCCGAGAGCATGCGGTCCCCCGCGGTCTTGCGGAGCTGCGGCAGCTTGCGCTCGTCGGCACCGTTGAGGAGCCGGAACCAGACGCGCAGGCCGGCGTCGGGCAGGCGCGTCTCGAAGCGGTTGCCCTGTGTGAAGGCGGAGCGGCTCGCGTCGCTCAGCGTGCGAACGGGCAGCTCGCCGAGGTCGAGCTCCCACTCGAAGCGCGCGCGGCAAGCCTCATTCTGGCATCCGAGCGAGAAGGCGTACTCCGGACCGTAGGTGAGCGCGCGCACCTGCAACAGCGCGTAGAAGCGATCGCCCTGAAGTACGACGCCCCAGTCGATGCCCTTGTCGCCGAAGTCATAGGGACCGGGGTCGGTCGTCTCCTCCCAGCACGCGGCGAGCAGCTCGTCGATCTGCCCGCCACCCTTCGCGAGCTTGCGGTCCGTGAGGATGCGCTCCTCGCGGACCTTCATGCCGCGGATGCGGCCGGTAAGCCCCGACGGGCACGAGATGAGCTGCGACATGGCGGTCCTCCGAGGAAGTGGTCATCGGAGGACGGACGCGCCGCCTCCACCGGAGTAGAGCCGGTGGGCGACGGGGTTGGGACGCAGCGCGGTGAGCCCTCAGGCCGGTCTGCTGCGAAGAGCTCCCAGCAGCTGGCTTATGAAGCCCACGACATCGCTCTGGAGGTCGTCGTCGGCCCCGCCTGTCACGAACGCAGCGACGCGCCGGGGGCCGACGGCCGCAGGGTCGGCGAAGTCTCGCTCAAGGATTGCCCGCGCCTTCAGCGCCTCCTCGTCGTCGAGCAGCGGCCGGAGTCGCGCCGCCACCTCCCGGGGGCCGGAGCCGTAGTTGCGGACGACGTAGAAAAGGTCGTAGGCGTCCTTGTTCTCGCCCCGGCCGTCAAAGGCGAGCGCCTTCAACACGACGAAGCCGCCCGGGCCGCACACCCAGACGTCCCGGGTCGCGCGCTCACCAAAGAGGGTGTCCCCGGCGAGGGTGACGCGTTGCCGATCACGAAAGGCACAACGCAGCCCCGGCGCGATAATCGCGGCGAAGTCCGGCTCGATGTCTCGGAGCAGACCGCCGCGGTCGCCCTCACGCGAGGGCGGGATCAGAAAGTCGAGGGTCACGCTGCGGGCGCCCTCGATCAGCCAGCGCTGCCTTGTCGGGTTGCCATGGTCGTTCGTGTCCATGCGGAACCCCGCGTCGCGGAGGCGCTCCGTGAGGCTGCGGTAGCGTCCCTCGTCGAGCAGCGCGAGCTGGAGGCCTACGTCGAGGTCCATCGTGCCGACGTGAGGCTCGGTCCCGTCCGGGAGCGTCTCCTGGTCCACGAGGAGCGACGGGACAAGGCCGCCGACCACGAGGATGTCCTGCATGAGGTCGCCGAGCTTGGTGGCGACGTACAAGCACGTGGCACGCACGAGCGCGGAT